>JBMFGX010000006.1:0-129577 GCA_049977105.1 Acidobacteriaceae bacterium | reverse complement strand
GCTGCTGCTGCGGGGCATTGCGAAGGAAGATGTGGAGCGTGGGATGGTGTTGGCCATGCCTGGGTCGATCACGCCGCACACGCAGTTCAAGGGCGAGGTGTATGTGCTGAGCAAGGAGGAGGGCGGGCGGCATACGCCGTTCTTCAACGGCTATCGTCCGCAGTTCTACTTCCGGACCACGGATGTGACCGGATCGGCGAAGCTGCCGGAGGGCACAGAGATGGTGATGCCGGGCGACAATGTCACGCTGGAGGTGACGCTGCACACTCCGGTGGCTATGGAGAGGGGTCTGCGCTTCGCCATCCGCGAGGGCGGCCGTACGGTAGGCGCTGGAACCATCTCTGAGATCATCAAGTAGATTCTGGACTACAGAAGACGCTTAGCAACAACGCAAAGGGCGAGCCCAAACGGGTTCGCCCTTTGCCGTAGTCGCGTTGTGGGGGAATCCCTGTCCCATATGGCCTGCTTCCGTTCTCGGAAAAAAGATGGGCCATCCCGTCTCGGGATGAAAGAAATGGTTGGGAGCATTCCGACTCATACCGGCAGAAGATTTTGCGGAAGATGATTATCGATGCCGACGTTCGAAAGGAATCAGACAACACGTGCCGCAGCGCTGTCGTCACGGATGGAGCGGCTTCAGTTTCGTCTGCGGGTCACCAGACGGAAGAGCCAGGTAAGAACCACAGCTCCCAGGAAGGCCACCAGAACGCTGTAAATCAGGCCGCCGGACGCACGGAGGCCGACCAGATGAAAGAGAAAACCGCCGACAATTGCACCAAGAATACCGATGACAATATCGCCGAGGGCGCCATAACCGCTGCCCTTCATCACTTTGCCTGTTAACCATCCTGCAATCAGGCCAACGACAATCCACCAAACAAGACCGAACATGGGAACTTCCTTTCTGATGTGAACTGAGGCATCGCGAGCGTTGGAACATGGCTGCGGGGCTCGCGTCGATCCTTTCTGCGATCCCTATCAGATTCCTGAGTGAAGAGTGCCGGTTGCCTGTTGGTGGTCGGCGGTGACGCCGATGATGGATTCCGTAAGGGATGCATAGAAAACTCGCCCGCAGAACGCATCTCTACAGGTCCGTTGCGAAACTTCCATTCACAACAGGGACGGCGCAGGATGTCGCCGGAGGCAAGGGAACCTGCGCCACGGTTGTCAGCGGTTGTCAAACATGCTGCCGACGATGCCGCCCAACACAGCGGCCGCTCCCACGTCTTTCGTCTCAGAGTTCCCGGACGGAAGGTAAGGTTGCAAAGCATGCGCCAGGTTGGCCAGCGGAAGCGTCTGCAGCCAGACTCGGCCTGGGCCCGTAAGAACAGCCAGAAAGATGCTATCGGCCCCGAAGAACATATTACGAATCCCCTGGATGCGCGTGATCTGGAAGTTCACGCCGGCTTGGAAGGCTCCCACGTGGCCCGGATGCACGCGCAGCATCTCGCCCGGTTGCAGATCGCGAATCACCAACTCGCCACCCATCTCCAGCCAGGCCGTGCCCGTGCCGGCGACCCTTTGCAGCAGGAAGCCGTCTCCGCCGAAGATGCCGGCTCCCAGGGACTGCTGGAGGCCAACGCTGAGCTGGATCTGGGGCGTAGCGCACAGGAACCCATGGCGATGGATCAGAAGTTCATTCCCGGGCTGGATTTCGACAGGAAGAATCTGACCGGGGATCTTAGCAGCGAAGGCGACCTCACCAGGGTATCCCTGAGCAGTGTATTCGGTCATGAAAAGGGTGCCCCCACCGGCCACGCGCTTGATGGCGCCGAAGATACCGCCGCCGCCAGCCATCTGAGTATGGGTGGTCATGGCAATCGTCTGGGACATCCAGCTCAGCTCACCGCCCTCGGAGATCAGGCTTTCGCCGGGTTCTAAGAGCGCTTCAAGTACCGGCATGGTGGTACCGGTGATTCTGGTCTGCATCGTTTGCTCATCCTTTCGTGGTTTCGGCCGCTTTCCACTGGCTGGGTAGGAACCTTGCAACGTATCTTACGCCGAGATCGCGTTGGAAGTTCCCGAGTGAAAGCAAACGGAGAGATCAACTCGGTCTGCACAAAATCGACTGATTCCGCGTACAATGTCGAGGTACAACATCAAAACGGGAGATAGATTTCATGGCGAGTGGCGGCTCAAGATCGGGAGGTTCTGGCGGTTTCTTCAAGTTTGTCCTAGGCTTTCTGTTTGCGTTTGTGGTGCTCTTTTTCGGTCTCTGGGGGTATCTCCGGTTTGGCAACCCGCCGGTGGCGACTGCGGACAAACCCTTCCCCTTTGAAGCAAAGATCGTACACATCCCCTTGCATGCCCGGATTCGTCGTGACATGCAGCAGCCCCCGTTCGGCGTCAGCGAAGACGTCTATGAGACGGGAGCCATGGCGTATAAGCTGCAGTGTGCCGGTTGCCATGGAGTTCCCGGAAAGTCTTCCGCCATTGCCCATCAGATGTTCCCGCACGCCCCCCAACTGTGGACCCGGCATCACCAGGGACAGGTGGTGGGGGTGAGCGACGATCCTCCCGGCGCGACCTATTGGAAGATCAAAAACGGCATTCGTCTCACCGGCATGCCTTCCTTTAAGGGTATCTTGACCGAAGAGCAAATGTGGGATGTTGCGCTTTTATTGCAGCACGCCAATGAGCAACTGCCCGACCCTGTCGTAGCGATGCTGAAGGGACAATAGACACCTTCTCTCGCGGCTGGGCGAAGCGGAGCAGGGGATTCGCGTCGTCCCCTCACAACGAGACAATCGACCGGCAGGGAGGCGCCACCATGCATGCACATGCCTGATTGGGCGTCTTAGACTCAGTGTGTCGCCGGGAGATTTCTGAATTGCGAACATCTTGAAGCTGGCTGGATCTGGGCAAGAACTTTCCTCAAAACCATCTTCCGGTGTCAGATTCTGCCTTGCTCAAACTTGTACACTGGTTCGTAACATGTATAAGCGAGTTCTTCTAAAGCTCTCCGGAGAAGCCCTGGCGGCCAGCCGAGGCTTCGGTGTCGATACGCTGTTTGTCAATGCAATCGCTCAGGAGATCGCCGAGGCGGCGCGCTCCGGTTGCCAGATTGGCGTTGTCGTTGGTGGCGGCAACTTCTTCCGTGGGGTTGCGGAACAGGCCCTGCACATGGACCGCGTTGCTGCCGACCACATGGGAATGCTGTCTACCGTGATCAATGCCATTGCGCTGCAGGACGCAATTGAAAAGACAGGTATTCATGTTCGCGTGATGAGCGCCATCCAGATGCATCAGGTAGCCGAGCCATACATCCGCCGTCGTGCGATTCGCCATCTGGAGAAGGGGCGCGTGGTGATCTTTGCCGCCGGTACGGGCAATCCATTCTTCTCTACAGACACTGCTGCCAGCCTGCGCGCAATGGAGATCGGCGCCGAGGTTCTGCTGAAGGCTACAAGCGTCGATGGCGTTTACAGCGCCGATCCCAAGAAAGTGACGGACGCTACTAAGTTCGATGAGATTACCTACATGGAGATCATCAAACTCGGCCTTCAGGTAATGGATACCACGGCGGTTTCCCTGTGCAAGGACAACCGTATGCCGATGATCATTTTCTCGATGCGTGAGCGCGGCAACATTCTGAAGGTAATTGCCGGCCAGAAGTTGGGTTCCCTGGTGACAGCATAGAGTCGACGCCAGAGTATCTCTCTGTAACCGTGGTCCAAGCCCTCAACTGACTTTTTCTTATGCTTTAAAACAGCGGGAAAACGTCGGCACAACCTGCGGAAGACATGCCTGCGGCTGCCTGCACGGTTGAACCGCAGTGCTTTGCTTTTGGGAAGGTTGTCATGCGGTCGCTATCGGTAGCCAAGTGAGCCAAAGATGAGAGTTATCTGGGAAATCGCCAGACTTTTCGATCTGCTTGGAAGCGGGCGGGACGGAGCCTTCCTTGAAAGAACGGCTACGCTGCGGAACGACGCAGTTGGACGTCTTTTAGCAACTGTTGTACTCTGACGGCAGGCTGGATGCGCCTTGAGGCTTTCCGCTGTCGGCCAAAATATCTTTCGCAGCGGCAGCAATTCGGCGACGGATTGTAGGAAGACGGCTTGGCTTGTCGAGTCTGCAACTCTTGTACGATAATCGTGTCGTTAGCCATATCGGCAGGCTACTGAAGATGGCTTGATGCAGGCGCAAGGCTCAATAGCTTTCGGCGATCTACCAGGAGAAGATGACATGTCTGGACCAAAGTTACCTCACGATCCGAGCGATCTGCTTCAGGATCTGCCGCAGGAATCCGGCGTCGTGGAGACGGCAGAGAGCAAGCCGGGCAAGGGAACCACGGGCATCACGCGGCGCGGGTTTTTGAAAGGCGCCGGCGTAACCGCAGCGGGAACGGCGTTGCTGGAAGGCGCACGGGCCTTCGGCCGTGAGGCCGCCTCTGCCGCACGCGGCGAATATCCGGAGGGCGTCAGAGAGTTCGGGCCTGGACCGGTCCCGGTGACGCTGCAGGTCAACGGCAAAGAACAGGTCATCCATATCGAGCCCCGCACTACGCTGGCGGAAGCCTTACGACTGGAATTGGCGCTGACCGGCACCAAGATTGTCTGCGATCGGGGTGCGTGTTCTGCGTGTACCCTCCTGTTGGATGACATACCGATCAACAGCTGTATGACGTTGGCCATCGATGCAGTGGGACATAAGGTAACAACCATCGAAGGCCTGACGAAGAGTCGTGAGGGGCAAACCATGCAAGCGGCGTTCCAGAAGCATGACGCTATGCAGTGCGGCTTCTGTACTCCGGGCATGGTGATGACATGTTCGGCGCTGCTCAAAAAGAATCCCAAGCCCACGGAAGACGATGTGCGACTCGCCACGGCTGGGAACTTATGCCGGTGCGGCACTTATCCCCGGATTTTTGCGGCGACGCTGGAAGCCGCCGGTGTTTCTGACTCTGAATCCACCCACAACGCGTAGGAGAGAACGATGGCAACCACGAAGATTCCTTCTTCCACCGGTGTATCGTCAGAGGCGGCGCAGGACATGGCTGGCGATGGGATGAAAACGGTGATGATGCCGGTCGGTGTTCCGGGGTATACGTTGCGGCAGGAGCCGCGTACGATGCCCGCGACGGAGCCACCGGTTCTGCCGATCAACGCAGACCTGAAATTTATTGGGAAGTCGCCGGAGCGCTGGGATGGTCATGCGAAGGTCACCGGTCAGGCCCGCTATACGGCTGACATTCAGCTGCCGGGGATGCTCTACGCGAAGTTTGTGGATGCGACGGTTCCGCATGCCAGGGTGGTTTCGGTCGATACCTCAGAGGCGGAGAAAGTTGCCGGAGTCAAGGGTGTATTCGTCATTGAGAATTTGCTCGGTTCGGCGAAACTCTTGAACCCGTCTCTGGAGGTTTCGAAGTATCCGATTGTTCGGTATGCCGGTCAGCCCATCGCGGCGGTTGCCGCGACGAATCCACAGATTGCGGAGGATGCGGCCAAACTGGTGAAGGTGAAGTATGACGTAATGCCTTTCGTTGTGGACATGGATCAGGCGCGCCGGGCAGATGCTCCCATGGTTTTCCCCGGGCCTGCGAACCAGAGCGGTACTGCGGGCGGTGGTGGTGGGGCTGCGGATGTTCCTCAAACCGGCAACATCCACGGGCCTTCAGTGCATACTCTTGGCGATATCGAGCAGGGATTCAAAGATGCTGATGTAGTGGTAGAGAGCCATTACACAACGCAGGTGCAGGTGCATAATGCGTTGGAAAGCCATGGCGTGGTGGCGGACTGGAAGCCGGATATGCTGACTGTTTGGGCCTCCACGCAGGGCACCGCCAGCGTGCGGGAGGGCTTGGCTGGATTCTTCAACCTGCCCAAAAGCCAAGTTCGGGTTATTACGGAATTTATGGGCGGAGGCTTTGGCGCAAAATTCGGGCCAGGGAATCCGGGTGTAGTTGCCGCAGCACTGTCAAAGCAGACCAACGCACCGGTACGTTTGATGCTGGATCGTAAGGAAGAGCAACTCTCGGTAGGCAATCGTCCCAGTTCAGACCAGACGTTGAGAATTGGGGCGAAGAAGGATGGCACGCTCACCGCCATCCACTTGGTGAGTTTTGGTACGGCGGGCTGCGGAACAGGTGCGGGCTGCGCCGGGCCGGCAACCAATATGTACAAATATGACTCTCTGCGTACAGAGGAGAGTGACATCTTCACCAATGCGGGTCCCGCAACCGCATTCCGTGCACCAGGGCATCCACAGGGAGCATTTGCCTTGGAGCAGACGATCGACGAGTTGGCCATCCGCCTCGGGATGGACCCGCTGGATCTGCGCGATAAGATTGATGAGAATTCCGCGCGCCGGGTAGAACGCGAGATTGTGCGGAACAGCGCCATCTGGAAGTCACGCCATGCCACGCCGAATGTGGATCGTGGACACATTAAGCGCGGTGTAGGAGTGGGGCAGGCGGTGTGGTATCGGAATATCAGTATGGATTCCGCTGCGGAAGTTCGCGTGCACCAGGACGGATCGGTAGAAGTTTTGTCGGCTGTACAAGACATTGGCGGCGGCATCAAGACCGTGATGGCGCAGATTCTTTCCGAACAGTTTGGCGTGCCGCCACAGCAGGTGTCGGTAAAGATCGGTGACACGAATTATCCGGTGGGACCGAACTCCGGGGGAAGCGTGACGACGGCATCGTTGACGCCGGCGGTGCGTGATGCAGCTTGGAATGCGGCGCAGAATTTCCTGGCCAGCATTGCTCCTGCGCTGGGTGTCCAGCCCGATGACCTGGTGCTGGCGAACGGAGAAGTGAGCAGCAAGAGCGGAAAATTTCAGCCGATCAGCTTCCGTCGCGCCGCAGCAAAGATGAACACCAGCGAGGTTTCTGCGCAGGCACGGCGCATCCCTGACTACGACAGGAAGGCTTATGAGACCTATGGCGGCGTCGATGTTGCGGAAGTGGAAGTTGATATGGAGATTGGGCTTATTCGGGTCAAGCGTATTCTGGCGGTGCATGATTGCGGACGTCCCATGAATCCAAAACAGACCATGAACCAAATCAACGGTGGTGTGATCCAAGGCATCTCCTACGCGCTGTATGAAAATCGTCTGATCGATTCGGATTACGGGCTGATGGTGAATGCGAATCTGGACCGTTACCAGATTGCCGGTTCAAGAGAGATTCCCAAGATTGAGGTACAACTGATCCAAAGCTATATTGGCCAGAGTTCAACCGATGCTTCCGGCATTGGCGAACCGGGTGGCATCATTGGTACGCCGGCAGCGATCGCCAATGCCTTTTACAACGCCACCGGGGTTCGCATCCGCAGCTTGCCGATGACTCCGGCAGTGGTGCTGGCGGCGTTGGCGAATACATCACAGCAGAAGGAGACGGCATGAACCAGTTCGTTCTTGTGGATTGCACCACTGTGGACGGGGCACTGTCGCAGTTGAAAGATGGCGCTGTCGTGAAGGCCGCCGGCGTAGATTTGCTGGACCGGATGAAAAATGGCACGACGACACCATCCAGGCTGGTGAATATTCGCAACATTTCAACCCTGCGGGGTATTCATCCATCGCCGGAGGGCGTCACCATTGGAGCGCTGACGACGCTCACCGAAATCAGCGAACATCCGCTGTTGCAGTCGCAGTACACCATTCTCACCGATGCCTGTGGCACGGTGGCCACGCCCCACATCCGCAATATGGCTACCTTGGGAGGCAATCTCCTGCAGGAGTTGCAGTGCTGGTACTTTCGTTCCGAGGAGTATCAGTGTCTGCGCAAGGGTAAGGAAATCTGCTTTGCTTTTAGCGGTCTTAACCAATACCACGCGATTATGGATTATGGTACTTGCCCATCGGTGGCTCCGTCATCCTCGGCGGTAGCTCTACTAGGCCTGAACGCGAGTGTGGAACTAACCTCAGCTCAGCGCGGCAAACGAATGGTTGCTATCAAGGATCTGTATGTCCATCCCGACGCCAATCCAACGAAATTTACAGTTTTGGAGCCGGATGAGTTGTTGACCGCAGTGATGATTCCGCAACCGGCCAAGGGTACGCGATCGGCGTATCAAAAGTATGGAGAAAAACAAAGTAACGACTGGGCCATTGCTGACGCCGGGGTGGTATTGGAGATGGATGGCAATGTTTGCCGCAAGGCGGCTATCGTGATGGGGTCGGCTTCGCCTGTTGTGCGCCACGCTCCGGAAGCAGAGGCCATGCTGGCGGGCAAACCCATTACAGAGGAGACGGCACGCGCTGCGGGAAAGGCGGCCATGCAAGGCGCCCCGCTGCAGACTGCCATGCAGGGCGCGCAGCCTCTTTCCATGAATGCCTACAAGGTCCAGATGTTTCCGATTGCCATTTATCGCACGATTCTGCTGGCTGCGGGACAAATGGGCCGCGACCCCAGCGCTGCAAGCTAATCCCCGCGCAACAGGCAAAAGGAGCGATGACCGTATGAGCACACCTGAAATGTCCGCTGAAACCAAGAGCGAGCCTTGCCGTTGCCTCTGCGCCAAAAACATGTATGGCACGAGCGTACGGTTCTCTGAGACGTGGCCGCCCGGCACACACGAATCTACCTCTTACTGGTGTCTCCTTACCCAAGGGCCTGCGGGCCCTGACGAGCACTATGTGCATTTGACTCGCTGCGTGCCGGGGCGCGCCTGCTACAACGCGTTGTAAGAATAAGCTGCGGAAGCGGCCAAGGATCTGCCGCAAGCTCAGTCTCCTGAAATGTTTGGCGGGCATCATCGATGCGCTGCTTCCAGAGCTTGCGTTGACAGAGTTTTGGGTGGGTGTTCGCAGCCGAGACGTGAGCTGGTTTTGGAGACTCGGACAGCGGGACGAGTGAACCAAGGGGAGACTGCTCTATCCCACCAGGACAGAGGAGCTGGCTTCTTTGGCGGCTGTTCTTCGCTTCCACCAGCGGCCGATGGCCTGTTGGGCAGGATGTTCCAACCATTTGCGCACCGCCAGGGCCAGAAGGATCACCAGGATATAGGAGATCCACGGATCGAAGCGCGCCAAGTGCAACTTGTCGAGAACATGATACTTATGCAGCAGGATATAGACGTTGAAGTGCAATAGATAGAGCGCATAGGTGGAAGCGCCTACCGCTACCAGCGGCTTCCAGGAGAATAGTTTGGCCAGAATGCTGGGGCCGGAGAGCCCGAGGATGATCGCCGCGAACAACGGAGTCAGCAGGCCGCCATGCACCATGATGTAGGGCAAGGTATTAGCCAGATGATAGGCCGCAAACCACACGCCCACAAAACCCAGTGTTCCCACAATCACGCGGGTGCATTCGCTGAGTTTGGCTGCTGCGTGAAGATGGCCAAGCGTAAGCCCGGCAAGGAAGGTGCAAAGGTACGGCAGCGGTGTGAACTTCAGGGTGTCAAGCCAGGGACCATCGCTGTAGCGATTGGCGGCGTGGCTCAGGTGGTCCGGGTTGCAGAGAACATAGATTGTGTGCGGGATGAGCCCTACCGCCCAAAGGGTGAGACCCAGCGCCAGCAGCTTGCCTGTGCTGCGCGGCCAGGGCAGGCGAAGCAGCCAGGGGAAGGCGATGTAGAGCACCACTTCGCAGGAGAGGGTCCAGGTCACGGTCATCCAGAAGGTCGCCAGGTGAGGGAAGAATCCCTGTGCCAGTAGCGGCGTGGCAATCAGTCCCATCCAGAAGTCGGTTCGCGAACGCACCGCCCATTCGGTGATCAGCATGGGGATCGATACGAGCATGGTGAACGCGTATACCGGATAAAGACGCGACAAGCGCGCTATCCAAAAGTCCACCGCATGCATCGGTTGGGGGCGGTCTGCGTAGTTATAGGCCAGGATGAAGCCGGAGATCAGAAAGAAGAAACTTACAAAAACGTAGCCAATGTTGATTAGCGGATAGAGCGTGATGGAGGGGTGTTTGCTCCACGTCAGTCCGGAAGGCGTAAAGTGGAATAAAACAATCGTGACCGCCAGGAAAGAGCGCAGACCTGTTAAAGCCGGGAGCGCTGGCTTCCGAACGATCTGTTGGCCGGGTCGCATTTCACCGGTCGACTCTCTTGTGGATACGGGTGCGGTTGCTATCACGGCCTGCATCTCTCCCGATAGGACGCAACGTGATCGGTAGAAGTTCCGATTGCCCGGAAAAATCTAGCGAAATTCAACATGCTCGAATCCCCAATCCTCCAGTATCAGTGCTAACGTTGCGCGGGCATCCTTGGTTGCCGTGTTCAGGATCCCGTCCGTTACCGCAGCCTGCTGGAACTGAGCTAGAGCCCGCTTCTGCACCTGCTGATCCAAGGTAAGATTCAATTGGGTCAAGGAACCTGTTGAGGGTGCGTAGGTCCTGGTCTTCTTGGGATCGATCTGATTGCCCAAAATCTCCGCTGGAGGAAGGGAAAGCCGGACCGACGGGTCACTGGCAGTCCCTGTAATCAGTACGTCTTCTGGCCGCAACTTGCTCATGTCTATACCCGCAGTGGTCTGCCCGTGCACGATGATCCATTGCGGAGAGATGGAGCGCGCGTCAGCTCGAGTTCGATCTCCAGAGGCCGGCTCTCCGGCTGGTGCAGCAACTCCGGAGACGGGATGCTCCGGATTCCCCTCCGCCGCGGTATCGATCACTATATCCAGAGAGTCTTCAGCAGTTTGCAGGCGGTTGAGCTGATTGAGCTTCTGCACAACTTCCGCAGGCGAAATAAGGACCAAAGGTCGACCGGCGATCTGTGCTGCAATCCTGCCGGCGATGCCCGAGCGAGCGTGATGAACAAAGACGGCAACCGCGGTAGCCCCAAGGATCATTGCCAGCAAAACACCGAAGAATGGTCCTGAGCCCCGTGGCCGTCCGTAACTATATTGCATGGTCATGAATAGGTCGCCATCCGCACTTTGTAAAGAATACCGTGGGCCGACGAAGGTCGTAATGCGAGACGCCAAAAAATGCGTATCCGCGCAAGAGGGTTGCCCTAAGCCTACGCCTGGGTGAGAGCCAATCTCTCCGACCGCAAGGACCTCCGGTTGGCATAGCTCGCCTTCACAAACTCCCGGAACAGCGGATGCGGTTCCAAGGGCTTGGATTTGAACTCAGGATGGAACTGGCAGCCCAGGAAGAAGGGATGGTCTGGAATCTCTATGATCTCCACGTAGGTTGCATCCGGTGTTGTGCCTGTCAATCGCAGGCCGCCGTTGGTCAACGCTGCCTCATACTCGCGATTGAACTCATAGCGATGGCGGTGACGCTCGCTGATGCGGGTGACGCCATAGGCTTTGGCGGCTAACGACCCAGGTTCCAGCACGCACTCCCAGGCTCCTAGCCGCATGGTGCCGCCCATCTCCTCCACGCCAATCAGTTCCCGCAGTTTGTAGATGATGCGGTACGGTGTGGCTGGGTCGAACTCGCCCGAGTTGGCTTTGGCCAGCCCGCACACGTTGCGAGCGAACTCGATGCAGGCTGTCTGCATCCCCAGGCAGATGCCGAAGTAGGGAACCTTGTTTTCGCGCGCGTACTTGATGGCGTTCAGCATTCCTTCGATGCCGCGTTTGCCGAACCCGCCCGGTACCAGGATGCCGTCAAAACCTTCCAGCTTTGCCTCATAATCTTGGGTCTCCAGGCCTTCGGCCTCGACCCAGGTGACCTTCAGCTTGAGATTCGCATCGAGCGCTCCGTGGACCAGTGCTTCTTTGAGCGACTTGTAGCTGTCTTCATACTCTACGTACTTGCCGACGATGCCGATCTCGACCTCGTCCGTGGGGTTGTAGGCTCGGCGTACAATGTCCTCCCACCGGGACATGTCCGGCTCCCTGGTCTGCAGTCGAAGGTACTTCATCCCCAGCGCATCCACACCCTCCTTGTAGAAGTTCAGGGGCACCTCATAGATGGACGGCACGTCGCGCGCTACCACTACGGCGGCCTCTTCCACGTTGCAGAACGCGGCAATCTTCTGGCGCATCTCACGGGGCACCGCTCGGTCTGCGCGGCAGAGCAGGATATCCGGCTGGATGCCAATGGAGAGCATCTCCTTGACGGAGTGCTGGGTGGGCTTTGTCTTGAGCTCCTGGGCTGCGGCAATCCAGGGAATCAGCGTAACATGCACAAAACAGGTGTTGTCGCGCCCCATCTCCTGGCGCATCTGCCGGATCGCTTCCAAAAAAGGAAGCGACTCGATATCGCCCACAGTGCCCCCGATCTCAACGATTACCACGTCACAGTCGGCCCCCACCTTGGCCATGGCATTCTTGATCTCATTGGTGACGTGCGGAATCACCTGCACGGTTTTGCCCAGATAATCTCCACGGCGCTCTTTGGTGATGATCTGCTCGTAGATGCGACCGGTGGTCAGGTTGTTGTCGCGGGACAGACGGCTGTGGGTGAAGCGCTCATAGTGTCCCAGGTCAAGATCCGTCTCAGCGCCGTCGTCGGTGACGAAGACCTCTCCGTGTTGAAACGGGCTCATCGTTCCCGGATCCACGTTGAGATAAGGATCAAACTTCATCAGATTGACGCGCAGGCCTCGCGCCTCCAGCAGACAGCCGATGGAGGCCGCCGCCAGCCCTTTGCCTAAGGACGACACAACGCCTCCGGTCACAAAGATGTACTTTGCTGACATGGCTGCGACCTCATTGAGTGGGTGGTTTGGGTTGTGCTCGGTGTGCACAATCAAGTATATCGCGCACCCTGTGGAGATGTTGCCCTCTCCAGCCAACGAGCGGAGCCATCTTGGGAAAAGTAGCGAGTTGCGCAGTCCTGGGAATGTAGGCGCTCTGCGTCGGCCAGGGATCGATCGGCTACGCTATGCTGCTCTTATGGCAAGGCATTCGCTTCCACTTCGGCTGGAACAGCGCGCCTATACGGCGCTGCGCTCTTGGGCGGACCGCAAGCACCTGAAACCACAGCACTTGCTTACGGGTGAGAGGGGTGAAGTTGCAGCCTATTACCACCTGCGTGAACTGGGATATACGGTGGTCGCAAGACGATGGCAGGCGGAGCGCGTTCGTGGAGACCTTGACTTGGTTGCCTGGGATGGCGACACCCTGGTGATCTTTGAGATCAAGACCCGAACGGCTCGGGACTTCGCCCCTGCCCAGATCTCTGTCGATCACCACAAGGAGCGTACCCTGTGCAAGCTCGCCCTGGCCTATCTGCGCCAGTTTCCCGGCTCCGTACGTTGGAGCGTTCCTCTGCGCTTCGACATCCTTTCTGTCTATCTGCTCGCCGGAGGAACTGAGTTTGAGCATATTCGCAGCGCATTTCCCTTTACGGATAGAGGACGTTCCTGAAGCGATCTTCCTCGTAACGGAGCGTTGGGTAGGCGGTAAGCGGGAGCTGAACCATCTGCCGCAGATGCCCAGAGATACGCCGACCGGGAGATTGGAGTCTTCCTTCCGGAAAGTACCGGCCATCGCATCCGGCTACATGCGTCGGGGCGTCAGGGGACTATGGGCCAGAATACCCTCGGCTGAGTGTTGCAGAGCGACTTTTGCCGCTACCATTGTTTAAGAAGTTGGAGGATCCCATGGATTCCCCGAGGATGCCGCAATGAGCTTGATGGACGCACCCGCATACGACCCTACCCGTGATAACCGTCGCCGCAATGTCATAGTCGCTGTGCTGATTGGGGTGCTGCTGCTGGGTGTAATCTCCCTGGCGGGATATGTCTCCGGTCACGGATGGTTGTTCAGTAACCTGGGCTATGAGCATCGCGTCAATGAATTCTTTGACGCCCTCCAGGACAAGGACTACGCCAAAGCCTACGGCATCTACTACAACGATCCGGAGTGGCAGCAACATCCACAAAAGTACAGCGGCTATCCGTTGGCGCGATTTACCGAAGACTGGACGAAGGATAGTCCCATCAACCGCCCTATCACATGGCATCACGTGGATAAGTCGGTCGCCGCCGGAACGGGCTACTTTGGCACCGGCGTCATCGTCGCTGTGCGGGTCAACGGAGGCAATAAGATCTTTATGTACGTGGACCGCGCCGACAAGACGATGACCTGGCCCGCTCCCTATGTCTTCAAGTACTGAGCCGGCATAGCTTCCGCCGCAAAGGGTCGCTGGCTGCTATTGCCTTAGTTCTGCAGAATCCGAGGAACCAATCGTCTCCATTCCGCAAGAATGCCGCTATTTCGTCACGATTTGCGCATTCTTTGGTAAAGGTAAACCGGACCAATGCGCTCTGCAGCAGGCGTTGATCTTGGCAAGAGGGCTTCAGCCTAACATCTCCGCCGGAATGTTCTCTTGCTTGCTTTCGAAGATATTACGCGAAGCAAAAATCAGCACCGCCATACTCGTGGCAACCAGCAAGGGTATGCTCAGCCCGGAGCGGAGCGAGTGAGCCCAGGAGGAGACGCTGCCCGTAGCCAAAGGCAGCAACGAAGATCCCAGAGCGGCTATTGTGAACGCCAGTGAGCTCTCCCGATGCCTTAGGGCAACAGCCAGCAACATCGGATAGACGGGCCCTGTGGCGAGGCCCAGGATCCCTGCTGCCAACAGCGTGACTACGCCGGCCGGCCATGCGATCAGAAGGGCCAGGGATGTGACCATGGCCAATATGCTGGAGACCAGTATGTTGCGCTCTGACAGGCGCGAGACCCAGGCCGTGGAGTG
This sequence comes from Acidobacteriaceae bacterium, assembly GCA_049977105.1. Taxonomy (GTDB): domain Bacteria; phylum Acidobacteriota; class Terriglobia; order Terriglobales; family Acidobacteriaceae; genus Granulicella. Next base: position 115,023 of record JBMFGX010000006.1, on the reverse strand, counting down.
AAAAATTCGGCTCAAGAGTGAACCGCCCCAGAGGAACGTGGCAGCACCGATCGTAATCCCCAGCGAGTCCCCGGCCCGCTGCGCATAGGCGGTCAACCAACTGCTTGCGGCAGTCTCAACACCAACGGCGCCAAAGACCAGAGCAAGCAGCGTCCATGGAACGCCGAAGTGGCTTCTCGCGAGTTGCGACGGCGAGCTTTCCGCAGGGCTTCTTTGTGGCGCGCCGGTAACAACGGTTGCGGCATTCGATGCTTCAGGCTTCTCGCTGTCTTCGATCCAGGTCGCCCAGGCTGCCGCCAGGATGAAGAAGAGCGTTACGCCACCGAGGACGTGCTGCAGATGATGCAGGCTGTTGGCGGAGAGCGCCGCTCCGCGCCCTGCTGCCTGGACCGTGGAGCGAACCCCGCCATGTCGTGAAATCGGGGTTAATTGGGTCGAGCTCAGAGCGATCCATGGTCCCATCGCAGCGCCAAAGGCCCACACCAGATTCAAGCGCATCATCTCAATCCGTCGTTGCTGGGGAAAACGCTGTGAGACCAGAAGACTGATCGAGGTCATCGTCAACGACAAGCCGAAGCCATACAGTGCGATGGCCGGATAAGCGCTCCAACGGCCTGCCCAACTAAGGCAGAAGGCTCCAATGGAGGTCAGCAGCGCACCTCGCGCCAGCGAAAGGTGCATCCTTCCCCGGGCGCTATAAGCTCCCAGGATACCCAGGCTGTAGAAGCAGAACAAGAGCAGGCCGCCACGCGCATCGCTCATAGACCATTGCAGGAGCAGCAGCGGCAGAGCCGCACCAGGAATGGTGAATGCCGCTCCTGTGGCAATGAACCCAGCATAAAGAGCAGCCTTGCGAGGAGATGCCAAACGGGCCTTGCCCCAGATGCTGATTCTCATCGTCTTGTTCCCCACATTGCGCCAACCTAAAGGCCGGACTCGGCCAGCGAGCCCAGTCAGGGACCGAAACCATGCGAACCCCTAATCCTCGGATTATAAGTCCCCCTCCGTCGCCGCCTGTTTCTTGCAGAAGGTTTTCAGTGCGGAGATATTCGAGCCTTGCAGCAGATGCAAGGTTATTTCAACCACGCTCCACCTGGCTATGGGTTGGTCTCCACTGTGTTTGCCACAGTCGAAGCGCGCTCCAGGAACCTTCGCCGGATAAGCAGGAAGAACACTGGAACCAGAATGAGCACGTGAATGGTGGAGGTAATCATGCCCCCGACGATGGGAGTTGCGATAGGCTTCATGACGTCTGAGCCGATGCCGGACTCCCACAGAATGGGAGCAAGACTCAGAACAACAGCGGTGACGGTCATCAGCTTGGGGCGCAGGCGCTGCACGGCGCCCTCCAGGATGGCTTTTTGCAGGGCGGCCTCGGTGATGGGCTTGCCCTGTTGGAGCAGGCCTTGCCAAGCTTCATCTAGATACAACACCATCACCACCCCGGTCTCCACCGCGATGCCGAAGAGCGCTATGTAGCCAACCCAAACTGCCACGCTGAAGTGATAGCCCAGCATCCACTGCAGCATCAGTCCGCCTGACATGGCGAAGAGAGTGGGAAAGAGAAGCACTGCGGCCTCCACAGCCGAGCGGAAGACGAGGTAGAGCAGAACGAAGATGACGAAGAAGACGATGGGCAGAATCACGGTTAGCCGATGCCGGGCGCGCTGCTCGAACTGGTACTCCCCGGCCCAACGCCATGTATAGCCGGTGGGTAGAAGGAGCTTCTCGTTCAGTAGCTTTTGCGCGCGCTTAACAAAGCCGCCGTACTCGCTGTTCTTGAGGTTCAGATAGACATACCCGGTAAGCAGACCATCTTCGTCGCGGATCATGGAGGGACCGCGTGAGAAGAAGACGCGGGCTACCTCGCTGAGGGGAATCTGCGCTCCTACCGGTGTCGGAAGCAGCGCCCGCTCAATGCTCTGCGGATCGTCTCGAAAGTCTCGGAGGTAGCGCACGGCGATGGGAAAGCGCTGACGACCGGCGATGGTTTCAGCGATATCTGCGCCGCCAATCTCAGAGCTGATCCACTGCTGCACGTCGCCTACGGTAAGCCCGTAACGGGCCGCCTGCAGGCGATTGACATCGATGTTCAGGTAAAAGCCCTGGGAGACACGCTCTGCAAAGACGCTGTCCGTCTCCGGCAGTTCGGAGAGTATCTGCTGCATCTGGGCCCCGATCTCTTCGATCTGGTTGAGATTCGGTCCCTGAATCTTAATGCCAAGCGGGGTTTTGATGCCTGTCATCTCCATGTCCAGGCGGTTCTGGACGGGCATGGTCCAGGTGTTGGTAAGTCCGGGAAACTGAAGCTTCGCGTCCATCTGCTGGATCAACGTCTGGTAGGTGATGCCCGGCCTCCAACGGCTGCGCGGTTTCAGCATGATGGTGGTGTCAAACATGTCCAGTGGGGCGTTATCGGTGGCGGAGTCGGAGCGGCCAACCGTGCCGAAGACAGTTGCCACCTCGGGAAAGGAGCGAAGGATGCGGTCCTGCTCCTGCATGAGCGCCGTTGCCTGGGTGATGGAGATGCCGGGCAGTGCGCTGGGCATATAGAGCAGTGAGCCTTCATAAAACGTAGGCATGAACTGGCTGCCGAGGTGAAAGTAAAGAGGGATGGTCGCGCCAAGAAAGGCCAGATTGAGCGCGATCACCAGCTTCCAGTGGCGCAGGCACCAACGCAGCACAGGAAGATAGAGAGCCTGGGTGAGTCGAGAGATGGGGTTCTTCGCCTCAGGACGCAGCTTGCCGCGCAGGCAGAAGGGCATTAACGCCGGCGCCAGGGTGATCGAGAGCAGCGAGGAGCAGATGAGCGCCAGAGTTTTGGTCCAGGCGAGCGGGCGGAACATGCGGCCCTCCTGAGCCTCTAAGAGGAACACCGGCAGGAATGAGACCACGATGATCATGAGCGAGAAGAACAAGGCGGGGCCCACCTGCTGCGCCGCCCGCACCAGGATGAGCCGCCGCTCCTCCCCGCTGGGGATAAATGTCAGTTCAGCCAGATGACGGTGTCCGTTTTCAACGATGACGATACTTGCGTCAATCAGCACGCCGATCCCTAGCGCCAGCCCGCCAAGTGACATGATGTTGGAGCTCACGTGCAGAAAGTACATGGGGATGAATGCAGCCAGAACGGCGATTGGGAGCGTGAGAATGGGAACCAGTGCGGATCGGAAGTGAAAGAGAAAGACGATGCAGACCAAGCTCACGATGATGCCTTCCAGCAGCAGATCGCGGCGGAGCGTATGGATCGATTGGTTGATCAGTCCGGAGCGGTCGTAGGCCGTCACAATCTCAACGCCGGGCGGCAGTGAGGGCGCCAATTCGCGCAACCGGGCCTTCACCGCATCGATGACGCGGAGCGCGTTCATGCCGAAACGCATCACCACGATACCGCCAACAGTCTCGCCCTCGCCCTGCCAGTCAGCCGCGCCGCGACGGACATCGGCGCCGAACGTGACCGTTCCCAGATCCTTTATCAGGACGGGTGTCCCGTCCCGGGTTGCTACCGGAATATTCTCCAGGTCAGAGAGTGACCGGATGTAGCCGAGCCCACGAATCATATACTCGGCTCCGTTTGCCTCCAGTACGTCTCCACCAACTTCGTTACTGCTCTGCCGGACCCGTTCGATGACGGTGGCGGCTGAGATGCCGTAGGAGAACAGCTTGTTGGGGTCGAGGTTCACTTGATACTGGCGTACGAATCCGCCGATGCTGGCAACCTCCGCCACACCGGGCACAGTCTCAAGCTGGTAGCGCAGATACCAGTCCTGCAAGGCGCGCAGATCTGCCAGGTTATGGGTGTGGGTGCGATCCAGGATGGCGTACTCGTAGACCCATCCTGCTCCGGTGGCGTCCGGTCCGATGGCCGGATGCACACCCGCAGGGAGCTTGCCTGCAATCTGTTGCAGATACTCGACAACTCGCGAGCGCGCCCAGTACAGATCGGTTCCATCTTTGAAGACAACGAAGACGTAGGAGTCTCCGAACATGGTCTGCGCCCGGACGCTGTTGACGCGTGGAGCCGAGAGCAGCGCCGTGACGATGGGATAGGTGACTTGATCCTCGATCACGCTGGGGGGTTCGCCCGCCCATGAGGTATGGATCACCACTTGCACGTCACTGATATCAGGCAGCGCATCCAGGGGAATATGCTGAAAGCACCATACTCCGGCGATCGCCAGGCAGATCGAACTGGAGAAGACCAGGAAGGGATTGCGCGCGCACCAGGCGATGATCTTGGAAATCATTCCATGCCTCCCGCCACATTGAGGCGGAGTTGCCGGGTGGCGACCGTTTGGCCGCCACGCAGGACAACAATTGCGGCCTGCCATGTGCCACCTGAGGGGAGTTGCACCATTCCCTGGTAGAGACCGGCTGCTACGGGATGGAGCGTGATCGAAAGATGCTTCGCCGCCATCCCCATCTCTGGCATAGCGGGAAGGAACAAGTTGGCCGTCACGGTCAATCCGGCAGCCTGCGCTCCAGTGAGTGGCTCTCCGTTGGGAGCCGTAAACCTGGCGCTTAGCGTATTGGCGCCCTTGCGTAGTGGGGAAGGTTGTGTGCTGAGATCGATCAGCATCGCTGCGCCAGGTACCCGGCCGGTGGCAGTTGCCGGTTGCGACTCAGGGGGCGCAAACCCTGCCAGGGACTGAAGCTGCGCCTCCGAGTCCACCAGGAAGTTGGCCGAACTGACAACCTGTTCGCCGGCTTTGAGGCCGCTGAGGACAACAATTGAGCCGTCCACCTGCGGGCCGGTCTGAACCACGCGCGGCTCAAGGTAGCCCTGCCCAAGGGCGACAAAGGCGATCGAGCTTTCGCCGGTTTGCAGGATGGCAGAGGCCGGCACCACCATTTGCCGACCGAGAGACACGCTGATCTTGACGTTGACATACATGCCTGGTTTCAGCACCACGCCGGGATTGGACAGGACCAGACGCACGCGGACCGTACGTGTGGTGGGATCCACTTGGGGAAGGATCTGATCGATATGGCCGCGGAAGATCCGGCCCGGATACGCGTCCACGGTGACCAGACCGGGATCACCGGGCCGGAGACGGCCAACGGCATCCTGAGACACGTTGGCGTAGACCCAGACCGTGGAGAGATCGGCAAGGGTATAGAGCCGGGTTTGGGGCTGTACGTAGGCGTTGGGCAGGGCTTGGCGCTCGGTGATATAGCCGGTGGTCGGTGAGTCGATGGTGATGTTGCGTTGCACCGTACCGCTCTGTTCCAGATTCGCGATGGTCTGCGAAGAAACGCCGAACTGCCGCAGCCGTTCGGCTGCGGCCTGGAGCAGCCAGTCACCCTCCTGCGCTGCGATACCCTCGGTTCCGGTGGGCTTGCTGGCTGCCGACTGAGCCTGCGCGGCAAATGTCTTCTGGTTCTGCCGCGCCAGCAGAAACTCCTCTTCGCTGCTGACCAGATCAGGACTGTAGATGGTGAAGAGCGGCTGCCCCTTGCGGACGTACTGATAGGTCGCGTTGGCGTAGACACTCTGAATCCATCCGGAAAAACGCGTCTGCACGTAAGCCAGCTTTTCTTCATCGATGTCTACGTTGCCGGGGACATCGAGTTCATCCTCAAGGTTGGTGAAGGTGACTGCGGCGGTGGTCACACCGATCTCCTGCAGACGCTGCGGTGAAATCTGAAATCGCGGCGAGAGCGGATCGGGTGTTCGTGGAAGATCTGCCGAGGCCGAGGCCGAACTTGGCGGCGAGGCTGGAGTCGAAGGTTGAGGTCCGCGCGCGATCACCGGATCTTCTGGCGAGGATGGGGAAGATCCGAAAGAAATGGGCCAGGCCGGATGCTGGCGCAGCTCGAGGAAAAGCGCGGAGCCGAGCATAACGCAGGCTGCAACGGCGGCTGAAAGAGCAAGCTGGTAGGTGCGACGCTTCACGGCTTCACCTCCGGTGTGGGCTGCTGAGTCTGTTTGGGCGTGAGTTGCTCAAGTTGGTTGATGGTTGCGCCTGTGGCCAGTTCGAGGTCGGCCAGACGCGTATCGAATTCCTCGGCTGCCTGGACCCAGGCTAGATCGGCGTTGATGACCGTCATCTGGCTGTCCAGCAGATTGAGAAAGTCGGTCTTGTCGTTCTCGTAGGCGATGATGCTTGACTCCAGCGTGGCCTCAGCCTGGGGCAGAAGCCGGTCGTGATACAGGCTGGCGAAACTCTGCTCCGCCTGTGCCTCCACCAGTTTCTCGGCGATTGCTCCTCGGGCCTGGTTGCACAGATTGGCCCACTCGGCGTCCTGTTCCGTGGCCTCTGCGGTAGCCTCGGCGATCTCTGCGTCATGCTTGCGCCGGTTCAGCCAAGGCAGATTCATTGAGCCTTCCACCTGGTAGGTGTTGCGCATGTTGTAGCCGTAAGGCATCAACATATATCCGGCGGTTACAGTGAAATCGGGAGCATAGGCTTTCTGGGCCAGCAACTGCTGTTTGTGGCTGCTCTCCGCGGCCGCTTGGGCTGCTATCAGATCCGGCCGCGAGCGGAGTGCAACGTCCTCCAGCCTCTGCGCTGAAGGGAGCGTGGACAGAACGGCATACTGGCCGCGCACCGTCAGCGGCGCCTCGGGATCGCGCCCCAGCAAGGTATTCAGGCGGGCACGTGCCACATCCGCATCGCGATCGAACCGGATCATATGTTCGGCTAACTCGGTGAGCGCCACCTCTGCTTTCAACATGTCCTGCTGGGAGACTTTGCCCACGGAGTACCGGATGCGCGCCGCTGCAATTGACTGTTGCGCAATCCGCATGTGTTCATCGTGAATCCGCAGTTCTTCCTCGGCCAGCAGAAGATCGTCAAAAGCTTTGTGTACCTGCACCCGGACCGTCAGACGGACCTCATCGAGCTGGGCCCTGGCCACATCAACCTCAGACTGCGCCACGCTGGTGCGTAGAGCACGTTTGCCGAAACCCGGAAACGTCTGGCTTATGGTGAACATGTTCTGTGCGTCGTTGTAGTTCCAGGGCTGGGCCAGCGGCACGCTCCATCCGCTATACATGGCGGAGGGATCGTTAAGCGCGCCGGCGGCGGGAAGCTGCGCCTGCAGCACAGCGACACGCCGGGCGGCGACCTGGATTTCGGGATCCCGCGCCAACGCCATGTCCTCGGCCTGGTCGAGCGTAAGCACAGGATCTGAGCCTGGGATCGCTGGCGTTGTCGGCAGGGTGAACAACGCCGTAAAGCCTGCCAGGGGATCGTTGTCGCCGGGTGGCTGGGCATAGGCAGGCCGGGTAGATAAAGCTGCAACGACACAGGCAGCGAAGAGAAACTTCATTGCTTCCTCCAGCGGATAAGCGGCATAAGGGCAGGGCGCGGCTCGCAGCGATGTTGGGAAGCATCGCGATGCAAAGAAGTGGCACGCGGAAACCCAGGCGAGAGCGCCCAGGACCAATCTGCTAGGGAAGAGGGCTAAATGCGAAGAATAAAGCCACCGCCGGGGGAGACTCCGGGAGGAAGATGTGCTCGGGCGCCCATGCGGAGATCAACGGAATTTTTTCGAGATTCCGTGCCAACGCGCGGAAGCAAGAGGGGTGTTTGCAAGTGCTCAGCCAGCAAGGATGCTTTGGGCGGAGCAATGGCGTTGTCCCTATGCATCTGGCAGCATGGGCCGCTCATGCCGTGCCGGTCGCCCATAACCATGCTCTGCATGGAGCAACTGGGGGGCATTTGTCGGCAACATGGAGGTACGGTAGGCGAATCTGCCGGAAGCAAGCAGCAAGCACACGCCGGTAGCGCACTCCACAGCAGCGCAACCAGCAGCACCCATACCGCAATCTTTTTACTTCCGTCCATAACGCTCCATTCCAGATTTCATCATAAACCTGCTCGAGGCGTACCACCGGGAGAGGAGTGCAAGCAATAGACGGATCGGCTGCGGTACTCTGGACCCGATGGCAAACAGACGAATCGGTGTGCATGTGGGAACCAGTGGCGGCATCTTTACGGCCGTGCAGCGGGCTGTGGACGCAGGGGCCAACACCTTCCAGATCTTTACTTCGAGTCCGCGCCAGTGGAAGCCGTCCGTGGTGAAGCCGGAAGACGCTGCGAAGATGCGCCAGTCGCGCGCCGAGTTGGACGTGAATCCAGTGGCGGTCCATGCGAGCTATCTGATCAATCTTTGCTCCCAGACCGAGACTGTCCGCGAGAACTCGGTGGCTGCGTTTCGCGGTGAGGTGGAGCGAGCTCTGGCGATCGGGGCTGAGTATCTCGTCTTGCATCCAGGCAGTTGGAAGGGGCTAACCCGCGAACAAGGGTTACGGTTGGCTCAGGAGGGCATTGAGCGGGCGCTTGACACGCTGGACGGAGGATGGCGGTGGCAGGATCACAACTTCCGCATCTTGATTGAGAACACTGCTGGAGCCGAGTTCTCTTTGGGCGGGAGCTTGGAGCAGGTGGCGGAGCTAGTGGCTGCGCTTCAACCGCGTGCTCCGGTAGCGGTCTGTCTGGATACCTGCCACATCCATGTGGCAGGCTATGACATCATCACCACGGCAGGTTATGAAGAGACCATGCGCAAGGTGGCAGAGACAGTGGGATTTGAGGCTGTCCGAGTCTGGCACTGCAACGACTCCAAGGCCCCCATGGGCTCGAGGCTGGACCGCCATGAGCATATTGGGGAAGGAACCATAGGGACGGCTGCCTTCCGACGGCTCTTGCATGATGTCCGCTTTGAGCACGCGGCATGGATCGCGGAGACGCCGGTAGAGGAGACCGGCGATGAGCTACGCAATGTAATGGCGTTACGCTCGCTGTCTGCCGGTTAGGATGAGCCTCGCCGTCCCGGCCGTTCCAGCGCAACGTCAGAGTGGTGCGAAAACGGCGCCGGAGCGGTGCATGGCGAAGTTGTCGTGCGATAACTCTCTCGTTGCCTGCGGGGGAGCATGCGCTCAAGCTCCTCCGCAGGCTGATTTTGCGGCTGTATTTACGGCGTCTTCCCCTTGGTCGCATCCTGACTGCTTGAAGTGCTCTTGGCCCACACGCTGTCCAGGAAGAGGTAACGCTCACGTTGAGCGTCGGGCTTGGCCTCTGAGTCGGCGTTGAGGTGCATCACCTGCCAGTCGTCTTGAGCCTTATAGGTGGGCCAGTCTGGGAGGCCGGGAGCGTTGGGATTGCCGTTGCGGGCGAAGTTGGTCCAGTACTGCTGCATCAGGTCTGAGAGGGCGCGGTCCTGAGGGCTCCAGTGTGCGCCCTGCCTTGAGTCCAGCGTGCCGAAGACATATTCAATGTCGTCAGAGTGAAAGGCTCCCGAGCCAGGATGATGGAACTGATCCGTGGGGGAGGGAAGGTCAAACCGATAGCGGTAGGTAGCAGCCTCGCCCGTCGCTACGTGAGCTTCCAACCAGCGCCAGGTGGAATAGGCGATAAAGCGGTCTCCCGCAAAGTCTCCGGCGGACTGCACAGCCTGCGGATCGTTGGTTGCGGGATAGAGGCTTAGGAACCTGGCTGCATCGGTACCAAACTCTCGGTGTGCCATGGCTGTGAAGCTAGCAGCAGTAGTAGGAACCGGGGCGAAGCGCACCATTCCACGCACCTCGTCGGCGTTCCATCCGGCTAGCAGGGGGATGTGCGCTTCTTCACCGGCGGCGTAGATGCTGGGAACGCTCGCGGGAAGAAAGTAGCCATCGATGTCAGGAGAGAAGTCTTCAGAGTTGCGGAACGCCGGGGTTTTGGCCAGGGTCTCAGCGGGGATCTTGCGCAAGGCGGCCAGATCGCTTGTGCCCAGGTATTTTTTGACCAGGGCGGCGTCGGTAGGCTCGCGGATCTCTGACGGCTCCCACGGAATCCCTTTGCTGAAAAAGGCGGCGCCGCTCTCTCCGATCGCCTGAGCCAGTAAGTTTTTTGAAAGCGGCGAGGCCATCTGAGCGCTCACCGAGAAGGATCCGGCCGATTCTCCAAATAGCGTGATGTTATTGGGGTCGCCACCGAAGGCGCTGATGTTGCGCTGAACCCAGGCGAGGGCTGCGGCCTGATCCAGTAGCCCATAGTTACCTGCTGCGTGGCTAGGGGATTCTTCCGCCAGCGAGCGCAAGGCGAGGAAGCCCAGCATTCCCAGGCGATAGTTCATCGAGACCACAACGACGTTGCGGCGGGCCAGGAACTCTCCGTCCTGGCGAGCCTCAGAAGTTCCGCCGGTAGTAAAGCCGCCACCGTAGATCCACACCATCACCGGAAGGCTGCCGGGTGCGGCGCCCTTCGGGGTCCAGACGTTCAGGGTGAGGCAGTCTTCGCTGGCTCCGGGGTCGTGGAAGATCATGTCCGGATAGGAGCCAAATTGGATGCAATGTGGACCGAATGCTTTCGTAGGACGGTAAAACCACTTAGGCGCGGGCTGCGGAGGTCTCCAGCGCAGGTTACCCACCGGGGGCGCAGCATAGGGAATGCCCAGGAAGGCGCGCACCGTCCCGTGGAGTTCATACATGCCCTCGACCTTCCCTTTGTCTGTCTGGACCCTCAACGGATCTTTCCCGAAAAACAGACCACCGGATGCCCGTGCGGAACCAGAAGAGAGGTAAGCAAAGGCCATCACAGCAGCCAGGGCAAAGCAAGCTTGGCAGCAGAACAATCGACGAAGACGACGCATAGATCCTCCAGTTTCCTTCAGAGCAGACTCCAAGGCAGCCTGTTTATGTGTGTAACACAAAGGCCTGGCCAAACTGGTAGCCTTCGGGGTTCCCGGCTCTAGTCTGCCTCTGAAAACCTTGTGCGGCGAAGGGCTGGACTGTCCCCGGGGAGCACACCAAACGGAGTTCTTTACAATGAGGTATGGACCAGGCAAGGACGAAAGACGCAGCTGAACGCGGCGCTGAGCGGAACGAACCCTTACGTTACAACCCAGGCGAGATCGAGCCTCGCTGGCAGGCCCTGTGGGATGCGCAGCCTGACCTTTACGCTGCCGAGCCGCATACGTGTGGCAAGCCGAAGTTTTATTGTCTGGAGATGCTGCCCTACCCCAGCGGCCAGTTGCATATGGGGCACGTACGCAACTATGCCATCGGCGATGCTCTGGCGCGGTTCATGCGCATGCGTGGATACAACGTACTGCATCCCATGGGGTGGGACGCCTTCGGTCTGCCGGCGGAGAATGCGGCCATCAAGAACAATACCCCACCCCGCGAGTGGACCCTGAAGAACATTGCAAAGATGAAGGCGCAGATGCGCCGCATCGGCTACAGCTACGACTGGGCTGGAACGGAGGTGACCACCTGCCTGCCGGAGTACTACCGCTGGAACCAGTGGTTTTTCCTCAAGATGGTGGAACGCGGCTTGGCCTACCGCAAGTCCAGCAAGGTGAACTGGTGCCCGCAGTGCGCTACGGTACTGGCTAATGAGCAGGTTGTGGCTGGCTGTTGCTGGCGCCATGAGGATCAGATCGTCGAGCAACGCGAACTGGAACAGTGGTTTCTGCGCATCACCCGATATGCTGACGAACTGCTGGACGGGTTAGACAAAATGCCTGGCTGGCCAGAGAAGGTGCGCACCATGCAGCGTAACTGGATCGGCCGCAGTGAGGGAGCGGAGGTGGACTTCGCGGTAAAACCAGCCTCCAGCGCGCCGGAGGAGAGCGCCAGAATCACGGTCTTCACCACCCGCATTGATACTATCTTTGGAGCGACTTCCATCCAGTTGGCGCCTGAGCACGCTCTGGTCAGACAGTGGGCGAAGACGAACTCCGCACTATCCGGCGCGGTCGATGCCATGATCGCCCAACAGAAAGCCGCACGCGAAACGGGCGACATCGGCAATATCAAGAAGCATGGCGTCGCGACCGGAAGAGTGGCCATCAACCCCTTTACCGGCGGCAAGCTACCCATCTGGGTTGCGAACTATATCCTGGCCGACTATGGCACCGGTGCAATTATGAGCGTTCCGGCCCACGATGAGCGCGACTTTGACTTCGCCTCGAGGTATGGACTGCCGATAAAGCGGGTGGTCGCCGTCCCTGGCGAAGAAGACGCACCCTTGCCCTATACCGGGGAAGACGCATCGCTTCTGGACTCTGGCGACTGGACGGGCGAAAGTTGCGCCGCAGCTCAGGAGAAGATGGCGCTCTTTGCCCAGAAACACGGCTTTGGCAAGAAGACCACCACCTACCGGCTGAAAGATTGGGGGATAAGCCGCCAACGTTACTGGGGCACGCCGATCCCGATGGTCTACTGCGAGCGCGGTCATGATGGCCTTCCGCCGGGCGGCGTTGTTCCTCTGCCGGAGACCGCTCTGCCCGTGCTCCTGCCGGAACAGGTCGAGATCACTCAGGAGGGCGGCTCGCCTTTAGCCAAGGCGCCGGAGTTCCTGCACACCTCCTGCCCGGTGTGTGGAGGGCCGGCCCGGCGTGAGACCGATACGATGGACACCTTTGTCGACTCAAGCTGGTATTTCTACCGCTATACCAACGCGAAGAATGCGCTTCAGCCGTTTGATTCCCAGACCGCCAACTACTGGTTTCCCATCGACCAGTACATCGGCGGGGTGGAGCACGCCATCCTGCATCTGATCTACTCGCGATTCTGGACCAAGGTGATGCGGGATATGGGCTTGATCCGCAACTCAGAGCCTGCGGAGCGGCTGTTTACTCAGGGGATGGTCATCAAAGATGGCGCCAAGATGTCCAAGTCAAAGGGCAATGTAGTCTCGCCGGATGACATGATTGCGCGCTATGGAGCGGATGCGACGCGGATGTATGCGCTCTTTGCCGCTCCACCGGATCGTGATTTGGAGTGGCAGGAAGAGGGGGTTGCCGGCATTAGCCGCTTCTTGGCCCGGGTGCATAGGCTGGTGAGCCGTTACAAGGCGTCTGCCGGTGAGGCCAACGGCAAACCGTCTGCGGAATCTGAGCTGGAGCAAAGACTGCTGCGGTGCCTGCATCAGACCATCGCCAAGATCACCGAGGACTTCCAGGCGCGTTGGCACTTCAACACTTGCATCGCCGCCATCATGATTCTGGTCAATGAGATCACGGCCGAAGAGATGGCGCTGGATCGGGGCGAGGTCTCCAGCGCGACGCTGGCGGAGTTGCTTCGCACCTTGACACTGTTGCTGACGCCGTTTGCTCCCTTCCTGGCCGCAGAACTCTGGCAGCAGATGGGATATTTCGGGCAGGTGTTTTCGCAAGCCTGGCCCGTCGCCGATGCCGAACTGGCTCGGGAGATCGAGATCGAAGTGCCGGTGCAGGTGAATGGCAAATTGGCAAATGTGATCAGACTGCCCGCACATGCGGATGAAGCCACGATCAAGGCGGCGTCGTTGACCGATGAGAGAGTGGTGGCCCGGCTTGTCGACAAGACCATCGTGAAGCACCTGGTGATCGATAAGCCCTCGGGCAAGCTCGTGAATCTAGTGGTGAAGTGACGGTGGCGATCCTCGACCGACGGACCGGCGGGGAACCGCTCGGGTGCGGATACTGGCGTGGGCCGCAGACTCGATGTCGTCAAGGCGATGAAGAATTACCTGTCGGAACCTCATGCAGGTGTTCGTGAAAACCAATTCTCTGCGGGACTGATCGGCGAGATGTGTCATCCCCCCTCCCTCTCCCAACGGGAGATCCCGCCAAGACAGGCTGCAAATATACCGGTGCTGGGTCTCGTCGCCTCAGGAAAAGGGACGGTCGTCCAGAACGCAGGCCCGCAGTGAAAATTGCGGAACTCAATTCTGCAAGCGATTACGGGCTTTTAAACCGTCGCAGCCCTTGGCACCCTTTGTGGCCCTCTGCTTGGCAGTGTTCCACGTGGCAGAGCTGAGGGACTGGTTCGAGTCGCTTGCAGGGCTGTTCCAGTTGGGCAATTTACACTTCTAGAGTGACTACTCTCAACATTTCAGGTCCGTCTGCTCCGTCTTCCTCCGTGATCGTCATTCTGGACTTTGGTTCGCAATACACCCAACTGATTGCGCGGCGTATCCGCGAGTTCAATGTCTTCTCCGTTGTGTTGCCCTGCACCACGCCGCTGGAAAAGGTAGCGGCATGGCATCCTGTTGGGATCGTCCTCTCCGGCGGGCCATCGAGCGTCTACGACGCTGACGCACCCCGTTCGGATAAGGCAATCCTTGATATCGGCGTGCCGATTCTGGGCATTTGCTATGGCCTCCAGTTCATCACGCATCATCTGGGTGGACGGGTGGCGCCGGCTGCGGCCCGCGAGTACGGATATGCCGAAGTAACCGTGGTGGATCAGACACCACTGTTCGGGGGGCTGCCGGCGGCCATTCCGGTATGGATGTCCCATGGCGATCACGCCGAGGTACTGGCGCCGGGGTTTCGGGTGGTAGCGCGCACGGCCAATGCCGTGGCGGGCATTGCCGATGAGTCGCGCCGGATTTGGGCAGTACAGTTTCATCCTGAGGTGGCGCACACAAAGCAAGGGATGGAGTTGCTGCGAAACTTTGTAGTTGACATCTGCGGCGCAGCGCAGGACTGGACGCCGGAGCAGTTTATCGCCTCCACGGTTGCCAGGATTCGCGAGCAGGTTGGCCCGTCCGGGCATGCGATCTGCGGGTTGAGCGGAGGCGTGGACTCCAGCGTAGCCGCAGTGCTGGTGGCGCGTGCGATTGGAAGTCGGCTAACCTGCATCTTTGTGAATAACGGTGTGTTGCGTAAGGATGAGTTTGAAAAGGTGCAGCGCACCATGCGTGAGGATCTGCGCCTGAACGTTGTTGCTGTGGATGCCGGCGAACGGTTTCTCTCCCGATTGGCCGGCGTCACTGACCCGGAGCAGAAGCGCAAGATAATCGGAAATGAGTTTATCGCCGTCTTCGACGACGAGGCCAGGAAAATCATGGAGGCAGGAACCTCCGCAAAGGAAGAGGTTGGATGGCTAGTGCAGGGAACACTCTATCCGGACGTGATTGAATCAGCCAGTGTTCATGGCCCCTCGCACGTCATCAAGAGCCACCACAACGTGGGAGGACTGCCTGCCGATATGAAACTCAAGCTGATTGAGCCACTGCGCGACCTCTTTAAAGACGAGGTGCGGCGGATCGGTCGCGATCTGAAGATGCCGGAAGAGATTCTGGAGAGGCAGCCGTTTCCGGGTCCCGGACTTGCGGTTCGTATTCTCGGTGACGTGACGCCGGAGCGAGTGGCGATTCTGCAGGAAGCAGACGCGATCTGCACTGCCGAGATCAAACGTGCCGGGCTCTATCGCAAAGTGTGGCAGAGCTTTGCCGTACTTCTTCCCATCAAGACGGTCGGCGTGATGGGCGACCAGCGGACCTATGCCTACACCTGCGCGATCCGCGCCGTGGAGAGCGAAGACGGCATGACGGCGGACTGGGCGGCGCTACCCTATGAGGTTCTGCGCACCATCTCCAGCCGGATTGTCAGCGAGGTGCGGGGCATCAATCGAGTCGTCTACGACATTACCTCCAAGCCGCCAGGGACCATCGAGTGGGAATAAGCTTCGCAGAGCCGCATGAACGGCGAGGTCTTCTTCGCGGGAGACTTCGCTCCGCGGATCATCGTAGAGGCGATGTCGGGGCCACCAGGAAAAGGCCGTGAGAAAGAGATCTTCGTTGCTATGGACGATGCTTGGCGAGAGTTGCATGGAGCGCTGCAAGGACGCGGCCAGGCTCGGCAAGTTCAACTTGTAGCGTCTTGGACCGGCTCCCAGCGCCCGTGAGCAACTGGATCCGGGACCGTGGGATATCGAAGATGTCGGCCAGAAAAGCGATCAACCTAGCGTTGGCGCGGCCATCCGTGGGTGGGGCGGTGAGGGAGATCTTCAGCGATCCGCCCTGGATGCCCGTTACAGCATCTCTGCGAGCCCCGGGATGAACCTTCACGCTGAATATGCAGCCATGCTCTGTGGGGTGGATGGTAAGGCCGTCAAGACTCATCATTAGCTTCGCCTGCCAAAGATCGCCGTACCGAGACGCACCATCGTCGCGCCCTCCTCGATGGCGATCGCGAAGTCATGGGACATGCCCATCGAGAGTTCCCTGAGCGTGGGGCACAGGGTCAGGTTCTCGTCGCGCAACTGACGCAGGCGTCGGAAGTACGGGCGCGCCATCTCGGGATCATCAAAAGGGGGCGGGACGGTCATAAGGCCCCGAATATCGATCTGCCGGTGCGGACGGAGTGCGGCAAGAAGGCCGGGCAGATCCTCTGGCGCAACGCCGTGCTTGGTGGCTTCAGGGGAGAGTTTCACCTCAATCAGCACTGGGAGCGTCTTGCCCAAAGCCTGCGCCGCAGCGTTCAGCCTTTCAGCAGTCTTGAGCGAGTCAAGTGTGTCCACCGCATCAAAGATCGCCGCTCCACGCGAGGTCTTGTTATTTTGCAGGGGGCCGATGAGATGAATTCGGATGGGCATCCCGGTTGCGGACGCCGACCCATCCTTGGAGCAGCCTTCTATGGCTCTGATCACGGTGGATGCAACAGATGCGGACGCATTTGGCCTTCTCGAACCGGATGTATCCTCTAAATCCGAACCCTCCAGATCCAAGTTGGTTGCTGTTTGCCTAAAGAGCAGGGCAACCTGTGGTCGCTTGGCCTGCCATTCCTGGACGCGGTTTTCTCCGAAAAGCCGCTGCCCCGCCGTCCAGGCCTCGCAGATGGCCTCAGGTGGTTGGGTCTTGCTAACTGCCATTAAAGCAACATGGTTTGGATCACGGCCCACTCTTCCGCAGGCATCTGCTATCTGGTTCCGTATTCGTTCAAGGTTACATGCGATGGGTGTCATCGGTTTCCGGCGGTCACGCTTCAACCAGTGTATCGGCTGAAGACTGTCCGGTTGGGAATGAGTGGTCTCAGCCGCTGATCGGAGCAAAAGGAGTCGCGGAGCAAGGTGGCCACAGAAACTATTGTGCTGAGCGCGGGTTAGACAAAACTGGAGCGGGGATGTACATCCAAGCCTTGATTTTCATCGTCCAAAAGGGTAGCGTGCCAGGTCGCCGGGCATCGGAGTGTGGGGATGCCCTCCGCAAGGCGGTGCTTACCGGGGTGAGCTTATGCGGCATCTCTCGCGAGGATTTGGGTCATCTCAATGACTGACAGGAGAGGAAGCTATGTTGACATCGATCCGTTGCTCAGATGGCGCGCCGAGTTGGTCGCGCGCGCGTTTTTCTCGGCTCACGCTGCAAGCCGTAGTCGGAATCGCATTTTTGGGTTTTGGCGTGGCTGGGATGCGATCTCAGGTGCCCACGCAAACCAAGGTGCAGGATGAGATTGCTACCCCATACCCTGCGCAGCAGGCGTCAGCTTACAACCTTCAGATCCCCGCAAGCGAACAATTGTTTTCCACCAGCGCCGATGAAGAGACGGCAGCGTTGGTTACACCGGAGAATCCCGGCTTCGGTAATTCCATGATGGGAGAGGGTTTGGGTAATGGCGGCGGCCAGTACGGGTGGGGGGGGCAATCTTGGCGCCCAACCTATCGTGGCGCTAACTCCAATGAAGACGGATCGTTGAAGTTCATCTTGTATGGAGGCATGGGGGCCACCGTGCCCATGTCCAGTACCTCCCATGATCTTATTCCGAGCTTCAGCATTCAGGGCGGACTGGGGCCCCGGTTCGGCCGACACTTTGCTTTGCCGGTGGAGTTTGACTGGGATGAGTTTGGATTTACCAAGACCACGCTCGATAACCAGATTGCTATCTATGACTCTGTCTTTGGCAACGATTCGGTGAAGAATCTACTTAATGGTAATAGCCATATCTGGTCTTTTTCCCTGCAGCCCACCTTTACCTTTCACGCCGGAGATATATGGACAGCCTATGCCACGTTAGGCGGAGGTTTTTACCATAAAGTAGCGAACTTTACGCTTCCGGACGGCCCATGCTACTTCTACTGCGCTACCTTCAACCTGGATCATTACACCTCCAATGCTCCGGGCGCAGATGCTGGCCTTGGTATGACTTTTGGAAGACTCTACCTGGAGGCGAGGTATGTCTATATCGACAATAAGCCGCGCACAGGAATTGTGAACACACCTGCAAGCCTGGCAACGATCACCAATACCACCACAGATTTTTATCCGGCAAATAGCAATCGCACCCAGTACGTCCCGGTGACGGTAGGGTTCCGATGGTAATTGCGGCATGAAACTTGCTATTTCCCCTAAGAGAGTCGTATCAGATCTGAAAACGGAGAGCTAGATAGCTAAATAGTCTGTCGCAATGTTCTGGCAGGCTCAGTTAGACCTCGAACAAGAGTCGATGGCATCGAATCTCTCGCCCTAACGTGAATGGCGAACGCGTAAGATCCTGACGTTCGAAGGGAAGGGCTATCGACGGTTTGACTGGATCGTGCAGACCGAAGGGCTTATCCGCTGTTGTTTCACGTCTGCCCAGCGACCGGCTCGGACGTCTTGTTACCCGGAGTCGCCACCCTGAGCCCCTCCAGGCAAACCAGCTGCATCTCGGGGTCCCAGCTTCGGCCCTACAGTAGGGTGAGAAGTATGCATAAAAGGAGCGTGCAAGAATCCATCTCCGGAGATCCAAAGAACGAGGTCGGTTTTCACGGAGCGTCCTAGGAAACTTTTCCCGAATAATCTGCGTCACAAGGGGTTAGCATTGCGCAGCCGCCGTAGCCGACGGTCTACGAAGGGAGGACTTTTATGGATTCTCCCGGATCGCGCGAAACGATTCTGCAAGAAACACGCCCCAAACGGTTCCGCTACACAGACGCCCAGACAGTTTCATAAGAAAGACGCCCAGACGGTTCCGCGATATGGCGATTGACCAGTGGATGGAGATGTCACGAGGAGCGAGTTATGAGCGTTCGTCTGGTACGTGCAGTCGGTGAGGTGATGTTGGCCGCAGGCCTCGTCATGGGTGCTCCATTCGAAGGTTTTGACGCAATGGCGCAGAGCCAAGTCAATTCCTTCCCTGACTCACAGATCGAGTCAAATGTACTGCGGGCCCTGGCCACAGATCCGCAATTAGCCAAGCAGAATATTCGATCGGTTACAGTCTATGGGACTGTGACTCTGACGGGAAGCGTGCAGACGGAGCAGATGCGGATATCTGCAGAAAATCTGGCAGCGCGCGCGATGGGCGTTCGCAAGGTCGTCGATGAGCTGGCGGTCAACAATTCGTCATCCTCGGCCGTGACCAGCCAAACTCCTCCTTTACCTTTCTCGAACGGTGTTACGCAGACCGTGCAGCCCTATCCGGGACAGAGTTACCCGGCACAGAGCCAAACCTATCCAGGACAGGCACAGGCCTACGCGAGACAGCCCCAACGCTACCCTGCACAAGGCTATTCAGCGCAGCCCCAAGCTTCTGCTGGACAGATCCAAGCCGCTCCTGGTCAAGTCGGAGGCTATCCTGCGCAGGGGGGCTACCCCGCAACAGCTCCCTCCGGGGGCGCCGCTCCCGCACAGGCGATGCAACAGGGGATGAGTACGAACTACGCTCGAGTTCAGGCTGAACCTGCCACCGGGCAGACTGGCGTTGTGCCCGGGCAGACTCAGCCGAATACGCCACAGGCTTATCCGGGACAGAGTTATCCGGCGCAGGCTCAAACCTATTCTGGTCAAACCGCAGCCTATCCCGCGCAAGGATATCCCCAAGCCGCGAACTCTGCTCAGGTACAGCAGGCGGCGAGTCCAAACTATGCTCCCGGAAGCAGCGCTCCTGGAAACAGTGGGTTGTATGGCGCGAGCGGTCAGATGGCAGGGGTCCCAGTCACCGTTGCGGGTGGGTCTGTGTTGCGGATACGTCTGAATCGAACCTTGGATCCCGACCACGTTAGCATCGGCGAGATCTTTGATGGAACAGTGATAACCGATATCGTTTCTGGGGATGCAGTTGCTATTCCACGCGGGGCGGAGGTCAACGGCGTCGTTGTGGGAGCCCACCAATCAGGCATCCTGCAGGATGAACCAGCACTTTCGCTGCGGATCACCAGCGTCACGCTAGGTGGTCAAGTTTACCCGCTCACCACTGACGTCTGGCCTCCTACAGAAGTCGGCCAGACCCCTGGCGATGAGTCCGGCATTATCAGTCCGAAGTTTGTGCTCAACTTCCGGCTATCCACTCCTGCAACCGTGAAGACGGTCTCTGAAGAGGAGATGGAGCGTCTGTCTGACCAGGGTGCCGAGCCTCAGCCTCCTGCGCAGACACAGACACCGCCGCCGCCACCACAACGTGGACCCGCGGACGGACCTCCGGGATACAGTCACCCTATGGGCGCTTCCTATGGATCACCCCAGTAAGAAGCAGCTGCGCCGAGACCGGGGAGCCTCTTGGCTGCGGTATAAGGCGGTGCGGACGCTGCCTGGAGCTGAAGGGCATGTGCTGTCGGATAGTGATTCGAAGGTCGAAGTGTGCCGTCTCAACCGCAAGCTGGATCCGTTTTCCTGACGCTGTGACGCCAGGCACTCTACAGCAGTCCGCTTCTATCAAGTATCTTTGATCTTGATTTTTTGGCCTCATGCTCTCGCAAGTAGCCTGCTGTAAGCACGGGCTGTCTGCCGCATCATCTCCTCCGAGGTGAATCTCTGCTTTACCGTGGCGCGTCCGGCAGCGCCCATCGCCCTCGCCTGAGTCGGATTGTCAAGCAGGCAGCAGATGGCGTCCGCCAAAGCCAACGGATCCTCAGGCGGCGTCAGCAGACCATTCACTCCGTCTCTGATCGCCTCGGAGTTTCCTCCTACATCGGTGACAACCACTGGGAGGGACGCTGCCATAGCCTCAAGAATCGCATTCGAGAACCCCTCGCTGCGCGAAGGGAGCACAAAAAGATCCGATGCAGCAAGATGCTCTTTCAGGTTTTTTACGTCCCCCACAAAGTGGAAACGATCGCCCAGGTTCAGTTCCAGCACCAACCGCTGCAACTCCTGAAAGGTATCTTGTTCCAGCACATGGCCGGCTAGGGTGAATTGAACTCTGGGAAAGCGCACGGCGATGGAAGCCGCCGCCCGGAGAAAGATGTCGTGTCCTTTGACGCGGCGTATGTTCCCAACCGTTGTGACGACAAAGTCGCCGGAGCTTTTCTCCGGCCTTTCGATCTCATCCCAATCGGAGAGGTCGAGGCCGTTGTAGATGGTCTGAACGCGATCTGGATCGATTTTGTCTACCTCGATGCAGTGTCGCCTTACCTGTTCCGAGACGGTGAACACCGCATCCGGAGCGTCAGCCATCAGCCGATAAGCGATGGTGTGTTTTAGCGTCCTCAGGATGCCCATGTCGCGACGGCTCCAGATGAGCTTGGCTGTTGAAGTTGCCTTAGTCACGCCTCCGGCCCAGATATCGGAACTCTCAAAGAATGTTTGAACGATCTGGACCTGATGTTCCCGGAGAAATCTTCTCAGCTCGAAGGCTCCTCGAAGTGCCGCTAGATCGTAGGTGCGTTGCAATGGCAACAGGTAGATGGGACAAGGGGGCGCGAGCAGGGCAGGGCTCTCGGGGTGTAGGGACAAGCACAGGATGGATGCCCGAAATCCGTACTGCGGCAGGTGCGCGGCAAGTTTCAGCGCGACTCGCTCCCCGCCTCCAAGCGCCTTGGGAAGTTGATCGAGCACCAGCAGAACATGGGGCAGCGCCAGTAGTGAGGGGTCGTTTTGAAGTGGGCTATCAGGCAGGGCCGCAAGTTTCATAGGGGGTCTGGGAGGTGGAGGGCCTTTCTGTGCCCATCGCTGTTGTATCCGTGCCTGGGTCCGAGTCCCCAGGCAAAAGTTGTTCTTTGAAAAATGGAGACGATTCTCGCCGATGAGCCAGAAGCCCTTTCTTTCCATGCATCCATCAGGCGTAGTACGGCGCAGGAGTGCCCTCCGAAGGATCATTCTCAGACGCAGCGGTTGACTCTGAAGTCGTAAGGCTCCATGCCCGAATGGCAGCACTCACCAGTACCCAGATGGGTCCCGTGATCTCAAGATACGTCCAGCGGTCTCCAAAGAAGTTGGTGACGATCAGGGCGCAGACTGCCAGAAAGAGTCCAAGGCCAAGGCCCTGATACAACGGGTCGGACGCTCGTTTGAAGAGACGGTAAGAGATAGCCAGCATCTGTTGGAGCAGGAGAAGCGCAAAGACGAAGCCGACAACCCCCGTCTCTACCAGCACCTTGACGTACCAGTTGTGGGTATCCTTCAGATTGTCGACATGTTCGCCCATCTGGAAGGTTGCAAACCCATTTCCGAAGATTGGGCTGCTATAGAAAGATCGTTTTGCGTTTTCCCATAGATCCACTCGCTCCTCGGCGGAGGCCTCCAGTTGCCCATTTGAGGTTTCGGTCATCATCACTCGCTCGCGGACGGCGGTGGGAACCACGCTCTGCCAGACCAGAAGGAAGACGCCAAGCACCAGCAGCAACTTCCGATCCTTCAGAAGGCCGAGGACCAGCACGCCAACGAGAATGGCCAGGTAGCCAGCCCTGGAGAACGTATACATCGCCGCAAAGATGGTGATGCCGGCCAACGCGTATCCGGCGAGTCTGATCTTGTATCGCTTGGAGAACTGCACAAAGCCCCAGAAGAACATGGCGAATTGTGTGAGGTACGCCGCAGTCTGATTGGCGCCAAAGTCCAGCGGGCCGCCACTCCGTTTGTTCTCATCGAAGTTGGCCCAGGATCGGGACATGCTATCCAATAAGCTGGACCGGTCGATGAACGCCACTGCGAATGCGGTCAGCAGCACGACGGTCCTTATGGCCTTGCGATCTTCGATAACCATACCGGCGGCTGCGAAGATCAGTGGAATGAGCATGTAGTCCTTCCACGTGACAAAGTTGAAATCAGATAGCCACAGGGGAGCCGGCGCATTGGCCAGCAGTGTGCCAAGCCACGTGGAAAGATAGAGATAAATACCGAAGAAGAGCCAGATAAGGTAGAGCCTGGAGGCAGGCAGCCGCTTCCCGTGAGTGATGGCTCCGGTAAGGATGCAGAGGACCAGGATCGTGAGCACCTGCGCTCCCAGTGGGTAGCCGAGGAAGTGATCTCGCATCGTCCGGTAGGGAATGAAGAGGATGAGATAGTAGAACCCGTAGAGGGGTTTTCCGAGCGAGACCAGACACATCACCCAGAAGAGGAGGTACGCGACCACTGGGATGTATACGCCTATTCCTGTTCCAAGCATGCAATCTCCAAAGAAGGTGAAGGGATTCTCTTGCGGAATGAAAATGCTCTGGGACTAAGTCCAGAGCCTCTTTCGTCCTGCGACGAAGCTGTAAAACGCCATGAGTGCGGCTGCGTTGAGCAGAACGAATGTGTGAGCGATTGCAATCGGTTTAAACGCCTTGGCAGAGGGAGTCACAGCTCCGAACGCAGCGGCTAGATAGAAGAGGATCTGGGCCACGAACGCTGCGTGGTACAAGGAACCCCTTGCGATTGCGGCGGCAATGAGCATCAGGGCGAGAAACAGAGGCACGACAAGTCTCAGCAGCTTGTGGCAGACGAATCGGAACAAGACAGGATTCTGCGTCGAGAGAAGCCATGGCTCAAGGCGGAGTAACTGGTAGTTTCCCGTCAATGTTCTCACCTTACGGCTGAACTCCTTACCTTTCTGGCTGAAGAACCGGTCGCGTGCGATGGCTGTGGATTGAAAGACGACCCGTCTTCCCGCTTTGAGGACGCGCATTGGCACAAAGACGTCATCGAGGATCGTTCCAGCGGGGATCTCCGTAAACAACTCACGCCGAACCGCGTAGATCGCTCCGGTTACCCCAACTACCGAGCCGGTTTCTGACTCCAGCTTGCGCACCATCTTTTCAATTTTCCAATAGATGCCCAGCCCTTCGGACGCCACAGCGCTGCTGGTCGGCTCCAGCAACAGTTCGCCGCTTACGGCTCCCACCTCTGGGTCCGTCAAGCGGGAAACCAGTTCGGCGACGGCGTTGCTATCTACCATCTGCCGGGCATCCTGAAAGACCAGAACCTCGCCGGTGGCATGTTTCACAGCCTCATTCAGGGCTACGGCCTTGCCCCTGGACTGATCAAGCAGCACGGGGCACAGCACGGATAAGTGCTCTCGGAGGATCTCAGCGGTGCGATCCGTAGAGCCATCGGAGGCGATAACAATCTGGAGTCGCTCCCAGGGATAAGCCGTCATCTTCAGATTTTCGATCTTGGCCGGAAGGTTCGCCTCTTCATTGCGCGCAGCAAGGAGAATCGAGACACTCGGCAAGCTGTGATCGGCAGCGATCGGTTGTTGCGTCGACTCATCCTGAAATGGCTGATTCTGGATCATGTGGCTTTGGAGCCTCTGGTTCTGAGGCGACAGCGACCTGAGCCACCGGGCCTGAAGCCAGAGTAGAAGCGGATAGCCGAAGTACGCATACCCCACCAGCGCCAGGCACAGCCAGAAGACGGCTCTCATTGTCCACTCCCGTTAGGCAATACTCGGTCTTCCGATGTCCGGTCTATGCCCGGGGGTGATTTCCATCGCGCCGAACGCATACTGCAAGCTCCGCGGATACATTCTACGGCTGCGTCCGCCATGTACTGGAAGATCGCATCCAGACAATACTCCAACCAATAACCCTATAGTATCTTGGAACCTGCGAACCAGATCACACACGGCTGGATCAAAGCGCTTTGCGCTAAACGTATCAATGAACTGGATCGCCATGGCTGCGGGCATGGTGGTGCCGTTCTTCCTCACTCCAATCGTCATCCGCAGCCTCGGCTCAGTTGCCTACGGAGTATGGATTCTGGCTGTCTCCACGGTGGCGTATCTGGGCCTGCTCGATATGGGGATGCGAAGTGCAGTGATTCGCTTTGTCTCCAAGGCTGATGCCAAGGCGGACATGACCGAGGCAAAGAAAGCAATTGGCGCTGCGCTCTGGTTTCGCATTCTCATCGCCAGCGAAGCGGCGCTCTTCAGCTTGATTCTGGCTCTCGCATTTCCCCATTTTTTCAAGGTGCCAAACGGGTTGGAGCACCAGGCGCAGATTACCGTGCTCATGTGTTCCCTTGCGGCGGCGGTCACTCTGGCCTCAGTTGTCTTTGGCGCGGTTCTCAGCGCCGTGCATCGTTTTGACATTCTCAGCGGCCTAGGGATCACGCAGACCACACTGAAGGCAGTCGGAGTGATCCTCATTCTGCACCAGGGCGGTGGCTTGATTCCTCTCGCATACTGGGAGTTTCCGATGACGCTGCTCGCCGGGCTTGTTACCTGGGGGCAGCGTCAAAGATCTTTCCTGCAGCCCGGGTCGGGTTGGAACGGCCTGATATTCAGACCCTCAAGAAGATCTGGTCACATAGCATGACCACCTTCCTCATTGTGATCGCGGTTCAGGTGGTCTTCAACACCGACAACCTGGTGGTAGGAGCCTTTGTCTCCGTTGGCGCGGTTGCCTTCTAGTCCATCGGTGGCAGCCTGATAGCTTACTCCCGGCAGTTCGTCACTTCCATGGCCACAACCTTTATCCCCATGGCCAGCAACCTGGAGGCTGAGGGCAAAACAGAGGCTCTGCAGAAGCTGCTGCTGAAGGGCACGCAGGCTACGTTGGGACTTGCGCTGCCGGTGAGTCTGGCGCTCTTGTTCCCAGGCAAGATCTTTATCGGTCTATGGATGGGGCGCAAGTACAGCCACGCCTCCGGAACCGTATTGCAGATCCTTATGATCAGCCAGTTCTTCGGTGTAGCCAATACCACCGGCGGGCAGATTGCCTTTGCGATCGAGAAGCAGAAGGAGATGGCCTACTGGGCAATCGTCGAGGCAGCTCTGAACCTCAGCCTCAGCATTGTTCCGGCTCGCAAAATTGGTATCTATGGCGTCGCCTGGGGAACGTCCATCGCGACGACGATCATCCATCTCATCTTCTGGCCGCGATTTCTGAGGAAAGAGTTGCATGTGCCGGTCAGAACTTACCTGTGGGACGGGTGGGGGAAGATTACGCTTTGCTCTGTTCCATTTGCGGTGGTGTGCTACCTTGCAGAGCGGCACTGGCATCCCACTTCGATGGTCGTCTTCTTCGGGCAGATTCTGGTCACCTTACCGGTTTACGCCGTGTGCTCCTTTTGGATCTTCAAGGATGAGTTGCGGCAGATGTGGCGGGGCTGGCGGCGCGCGGAGACCATGTCGGTGCAAGAGGTCTCTGCGGAGCAGAGCGCCAAATACCAACGTATCCCCTCGAGGTGTTTTCGCGGTAAAAGTTAACGTGTTCTCACTCCTCGAAAAGACGTCTTGCGTGTGCCCGGACGCGTTGAAGCAGGCGAAGCAATGGAACCCCGGTGTCGCGATTCTGGAGAACAGATACAGGTTCCCTTTGGGAGCGTCCGCATAGCTACAGCACCGCCAGATTGCGCCGGGGATTCCACGTTGCCGTAGTGCCCATGAAATCGAGGAAGCAACGTACCCATGGGGGGCGTTTGAATGCCGTTTGCCCATTGGGCTGCCCGGAAAGCCTTTAGAATTTCCTTAGTCCATGAGCAGCCCCACATCCGGCCGAAATCCCGCAGATCTTTTCTCCCTAGTCCATCGTCAACCGCCTTTGGATCCCGATGAGTACGCTTCGCCGGAGGCAGAGCGACGCCGTGCTGGGCTTCGCCGCTTGTTCCGTCGCGCACTGATCTCCCTGGGCGCCATCCTGGTCGTGAGCGCGGTCGCTCTCATCCTTGCCGGTCTGGTCTTCCGCCGCGCCATGCGTGCCAACCTGCCGGCCAAGATGGGCTTGCTGGATGGCCACGTTAGCGTTGCAGGTCTGGCGATGCCCGTCACGGTCATCCGTAACCCGCAAAGTGTTCCCTCTATCACTGCCTCCAGCCTCAGCGATCTGGTCTTTGCTCAGGGCTACATCACCGCCTCCGACCGGCTGTTCCAGATGGATCTGCTTCGCCGTCTGAGCGCGGGAACCATGGCTGAGATTCTGGGTCCATCTCTGGCGCAGCACGATCGCGAGCAGAGAGTGTTGCAGATTCGAGCCGCAGCCGATCGGGCTGTAGCCTCTCTCTCAGCCAACGACCTCAGCCTGTTCCAGGCATATGCTCGCGGGGTGAACGCCTACATTACTACCCACGACGGGTCCGATGGAGCCAACACGCTCCCGGTGGAGTTCCACATCCTGCACTACAAGCCGGCCCTGTGGGAGCCGCGCGACTCCATTCTGGTAACGCTGGTGATGGCCGAGGATCTATCAACGGACTTTCCCACCAAGCTGAAGCGCGAGGCTCTCTCCGCCAACCTGCCTGCAGATCTGGCCGCAGATCTGTATCCGGTGGGTAGCTGGAGGGACAAGCCGCCCGTGCAAGATCCACCCAACCTGACGCATCCCACCGAACCGATTGTGCAGATCCCGCTGGACCGCAGCCAGTCGAGGCTGTTGCCAGCCATTTCGCCTGCCGTGACGGCGGCAGCGTCCACGCGACTGAACCGACTCCTCTACGATCTGCGCGGAGCGAACTGCGAGGGATGCCGGGACGGCTCCAACAACTGGGTGGTTGCCGGAGCGTACACCGCTAGCGGGGCTCCTTTGCTCTCCAATGACATGCACCTGGGCCTGAACGCGCCCGATATCTGGTATGAGGCGGCGCTGCACCTCAGCGCGCCCCCGGGCGGTAAGGGCTTTGACGTGGAAGGTTTCACGCTGCCCGGCGTCCCCCTGGTGATCGCCGGGCGCAATCGCTACGTTGCGTGGGGGTTCACGAACTCCGGCGCCGACGTGCAGGACCTGCTGGTGGAGCATCTTCGCCGGTCCAGAGATGGGATCGAGTACGAGCGCCCCGACCATAGCTGGGCGCCGGTTATGCAACATCGGGAGCTGATTCGCGTCCGCGGAGGACGCGATCTGAAACTCGACGTTCTTACCACGGAGACAAGCCTGGGCTCCAAGGTAATCGAAACACCAATCGTGACCCCGATCCTCGCACCGCTGCACGCAGGGGACCGCCGTCCACTGGCGTTGGCGTGGACGGTCTACGATCCCTCCACGCTCGCCGCCTCAATGCTGCCCATAGACTCCGCTATCGACGCAACTAGCTTGGTGGCTGCCTTTGCCCGCTTCACGACGGTGAGCCAGAACATGGTCTACGCCGACGCTCACCACATCGGGTACCACTTGATCGGGTGCATCCCCATCCGCGGTCCGGCCGTGCAGCATCCTTTGATCTCCGCCGTGCCGACTCCGAATCAGAGCGTCGGCGCAGGAACCGCCGCTACAATCCCCGCGCCTGCATCAGGGCCGGCATCGGCCGGGCAGCCCAACCTCGCGGGAGAGGCAGCCCTAGGCTATACCATCGGCAGTCCGCTCTCGCCCGGCCCGGTGGACGCGCTGGATGCCTCCCAGATCTGGTCCGGGTACATTCCTTATGACCAGCTCCCCGCAGTATTGGACCCTCCTTCTGGAATCATCGCCACCGCCAACGCCCGCATCACACCCCCGAACTACCCTTACGCAATTACCCTAGAGTGGACGGACTCCTACCGGGTGGAGCGCATCGATCACCTGCTGCAAGGTGAAATCGATAGCGGTCGCCGACTGCGTCCGGCGGACATGCTGCGCATCCAGATGGACATCCATTCCGAGTTTGATCTTTTTGTGGCCCAGCGCGTGGCTTATGCTTTGGATCACTCCTCGCTGACCCACCGGGATGCTCGCCTTTTGCAGGCCGCCAACCTGCTACGAAACTGGAACGGAGATGACACCCGCTCCTCGCAAGCAGCCGTGATCACCGCGGCCGTCGAAGAGGCGCTCTGGCCCATGCTTCTGGCTCCGCAGATCCGCGCCTACGACCTGGCTCATTACCACATCAAACTGGACGGCCTGGAACTGGACCGCGTCGTGGCCCTCTATGGGTGGGAGCAGAGTCGCACTGCGCTGGAGTTGATCCTGCAAAACACCCCGGCGCGTTGGCTGCCCCCCGCCTACCACAATTGGGACGACTTCCTTACCGTTGTTACCGAGCGCAGCCTCAACTTCATCCACGCGCCAAAGGATCTATCCCGGCTGAACTTCGGGGTGGACCACCCCGTCGAGATCGCTCATCCCATCTTCGGCAGCCACTCCTTTGTCAGCCGACTGCTCGGCGTGGCCACTGGAACCGGACTACATCCCAACAGCGGTGACCGCACCACCGTGAAGCAGACGGAGCTACATTTTGGTCCCAGCGAGCGCTTTACCGCCGATATGTCCAATCCCGACAACACCCGCGCCAACATCACCACCGGCGAGTCCGGTAATCCGGCAAGCCCGTGGTTTCTCGACCAGTTCGAACCGTGGCTGCAAGGCACAACCTTCTACCTGCGGCTGGACCATCCTGCGGTTTCGCACACCCTGACTCTGACGCCCTGAGATGGAAGGCTCGCAGCAAACTCCACGTAAAAGAAGAGGATGGAGGCTGAATACCTTGGCGGATACTCTGACGAATGCTCCAATCTGCTGCCCGTTGCAGGCGCAATCGCCGGTGGACGGAAAGGGCCGGATCCTGGCTGCCAAGAACTCAACCCAGCCTGTTTCGGCCGAGTAACGTAGAATCTCCTCTGAAGATGAACTTTGACGTCCAAACCCTGCTCAGTTCCGGCGTTGCCATCACCGACTCTGCCCTGGAGCGCCTTTTACCCTCCGTCACCACGGAGCCGCACTCAATCCACCGCGCCATGCGGCACAGCGTCTTCGCTGGGGGCAAACGCCTGCGCCCCATCCTCTGCATGGAAGCAGCGCGCATGGTGGCTGGCGGTGGACAGATCCCTGATGGCGCCGCCGAGCTGGGCGCAGCCATTGAGATGGCACACACCTACTCTCTGATTCACGACGATCTCCCGGCTCTGGATAATGATGATCTGCGCCGCGGCAAGCCCACCTGCCATGTGGCCTTTGGCGAAGCGATCGCCATCCTTGCCGGGGATGCCCTGCAGAACCTTGCCTTCCAGGTCATCGCCAATCTTCCCGCTCCAGCCGCTACCGTCGTCGAGGTCATGCGAGACTTTGCACTTGCGATTGGCACGGGTGTAGGGGGCCCTGCCGCGATCCCTCCGGGCATGATCGGTGGCCAGGTAGTGGACATCGAGTCGGAAGGTGTTACCCCCACAGCAGAGCTGGTGGAGCGCATCCATCGCGCCAAGACCGGAGCCCTGCTCACCAGCAGCATCGTCTGCGGCGGGTTGCTGGGCTTGGCGCATGGTCCCCAGAGCCGGAACCAGAACCAGTACGGGCTAGATAGCATCACTCGGCTGCGCAGCTTCGGCAACAACTTCGGCCTGGCCTTCCAAATCGTCGATGACATTCTGGATATGACCCAGACGTCAGAGGAGTTAGGTAAGACCGCCGGCAAAGATCTGAATGCCGTGAAAGCTACCTGGCCGGCGGTGTATGGTATTGATCGCTCCAGAGCCGATGCAGCCAAGCTGATAGCCGATGCCTTTGCCGCACTGGAGCCCTTTGGACAGGCCGGAGAGCCGCTCAAAGCCCTGGCCCGCTTCTGTGTAGAACGAACCCATTAGCCAAGGCAGCCAGAGCGGCGGGAATCGGGTTCCTTCGCTCCTGGTTTTACACTCTACCTTTATGCCACTGCGCCCTCGCCACTACGTCCTGCTCGCTATCATCCTCTGTCTTTTTGTCTTCAACATCATTCGCCATCGCCGGTATGAGCGCGAGATGCACTCGCTCTCGGCTCGGTCTGCACCGTCAATCTCCCACACGCCGCCACAGAACACCCCGGCGTGGGCCGCCTTCGATCAACTGGCCAGTCTGCGTGACGCCTCATCCTCAGAGTACGACCCCGCGCTCAAGGATCTGCAGACCCTGATACCTCTGGACCCCGACCAGGGAAACGGACATATTGAGGACATCAAGGGATGCCTCACCTGGCTGGAGTACTACCGCCACGGCCATGCCCTGAACAACCCCGATACCCAGATGAAGACTCTCGCGCTTCGCCACATCGAGGACTGCGTAAAGCACCATCAAATGACCCAGGAGTAGGCGCAAGCCCACAGAGGAAGACCGTCTGCGCAAAGCATATTGAAGCCCTCCGCTTCCGCAGACTCCCTTTGCAAACCAGACAATCCAATACTCCATTCAACGGTCCGCATGGGTATCAACCCTTGGCGAGCGTCTTTTCAGCGGCAGACCTCCCTCGCACTTGGGCGGACAACTTCCAGCCTCTGGAGAACGTTTGTAGTGGCTTCCCCTCAGGCACACGCACATCCACGGTGGAGACCTTGGAGAGGGTGCGGCCAGCAGGTCCACAGTGAAGATCCTCCTCGGGCATCCCAGCCAGGACGCTCGATCGATTTCAAAAACTGAAGCTGGCCTGCAGATCGATGCTACGATTCGAAGCTGCCGAGCTGAAGATCCCTCCCGCCAGCGAGGTCGAATGTCCGAACAACGGTGAGTCCAGTACCCCAACCGGCGCTGCCAGGTTCACATGGTTCAGGACGTTGTGCGACATGACAGAGAACGAAAGAGAGTATTTGCGCGGGACTGCCTGATCCAGCCGTAAGGGACCGTGGCCCCCACTCAGCCCACCCGGCCCTAACCCACCGCCGCCGGGACCTCCGCCATGCGGACCACCCGGAGGCCCACCCGGCCCACTGGGACCATTCGTCACCCGCGGTCCGATTCCAAAGGATTTATTCAAACGGAGATTCAGAGTGTACGATGAAGGTCCGGTACCAAGATCATAGGGAATCTGTTCCTGGTTCGCGGTTGGATCCAGATTGAAGTCCCCATAGGCCGTCTGCATGATGTCCGTGCTGCTTGCGGTAGCATACGCTGGGCGGCTGTTGAACTGGTTGTTGCCGTTCTGATCCGTTCCCAGCGTGATGTTGAAAGGGCTTCCGGAGTTCATGACGAAGAAGGGGCTCAGCGAGATGCCAAAGGGAGCCTGAATGCTCCCGCCAATCAAAAAGCAGCCCATCCACAGGCGGCTTTGGCGTCGGCCTGGCGATCACTGAGCGCGCCGTTCGTCTCCACCGGGGCCGGATCAGCGCCGGCAACCGCGCAGACGGAGGAGCCTGCATTTTGCTGCTCTTTCCTCTCGTAACGAGCACGCTTCCGGCACAGGAAGCACCCGTCGAAGAGGGGCATCCGCAAACCGGCGACGCCACTCCGCCGTTGTGATGGTGACCGTTCGGGAAGATTTGATTCGCCTGGACTCCAGACCATAGTTGCGCCGCGCCTCAGCTGGCTTTCTGATTGCGCTGCCCGGACGATGGAAGCCTCTTTGTACCCACAGCATGCAGCAACGCGGGAGCTGCCGTAGAGTGGAAGAAGGCCAGAATGCCAGCGCCTATCCCATGACCCAAGCCGACCTCCTTCATCTGCTCCGCGATTGCTACACCCCCGCTGGCCCGAACATCGTGGCTGCTGGGTTGGTTCGCTCCGCCACGCTCACCCCTGACCTGGACGCCCCGGGTGCGTCCATTCCCGGGGTGCCCCCGCGATTCATCGCCCACATCACGCTGCATGCGATCCAAGCCACCCGCGCCTCCGCTGATTCAGGTGAAAGCCTGGACACGCAACTCTGCACCCAGATTGAAAACCGCTTGCTCGGCCTTCCAGCCGTCTCTCGCGTTGAATTCACGCTGCTCCCCGCACTCTTCCCCATCCTGTAGAACTCTGTTGATCCTCTGCCTGCACCCATGCCCAGTCTCAAACGATCGCCCGCCATCCATCCCTTTGACCGGATCCACGGCACGGACACCTCAGGTCTGATCCCCGGCTCGGTGATCGCCACTGGCACCAAAGCCCGCCCCGCCGATCTCACTGCATACTACGGCATCGCTCCATCCATCCTTCAGACCATCCTGGATCTCTGGCTCCGACGCACATCCCCTCACCCTATCGAGCGCACTGTCTTCCTGGATGTTGGAGCCGGCAAAGGGCGCGCTCTTCTGCTGGCGTCCGAGTACCCCTTCCTGCGCGTGGAAGGCATCGAACTGAATCCCGATCTGGCTTCGATCGCAGACGCTAACGTTGCCCTGTGGCAAAAGGACGCGCAGGCGAATCCACTCTCTCCGCTCATCGTCCATCATGCCGACGCCATCACGCATCCGCTGCCTCTGGAGCCCACCCTGGCCTTTCTCTTCCACCCCTTCGAACTTCCCATTCTGCGCCGCTTCCTAAACCACGTCGAGACCTCTCTTGCCCGCCAGCCCCGGCCATTGGATCTGATCTACGTCAACGCCGAGCATGATTCCTACCTGGACCGCCATCCGGCCTTCACTCGCCTCTGGACCGGCCTTGTCCCGATGACCCCCGAGGACCACGCTGCCGACCTTGAAGCGATTGCGGAGCAAAAGGAGTATGGCTCGACTGGCGACGAACTCTGCTCGATCTATCGTTTTCAAGGACGCGGCAAATGCTGAAGCCGTACCCTCTCGCAGAGCCCACTGTATTGAGGGTCATCACCTACCAACGCACCAGCAGCAAGCGCTCGTTCTCGTCTTCACCCTGGGTGATTTGAATCTCGGCATCAGCCCGTTCCATTACCGCGGCAAACCGATCGCCCCACTCCACCATCACCAGGGCGTCGGGTGCCTCGGCCAGCTCCCAGAGCCCAATGGATTCCAACTCCCTCTCTTGTTCAAGGCGATATAGGTCAAGGTGAACCAGCCGCGTCCGTCTCCCAGCATACTCGTGAACCAAGGTGAAGGTTGGGCTGGTCACTTCGCTGCTGTCTGCGCCTAGAGCCGCCGCCAGACCCCGGACCAGCGTCGTTTTTCCCATCCCCATCTCTCCCCGCAACACCACCACCATAGGGGCTGGCAGCATCTCGGCCAGAAGTTCTCCCAGCGCCATCGTCCCCTGCTCGTTGCAGGTCCTCAGTCGCTTCTCTTGCTGCCACTGCTTCATCTTTCGCCCCGGAACCCAGCTCGCGCGGAAGGATGGGCGAACTCGGCTTCAGCGACCTTGCCGGCGTTGGCAAAGGCGGTTCCGGCAACCCAGGTAAAGCCATCTTCGTCCGTCACCTGGGTGCGGAAGGCCTGCCACAGGCGTCCCACCGTATCCATCGCCAGTACCGTATGCTCATCCTGCGTCAGGCAGGCAAAATCTCCGGCGAGTCCGTGCAGAAAGACTGCCGCTTCCACCGCCCGCGCCACGTTCTCTGCCCCATACTGCCCCAGCATCGCCGCAACGATACCAGTAAGAATGTCCCCGCTGCCGCCTTTGGCCATGGAAGGATTTCCGCTGGTATTAACCGCCACGCTGCCATCGGGATGCGCTACCAGCGTTCGCCACCCTTTGAGCACCAAGGTGACGCCGTGCTCCAGCGCAAAGCTGCGAGCAAAATCCACACGACCTGCCTCGATCTCTCTGACCGTCTTTCCGACCAGGCGCGCCATCTCTCCCGGATGGGGCGTCAAAACGATGGTTCGCGGCTTGCCCATGGTCGCAGCAGCTTGTACTGCGCTCTTCAGCAGCTTCGTTTGCCCGGAGAACGCATTCAGAGCATCCGCGTCAATCACCATGGGCAGCGTCACTCGCTCGACGAACCTTCGCACCCACTCCGGCGTGGCGCCCTCCTGCCCCAACCCCGGACCTATGCCAACCACGGAGATTCCCTTCAAGAGGCTGGCCAAAGCGGGCTCGTCCAATGTCTCCAGAACCAGCCCTCCGGAACCCTCAGTCGCCAGCGGAGAGAGCATCAGTTCCGGCGCAACCGACGCAACCATCGATACAATCTCCCGCGGAACGGCTGCCGTCACCAGCCCCGCGCCGGCGCGCAGCGCGGCTACGCTGGCCATCGACGGGGCGCCCGCCTTGCCAAAGGCCCCGCCCACAAGCAGGACGTGCCCCATCCGTCCCTTGTTCCCATCGATCGCCCGTGGCTTCTCCGCAATCGCCTTCGCGCTTCCGGTCCAGAAGAGTCTGTTCGATGACTGGATTGCCTCCGGCGGTGTCCCAATCGGTGCTACTACCACCGGACCGAATCTCTTTCCCTCCGTCAGATGTCCAAACACATGCGCTACCTTGGGTGCGGCAAACGTCACCACCGCATCAGCACGGAAGGCGCCTGGTGCCTGCATCTCGATGGAATCGGCATCCCAGCCACTGGGTAGGTCCACTGCGACCACTTCTACGCCGCTCGCCTGGAGCATCCGCTGCGCCACCTCTGCCAACCCCCGAATCGGAGGTTTGAAACCTGTGCCTACCACCGCATCGATGACCAGAGTTGCCCCCTCCAGCGCCTCCTGCAACGACTCCGCTGCGGTGACTTCAACAAACTCCAACCCTTCTGGATCCTCATCCCTGCGCCGCAGGACAGCCTCCAGGGCAAACGCTGCGTCGCCCTTTACGTCCCCGGTGTTGCCCAGCAA
Organism: Acidobacteriaceae bacterium; assembly: GCA_049977105.1. GTDB lineage: Bacteria > Acidobacteriota > Terriglobia > Terriglobales > Acidobacteriaceae > Granulicella. Next base: position 79,896 of record JBMFGX010000006.1, on the reverse strand, counting down.
CACCACGCGCACCTTCCGTCCGGCTTCGAAGAGGCGAAGCCCGGCCACCATCCCATCTCCGCCGTTGTTGCCTCTGCCGGCGAGCACCACTACAAGCCCACCACCGCCCATTCGCCGCTCGCAGAACCGAGCCACCGCTGCTCCCGCATGCTGCATCAGGGTGGGCCCGGACACACCCGCATCAATAGACCGCTGGTCCGCAGCTCCCATCTCTTGTGCTGTAAGAATCTTCATTGTTGCCACCTGCCTTGGCATCCAGCCATTATCTTGTCCTGAGACCAAATAATTCGCATGGTGACTCCTTCTTGACTGGAACATCATCTCAGAAGAGGCTCCGTTGTGAACACAGAGTCTCTTTCTGTTTGATTCCACTTATAGCAGGTCCCACCCACTTGGGTTTCCCGTCCGCGAGTCTGGATCGAACAGCAGATCAAATCCATGGGAAGCGGTGGAAGATGTCTGCGTGGCCCACACGCTGGAGGGAACTTCCTGGCGGCAGAGTCCTCAGCAGCACTCCAACTTGCCGTCCAACCGTCCGGATTTTGCAGGCGAACCAGAAAAGCCAATCCCGTGCGCGAGCCATCTCCGCTTTTCAAACCAGATTCTGCCCTATCAATGCAGCATAGCCGCTGTCTCCGTCTTCGTCTGCGGGAAGAAGTTGTGGTCATAAAGCGCACGGTAGAAGACACCGGTCATCTCCGCAGCCTTGGGCCCGGAGAGAACTGCTCCGCCCTTCAGGAAGATCACCGTAACGATCGGTCCCGCTGGGGCCTGGACATAGCTCACAAACCATCCAAACCGCGTTCCATCATCCGAGCAGGTTCCTGTCTTCCCAAACACCGGGAACTGCCCAAAGTTCGTCCGCAGCGATCGCGCCGTGCCATTGCGGAAGTTTACCGCTCCAGCCATGCCCGGAAGAATCTGTGGAATCACACCCTTGATGTCAAGGATTCGCTTCACCTTCGGCTGAAAGTTCTCTACCTGCTCCTGCGTGGTGGGATGCTGAAGGTAGTAGAGCGTTCCACCATTGGCGACCGCAGCCACCAGCGCTCCCAGCTGCAGTGGAGTCATCGAGATGCCCTCGCCAAACGAGCACATCCGCCCCACTCCGCCATCCACCGTCGGCAGCACCTGATTCGGATACACTCCCAGTTGCTCCCCATGGATGTTGTAACCGGCCAGTTCACCCAGGCCAAACTCATTGGCATAGTGCTTTACACGCTCAAAACCCATCGTGCGTCCCAGCACCTCAAAATAGAGATTGATGGACCGCGCCAAGGCGTGGGTAAGGTCCACTGAGTAGTTTCCTCCCAGATTCACTGGCGTATCCGCCTTGACCAGACCCTCCTTCAGCGCTGCCAGCGCAACCGCCACCTTGATCGTCGAACATGGCTCCGCACCCGCGCTCAAAGCCAGCTTCTGATTCACCATCGCCAGGATCCGCCCATTCATCGCGTCAATGGCCAGTACCGTTCCATTCATCCCGCTCAGGGCCTCCATCGCCGCCGCCCGAACCGTCGGATCTTCTCCTGCGGTTATGTCTCCTGCCGTCAACACGTGGATATCGGCAAAGCTGCTGGCGGTAAAGCGCTCACCATAGATGCGAATCCGATGCCGTCGGTAGCGGTGACGCACCGAAGCGACCTGCCGCTTTTTGGCAGTACGGTGCAACGCCCTCCGATGCAAAGCTGCTGCAGAGGTGTGCTTGTGTCTGCGCTGCACGGTAGTAGAAGGCGCCTGCGATCCTGCTCGGCAGATCATCCAGAGCAACAACAACATCGACAACCCTTTTACTATCCGTCCCATCCACTCTCATCTCTTCTCATGTTTCGTTCTATTCAGGTTGCTCCATTCCCATCACCCGCTGGCAACCGGTTCAGGGACGCACCCACCGTGATCCGCACCAGTCCGATACGCCACAACCGAGCAGTCAGCCCATGACCTTGGCTGATCTCCGCATAGCACGCCCCAGATGAAGGCCGAGGCGGTTCCGATAAAGAAATTCTGAGGAAAAGCATGATGCACGGGGCGGTTCGCTGGTTTCCGTCTAAGGCTTGCGCCGCAAAAACGCCGGAATGTCCAACTCATCATTGTCTGCCGCGGAATCTCCAGCATATCCGGAAAACGACGGAACCCTGGCTGTCGGCCACTGAGCCTTGGCTGGATCCTCCACCGGAGCAGCAGCCAACTCTTCTTTCGGCTTGCGGAAGAAATCATCATCAAATACTGAGGCTCTCACCGGTAGCAGTTCGGCATTGCTCTCCGTCCCATAGGGCATATCCATCGCCCCCTCGGCTGTCTGTTCCACTCCTGCCTCCGCAATGTGCTCCACAACGACCGGCGTCGGCCCGGTGACCGCCATCGGCGTGGGCGCTACCAATGGAGGAGATACAGGTCCAGGTGTAGGAGTCGGACTGGGAGCGACCACGGCTTCCTCCGCTACAGCCTCTGAAGAAACAGACGCATCGGACGGCTCAAAGTGCATCTCCGAATTGGGTACAAATTCAATCCGAGCACTCTGGTCGTGCCAGGCCTGCTGCCTTGCCGCCTCATAATAGGAAGACACAGGGTAATGCGCACGAGAAGAAGGCCCGGGTGCGTGGCTCGGCTCCGCAGAGGGAATGGCTCTCGCAGAGAGATCCGGGAAAGGCGGAGCCAACCCTGTAGGAGGCGGAAGCGCTTCAGCGTCCAGTGCAGGTGTCACGCCCAGCGCCTCCTCCACCTCTCTCTCACTGACAAACCGTATGGCCGGCGGAGCCGGTTGCGAAGTAAAGATCACCGGGCGCGGAGCCTCCTGCTCCGTGGGCCACTTCGACTCCAGCGGTCCAGCGGCCAATGGTCGAGATACAACTCTGGGCGATACAAACTCATGCTGAGCTGTCGGCAGCGCGGAGGCCGCCATCATGCGCTCTCGCCGCGCCGGCATCGCTTCTCGGAATCCGGTTGCAATCACGGTGAACTTCACCTGCTCGCCCAGTGATTCATCCTGCACGGCTCCAAAAATGATGTTGGCGTCCTCGTGCGCTGCCTCCTGGATGATCGAGGACGCTTCGATCACCTCACTCAGCTTCAAGCCGCTGGAGCCCGTAATGTTGATCAGAATGCCGCGCGCTCCGTCAATCGCTCCAGCCTCCAGAAGTGGCGAAGCAATGGCCGCCATCGCCGCCTCGCGTGCTCTGTCCGGACCGGAGCGCATCGCCGTGCCCATCACCGAGTAGCCCATCCCCGCCATGGTCGTCTTGACATCCGCAAAATCGCGGTTGATAACCCCCGGAATGGTAATGATGTCTGAGATACCCTGCACACCCTGACGCAGAATGTCATCCGCAATTCGGAAGCTCTCAAAAAAACCGGCATCCTTCGCCGTGATCAGTAGCTTGTCGTTGGGAATCACGATCAGCGTATCGACCGATTCCAATAGCTCCTGCAATCCGCGTTCGGCCTGCATCGCCCGACGCTTACCTTCAAAGGCAAAGGGACGCGTTACCACCGCAATGGTAAGTGCGCCCATCTCGCTGGCCAGGGACGCAATCACCGGCGCCGCGCCGGTTCCGGTCCCTCCCCCCAGACCCGCAGTGACAAACACCATGTCTGCGCCCTCCAGCGCCTCGATGATCTTGTCAGAGTCTTCCAGCGCCGCGCGCCGCCCTACATCCGGATTCGCCCCTGCACCCAATCCGCTGGTCAGTTTGACGCCCAGTTGTAATTTCACCGGAGCATGAGATCCCTCCAGCGCCTGCACGTCCGTATTCGCCGCGATGAACTCAACACCCTCTACCTGAGCCTCGATCATCCGGTTGATCGCGTTGTTGCCTCCACCGCCCACACCTATCACCTTGATGCGTGCGTTGCGGCGGGTCTCTTCGTGGTATTGAATCCGGAGAGAATCTGGCTGGCGAAGATCGTACGCGTCTGGCCGCGGGTTTTGCTGCGCATCTGGCCGATTCACGCCAAGCGGGTCTTCAGGCAGGTTATGCATAGGCGTCTCTCCTTGAGCGAACACGAATCTCTTCTCTCCATTTTGCACACGGGCATACTCAAATCACAGGCCCAAATTTCTTCCCGCAATCTGCGGAAATCACCCGGAGCCCTCTGCCTATGGTTCCACAATCCTCCAGCAAACCTCTTCAGCCGCGGCTTTATGCCGGATGCAACGGGAGTGAGAAAACTACGGCGTCGGCATATGAAGAACCACCGAAGCCCCAATCGAAATCACGCCAATCGAACTTGGCCCGTCCACCGGTGCTCCACTGTTGCCAAAACGGTTCATATTTCCAATCCCGAGCTCGATCGGCCTCAGATCCAACCACGGGGCCAGCCGCACCGAGTCGCCGATAAAACCCTCATACATGACAAAGTTGTCTTCGTACCTGGGTAGGGGAACAATGCTGGTAGGGCTCTCGCCGAAGGGCAGGGTTGCGTTGCTCCGCGCGTAGCCAACTGACACCTGCGCATACGGATTCAACCAGAAGTACGGCCCGCGAAACGATCCCCGTACGCCCGCCAGCACGTTGTCCAACACCGTTATATCGTTGCCTCCCGCCGAACTGCTCGCCGATTTGTAGGAGTGCATCGTTCCGCCACGAACATCAATCCCGAGTCGGATCGGCCCAATGTTACGAAAGTCGTAATAGCCACCCACCTGGAGCCCCTGAGGGTAAACATCGTGATTGGGGTCGGAACATTCCCCTTGCGGATCAAAGCATGTGATGCCGCTCAGCCGGGTCGCCTGAAAGCCAAGATACACCCCCGCCTGGGCCCGTGCCGCTATGGCGCATCCAAGTCCCAGCAGTACGGAGGAAACGACTGCTACGCTTCTGCAAAATCTCATATCACTCCAGTCTAAAGCAGTTCTTCGTCTTTAGACCGCTGCAAGCGGCAGAACTGCTTCAGAAACTCCCGGCAAAGATCGACTTTAACTTTTGTGCCAGGCCCTGCTCCTCGCTGGCCTTGCGCACCTGGGTCCTGTGGGTATAAAGCAGCATCCCAATGGCCACCGAAAACTCCGGTCGCGCCAGCTCCGGAGGCATCCGGCTCAGCGGAACCGGGTAGCCGATCCGCGCCGGGACGCGGAGCAGACTCTCCGCATTATCCAGCATTCCCGCCAGAAGAGCTCCGCCGCCGGTAAACACGCAGCCGGCTCCCATCGCCTCCAGCACCCCACCTGCCCTGAGATTGTCCCGCAACATGGTCAACAGTTCACGCGCTCGCGGCTCTAGAATTTCGGCCAGGAACCTTTGCCTCACCATTCGAGCCGGCTGCCCCCCAGAGGCCAGATTGCCTCCAATCTCAACCTCGTTGAGCTGCGGAACCGAGGTCACGACACAGTTTCCGTACATCCTTTTCAACTGCTCAGCCTCTTCCACGCTGACATGCAGACCCACCGCCAGATCATTGGTAAAGTGGTCGCCGCCTATGGGTAGCACGGCGGTGTGGGCCACGCTGCCCTCAAAGAAAACCACCAACTCGGTTGAACTGGCTCCAATGTCCGCCACGCAGACACCCAGTTCGCGCTCATCGGCAGAGAGTACCGCTTCGGCCGCCGCGATGCCCTCAAAGACAGTGTCCACCACTTCCAGTTTCGCTCGGTTGGCGCATGTCACCGCGCTCTGCGCTGCGCTACCGGAACAGGTGGAGAGGTGAAGACAAACTTCCAGCCGGTTACCCACCATCCCCACCGGATCGTGAATCCCTCCCTGGTCGTCCAGGATGAACTGCTGGGGAAGCAGGTGTAACACCTCCCGGTCTGGGGCCAGCCCCACGCTGCGTGCGCGGTCAATCGCAGACCGGACGTCTTCGCGTGTGATCTCCTTCATGCGGCTCCCCATGCTGATTCCGCCCTGAGAGTTCATCCCACGTATATGCGGTCCGCCAATGCCCACCACGATGCTCTCTATGGGCGCCTTCGCACTGTTCTCCGCCGCCGTTGCCGCCGCATCGATTGCCTTGGTCGCCGGTCCCAGGTCTGAGATCACTCCGCGTCGCATACCGCGAGAGGCCACCACACCATGGCCCCGATACCGTAGTACGCCATCCAGCAGCTCAGCCACCAGTACGCAGCTCTTCGCGCTGCCCACATCCAAAACCGTGATAAGGTTCTCTGTCTTTGCATTCATGGAGTCACTCCGTCGCTCCGGCTTTTGCAGAACTCCCGGTCGACCCTTGCCGATTCGCTGTAACCGCCTTCTCTGTCAAGGTCCTGGTCTGCCTGCTCAGCGCCGCTCGTCGGGCCTGGGACAACTGGGCAAACACGCGCTCGTTGGCTGCATCCATACCGGAACCCGTTCTTTTCCTTGCCACCCGTGCTTTGGACGGCTGCCTCCGCAGGGGGCGTCCTGTCGTCTTCTTCACTTCCTGAATTTGGGGTAAACCTTCGGGGCCGACGGCTGTCGGCGCAGCGCCTGCCGTAGCTTCCGGAGCAACTCCACCCGCTGAGGAGCCTCCATCCCCTTGCATTCCCAAAACAATCTGTCCCTCATAGCGCATGTCCGCGGAGGCAAGCCGAGGATAGGTCTGCTTCCACTCGGGGAGGTGCTGCTCAAACTCCTCATACCGCTTCAGAAACTCCTGCTGCCCGAAGTGCACCAGAATGTCAGAGCCTCCCGAGGTGATCAGAGCCCTCAGGTCCTCGGGGTCTGAGATGTCTACCTCGCTGACGGACTCCGTGAGGTGCTGTCCCGTGCTGTCCAGTGCCTTCATGAACTCCAGATAAACCTGCATCCGTTCCGCTCTGCCCTCGGGAGTCTCCTGCGGCGTGACTCCCGTCACCACTGGAAAGGAGTAGCGTGGATCGCCAGCCGCCTCCGCAGACATATTCAGCAACACGCCATTGGAGTCCACCAACTCGACCTGAGTGCCCTGACGAACAAACGCAACCGGGGTACGCTCCACAATCTTAACTCTTAGCACGTTAGGCAGCAGGCGCATCACGGTTGCGTGAGCCACCCATGGGATCTGTTCGAGCGCATTCCGCCGTTCCGCCAGAGGTACACGAAAGATGCTCCGCTCCAGGTCGGGACCAAAGACGTTCAGCACCTGATCGCGCGACAGGTGCTCGGCGCCCCAGATCTGCACATCGTCTGAGGTTGTCAGTACAAAGCGCGAGTCGTGCATCAGGTAAGAATGCGCCTCCACCATGGCCATGGCTACCCCGCCCAGCAGCACGAAGAGCACCGAGGCAAACACAATCCGACCACCCGTACTGCGCGGTAAGCTGCGAAACCGCACAGTCAGCCTTCCCCGCCGCGGAACGTAAGCTTCCTCATCACGGGCCCCGTAAGCTGAGGCAGATCCCTCAGCGTCAGCGTCCAGCGCATCGTAATCGCCTTCTTCCAGGCCACGTTGATAGGCGCCGACCGGAGCCGGACTACGGCGGGTGGGTCGTTCCGCCCGCTGTTCCGATGGCCGCGTAGCGCTATCCCTGGCCCCGTCCCTCAACCCTCGGTTCGTCGAGCCATGTTCCAGAGTATTTACCTCCGAGGCGCAACTCTCCTCGGGCGCCGCCAGCGCCGCTGAGAGCAGTCCGGAGTCATATCCGGACCCGCGCTTGGAACCTGTCTTTCTCATCTCCGCCCGACCTTGAGCAAGGCCGCGGAAAAATCGCCGTACCATCCACTATAACGGGCCGCGGACACCCTACGGCAAGACTCACTGGCGGGGTATCCTCTCAGGAACGCTCCCAGGTTGCGCCTCTCCAAGCCAGAGAACAACGCTGCCCTGTCAGACGAGAGACCTACGTGCTGCGCTCGCCAGATAATTGGGCGGATTGGCGGATGGGCGGCCAAGCCAACGCGAACGTTTGCTGGCCGCTGCACGCCATAGCCGGAAAACCAAGGAGCGGGAGATCTCAATCGTCTCTAACTATAACTGCCGCAGACAAGCCGAAAGGCAGCTTGGTCATCTCCGCACAGTAAGGGGATCGTCGGTGCCGGCCATGGCGCCTGAGGTCAATCGCCATGGATCTTGTCCGGTGGGGTTCTTCGCCGCGCATCCCAGTTTCATATTGGGCTTTGGGCCGATGGGGCGGGCTCACACCGAGTTCCGGCGGGCAGTCGGCATCATCTTATTGCCTGTGGAAGACCAAAGTCTCTGTGATGTGTTGTCCGGTCTGGAGCGTTCCTGCATCGGTCATCGTCATCTCACGCCTATCGGCGGAGACAATCCACTCGGCCTTCTCCGTTACCTGGCCATCCCGTCGATAGACCGCATCCACCGTGCGTCCATTCACCAGCGTCAGCTGCACAGTGTCGTTGCGCGAGTTCTGCAGATCATACTGCCGCCCGTCCAGGCGCGCGTCATAGCTGAAACTCCACGAGAATCGTACCCCGCCGCGGCCATCCGGCTCAATCTTCAGCGCCAGTCCCTGCCGCATCAGCGTACGGCCCATGTCCTGTATCCACAAACCGGCAAACGGGTCTCCGACTCGCTTCTCTCCTCCTCCGCGCGTCCAAACTGTGATCCGGCTGCCCCGTTCACCGCCACTCAGACCGCCCGCTCCCTGGCCGCTGGAGGTTACCGTCAGTTCCTTGCCATCCTTCGATAACCGGTCGTCCACGGTGGCAACGACCTCGCCTTCCTTTTTCTCCGTCATCACGACGTGTTTACGGTCGATCCGATGCATCTCGATCTGGTCGAAGAGCGGATTGCCTTCCACCGCCGTCGCTTGCCCGTTCGTCTTCGCTGAGAACGCAACATGGGTTTCTCCAGAGATCAACACATGCTCCCGATCCCCGGTGCGAGTAATCGATAACTGGTTGGGAGGGGTCAGCGTTACCCGGGCGGAGTCCAGCGTCCAGTTCCCCACGCGTGGATCCCCCGAGCCAATCTGAACGGCGGCAAACACTCCAAGAAGGATGACGATGCGTAGAATAAAGCCCCCTTCGCCGCGAACGGCTGCCATCACTCTAGCAGAGCCCAGCGTAAGGTAGTGAGAGGATAAAATTCCCCAGTAGAGTCTCGTGGTACCGAACGGTATTCAGTTCAGAGCTTCACCTCGCTGGCGTCTCGTCTCCAGGCTGCCAGGATCCGGGGCTGGAAAGAGCTATCGATCGCTTTTTGAACATGGACATGAAACGCTTCAAAGTTCGCCGTCTCTGGGTCTCCGGGCTCGTCCTGGCCGCTGCCCTCGCCCTGGTTCCATCCTCATTCCACGCCGCGCGCCGCTTGGAAACGGCCACTCGCGTCGAAGGAAGCCAAGCCGAAATCGTCGATCAGAAACTGGCCGACAACTTCCACTCACCCTTCGTCTATCGCGTCGTTCTTGTCATCCAAGGTCTTCCTCCAGTGGACTCGCCGTCCGGCGCGCAAGCCCTGGGAACCATTGTTTCAGCGCTCGAAGACCAGCCCGGCGTCTCCGCTGTTGCCTCCTATCTCCAGTTGCGGGATCCCATCTTTCAGGGCAAGGGAGGCGGCACCTTCGTCCTGATCGGATTGGACGCAAACTCCGGCCCTGTGGAGTCGCTGATTCCGGGCCTGCATCAATGCGCGCATCAGTTGGAAACGCAGCTCAGCGGCGCCTACCCCAAGGTCAAGCTTCAATTGACCGGCGAGATCCCACTCAACTTCGACCTTCGCCGCGTCAGCTCCGAGGATGTACACCACGGGGAGATTCTGGTAATTCCCGTCACCCTGGCCCTGCTGCTGCTGGCTTTCGGCAGCCTGGTGGCCGCTCTGATTCCAATCGCCGTAGGTCAACTCGCCATCGCTGTCACCATGGCGATTGCCGGGATGTTGGCCCCGCACTTCCATCTCTCCATCCTGATCCAGAATCTGACCACCATGCTCGGCCTGGGGCTGGGCATCGACTATACCCTGCTGATGGTGAGCCGCTTTCGTGAAGCGATCGCCTCCGGCCATGACGGAGTTCAGTCCGCGACGATCGCTGCACATCGCGCTGGCCGCACCCTGCTCATCTCCGCCTCCACCGTAGCGATCGGCTTCCTGGCATTGCTCACCGTGCCCATCAGCGAGATTCGCTCGATCGGTCTGGCCGGCTTCCTGGTAGCCGCTGTCAGTGCGCTTCTGGCCAACACCGTAGTTCCCATCCTGCTGGCGTTTCTTGGTCCGTGCATCAATCTGGGGTGCCTGCCCTTCACCCCCAAACTCGATGCTCGTCGCGCCCAGGTCATCGGGGTTCGTTGGCGAAGATGGGGCAAGCACATCGTCGCCCATCCATGGCTGGCCATCGTGCTGGCCGGCACACCGCTGCTGCTGCTGGCTTCCCAGGCCATGCGCATGGATACGAGCCTGCCCCGCGGCGACTGGCTGCCGGCGGGGGCAGAGTCGGTACAGGCACTGGACACGTTGACACAAATGCGCCGCTCCGGCGTGGTGGAGTCCATGCGGCTCATCGTCGATCTACCCTCGGAGTCCATCTCCGGGTCCGATGCCGGCTGGAATGCGATTCGTCGTGTCTCGGAGCGACTGGCTGCCGACCCTCGCTGCTCTCGGGTGCTCTCCATCACCACCGTTACCGATGGCGATCGCTCCTACTTGGATGACATATCGCGCCAGACCCGGCGCACCCTGCTCAGTAGTGATGGCCACGCCGCCTTGATCGAGGTCATGCCCAAGGATTCGTTGTCTCTGCGCGGGCAGGTAGATTGGGTGCGCCAGGTTCGCAGCATCGGAGCTCCGGCGCTCACCGGTGTGCCCGATGCAACGCTTCTGGCCGGAGGCATCCCCGCCCTGAACGCCGACTATCAGACGATCGTCGCACGCGATATGGTCCGCGTGACCCTCATGGTGGTTCTTGCGACGCTGTTGGCTCTGCTCCTCGGGTTCCGCGCGGTCTTCGCCTCAATCAAGGCGATCCTGCTCAACCTGCTCACAGTAGCCGCTTCCTTTGGAGCCCTGGTGCTGGTCTTCCAGTACGGCTACGGTTGTCAGTTGCTGGGCGTGGCCGCAGGAACCGGCAGCGTCTTTCCTCTAGTCCCCATCGTCACCTTCGCCATTGTCTTCGGCCTCAGCATGGACTATGAAGTCTTTCTGGTGGCCCGCGTTTTGGAAGCCCGCCGCAGCGGCTTTACTGAAGTGGAAGCCATCCCGGAGGGCCTCGCTCAGACCGCTGGATTGATTACCAGCGCCGCCGCCATCATGATTGCAGTTTTCATCGCCTTCACTCTGGGCAACTTCCTGGTGGTCAAGATGATCGGCTTCACGCTCACGGTCGCCGTCTTCCTGGATGCAACCCTGGTTCGCATGGTGATCGGCCCTGCCATGCTGCGCGTCGCCGGCGACTGGAACTGGTGGCCGTGGGGCTTGAACCGGCGGGGGCACAGATCGATCGGAACGGTCACCCGGACGGCAGAGTAGGTGCTCCTCCGGTCCGAGTAAGGGCGTTACTTCCACCCTGCAGTAGACCATGCGGCCACTGCAGGGTGGCAAGCCGCATCCCTGCATGCACCCGCAGAGGTTGCACCTCAACTGCCTGGACTTGGTTGCACCGTCAGGATGACTGTCTGGCTTTGTTGCATGGCTCCGCTCGTCGCAGTCACGGTCAGCGTGTACGTCTGGGAACTCTGAGGCTCAATCTTGGATACTGATGTGGTTTGTTGGGCGCCACAGCCGGAAAGCGTTGTCCAAAGCGCGGCGATCAGGAGCAGGAACAGGGTGCGACCCAGTCTTGTCGGCGCAGTGTGCCGCAACAGGTCACGCAGAGATCGTCCGCGAACAAATGGAAGCAGCAGGAGCGCCAACGCAGCGCTTCCTTCCACAGATCCTGGCACTGCAAATGGCATCCTGTCGGAAGCAGTGGATGCAGCCGTCTGCACCGTCAGCGTCACGGTGGAAGCTCCACCGTTGACGGCCAATGAGTTCGGCGTCAGGCTGGCCGTGGCTCCCGTTGGTAGTCCCTTGACTGCGAAATTGACTTGCCCCGGGTAACTTCCGTAAAGAGGGGAGAGGTCAAACGCATAGCTCACAGAACCTCCCGAGACCGTCGTGGCGACGCTTGCCCCGGCGTTGGTAAAGGTAAAGCCGAGCGCCGGCACGGTGATGAGAACGTTGTTGCTTGAACTCCCACCCAGGAAGTTACCATCGCCGCTATACTGCGCTGTAATCTCATGCGTGCTCCCGGCTGAAAATGACGTCGAGAAGGTGGCGACGCCTGAGATCACCGGTTGGCTTGCCAAGGCGGTTCCACTGTCAAAGAAGGTTACGGTTCCGCTTGGCGTCGCCAGCGTTCCAGCGATTGTCGCCTCCACGGTTGCGGTCAGCGTGACTGTCTGCCCCGGAGTGACCGATGTGGAGCCCATGCTCAGGGTCGTCACGGAGGGCTGCTGACCAACCGTCAGGCCAAACTCCGCCGCAGCCGTGGCTCCATTTGCATCCGTCACCGTCACTGTGTAGGTTGTCGTCACTCTTACCTGAACTGGCGTGCCGGAGATAACTCCGGTGCTTGTGTTCAACGCCAGGCCTGTCGGCAGTGCGGGCGAGACGCTATAACTCAACGGCGCTACCCCTCCACCAGCCGTCACCGGCTGAAAGGATGTCGTCACCTGGTAGAACGTCAGCGTCGTCGAACCGATTGCGGCGGCCGCGCTCACCGTGCTTTCTACGGTTAAGCTGAAGGTGGCCGTGGCTGTTGCTCCATTCGCATCCGTCACCGTCACCGTGTAGGTCGTGGTCGCGCTTGCCTGGGTCGGCGTGCCGCTCACAGCGCCTGTGCCGGCGTTGAAAGCCAGACCGGTCGGCAGTGCGGGCGAGATGCTGTAGCTCAGTGGCGCTACTCCTCCACTTCCCGTCACCGGAGTAAACGGAGTCGCGGCCTCGTTCTGGGTCAATCTTGTCGCGGCCACTGTCTGTGTCGCAACCAGATTCGAGACCACCTCTACCAGGTTGCCGATACTGCCGGCGTGGGTGGCATCACCGGCGTAGATCACCGTGATCGGATGCTTTCCAAGCACCGTAAAGCTCGTCTGCAATGACGCTGTCGCCTGTCCGCCGTTCACCGCCAGGCTCCCTTCTCCCATCGCCGTCGCCGTACCCGTGATCGCGTCATAAAACGATACGGCGCCCGTGGGAATGGAGACTCCCCCGATGGAACTGACTACCGTCGCCGTAAGAGTTACCGCCTGGTTCGGCGGTGCTGGGTTGACGTCCGCGGTAAGCGCCGTGTTAGTTGGCGCGGGCGCCACAGCGTAGGTAAAGCCGGTCAGGCTGCCAACCTCCGGCGAGTTACCGCTACCGCGTCCGGAGCTATCCGCAACGCCCTCGTCCCCATAGGCAGCGAAAAGGTAGACAGTGTGTACGCCGACGCTCTGCCCGCTGATAGGCACATTAAACACGGCTGTTGCTCCGGAGGTGCTGCTCCAGATCGCCTGATTCCATCCTCCACTCCCTCCATCCACCTGGTAGTACAGCGCCGTGGGTATCGGATTCACCGGCGAAGGCGTCTGTGTGTCGTTGGCATAAGCACTCGATGTGGCGTACTCGCTGCTTACTGTCGCAGTAAGCACGGGGGAGTCATTCGCCGTGAGAAAGGGAGTTCCGGAGTTGGCGTTCGGCAGCGCCACCGTGAGTGGGTCCGTAGCGACCGGAGGCGCCGCGACGCTGACCGTGATCGGCGTCATCTGCCCATCACCCGCACCATCGGCGTCGATAACAGAGACGCTGTTACCACCGGCATCGGCGACATAGACTTGATGGCTCAACGGGTTCGACGCCAGCGCGGACGGACCACCCCCCACACCGATCGTCGAAACGGTATTCGAGGCTCCGTCGATCACCGAAACCGTACTGCTGTCACTGTTCGCCACGTCAATCAGATCGGCCACCGGATCCACAGTGAGCGCTGTAGGATCAGAGCCCACGTTCACCGTGGCGACAATCGCGTTCGTCGCCCCATCGATCACCGAGATCGTGCCATCGCTTGCGTTCGCTACGTAGATTTGATCCTTCACCGCATCCACCGCCAGCGCCACAGGATTGCTGCCTACACTCACCGTGGAGCTCACCGTGCTGGTCGCCCCGTCGATCACCGAGACCGTGCCGTCGGCGCTGTTGCTCACGTACACCTGGTTGGTCGCTGGATCCACGCCGACTGCGACCGGATCCGCACCCACATTCACGGTGGTGGTCACAGCGTTCGCCGCTCCGCTGATCACCGAGACGGTACCGCTGCCCGCGTTGGCAACGTAAATCTGATTCGTCAACGGATTCAATGCAATGGCCACAGGGTTAGACCCCACGCTTCTCGTCGTCACCAGGTTGCCGGTCCCGCCGAGCACGGAGACTGTATTGCTGCCGCCGTTGACCACATAGATCTCATCGGTCACCGGATCAACAACCAGCGCAGCAGGATTGCTGCCAACGTTCACCGTGGCCGCCACGGAGTTGGTCACCCCGCTCACCACGGAGACCGTATCGCTTCCACGGTTCGCTACATAGATCAGGTTGGTCACCGGATTGACCGCCAGAGCAGCAGGATTCATCCCCACATCCACCACGGTAGTCACAGTGGAGTTTGTCCCGCTGAGCACGGACAAGGTGTTGTCCGCAGCGTTCGCCACATAGATGAGGTTGGTCACCGGGTCCGTCGCGACTGCCACCGGGTTGTTTCCCACCGTCACCGTGGCGATGGTATTCACCGCCCCCGCTATCACGGAGACTGTGCCGCTGGAGAGATTGGCGGCAAAGATCTGGTTGGTGATTGGATTGACCGCCAGGACCGAAGGCTCAATCCCCACTCCCACTGAGGTAACGGCATGGGTAATCCCATTGATGATCCCGACCGTCCCGCCGTCCTGGTTAGCGACGTAGATCTGGTTGGTCACCGAGTTCAATGCCAGCGCCACGGGGTAACTCCCCACACTACCCACCGTCACTTGCGTCACAGCGTTGTCGGCTCCGTCGATCACTGTAACCGAGGCTGCTCCGGCATCGGCCACATAGATTTGATTCGTCACAGGATTCACCGCTACCGCATCGGGTGAACTCCCCGCGGCTAACGGTGTGACGGTGTTGGTCGCCCCGTTGATCACTGAAACTGTGTCCCCTCCTTCATCGGCCACATAGATCTGGTTGGTCACCGGATTTACCGCCACCGCAACCGGGTCGCTGCCCACCGCAACCTGAGTCACCGCGTTGGTGTCCCCGTCGATCACGGATACAGCGTTGTCTCCCGGATCGGTCACGTAGATCTGGTTGGTCACCGGATTTACCGCCAGCGCATAGGGATTGGTTCCAACAGGCATCGACGTCACCACATTGGTTTCCCCGTCGATCACCGATACGGTGTTGCTGCTGTAGTTCGCCACGTAGATCCGGTTGGTCACCGGATTCACCACCAGCGCAAAGGGCTCGCCCCCCACGCTCAGCGTAGCGGTCACCGCGTTCGTGGTCCCGTTGATCACGGAGACGGTACTGCTGCTGTTCCCGCTGCTGTTATTGGCCACGTAGATCTGGTTGGTCACCGGATTCACCGCCAGCGCAACCGGCTGGCTGCCCACCGTGACCGTAGCCGTCAACGTATCATTGGAGCCGTTGATCACCGAAACCGTATCACTGGCCGTGTTGGCCACATAGATCTGGTTGGTCACCGGGTTCACCGCCAACGCGAAGGGCGAGGCCCCGACGGTCAAAGTGGAGAGAACGGTCTGCGCGGCCAGCGGCGCAGACCCAGCCAGAACCGCACTCAGGAAAACCATGGTGAACCGGAGAAGCGCGACCATCCTGCGAGCCGCTTCGGTCTCTCTGCCGACGCGGAAGAAAGTACATAACGGGCGTGGGAGCCTGGACCTCTGCTTCCCTTGCGAAGCCGCCGCCGTCCCTGATCGCGTGTCGCCGAGCGTCGTCCCTTGCCGGTTGGAATCAAACCCAGGTTCCATGGCCGTTCCAGCAGATGCCAGGCCAGGCCGCGCGTTCGAAGAAAGACCCGCCCTCACTGCAACCATCGAAACTCGCCCCCTCTGTTACAAAGGGCTTATCGGCGATTGCGCAAAGTTACATGAGAGAAATCTAGAATCATTGGAAAAAATTGCGTACTTTGGTAATTGATCGCCGAACGAACGACCCGCAGCGGCCACACCAGACCGACAGCCGACCGCTCCCGTAGAATCGTAACCATCGGTAAAGGCAAAGGGCGAGCTGGTAACGATCGGTCGACCCGCCGCCGACTCATGGGAGCTTTCAGGTGTCCGCATCCTCCAACCGGCTCTTCTTCCTCTATCACGAGCTCCGGAGCACTCCCAGCAGCTACTCCTACGTCATCGAGCGCCGGCAGTTCGAAGACCACGCCGATCTCTTTCTCAGCCTCCGAGCCTTGGCCGGTGACACCCGTCTTTGGCCAGAGATCACCTTTGACGACGGGCACATCTCCAACTACGAGCTCGCGCTCCCCACCCTGACTACCCGCAGCATGACAGCCACCTTCTTTCTGACTGTGGGCTGGATCGGCTCACGCACCGGCTATATGGACTGGAGCCAGATCAGCGCCCTCCACGCGGCCGGCCAGCGTATTGGAGCTCACGGCTGGTCCCATACCTTGCTGACCCACTGCGATGATGCAGCCCTGGAAAAGGAGCTCAAGACCGCGCGTCTGACGCTCGAAGACCGTCTCGGAACCTCCATCACCTCGATGTCTCTCCCCGGTGGACGCTTCAACCAACGCGTCCTCTCCGCCTGCAGATCCGCCGGATACCAGCATGTCTTTACCTCGATTCCCCACGCCGAGCCTGCGGATCTGTCCTTCCTGGTCGGTCGCCTCAACCTGCGCAGCAGCGTCAGCCTGCAGGATCTGGAGCAGCTCCTCGATCCCGATAGCGGAGCCCTGCGGCGCTTGGAGCGCCAGGACCGCTGGAAGTCGACCCTGAAGCGAGCCCTTGGCGATCGCCTCTACGCCCGGCTCTGGGCCGCGCTCAACCGTCAGGAACCCGAGCCGGAACCCGAGCAAGTCCCCACCTTTAGGACCGATCTCAACCCACCAGGGAAGATCGACGTCAATCAAGACGGAACCGGGGCCCGGTGACCATGAGAGTTCTCCACCTCATCTCCAGCGGCGGCATGTATGGAGCGGAAGCCGTGATCCTGAACCTCTCCCGAACCCTGAACCAGCAGGGGCATGCGAGCATCGTAGGGGTCTTTTCCAACGCCTCTAACCCCAACCTGCAGCTTCATGAACTTGCCCTGGCGGAGAGCATCGAGTCCCACCAGATTCCTTGCCACGGCCAGATCGATCGCTCCGTTCCTTCGGCCATCCGCTCCCTCGCTGCAAGCGTGCAAGCCGAGGTGATCCATGCCCACGGCTACAAGGCCGATGTCTATGCGTGGCTGGCCATGCGTGGGTCCGATTCTCAAAGGCGTATTCCGCTGGTCTCCACCTGCCACACCTGGTACGACGATAATCCTTTGGTATGGCTCTATGGAGCCTTGGATCGCAAGGTGCTCCGCAGCTACCAGGCTGTCATCGCCGTCTCTGACAACGTGCGCACCCGCCTGCTCGCCGCTGGCGTATCTGCCGATCAGATCCACTTTATCCGCAACGGCATTGACCTGCGCCCGTTCAATAACGCGAAGAATCGACCGCCCACCTTCGTCGGCGCTTTGACCCCGACCGCAGATCCCACGACGGGTAGCACGGCAGACGGCGCCCCAGACTCCGAAGAACTCCTCGTGGGTTGGGTGGGCCGGCTCACCCGGGACAAAGGGCCAGACCTCTTCCTCCGTGCCATCGCTCAACTTCGTACCAGATTCCCTGCGACCCGATACATCATGGTCGGCGAAGGACCCTACCGCCCGGAGTGCGAGCGGCTCATCGCGGAGTTGGCCGCAGGCGACCTGGTCCAACTTCTTGGCCAGCGCTCCGATATGCCCGCTATCTTCGCCTCCTGTGACTTGATGGTCTCCTCCTCCCGCCTGGAGGGCCTGCCCATGGCGATCCTGGAGGGGATGGCCGCATCTCTTCCCTGGGTTGCCACATCCGTTGGAGCAGTTCCACTGGCCATTCGTGATGGAGAGAACGGCCTTCTGATTCCTCCGGAGAACGTGGATCTCCTGGCTGCCAGTATGGCCCGCTTGATGCTCCATCCTGAGGAGCGCGCTCGTATGGGCGCAGCCGCAAGAACCCTCGCGGAGCAAGAGTTTTCGGCGGAACGTATGACGGAGGACACCCTCAAGGTCTATGAGCAAGCCCGGCTGCACCGGTTGCTGGATCGGCCTCGGCCTCGCTCGTTGAATTCTTCACAGGATCATCGATCTCATAGGGAGGAACCTTGATCCCTTTTGACGATCCTGCGAAGACCCCGCAAGCCACTCTGCCGAAGACCCAGTCCGGACCCGAACAGGTGACGCACTCCGCGCCCCGCGTCTTCATGATGGACCTTTGGGCCACCGTGCCCTACTATACGGCCTATCTCTCCCGCGCTCTGCGCGAGGAGGGCGTAAATCTGACCGTCGGATCGATCACCTACTATCTGGATCCCGACTGCTTCCGCTCGCGCAGAGTTCCTTTGGATCCCGGGCCGCTGAACATCGTCGGCGGACTCCGTCTGCCGAAGCTTCCGCGCAGAGTGCTGAAGCTGGCTGAAGCTACCCTCAACCTTTGTGCATTGACCCTCCGCTTCCTTACCTCACCACCAGAGATTATTCACGTTCAGTTCCTTCCTCTGCTGCGGTCCCGGGCCCCGATGGACCTGTGGTTTGTGCGCTTCTTCCAGCATCGGGGAACAAAGATCATTTTGACGGTACATGACCTGTTACCGCATGACACCGGAGAGCGCTACAAGAACACCTTCCTGGATCTATACGCAAAGGTGGATTCCATCATCTGCCACTCCGGCCATGTCGCAGCCAGGCTGGAGAGTGAGTTCGGAGTGCCCGCGTCCAAGATCAATGTCATCCCCCACGGACCGTTCTTCTATGACATCTCCCCAACAGGACCGACGGAGATGTTCCAGAGCCTGCCTGCGGCCCCGAACCGGACACTCTTTCTCTTTCAAGGCATCATCCTCCCCTACAAAGGTGTGGATCTGCTCCTGAATGCATGGCAGCAGGTGGAGCACGCGGCATCGGATCCATGGCTGGTCATCGCCGGAACCGGATCTCCTGAGCTTCTGAACCAGATCCGCAACCAGATCCATCAACTCGGCCTGCAACGTGTTCATCTGTACCCTCGATTCATCACCACCGAGGAACTCGTGGCGCTCTACCGTGCGGCGGATGTGGTGGTCTATCCGTACCGTGCGGTTACCACCAGTGGCGCCCTGGCGACTGGCCTTGCCCTGGGCAAGGCAATCGTCGCCAGCGGACTGAAGGTCTTCCGCGAGTTGCTCACCGACCAGGAGACAGCCCTGCTGGTGGATCCCGAGGATCAAGAGCAGCTTGCCGAAGCACTGCTACGCTTGGCCAACCAACCGGATCTGCGTGAGGCGCTCTCCAGACGGGTCCGGGAGATGGACTATGGAGACAGGACCTGGCAGTCAATCGCTGCCCAGACGTGCAAGGTCTATCAACGTTGCTTGAGCCGGGCCGAGACAGCCTCTCGCATCAAGACGTAAACGCCTCCTCTCCGTTCTTCAATTTCGTATCCATCTTCTGATGGGAGATTCCGTCGCATTTTTGCGAAGGGGCTCCGCCCCCGTGAATCGCCTCTGCTGAGGTGTCTCGGGTTCGGAGCGCCGTCACACAGAAGTCAGGTCAAGCGTCCACCTCCATGGAAGGGTGGGGTGAGGAATGGGTCAAATAGAGAACCGGGAGTATGAGTAGGACGACGGGGATGCACAGGATGCTGCCCTCCGGACCCACCGTGCCGCCAGAAAGGAGAGGTCTTCCTAAAGCGTGCGTCGCAAAGAGACGGCCCTGCATCAGGCCGCCAGAATCCGGAACACCGTACAGGAAAGATTGGCCCCAGTCCCAGGCCATGTGGAATCCAATGCCCCACCATAAAGAGCCTGTGCGCCACAGGGCCAGGACAAACACCAGACCAATCAGAAAAACCAGAGTAAGACCATACCAGTCTTCTCCGTGGTTGGGCTTGTGGGCAATAAGGAAGATGGACGATGTAATCACGGAAGCGATCCAAAAGGCGATGGCCCGGGCATGGCGCGCGGAGAATAGATTCCCGACTGCGATCAGGCCTCGCGTCAGCGTGAACTGGATGTAGCCGCGGAAGATGTACTCCTCCGAGAGGCCGACGAGAAAGAAGCCGAAGAGTTGGATCAGGCCCCAGAAGAGGATCGAACCCCCGCGGTCGAGACGAGAATCAAAGACCAGGAGATGCAGCCCATGAAGGGTGAAGATCAGGGTGGAGATAGCAAGCAGACCCCAGAAGGCACCTGTTAGTAAGCGCGCGATGGGGCGCTCTCCGCCCAGGCCAAAAACGGAGATTGGGCGCCGCTCGATGCTTGCCATGAGCCAGCTAAAGAAGAAGAAGCCGGAGAAGAGGACGACCTCGCTCGTGATCATGATGGCCATCGGCAACGGCTGCTTCGGATTTGGAGAAAAGCTGAAAGCTGACGCTGGAGGTGCAGGCTTGCCGGTTCTGGTAGCGGCGGCCTTCGCTGCCTGCTCGCCGGCCTGGCGTATCTGGTGGCTCAGGAAGAACAGGCTGCCCACGAAGGCGCCCACGATCGCGAGGTAGATCAGTAGACTCCAAAGGGCGCGCAGGCCAAAGGCTCCGAAGAACAGGTAGTTTCGGTAGAACGGTTCGGTAGGGCCTTGTGAGCTATGCCCTGCGGCCTCTGCCGCAGACAATGCGTTGGGTCCTGACGACTGAAGTCCTGTGGTTGCGTCCGGGTTGGCGCACGGAAGCGGGTCGCCGGTGGAAGGCAATGGATTCGTTGCGATCTGATTCGGAGTGGCTTGCCTCGCGGCGTTCTCTTGCAGGGTAGTTTGGCTGTTCGATTCCGGGGAGTTCAAGTCCATCAGATGGTGGCCTCCAGAGTCGGGCAGAATGGCGAAAGGCTCAATGCTCGGGATGCAATCAGACCGTGATAATCACTACTTTGCGGAACTTCTACCGAACCTTCCATCACCAGATACATGCTCCTTGCCGGCTTCAGTGGTGACCTTTGTGGCTTCCATGCAATGTTTTAGGGGGATTGGGCACCGGGTTGCCCAGCCCCATGTGTGCCATCGGCAACGTGGCTGGATCATGTGCAGCAGTCAGAGCCTTGAGCTGCTCTATGCTAGCTGCGGCTTTCAGAATAGCCCGGCTGCCGCGGTGGTGGAGGTTGATGGAGTTCAGAATAGCCCGCATGGCCGCCGCGGAGGAGTTCTGTGGCTGGCTGGATGCTGCTTCATTCCCGATGCCGCGCAGGATGCCTAGCAAGGTCGCTATCGCGTCCACGGTCTTCTTTGCCGTCGCCTCATCGGGGGCGAACTCCTCAATGCGCAGGTGAACTGCACCTCCCTGCAGAACGTGGGCGGCAGCGGCGTATCGCAGGCTGGCCACAAAAACGGTGTCAGAACGCAGCGGTAGCTGCAGGCCGAGAATGGAGATAAAACCAGCCTGCCCATCCGGCTCGTCGCCATTAGAGAATGGTAGGCCGATGCGACCGATGCCCCACACCTCAGAAAGGATGGGAACGTCGCGGTAGCGAGCAGCCAGCAGCCTGGAACCGGGCGTGCTCAGAGCCCCTGCACGAGAGCGGTCGATCATGGAGTGGATCTGCTCCGGGGTCGGCATATTGGACGCCACGATGGTGTCATACGCCACCTGCGCAATACGCAAATGGCGACCGTCAACCGGGATGGTGTAGATGGTGCGGTCGGCGAAGTTTTCTGTCGACGTGGCGATCGAGGCCAGGTAGTGCGCCAGGCGCACCCCATCAAAGCGGCCTTGGAAGACCTCTGAGTAAGCCACCGGACCATTCGGGCCGGTGGGGTCCGGCATGTGATGCAGCGCCAGGGCCACTGCATCCAGATCGCGCTCCGGAAGAATGCCCGTTGCGTCGATAAAGTGCTGAAAGTCCGGACTGCGCTCGATCGGCCTCTGGTCAAAGTGGGTGAGCGACCGGATGGCCTTCAGGTTGATGTAGACAATGGCGTCGGACTCAGGAAGCAGACGAGCCGCCTCCGGCGGGGCCTTGGCGCGCAGATAGAGCATCACTCCCAGGGTGCAGAGCAGCAGGGCGGCTATCAGCAGCGGAATCAGCTTGCGTTTGCGCATGAGCCTGGGGATGGGTAATTACTGCGGACTCGAAGCATAGGCATAGGCATATGCATAGAAGACGCGAAGAGAGCCGTCCTGCCTGCCGTCTCCCTTTTCAGCAGAGCCTTGCCTGCTGGATCCACCACTGTAGGGAAATCCTGCCAGGACCCCCGGTGGTCGCCGCCTGCCCAGTGGGCTGATGTGTCCATGGAGGAATGCTACCACTGCTCCGGCCACCTGCTGAACTCCTGGCTCCTGCGGCGCAGTCCTCGAAAATGGACGCCGGCGTCTCTCCCCATGAAACCGTGGCGTCGATCAAGCATCTCTGGTCCTTGGAGTGAAGCGGCTCAGGGCTCTGCAGCCAAACGCCAAAATAGCCGCAGGCCGACTCGTCTTTCGTAACCAGATCTCCACCCTTCGCCTTCGACCTCGCTGTGCTCTCGCTTGGGAAACCGCCCGCATGGCAATGCTGCAAGCAAGGTGTCAGGTTCATCAGGGTTTCAGGCGGAGTTCTCATGCGGCGCGGAAAATTAAGAACAGCCCCTCTTGTTCTCTTCGAACGGCTACCGATCACGGCTCTGCCTCTTCGCCCCGTCCGCCGCCGCATACAGCACAGCCCCGGCCAGGCCGATCAGAGCAGCAAATAAAAGAGCATTCATGCCCAGGACGCGCTCACCCCGCGCCGCCCACATCGCAAAGGCGATCAGGCCGGCCGGAGCCACGCCCAGGGCCACGGCGCCGACAGTTCCTCCAGGGACACAAAAGGGACGATGCAACTCTGGCTCGCGCACTCGCAGGAGCACCAGCGCACCAAACTCCAGTAGCAGCGACGCCCCATAAAGAACCAGGTCAATGGAGATCAGGCGTTCGAAGCTGAAGTGCAGGGCCAGACCCCAGATCGCCGCGCACGCCACCAGACTCACCCACGGAACCCCGCGCTGATTCACACGCAGCAAGAGATCTGGCGCCAGACCATCTTCTGCCATCGCGAAGGGCAGCCGCGAATAGCTCATCATCAACGGATTGAACATGCCCACCCCGTTGATCATGCCTCCGGCTACAATCCAGAGCGCCAGCAGAGGGCCGGCCAGGGTGCGTGCGGCGTCACTCCAGGCTCCGGTGGAAAACTCTCCGGGAGCAAGTCCGGCCAACGCCACTGCCAGCAGCGGCAGGATGTAGGTTACGGCCACCAGTGCGGTTGCACCCAACATCGCACGGGGGTAGGTTCGCTGTGGGTTCTGGACCTCCCGGGCAACGGTGCTGGCGTTATCCCAGCCCATATAGTTCCACAAGGTCACGGAGAGAGCGCCGGCGAGGTCGGGTGTGGGTATCGGTTGCAGCAGGGCTCCAACTCCCAACCCATGGCTGATGCGCAACCAGCGCCACACTCCGGCACCGATCATTACGGCGAAAGGGGCCAGCAAAACGCAGAAGATCGTCACCGAGGATCGCCCCACGGTCCGGGCTCCGCTCAGGTTCCACAGAACGCAGCCCACCACCACGGCCAACTCCCAGAGCGTGCCACGCAGTCCCATCGTCCAGGAAGGAGCCACACGGCCCAGATAGAGCACGAACAGAGTGGGATAGATAGCCATGTCGAAGACGCTGGCTGCCAGGGAGAGCCACGCCTCCTGAAAGCCCCAGAAGGGGCCCATGGCGCGATGAACCCATACATAGAACCCCCCCTCGGCGGGGATGGAGCTGGCCAGTTCGCCAACCATCAGCGCGGTGGGCAAGCTCCACACCAGAGGTATGATCGTGAGCATCAGCAGTGCTCGCCAGTAGCCGGCATCTCCGATGATGTCCTCCAGCCCGTAGGGACCCCCGGCGACCATAAAGTAGGTCGCACCAACAAGCGGCAGCAAGCGCATCCGGTAGTCGGCCGGGAAGACGCCCCGGCTCAGCGGCCGATGCGCTGGAGACTGCGCGACCAAGGCAGATCCCGAGCTGTTGGCTTCTTTGGCGTCCCTGCGGAGTCGCTCCTTTCTGAAGAGAGAGGCGCCCTTGCGCTCTTTACCCACGGCATGCGGACTCTGGCCTGGCTGACTACCATCGGCGCGGCCCACGGGGTTCGTCGCGTTTTGGCTCCTTGCTGGCCTCTGGTTAGGAATAGTGGATCCTCCTGTATCGGGCAAAACGTGGTGGCGGGATGGACGGCGGATTCGTAACCTTGTTTGCACTTTATCGTGGATGGACCGGAAGCGGGCCGACAGCCCGGAAAACGCCCTCTCTTCAACAAAAGCCGGCTATCTTCCCGACCATCTTTCCGCCTTCTTCGGCCCTCCACCCTTCCAATTCAAAGGCGAAGATGTTGTAGTGGAGAGACCGTCTCCCGGAAGACGCTCTGCGGTCGCGGAAGGTTTGTCGAGAGAAGATTCGAGCATGATGTGAGGAGTTGGATGACCGACCGAAGGTTTGTTTTGAAGTTGTGCTGTGCTGATGTCCCCGGACTTGTTGCCGAGGTCTCCTCGTACCTTTTTCAGGCGGGCTGCAACATCCTGGAGGCGCAGCAGTTCAATGATGTGGATACCAGCCGATTCTTTATGCGGATCCGGTTTGAGGTGATCGCAGGCCGGGACGGAGTGCGCGGAGATACGCTGCGGGAGAACTTTAAGCCCATCGCCGCTCGCCGCGGGATGGAGTGGACGCTGGAGAGTTGCGACACCCACAAGCGCGTGATGATCCTGGTCTCCCGGCAGGATCACTGTCTCACAGACCTGTTGTATCGGCAGCGTCTCGGTGAGTTGAAGATGGAGGTCACCGCGGTGGTCTCGAATCACCCGCAGGAAGCCTTTCCCCGGCTGGATCTTGAAGGAATTCCCTTTCACTACCTGCCGGTGACAAGCGATACCAAGGCGGAACAGGAAGATTCCCTGTGGAATCTGATCGAATCCACCCGGTCGGAGTTGATTGTTCTGGCCCGCTATATGCAGGTGCTCTCCAACCACCTTGCCGCACGACTGGAAGGCCGCTGCATCAATATCCACCATAGTTTTCTTCCTGGGTTCAAAGGCGCCAGGCCTTACCACCAGGCTCATCAGCGAGGGGTAAAGCTGATTGGCGCCACATCGCACTTTGTCACCGCCTCCCTGGATGAGGGTCCCATCATCGAGCAGGATGTGGAGCGAATCTCCCATAGCGATACGGTGGAGGATCTCATTCAAAAGGGAAGAGACATCGAGCGCCGGGTTCTGGCCAAGGCGGTAAAGGCCTACCTGGAGAACCGTATCATGCTCAATGGCTCCAAGACCGTGGTCTTTGAGCCCTGAGTGGCAGCGCTCTACCTCCCGCAAGGTCGATTCAACCTAGAAGATCTGTACCTTAGCCAGATTCTGATCTCCGGGAGAAAGCGTGAAAGAGAAGACGTGAGTGGCTGCGTTGTATGTGAGCCCCGTCGCAGCGCCCAGTCTAGCGCGTACCTCGGGTTGGTGCTGGGAGAAGCCGGTGAGGACCACAGAGTGCTCGTCCTTTGCGAAAAACACCGTGGCCTGAACGGTCTTCGTATTGCTCACGCTGGCGAAGCGCTTGCGCGCCAGTGGAACGATCTTGCTGACGTCGCCAAGAAGGGCGATCCCGCGTTGGTTCACCGGCGCCAGAACTGTGTAATCCCAACCATCGATGTAGTGGAAGAACAGCGTGCCATTGGCTGGGATCAGGATTCCTCGGTTTTGCCGCCAGTTCCATGCATAGACGGAGCCTTTCACGCCAAGTGAGGCTAGACTCACGGAGGCTTCCGGCGCATTAGCTGCATCCATCGCTGCCTCACGAGGGTAAGAAAAGACGTAGGTCTCTGTAGAAGAACCGAAGTCGGTCTGGGTGGTGGCAATCATCGGAGCCTTCGAGAAACCGCTGCCTGAAGCGTCGGCTGAGGCGTCTTCGATGTAGGTGCTATCGACGGGAACCAAGGGCGTGTCCGGCTTCAGAATCACCGAGTCAGCGCGCAAGGCCCGCTCCAGGTTGGCCACATCGATGCTCTGCAGTGCGTCACCGGTTCCAACCGGACCAGCGGATAGAGTAGAGAGCACAAGATTTGACAGCTCTGAGCTCATGAAGACATCGGACCAGGGCCACAGACCCACCGCATGGGCCAATGCCGAGGTGTAGAGAAAGTTGTCATAGCGCGCTGGAAGGAAGCGGTCGTCACTGACTCGGATGGTGCGCAGGTTCTGGAACTGTGTGCTCGCCATGAAGTATCCGGGCAGGGCCATGCAATATTGGATGGCGATGTCCCTGGCGGCCATATTGTCGGCCATCTCCTGAAGAAATGCTTGAGACTGAGAGAGATCGATGGCTGGCCGCGCGCTTTGATTTAGCCAGTCCTGTTCGTAGACCACCACACCATCGGCGTGCAGATAGTCCGCAGTCGCATGCCAGAAGCGCGGGTCAATGATCACGTTCCTGGACATCTTGTACTGGCTGCGATACGGACTGGCCTTTGAAATCCAGCGTGCGTGGGTTGCCAGAGGAAGTTGCAGACGCTGGTGAAAGCTTGCAAGACCGTCGGGAAAGATCGACGGATCCGCGCGGTAGAGCAGCTCTCCGTGGTTGCCTGCACCCGAGCGACCCTTGGACTTCGGGTACCACCAGCTATCAAGTTGCATATAGCCAAGCGGCACTCCCATCTGCTGGAAGCGATCCCGAACCGCCAGCAGCGTGCCCTCGTAGCCAAGCGATGGGATGAATTTGTAGTAGTAGGTTGCTCCGTTATCTGTCCAGTAGCCAAACTTATTCAGAAGAACATCCGCGTCATTGGCAACGGGAGCCTTGTGGTTCATCCTTTGCAGCACATCTCCCCACAGATTCTGGGTATGCGTGATGCCTTTGCCAAAGACCATCCATGTGCCATGGGTAAAGCTGGAGGGGAGGGATGGGATCACGGTAGAGATCCCGCTAGACATCTGTACCTCAACGGAATCAGCACTCGCCTCCAGGTCAGACACCAGGAAATTGTCCGCCGGCGAGAGAACAAAGGTGTTCCGGTTCTGGTCAAAAAATACCCACGGGCCCTGGGCGTCCAACTTGCCGAAGTCTATGGGAGAGAAGATTGCAACGCGGTAGCTGAAACGCTTCAGGTTGGCTGAAACTCCTGAAAAGCTGGGGAACGGGGCGGTGTTCGGATCTACCCGGCGATGCTTGTCCAGGAACAGGACTGCCCCGCGAGCAGCATAGAGGCGAACAACAGCGACCCTGCCGCCGTGCGCATACTCGGCCTCGATCTGCTGATATGCTCCCACGGAATCGGCTCCGGACGCGGTGCGGATGGTGCCTGGCCGCTCCGGTAGGCTCCCGCTCAAAACAAGGTGCATGGGCGCATAGTGGAGGGTGTAGGCCCCGGTGGAGGCAACGCTCACACCAAGGCCTGCGCCGCGAAGGGTTGCTCCCGCCTTCGTTGTTCCAGCATGCAAGAGATTGTCCGGCGCCGATGGAGCAGTGGCGTGTAGCATGCTGGCATGGGGAAGAATCGTACAACCGATCCATATGGCGAGCAGCGTGATCTTCAAAGATCGCCTCCTCTTTCTCTTCAATCGTCCATTATTCTGGTGGATCATGGGTACCAATGTAAAGCGTGGCGCTGTTGGTCGTGAGACTTTTATCATGGGGGCGTTTCGAAGGATCCAATCGCGGAGAATTTGAGCCTGGACGTGGCGTCAAAGATCACAGAGCCCAGCAGGGGAGGAAGTTCATTGAGACGAGTTGCACAGATCATTCAGCTGAAGCCTGAACAGGAAGCAGATTACATCCGCTACCACCAAGAGGTGTGGCCCACCGTGCTTGCCACGATTGCCGCATGCAACATCAGAAACTACAGCATCTTTCTGCGGAATGGCTTGTTGTTCGCCTACTTCGAGTATCACGGCACGGACTACTCCGCGGATATGCGAAAGATGGCTGCCTGCCCGGAGACGCAACGCTGGTGGAGCATCATGGATCCCATGCAGCGCAGATTGCCCGATGCCGAACCGGGCGAAAAGTGGAGTGAGATGCGAGAGGTGTTCCACTTTGATCCGGAGCTGGTTGAAACTGGCCCTCGGGATTGAAAGGAGCGGCGCTGGAGCGCCCGCGAGCAGCCATCGATGCTTGGAGCGAGGATTTGGTTTAACCTGTCATTCTTAGACGCTCGTCTTTGCTAGTCCTTATCCTCCTGCTGGGCGTGCGCTGGAACTCTCGCGCTGCGGAAGCAATGTATCCATTGAAAGGCGTATCCTGTCTTGCGTACGGTTCGAATCGCTGGAAAGGATGATTCCCGGATCCGTTTCTATAGACTTCGCTCGATGAAAAATAAAAGCGGATCCTTCTTGGCAGAGGAGAGGAGACGAAGATGTTTCGTTCAGGCGTAGTTGTTCTGTTTCTTGCGGCTTTCAGTATTCCGGGCGCGACGCAGGCGCAGATGGGAAATCCCGCGAACGGCCCTACAAAGATTCCGATCGTGCAACTCGATGTGGCCCGTAACCAGGATGCTTTGACGCTTGAGTCGAGCATTCACACTCCCCTTCCGGAGCAGTACATCTGGACCAAGGATGATGCTGTCCGGCAGGCTCCGTCGCCGCACAATGGCTGGCTGACCTACCCAGGAAAAGATCTTGGATCGCATTACTTCCGGCGCACATTCACCCTATCCCAGGTTCCTGGCGATGCCGAGCTGTACATCGCGGGTCCGCGGGAAGCCACGATCTATGTGAATGGACAAAAGGTGGGACAGTATCAACTGGATCTCTCCTCCCCGATGGGAATGCGGGTCTACGCGTGCTCGGTAGCCAAGGCTCTGCGCGAGGGAACCAATGTCGTCGCCATTGAGGCAGTGCGTGGGCCACAGGTGGGCGGTTCATCGGACAGTCGGCTTACAGAGCAGCAGACGCACGGTGAGGTTATGGTCGTCAAGATTGTCCCTGCCGCCCTGGGGGTGCTTGCCGAGCCGCTGCTGATCAGCGATGCAAACTGGAAGGCGAGTATGCAGTTCATCCCCGAATGGCAGGAGTCGGGGTTTGACGACCACCGCTGGGATGCAGCCGATAGTCTGGGGCCCATTGAGGCGTCCTATGACTTCTTCCAATGGAATGCCGATGCCGGGATGTATGCGTGGCCCGGCTATGATGGCATCTCGCCATTCCTCGGGCACTACTCTCTGAAGCCGGTGAGTGTGCGGAATGTATACAACGGTGCCGGTGAGATTGAACATCCAGAGGTGTTGAAGGAGATTGGCGAGGATTTCCAGGTGACGTTGCCGGCTGCGCGAGTCAGCGCCCAGAGCGCGCCATCAATTCTGCTGGATTTTGGACGTGAGGTTGCAGGCCGTGTGGAGTTTGACTCCGATACCGATCTGCCGATGGATGTGACGGTGCAATACGGCGAATCGGAGATGGAGGCGCTGCGCCAACCTTATCTGGGAGTTGACCCGGTCCACGTGGCGCCGCATGCCACAGCCTATGGGCCCAAAAGCGCGTTTCGCTATGCCGTGGTCCGGTTTGTTGGCGGAAGCCAGATGAGCTTCAAAGCGATTCGGCTGGATGGAATCGCTTATCCGGTAAATTATCAGGGTTACTTCCGCTCCTCCGACCAGCAATTGAACCTGATGTGGGCTATTGGCGCCTATACGGCGCATCTCTGCATGCAGGACGATATATGGGACGCACCCAAGCGCGATCGTGGACGCTGGATGGGGGACCTCGATGTGAGCGGTCGCACGATTGAGGACGCCTTTGGCGGAAACTTTCTTATGGATGACACTCTGGACCGCCTGCTGGGGCCGGCTCCCGTGCAAAGGGATGTGAATGGCATCCCAGGGTACTCCGCCTTCTGGCTGACGGGCGAGAAGGAGTATTACCTGCATACCGGTTCGATGAAGCAGTTGGTACGGACACATCAGCGTATGGTGCAACTGCTGAACTACATGGAGCAGGAGATGGACAGCCGCAACCTGTTTGCGGATGAGAACCATGCCTGGACGTTTGTGGATTGGTCGCCGGAACTGAGCGGGGACACGCCCGAGACGCGGATGGCGACCCAATTCGAGTTCTATGCGGCCTTCAAGGATGGAGCCTATCTGCTCCGCCAGATGCATGACGAGGCCAATGCACAGAAGTTCGCAGCGGAAGCGGAGCGGCTCAAGAGCGCCGCACAGCAGTATCTGCTGGACGGATCA
Source organism: Acidobacteriaceae bacterium (assembly GCA_049977105.1). Classification (GTDB taxonomy): domain Bacteria; phylum Acidobacteriota; class Terriglobia; order Terriglobales; family Acidobacteriaceae; genus Granulicella. The sequence goes on along the minus strand of JBMFGX010000006.1, from coordinate 49,669 downwards.
GGAACCTTCGGAGACCGTTGGCAGCCCAACGCCTATGCGGTACTCTCCGGCGTTGCGAACAACGCGCAATATCCGGCGATATGGAAGAATGTGCTTTCGAGCGTGGGACACATCAAATACAACGCCATGATCATTACTCCGTATTACAACTACTACGTCGTAAGCGCGATGGCCAAAATGGGACATCGACAGGCGGCGCTGAACTGGATACGGCAGTACTGGGGCGGCATGACCAATGAAGGAGCAACCAGCTTTTGGGAGGGGTACGACCCTGCGTGGTACAAAGGCATCGATTTCCACGCCTCGCTGCAGGCGGATAATATGTCGGGTTACCGGGTGAGCCTGGCGCATGGCTGGTCCAGCGGCGTTACACCTTGGCTTATGGAGCAGGTCATCGGCATTCGCGCCGCCGGGCCGGGATTGTCCACCGTGAATATCCGTCCTGACCTTATCGATCTCTCCTGGGCCGAGGGAGGCGAGCCCACCCCGCGCGGGTTGCTCACGGTGAGCATTCATAAGCAGAACGGCTATGTCTCCGTGGTGAGTCTCCCGCCAGGGACTACAGCGAATATCTCGGTTCCGGTCTCTACACCCACGTCTCATGTCGAGGTCAACGGTCAACCAATGAGTGTTCGTTCTGCGGAGAATGGCAAGAGGGCGCTGCTCGTTTTGAATGCTCCCGGACGTTATACCATCCTCAGCCACTAGGTGGTTCAGGGAATGGGAGTCCCTGAGCACGGCGAGTTTCAGCGTGGGACTCCCGCAGCGTTCCCGGCGTGGTAACGCCCTTCCATGCTGCGGTCTCTGTAAGCTGCCCGTGCCTCTACGCAGCCCGCACGACCGTTAGCACCGGGTGAGGGGACTGACGGATAGCCTCGCCCCGTGGGACTCGCCGCAGTACGTCTCCCTCTGGTTGTCGGTGACGCATATCACCGACAGGACGAATGAGCCGGATCAAACTAAACGCGTGGCGCTTGGTGAAGGCGGACCACTGAATTGTCGCAAGACGGCACGAGGAGATTTCGTTTATGTTGACTGCATCTGAGGTACAGGGAACGTTGCTGGTTTCTGCTGTAAGCGTCATGGGAAGGCTTGGCGCTTTGGCGTTAGCTGGTGATGATGGCGTAAGAATCGGTGTCTCCTCGACACGCACTGGCTTCGCCTTGGCTGGCGGCAATGCCGGCGCGGTGGATTGCGCTGGTGGCGGCGGGCGCTGTGGCGCCGGCGGTAACTGCGCGGGTTACTAGCACGTGCTGGATGTCTCGCAGAGACTGAAACTGGCAGAGGGCGTCTTCTATGCAGAAAGAGGTGGCAAACACCTCTTTCTGCAGCCCGGTGCGCCAGACTGGGTGGTGGTGAATCGCGTCGGCGCGATTCTATTGGCGCGCTGTGATGGCAGCGCTACGGTAAGGGATATCGCTGCAGGACCGGTAGACGACGGGGTACTGCTGTCCCAGGCGCAAGTGCTGTTTGCTGAGGCGCTAGAGCGCGGAATTCTGGTGGATGGAGATGTTCCTCCTGCCCGGAACAGAGAGGTCGGGGGCAGATGGTGCGCAGCGTCGGAACGGCAGAAGCCGACGCTGGGAGTAGTGCATCTCAAGCTCACCAATCAGTGCAACCTGCGCTGTAGTTATTGTTACGCCGAGAGCGGTCGGTCCTCCGGGGTTCTGTCGTGGAAAGAACTGGAGTCGATTGCAGAGAGCGTAAAGGCGATCTCCGGACCCCGTTCCGTCGAGTATGTGCTCTCCGGTGGAGAGCCGCTGCTGCATCCGCTGGCGTTGCAGTTTGCCGAGAGAGTGAAGGCGTCAGGGAGCACGGTGCATCTGCTGACCAATGGGACCCTCATCGATGAGCGGAATGTAGCAAGGATTGCGGAGCTTGCAGACCTGGTCAAGATCAGTTTGGACGGCAGCAGCGAGGCGCTGCATGCGGAGACCCGAGGGAGGAACAACTTCGCGCGCGTGGAGCGAGCCGTGGACTTGCTGCTGGAGCGCGGCGCCAATGTGCAGGTTGCGATGACCGTAACGCGGGCGAACTGCGGGGACATTCCTGCGATGGTGGAAAGATTTGGACCACGGCTGGCGCTGCAGCCGCTGTTCAAGGCGGGCCGCGGGCGTGCAGACGACGGTCGGGCCCTGACCGGATTGGAGTACTACCAGGCGCTCGCCGCCGTGAAAGGGGTGGCGCCCATGGGCGCAGTGGCCAAGACGCTCCAGGAGGTGCGGGGGCGCGGCGTGCGACGGTGTGCCATGGCTGAGCGTGAAATCAGCATCGCAGAGACAGGCGATGTCTACCCCTGCCAGTTGCTGCATGCGGCGGAGTTCCGGGCGGGCAACATCCGGGAGCAGCCTCTGGCGGAGATTTATGAGCACTCGCCCGTGTTCAAACGGCTACGCGGGGTGAGTGTGGATACGCTCAGCAAGTGTTCCGAGTGCCCCGTGCGGTATCTCTGCGGCGGCGCCTGCCGAGCCAGAGATTTCTATGAGGTAGGGTCGGTGGAGGCGGTGGGGGAGTTTTGTGCGTATGAGCGCGAGGCGTTTCTCAGCGGGATCTTTGACTCCGTGGAGTTCTAGACCGTCCTATCTCTTGGAGTTCTAGAATTCCATAGCTACGGTTAAACAGAGTTTCTCCGTCCTCCGGCAGGCCGGTCAGCAACAAAAGCTGAGGCCAGCCCCGACCCCATGCGGGCGGGGGAGTCAAAAGAGTCAGAGGATGTGAAAAATGATACAGCCAAGCGATCCACAACAGGACTATGATACTGGCGAACCGCCGCATCAACCTTACCCAGCCGGGAAACTTTCCCTGTTCGGTTTGGGAGAGTGGCTAAAATTCGAGTCTTGTAGAGGTGTCGTATGACTGTTTTGCCTATCCTTTGGATCGCATGGGGAGTTGTAGCCGCTGTGCTCTTGGTTCTGCTGGGGTATCGGGGCACCCTAACGCGCTATGAGGAAGACCAGATCTTTCTCGATCAAACATCCAGCGTTGAAGCCCAGGAACAGACCGTAATCCAACAGAAACTAAGCAAGATACGGCCTTATCTGGTGGTCACCATATGGGTCATCGGAGCGCTTACAGTCGCTATTCTCGGCTTGTATATTCAGGATGCGGTTCAGCGTCTCACGACCTAGAAATCAGCCTGGTTCAGGGTGCATAGGGTGGCTTGGCGCAGGCAGAGAGAGCGGCCAGATCTCCGCTCTGCCGCTATCGTCGGGGGCGGGCAAGGGATGTCGCTCTTGCCGCGCCGCTTCTGCCTACGCCAATCGAGCCATCCGGTTTATGCTAGGGGGATGGAAAACCAAAGAACGCAAGTGACGTGCGAGGTCTTCGGAACGCTCCCAAATGGCAGTCAGGTCAGTTCCTACACCCTGAAGAGTTCAGCGGTCGAGTTGCGGCTTATCACCTACGGGGCTCGCGTCGTGGCGCTCAGGACTGCGGATCGCCACGGCAAGATCCACGATGTGGCGCTGGGCTACGACACTCTCAAGCCTTATGTTGAGGCGACAAATGTATATTTGGGCGTGACGGTGGGGCGGTTTGCAAACCGAATAGCGAAGGGGCGGTTTCCGTTAGCGGGGAGAACCGTTCAAACAACCATCAACAACGGTCCCAACATGCTGCATGGCGGCACGGAGGGATTCGATCGGCGCAACTGGGAAGCAACCGAAGTGCCGGACGGCGTAGAGTTTACCCTGCTCAGTCCGGACAGGGATCAGGGCTTTCCCGGAAACCTCAAGGTGCGGGTGCGGTATACGCTGCAGGGCAATGTCGTAAGCATCGCCTCTTCCGCCACCAGCGATCAGACGACCGTGGTGAACCTGACCAACCATACCTACTTCAATCTGGACGGAGAGACCTCCGGAACCATTCTGGACGAGCACTTGACCCTGGAGGCGGACGCCTTTACACCGATATCCAGCGCGGAGGCCATTCCTACCGGAGAGATCGTAGCGGTGGAGGGGACGCCATTTGACTTTCGCAAGCCCACACGCATTGGAGCCCGGATTGAGGAACCCAATCAGCAGCTCATCTATGGCCGGGGATACGACCACAACTGGGTGGTGCGGGGCAACCTGGGCGAATTGCGGCCAGCGGCAAAGTTATACGCGTCAGCCTCAGGCCGCGTGCTGAGGGTTGATACCACAGAGCCAGGAATTCAGTTTTACTCTGGGAACTTTCTGGATGGGACGCTGGTGGGCAAGTCGGGCGCGCCCTATGTGCGGCGGAGCGGGTTATGTCTGGAGACGCAACGATTTCCAGATACGCCCAACCATGCGAACTTTCCTTCCGCGGAGTTGAAGCCGGGGGAAGAGTACTCCAGCATCACCACCTGGACTTTTCAAATCGAGTAACGAAGCGCCAAGGCATCCGTTCCGATCTGCGGGCGACCCCGCGCTACGGCTGCGGAAACCCGCCTCTGCTTTCTCCTGCTTGCAGGACGAAGCGCGCTGCCTTGGCATGGTGTCTTGTTCCTCTCCCTGACAAACGTCACCATGCTGCGAGGCGGAGGCAACTCCAGACTGCAACCACTTCGCTGCCAGCCCAGGTTTGGGGCGTACAGCGAAGTGGTCTCAATCCAAACAACCTTCCTGAATCACCTGGAAGATCAAATACCTGCAATCAAAGCGCACAACCGCCGCAACGGCTCGATCTGCGATCGTCTTCATCTTCAGTTTCAGTTAAAACAGACGAATCAGATCGCATTTGTAACCATGGGTACGAACATGCACTGAGCCCAGTTAGGTTCTCTGCACCAGCGCCATGAGGAAGCGGAAACAGTTACACCAGCCTGGAAGCAATCCTCCGGCGAGCGATTCCAGCCGCGCCAAGAAGACCCGTGCCGAACAGAAGCAGACTGCTCGGTTCAGGTGCAATCGCCCCTGTACCGGAGAAGGTGGCGTTTGTAGCGCCGTCCATGGGTACTTGGGTTGTAAAGTCGAACGAGCCAGGTGTGGGAGTGCTGGCCATGCCGTCTTCCATAAACATCCCATTGGTGTTCAGGTTGATGTCGCCACCGTTTGTCGTAGCCATGGTGATTGCATCCAGAGTGTAGGTCAACGTCGAGCTACCCTCAGTGATGGTCAACAGTTTCGTGGGGGTTAAGAGTGTTTCGGTCATGATAGGAAGCATGGCGCTGCCATCGCTGCCGAACATCACCGTGCCGCCGTTAAAGGGCGCCAGGCTTCCGGATCCGTCGCTGGCCATATCACTACCGCCAACTCCTGGCGGAACGAAGGTAACGAAGCTGCCGTTGGAGTTGCTCATGTAGGTTGTGCTGTCCGTGCCGATGCTGATCGTTCCGACACCGAGCATGTCGGCATAGGCCAGCGAACTTGAGATGGCAACGGTTGCTGCCAATACCAATAACTTTGAAAAAGTCCTCATATTTCCTCCTGATACATTCCGCTCTCGCGGGTCGAGTCTGTTGCATTGCGGTGTACGGCAAGGGAGCGCTCAGCCTTGGAGTTTGCATGGAGTTGTCCGTGCAGTTCGTTGGTTGAGAGCACCTTGTTGGCTGTATTAAATGCACCTGAAGCGCCAAACTCCGACTCCATAGAATCAATAAGTTGCGAGGCCAGCAATAGACCATGTCTGCAACTCTTTGCACACCGTTGCCCTCTTTCTTTCCTTGAAGCGTCCGTCTCCCGTGATCCTTCACCTCTCCATGGAGGCTTATCCGAGCCTCCGGGACCAACTCTATTCACCGGCAAAAGGCGAGCCGGACCACAGCTTGTCCCTGCCACGATCCGACATCGCTCCAAGCGGATGGAAGACGAGGAATCGTTGCTGGGGGCATGGAATCGACTCCGCCATGCTCTGTGACCGGAAGTGTCGCAGCAGAGTGGTAGAGAAGGGAGCAGGCAGCACCGTCTGCGGCTACTGGGGCGACAGTAGCCGGGCAGAGGGTGCCTCCGCCCGGTGCCTTCACCGCGCTCCCAAAGCGCGGTCAGAGAGGTGGTTGCTGGCGGACTCCTCAGGTCCGGCCTAAAGCCAGGCGGTTATGCAGGCAGCGAGCGCGGACGAGACAACTCCGCAGGTGCTGCTGTCTTCTGGCTGATTAGTGCGGAGCGTTGAGAAAACAGAAATGCGCCCGTTCGGCATCCCAAAAAGCGGGACATTCGGAAGGAGTGGCTATTCTTCAATTCATCGAACAGCAATGGAGCCGGCTTGCCTGGTCGGGCGGCATACTGGCAGCGTCAATCGCCCTATCTCTGCTGGTCCGCTCGGTCGTTCTCTGGATATTGGCCAAGTTGACGCTCCGCGAAGGCTCCGCATTCGGTGAATCCTTGGTGCGGCACGGTCGAGGACCATCCCGCTGGATCTTCCCAACGCTTACCGTTCTTCTCGTCTTGCCGGGCCTTCCGTTGCCGAACGAACTGATGACGGTGCTGGAGCACGTCGCAGGCATCGGATTCATCGCGGCCTGTGCATGGTTGGCGATTCTGTTCATTGCCGTCATCTCTGACATGATCATGGGCCGCTACCGGATCGATGTGGCTGACAATCTTGTGGCGCGACGAATACGGACGCAATTCCAGATGCTCCATCGTCTGGCCACCATGCTGGTGGTGGTGATTGCCGTGTCCATCGCGCTGATGACCTTTCCCTCCATCAAGCATATCGGCATGAGCATTCTGGCTTCGGCGGGGCTGGCCAGCTTGATTGTCGGCATGGCGATGAAAGGGACACTGTCTAACCTGATCGCCGGAGTGCAGATCGCCTTTGCGCAACCCTTTCGCGTGGAAGACGCGGTGGTGATCGAAGGCGAATGGGGATGGATTGAAGAGATTGGAATGATGTACGTGGTGGTGCGGATCTGGGATCTGCGCAGGCTGGTCATTCCGCTGTCGTACTTCCTCGAGAACTCCTTTCAGAACTGGACACGCACCAGCGCCGATTTGCTGGGCCATTGCTTTATCTACACCGATTACACCGTCCCGGTAGACGCTCTGCGCGATGAGCTGCGGAGGATCTGCGAATCGACGCCGCTATGGAACGGGAAAGTATGCGTGTTGCAGGTTACCGAAGCTGTCCAGACTATGCTGCAACTGCGTGCGCTGATGGATGCGCGGAATTCGAGCGAGGCGTGGGATCTGCGCTGCTACGTGCGCGAGAAGCTGGTGGATTTTCTGCAGAAAAACTATCCCGGCAGCCTGCCTCGCTATCGGGCGGATGTGGAAACCAGGATGATCGACAGCGCCGGACAGCCAGCCATCACCGAACTGGATCAGATGGCGACGCAGATGGGCGCGCAGGCACGCGGCGGGCTTCGCAAGACGGTGTAGTAGATCGCTCCAGATAGAACATCCTGACGTTCTTCTCCTGCCCCAACCCAGGCGCGGCGCTGTGCATCCATTGGGGTGGCGTGGCTTAGAATGTAGAAGGAGAAGGGTTTGGAGCGTTTCCTGTGCCGATGCGTGTAGGAATACGTGTGGATCGCGTGCATCACCGGCCACGAGATGATGGCAGATCGGTATCAGCGAGATTCGATTCGGTCGAGCAGATCCGTTGTGCATGGACGTGCCGGGCCTCTCGGGATGTATGCGAGTGAAAGCAACGGCCTAAAAGGCTGTTGCACAAACAGAAAACGAAGAAGGCAAGCACGTAGCTACCGACTTCTAACGCCGATACCGCGGTCGCAAAGAAGCATCAGCGGTCGGAACTGGACCAGAAACCAAAGACCAGGAGTTTTTGCATGGCACAAGTTAAGACGCACAAAGTAACCCTCATCCCCGGCGACGGAATTGGGCCGGAGGTGACGCAGGCAGTGGTTCGGATTGTCGAAGCTACGGGCGTCAAGTTTGAATGGGAACGGTTTGCCGCCGGCGCTGAAGCCTTTGAGGCGCAGGGCGAGTACATTCCAGCGGCTTTGTATGAATCGATTGAGCGCAATCGCGTGGCCCTCAAAGGGCCGGTGACCACGCCGGTGGGCGGTGGGTTCAAAAGCATCAACGTGACGCTGCGCAAGCGCTTTGACCTCTACGCCAACTTCCGCCCAATCCGCAACCTGCCGGGGCTTGAGACCAAGTGGCCGGGGGTTGACCTGATTGTGGTGCGCGAAAACACCGAAGGCGAGTACCTGGGCCTGGAGCACGAAGTGATTCCCGGTGTGGTGGAAGCCATCAAAGTGATTACCGAAAAAGGCTCCACGCGCATTGCTCGCTTTGCCTTCGACTATGCCCACAAACATGGGCGCAAGAAGATCCACGCCATCCACAAGGCCAACATCATGAAGATGTCGGACGGCCTGTTTCTGCGCTGCGCGCGCACCGTGGCTGAGGAGTTTCCGGACATCCAGTACGGCGAGCACATCATCGATAACACCTGCATGCAACTGGTGATGCATCCCTTCCAGTACGACATGCTGCTGCTCGAAAACCTGTATGGCGATATTGTGAGCGACCTGTGCGCGGGGCTGGTGGGCGGATTGGGACTGGTCCCCAGCGCAAACCTCAGTGCGGAGTGCGCTATCTTTGAAGCCGTGCATGGCTCGGCACCGGATATTGCGGGCATGGATATCGCCAACCCCACCGCGTTGCTGCAATCGGCAATTCTCATGCTGCGCCACCTGGACGAGATGGCCGCGGCGGACCGGATCGATCATGCCCTGGAAACTGTTTACCGCGAGCGTAAGGCGCTCACCCGTGACGTGGGCGGTCATGCCGGCACCAGCGAGTTTGCCGATGCTGTGCTAGCGGCGATGGGATGAGTGGTGCCGACGCACCTGGAAAAAGCAACGCCCTCGGGATGGCGCCTGCTTCAAACTCAGATCTCAAAATAAGGAGATTTGGGCACACAAACTGTGGCCTGCTTCGCTGCGCGCACTGCACCCTATGTCTATGATCGCCGGTCTCCATCTCAAAGAACATGCCGGACATCCACCCCGCCCTGCTGCCCATAGCAACTTCCAGGGGCAGGATGACGCAACTGAAGGACCGCCGCTCAACTTTCAACTACAGCCGGGACACCCTCTCTGCGCCCGCGGTTGCAGTCAGGGATTCGGTGTGAGATGGATAGCCTGCGGCTGCCGGTCGCAGAAAAAAGACCCGACGTCGTCGGGTCTTTTCAATCGCTATGCTGGGTTGACGATCAAGCTTCTTTCTTCTCCGGCTCGGCGGGCGCAGGGGCGCCCGGCTTGGCCTCTGCACCCGGCTTGCGGATGTCGATGCCGCCCTTGAAGAACGCGCCATCCTCAATGGAGATCCGGGCTGCAATCACATCGCCGGTCAGGGAGCCCTCGCTGCGGATATCCACCCGGTCAGAGGCTTGGCAGTTGCCACGAACCTTGCCCAGCACCACAATCTCGCGAGCACTGATGTTTGCCGCCACTTGGCCGTTGCGCCCAATGGTGACACGGTTGCCAGGCAGGTTGATGGAGCCTTCCACCTTGCCGTCGACATAAAGCGACTCAGAGCCCGTTACCTCGCCTTTCACGACCAGACTCTTGCCAATGGTGGCTTGCTCACTATTGGGGATGGCGCTCGGAGCAGCAGAGGTGGAGCGAGCATCAAAGGCAGGCGTCGCGGCGGGAGGAGTGGGGCGAACTGGCTCGGGAGTCGACGGATTCGCGGCAGACTGGTTAGGTTTCCACATGGGGATCTTCTGTTCCTTTCCACGGAGGGGGTTGGTCGTAGGTAGATGCTGTCGTTGCGCCGATGGTTCCTAAGCTTCACGCAGGCCACACAGCGTTGGCTCCCACGTTGTCATCAAGATACTACGTTGTGGCCGGTGAGGATCACGGAACTTGTCTTATCCCGCGCCTTGGAAGTTACCCCTTGCGGCAATTTCCCGGTCGTTGGGCCAGTTATTGTTCGGAGTTATCGTTCTCCTCAATCAGCGAAACGGTGCCGACCACATCGAAGGTAACCGGCTGACCGCCCGCAACTTGGAGTGTCGCGCGCATAGGGTTACGCTGCCAGATGGCAGGAGCGCACACGGAATCCCCAGCGGAGCCTGGTTGCTCGTCAGGGTGAGGACCGGGGTTGGCCGAGCCCGATTGCGGCCAGCGGGCGAGCAGCTTCTCGACGATGGGCCTCCGCGCGCCAAGCTGGGCGATCACGGCTACCACCCCGCCCTTGCCGCCAGTGCTGACCCCGCAGTAGGCCGCGTCGTCACGAAACCAACGGACGTCGGAGATGAGGGGATCAAAGGCCGGGAGATGCAGGGCGGTGATGTGTCCGGTGAGGCGATCCACCATGAGCCATGGTCCGGGCTGCCATGCCCAGTGCACCGGTTCGGAGGGTAGAGAGTCATTGATGCGCAGGGCGCGGCGAACCACGAAGGTGCGGTCGGTCACGTCATGCACCTCGCCCATGGTCCACTCCCGGCGCAGTCCGTCGACGTTCAGGGGCCGAATGCGCAGGGCATCGCCGGAGCCGCTGGCTGGCGTCCCGGGGCCCGGCTGGTCCTGTCGACTAGCCTGGGGAGGAGTGTAGGAGACGATGCGGGCCGGCCCGAGAGTCACCGAATGGGTCTTCGGTCCGGTGGCCGATGCCCAAGGGGTGAAGGCCAGAAGCAAGAACAGAAATGGCAAAGCCGAGAGGGGCACTGGCGCCGGGCGAAGGGTCCTCATGGGGGAAGGTTAGCAGAGGTTGTCTCAATTTGGGTCAGCAGGGCTAAGGTTCGGGGGCGAAGATGAAAATGCCCAACGGACTTGCAGCAGCAGTGCCTATGGTGCAATCGGGGGGTGAGCTTTCCAGCCGCCGGTCGCCTCAGAGTGGAGACTGCCAGGGCTGGATGAGAGGCGGTTGGATGAGGGCGGTCGCAAAGTTCTGGGCTAGTCTGGCGATTAGGCGATTGGGCTTTCCAAATCATCAAAATTTCGTTAGACTTACGATTGGTGCGTGTATCTTCCGCCGTCTCTGTTGAAGCTTCTCCGGTTGCAGGATCGCCGGGGACAGACAGAGGCTATCAGAAGCCCACGAGACAGGTTTACAGGGAAAATTACAGCAGATGGAGCAGCTTCACGCGGTGTTGTGCAAGGCGCGTTGGGCTTCATCGGAGGAGACTGTTTGTCGAAGGAAGATGCAATTGAAGTCATGGCCGTGGTCCTGGAGACGCTGCCAAATGCGTTGTTCAAGGTTGAGCTCGAAAACAAGCACCAGGTCCTGGCGCATGTTTCGGGCAGAATGCGCAAGAACTTCATTCGCATCCTCCCGGGCGATCGGGTTGCCATTGAGCTCAGCCCTTATGACCTGAACCGCGGTCGAATTGTCTACCGCTATAAATAGCGTTAGAGGCGGAGCCGGAGGGTCGCATCTCTCTGGCTCTCAAATGGTAGTTCCGGGATGCGCTACAAGCGGCTTGGAAGCGGCTTCGGGGTGACGTTTTCCCCATGGCCAGTGCCTCTGGGCGAGATGCAAAACAGAGAAGTTGAGGAGTAGTTGAGATGAAGGTTCGTGCGTCAGTCAAGAAGATCTGCGACAAGTGCAAGGTGATCCATCGTCGCGGAGTGGTTCGTGTGATCTGTGAGAACGCGAAACACAAGCAGCGCCAGGGATAAGGAAGGGTTGTTCTCTGGTCCGTGTGGCCCCATCGGGCGAGTTCGCCGAAGTCAAGGCGTGCGATGAACCCGAAGGAGACCGCAGCCGATAGTTCGCTGCCGGTCAGCCGCTAAACCCCTAACCCCGCTTGCAGAGAGTAGCTCCGCAGGCCCAACGGAAAGGTACACCATGGCCCGTATCGCCGGCGTCGATCTGCCCCCCCACAAGCAGGCTCGTATCGCCCTTACCTATATATTCGGCATTGGAAACCCGCGTGCGCTCAAGATTTTGGAGGAGGCCGGGGTGGATCCCTATGCCAAGATGGCCAGCCTGGATGAGGATCAGCTCAACAGGATTCGCCAGGTCATTGAAGCGCAGGGCGGCATTGAGGGCGATCTTCGCAAGGATGTATCGCTGAACATCAAGCGCCTGATCGAGATTCAGTCCTACCGTGGCCTGCGCCATCGGCGCAGCCTGCCGGTGCGCGGTCAGCGCACTCACACCAACGCTCGTACCCGCAAGGGCCCCCGCAAGGGCACGGTTGCCGGTAAGAAGAAAGCGACCAAGTAACTTATGGCAAAGTCACAGAATAAGGGTACCGGCGCCAAGGTCGGAAAAAATAAGAAGTTCAAGCGGCGTGAACGGAAGAATGTTCCTTTCGGACTGGTCTTTATCCAGGCCAGCTTCAACAACACGATTGTGACGATCACCGACCAGCAGGGCAACACGCTGAGCTGGAAAAGTTCAGGCTCACTGGGCTTCCGTGGTTCGCGTAAGGGGACGCCTTTCGCGGCTCAGCAGGCAGCAGTGGGAGCAGCTACAGCGGCTCGTGACCATGGCTTGCGCTCCGTGGATGTGCGGGTGGCGGGACCTGGTTCGGGACGCGAGTCGGCGATCCGGGCTCTGGCGGCTGCCGGTATTGAGGTTCGTTCCATCCGCGATGTGACGCCGATGCCGCACAACGGATGTCGGCCACCTAAGCGCCGCCGAGTGTAACAGCAAGCAAAGAGCAGTACGCCCTCGCAACATAGCAAGTCTGGCGAGGCCCAGTTTGATCCTCTGAGGTCAAGGCTGAACTTTGAATTTGACGCCATGCCTTTCTATGGCGACATGGTTTCACCAGCCTGATCTTGTATCGCATGATTTGGGATCGTGAAGAAGCGCTGCCAGCGTGTAAAGCGATCGACAACCGAAGTACGGGAGAGAAAAGATGGCACGGTATACAGGACCTGTCTGCCGCCTTTGTCGGCGAGATGGAACCAAATTATTTCTGAAGGGCGCAAAGTGTTTTACGGATAAGTGTCCCCTTGAAAAGCGCAACTTTCCGCCCGGCCAGCACGGCCAGAGCAAAAAGGCGAAGAAGTTGATCGGCTACGGTCTGCAACTCCGAGAGAAGCAGAAGGCCAAGCGTATTTATTTCACGCTGGAAACCCAGTTTCGCGCTTACTACGAAAAGGCGGCCAACCGCACCGGCGTTACCGGCGAACTTCTGCTGCAACAACTGGAAACCCGTCTGGACAACGTCTGCTACCGTCTCGGCTTAGCGATGAGCCGTCGCCAGGCCCGTCAGGTGGTTCGCCACGGACACGTGCAGGTGAACGGACGCAAGGTGAATATCCCGAGCTTCCAGTGCAAGGTCGGTGATGTTGTGGCCGTTCGTGAAGGTTCCCAGAAGATGGCGCTGTTGGAGTCAGCCAGGAGCTTTGTCTCCGGGCAGAGCCGTGTGAACTGGATCGAAGTGGCTGCAGACGGTCTTTCGGGTCGCATCCTTTCTACGCCGAAACGCGAGGACGTCAACCTGCCGGTGAATGAACAACTTATCGTCGAGCTTTACAGCAAATAATCCGTGAATGTTTCGGGTAAGTGGTTCGGTCTCTGTCTGTGGGCCTGCGGGAGTACGCCAGCGATGGCATGCGGACGTGGGCTCACAAAAGGCTGGCCGGAACACGACACACCGAACCGATAGCGCACTGAAACTCACTTAAACGAAGTAGGACCGTCAGCCGGGCAGAGTGCTTCGCACGGCGACGAATGAAAGGACTCACCATGCTTTGGAGAGGTTTTCAAAAGCCCAAGCGTCTCGCCGTCGATCAGGAGACACTCACCAACACTTACGGAAAGTTCTCCGCTCAGCCGTTCGAGCGTGGGTTCGGTACCACCATTGGTAACGCGCTGCGACGCACGCTGCTCTCTTCGATTGAGGGTGCCGCCGTCACTGCAGTTCGCATTGAGGGAGTGCTGCACGAGTTCCAGTCAATTGCCGGCGTCGTAGAAGATGCGACCGACATCGTCATGAACCTGAAACAGATTCCGTTCAAGCTGAACGGCGACGGGCCGAAGGCTTTGTATGTGCGTTCGGATGCGGCGGGTGTGATTACCTCGGGGATGATCGAGGCTGACTCCGACGTCGAGATTCTCGATCCGAATGTTTACATCTGTACGGTCTCCGAGGGGGGACGCATCGATATGGAGATGCGTTTGAAGCGGGGTCGCGGCTATGTCTCCGCGGATAAAAACTTTGACAGTGATCTGGGAATCGGATTCATTCCTGTGGACTCGGTGCACTCGCCGGTGCGCAAGGTGAATTATCTGGTGGAGGCGGCGCGTCTCGGCCAGATCACCGACTACGAGAAGTTGACCCTCGAGATCTGGACCAATGGAACCATCTTGCCGGCCGATGCGCTGGGGCTCTCCGCCAAGCTGCTCAAAGATCATATGACGATCTACATCAACTTCGAAGAGGAGATGGAGGCCGGCGCCGATGGCGGGCAGGATCCGCTGATGATCCGGAATGAGAACCTGAATCGCTCGGTGGAGGAGTTGGAACTCTCTGTGCGTAGCTACAACTGCCTGAAGAACGCCAACATCGCCACGATCGGTGAGCTGATTCAGAAGACTGAAGCAGAGATGTTGAAGACCAAGAACTTTGGCCGCAAGAGTCTCAATGAGATCAAGGAGATTCTTGCCCAGATGGGGCTCTCACTGGGTATGAAGATCGATGAGCAGGGGAACCCGGTTCCAGGTCCGACATCGGTCCTGCCCGCGGCGACGCTGGCGGCCAGCTACGCGAACTTTGACGACGACGAAGAAGACGAAGAGGAAGAAGATGACAACCTCGACGTCGAGCCAGAGACGTTCTAACCAAACCAGCGTTCGGTTTCGATATCTGTCCGTGTGGAACGCATCCGAGGAAGCGATTCGGCACGGAAGATTCAGGGGTCGGGAGTTCTTCCCGCACCATCACTTTCAAGGCGATGCCGCGTGGCCGAACTCCGCGTGGCATCACTGGTACCCCCTGAAGAACCAGACGCTTTGCAGCAAACCATCCTCAGAGAAGTTCCGAGCCGGGCAGAAGTCCGGGTCGAAGGAGATTAATATGCGCCACCGTAATGGCGGCTTCAAGCTGGGACGCAATACCAGCCATCGCCGCGCTTTGCTTCGCAACCTTGTGACCTCCGTCGTTCTCAACGATCGCGTACATACCACCCTTACCAAGGCCAAGGCGGCCAAGCCGCTGGTGGAAAAGATGATTACCCTGGGGAAGAAAGGAAGCGTGCATGATCGCCGCCAGGCGCTGGCCTATCTGATGACGGCCGAGTCCGTCGATCGCCTTTTCCAGACCGTTGCGCCACGCTATGGTGACCGCGCCGGCGGATACTCACGGATTGTGCGTACCGGACCACGCCAGGGAGATGCCGCGGAGATGGCCTTTCTTGAGTTGCTGGGCGCTGAGCAGGACTTGAGCGAGAAGGCTCAAAAGCGCGCTGAGATTCGCGCCAAGCGCCGCGAAGAGATGCAGCAGCAGATGGAGGAGAGCGGTCGGGCTGAGCCGAGCGAGCCTGGAACAGAGCCTTAGAACGATCTTGCCGCGGGCATGTTGGTTCGCCGCGACTTCTTCCGTGGCTGCCTTCCTCTGGCCAGCCCGAGTTTTATAAGAAAAGCGCATCTTTTCGGGATGCGCTTTTATCTTATTCCGATAGACTATCCGCATTGGCGGAGAAGGAAGGTTCCTAACCCGAATGCCCATCGTCGAACTGAATAGAGTGCGCAAGGTCTACGACACGAAGGTAGCCGTGGAGGGCCTCTCCCTGACTATGGAGCCGGGAACGATGTTTGGTCTGCTGGGACCGAATGGTTCGGGCAAGACCAGCACCATTCGCATGATGATCGGCATGACCATGCCGGACTCCGGTTCGGTCAAGCTGTTTGAGAGACCACTGCAACGGGAGATGCTGAACCGGGTGGGATACCTCCCCGAGGAGCGCGGTCTCTACAAGAAGATGAAGGTGCTGGACCAGCTTGTCTTCCTGGGGCAGCTCCACGGCTTGGGTGAGACCACCGCCAGGGAGCGGGCTCTGGCTTGGTGCGAGCGGATCCAGATTACCGAGGCGATCGGGAAGAAGACCGAAGATCTCTCCAAGGGTATGCAGCAGAAGATCCAATTTATTGCGGCGTTGCTGCATGACCCGGAACTGGTGATTATGGATGAGCCGTTCAGCGGGCTGGATCCAGTGAATGCGGAGTTGCTGCTGAATACGCTGGTCGACCTGCGCAGGGAGGGCAAGGCGGTGCTGTTCTCCACCCATCGCATGGATCAGGTGGAGAAGATGTGCGATGCGATTGCGCTGATCTCAAGGGGCCGACTGGTGCTCAGCGGGTCCATGCGCGATGTGAAAGCCCGCTACCCGCGGAATCGGATGCACATAGTCTTCTCAGGGGATGAGCGTTTTCTGCAGCATCCTGAGGTGGAGGAGGCAAAGAACTATGCGGGGGTTGCGGAGCTGAAACTGTACCACGAGGCGGGGGCCCAAAAGGTGCTTGCTGAGGCGATTGCGCGTGGCGTGGTGGTGCACAAGTTTGAGGTAAAGGAGCCAACCCTGGAAGAGATCTTTATCGAACATGTACGGGCCAGCTTTGCCGGAGAAGAAGCAGGGGGAAGTGCGGATGCCTAATCGGTTGCAGAATATCTGGCTAATCGCCAAGCGAGAGTATTTGGAGCGGATCCGGACCAAGGGATTTCTGATGGCGACGATCCTCATTCCCATCCTCATGGGAGGAGGGATGTTTGGCGCGGCGGAACTGGCTGACAAGTCGCCGACCGCCTCGCATATCGTGGTGCTGGACTCCCAGCCGAAGTTCGCGCAGGACTTGAAGGAAGAGCTGGAGCACGGCAAATACAGCAAGATGACGGTTCAGATTCTGCCGTTCGCAACATCCCTTGCCGAGCTGGACCAGAAGATGAAGGACAAGCAACTGGATGGCTATCTGGTGATCGAGCCACCGAAGGAGGCAGGTCAACGACCGGAGTTCGACTTCACGCCGCGCTCGACGGCCGATATGGCCACTACCACGGCGATCGAAGATGCGCTGCATCAGGTGCTGATCCGTGAGTACCTTGCAGACAAGGGGCTTTCAGCGCCCCAGATGGACGCTCTGATGGCTCCGGCGGAACTCAACGTACTAGATAGGAACGGAGAAAGAGGGAACTCCAGAACGGCCTTTATGGTGGCCTATGCGCTGTTCTTCCTGATGTATCTGGTGGTGCTGCTGTACGGGATGAATGTGGCGAGGTCGATCATCGAAGAGAAGACGTCACGGGTCTTCGAGGTTCTGCTGGCCACCATCCAGCCGGATGAACTGCTGGCGGGCAAGATCCTGGGGGTGGGAGCGGTGGGGCTCACTCAGGTGGGTATCTGGATGATTGCCTTCGGCCTGTTGGCCGCGCAGATGGGAGCCACCAGCGGGGTGCAGATCAGTTTCGCGCAAGTGATCTACTTTGTGGTGTACTTCGGCCTCGGCTACGCTCTTTACTCGGCTGTGGCAGCATCCCTTGGGGCCATGACCAACTCGGAGCAGGAGCTCCAGCAACTGAATATGTTCCTGATGCTTCCGCTGTTCTTCAGCCTCCTGATGTTGGAGCCGGTGACGACCAATCCCAACTCGCTTTTATCGCGGATCGTCTCCCAGATTCCGTTCTGCGCTCCGTTGTTGATGGATCTTCGGATCTCGATCTCGATGCCGCAGCCGTGGGAGATTGCACTTTCGATCGGGCTGATTCTGGTGTCGATCTATGCGGTGCTGTGGGTGTCGTCTCGCATCTACCGGGTGGGGATCCTGATGTACGGTAAGAAGCCCAATCTGCCCGAGATCCTGCGCTGGATGAAGTACAGCTAAGAAGGGAAACGCGGTTGTCAGAGCCGGTCAGTTTCCAGGGTGCGGATGAACGGCGGTCCGCATTGCGTGATCTGCCCGAGATGTTTGCTCCCTGGTGATCAAGGGGACAACTGTTGGCGGCTTGGAATTGGACGGAGTCCGGGTTGGGAGATGTATGGCGCCCTGTGAAGCCGGTCATGGCGTCGGCACAGGAGAAAGCACAAAGGCCCCGGAAGATCTCCGGGGCCTTTGTGCTTTGCTGCGCGTCCGCCTTGGGATGGTGAGCAGGACGGTGCGGAGTTGTTTTTAGTACATGCCGTCCATGCCGCCGCCATGGCCGCCAGGAGCCGGAGCTTCCTTCTTCTCTGGGATCTCGGCGATGATGGCTTCGGTGGTGAGAAGCAGACCAGAGATGGAGGCGGCATTCTGCAGAGCCGTGCGCGTCACCTTGGTGGGATCGATGACACCGGCCTTCACTAGGTTCTCGTAGACGCATGTTCCGGCGTTGTAGCCGTAGTTGGCATCCTTGGACTCGTGAATCTTGCCGATCACCACAGCGCCCTCTTCACCGGAGTTCCCCACGATGGTCCGCAGAGGCTCTTCAATGGCCCGACGAATGATCGTGGCGCCGATCTTCTCGTCACCCTCAAGCGTCTTGATCAGTGCATCCACGGCGGGGGCGCAGCGAACCAGCGCAACACCGCCGCCCGGGACGATGCCCTCTTCCACAGCCGCACGAGTAGCGTGCATGGCGTCTTCCACCCGAGCCTTCTTCTCCTTCATCTCGGTCTCCGTGGCTGCACCGACCTTGATGACGGCCACGCCGCCCACCAGCTTGGCCAGCCGCTCCTGCAACTTCTCGCGGTCGTAGTCGGAGGTGGTTTTGTCCACTTGGGCGCGAATCTCCTTCACGCGGCCCTCGATGCGGGCATCCTCACCCCCGCCGTCGACGATGGTGGTGTTGTCCTTATCGATGGTCACGCGCTTCGCGGTGCCGAGATCTTCGATCTTGACGCCCTCAAGTTTGATGCCCAGGTCCTCAGTGATGGCCTTGCCGCCGGTGAGCACAGCGATGTCCTCCAGCATGGCCTTGCGGCGGTCGCCGAAGCCGGGAGCCTTCACCGCGGCCACGTTCAGCGTGCCACGCAGCTTGTTGACCACCAGGGTTGCCAGCGCCTCTCCATCCACGTCCTCGGCAATGATCAGCAGCGGCTTGGCGGTGCGGGCAATCTGCTCCAGCAAAGGTAGCAGATCCTTCATCGTGGAGATCTTCTTCTCGTAGATAAGGATGTAAGGGTTCTCCAATGCGGCTTCCATCCGCTCTGCATCGGTGACAAAGTAGGGCGAGAGATAGCCGCGATCGAACTGCATGCCCTCTACCACATCCAACTGGGTCTCCATGGTGCGAGACTCTTCCACGGTGATCACGCCGTCCTTGCCCACCTTCTTCATCGCTGCGGCGATAATGGAGCCGATCTGCGCGTCGCTGTTGGCAGAAATGGTGCCTACCTGTGCGATCATGTCACCGGTCACGGGCTTGGAGAACTCGCTCAGAGCTCCTCCAACCACCGCGCCATGCTCGTCGCGCTTGCCGATGATGGCTTCCACAGCCTTGTCAATGCCGCGCTTGAGCGCAGCGGGGTTGGCTCCGGCTGCTACCGTCTTCACGCCCTCGCGGAAGATGGACTGGGCCAGAACAGTAGCGGTGGTGGTACCGTCCCCAGCGATGTCGGATGTCTTGGATGCTACTTCCTTCACCAGTTGAGCGCCCACATTCTCAACGGGATCCTGCAGCTCAATCTCCTTAGCCACCGTAACGCCGTCCTTGGTGATGGTAGGGGACCCAAACTTTTTCTCAATGACCACGTTGCGGCCCTTGGGCCCCAGTGTCACCTTTACCGCGTTGGCCAGCGTGTTGACGCCACGCAGAATCGCCTGACGCGAATCTTCTCCATGCAGAATTTGCTTTGCCATACTCTTTGTCCTTAAGCCGGCTGTTCCGGCGAATGTGTTCTGGTATTCAAATCAGTGTTGTTCAGCGTCTAGCTTCAACTGGGTCGTGATGCGACCCTGCGCTTGTGCCGACTGAGCGCTGCGCAGATTTATTTGAGAATTCCTAAAACCTCTTCCTCGCGCATGATGAGATACTCCTCTCCATCAAGCTTGATCTCGGTACCAGAGTACTTGCCGAAGAGGATCGTGTCGCCGGCCTTGACGTCCAGAGGGAAGACTTTGCCTTCATCGTTGGACTTACCCTTGCCGACAGAGATAACTTTGCCCTGCTGCGGCTTTTCCTTGGCCGAGTCAGGAATGATGATGCCGCCACGAACGGTTTCGCCCTCTTCGAGGCGGCGAACCAGAATGCGATCGTGCAACGGCGTGAAAGATGTGGCTGCCATGTAGATGGTTCTCCTTCGGTTTCTGTTCAACAGTGTGTTGGGTGGAGCGCCTGCAGCCCCGACCTGCCTGAGATCGGCCTGCCAGTGACTTAGCACTCTCCACCGCCGATTGCTAATCTACATCGCCCGGGCTAGCGAGTCAAGTAGGCAGAGAGAAATATTAGTGAAATACGCTCATATTTAGCCACAAAGAGTCACTTCATTGTGGCTCCAAGGCTCCGCATTGTTCTGGCTTATCTACCCGTTGGACGTCTGCACCCTACCGCGGGGGTGTGTGGAAGCCGAGTGTGGTTGATTTTCAACTTCTGGAATAGACCTATGGAGATGCTTCAAATGACGCGAGCTCTCCAGCGCATCAGACGGCTGGATAAGAAAAGCGAACCACTTGCGTCCGACCTGTGCCGTCATCTCATCTTCAACAACCCAGATGCCGCGATTGGGAAGCAGGCGTAGCAATCTTCTTGTCTTATCTCACTCGGGCAAAGAAGCTTTCACGAAGTTCTTTGTGCTCGGCGGACTTCAACCGTGTCGCCCATCGGATGGAGGCTTTGCGAGGGGCTACGCGTGGCTCCATTTTTGCTCTAAAATCAGGCCATGAAACTCGCAGGTTACGCTTCAAAATTCTTCTCCGGTCTTCTTGTTCGTCAAGGTCTTCCCGCCGTCGCGCGGCGCGGTCTGGGTGGGGCCGTCGGCTTGGCACTGCTGCTGACGCTGGCCTCTGGGGTAGGCGCTCAGCAGGCCCGCTACCAGCGCAAGTACAAGCCCCTGCCACAACTCGCGCACATTGTGGTTCTAGTCGAGAAGGGTTTTGACGGCAAGCCGATGCCCAATGTTCCGGTGGTCTTCCACTCCACGTTTGAGGGCCGCGACAACGGCAATATGGAGATCAAGACCGATCCTCACGGAAACGCCACAATGGATCTGATCCAGGTGGGCAGCGATGTGGATGTACAGGTGATTGCCACGGGCTATGCAACCTTCTCTCAGGATTTGCAGAACGTGGGCGCGAAGGCGTCGATGGTGGCCAAGATGATCCGGCCGCGTGAGCAGGTTTCTCAGTGGCTGAATGCGGACGGCAAACCCGCTTCAGTGCAGCCGGGTATTCAAGAGCCTCCCCACCCCGCCTTAGCCCCACCTAAGCCGAATGTGGACGGATTTGCGCTGCCACCCAGCTCTTCATCTTCCGGCCCGGCGTCAGCAGGCAGTGCGGCGCAGCAGGCAGGTGCGCCGACCACCCAGACGGGCACGCCACAATGAGCCAGGAGCCAAAAGATATTCAGCCTCGATCGCGGCCGCTGCAGGGACAGCGGGCTCTGGTGACGGGAGGGGCCAAACGGATTGGGCGCGCACTGGCTCTGGCGCTGGCCGACGCTGGCGCAACCGTGGCGATCACCTACCGCGAGTCGGAGGCTGAGGCGGGAAGGACCTTGGCGGAGCTCAAAGAGCGGGCTGGCGGCGCGTTGGCGGTGCGCTGCGATCTACGCGAGCCTTCCAGCGTGATCCGGGGCGTGGAGGAGGCCGTGTGTGGCCTCGGTGGGCTGGATCTGCTGGTGAATAACGCGGGCCTCTTTGCATCCGTACCGCTGCAGCAGATCACCGTGGCGCAGTGGGACGAGATGTACCAGGTGAACACCCGTGGGCCATTTCTTGTGGCCAAGGCGGCGTATGAGCCGTTGAAGGCGGCGCGGGGCCGGATTGTGAACATCGGCTCGCTGGGCGGCTTGCATCCCTGGGCGTCGCATGCCCACTACTGCACCTCAAAGGCGGCGTTGCATATGCTCTCACACACCATGGCAAAGGCCTGGGCGCCGGAGATCAGTGTGAACTGTGTGGCTCCAGGAATGATTGTGATGGGAGAACTGAACCCCGCCTATGAACAGTTCGCTTTGAAGACGCCGATGCAGCGCAACGGAACATCCCAGGACGTCGCTCAGGCGGTACTGTTCTTTGCAACTGGACCACACTTTATCACCGGACAGATGCTGGCGGTGGATGGCGGCCTGGGCCTGTAGGGGTCTCGACAAGGCTTCCCCGACCAGGTGTTTGGCTCTCCGCGCTATCCCGGCCGCGCGCTGCGCCGGCCCGGCCCAAAGCAGTGCAGTTGTAAGGCTGGTATGGGAGGCGCGTGAGGGGCCTCAACGAGGGCCGCTACGGGCTCTTGGCTCCTTCCACAGAATCTGCCACCACCGGCGGGTGTAACGGGGATCGTCCTCATACAGGTGCAGCGGTTCATCCTGGGGTGGAAGGGAAGAGCCACGACAAACGGCCTCAGGGTTCAGGGTGCAGAGGCGATCGGCATACGCCAGACCGTACTTTTTAGCCACTAGGCCGTGAGCTTCCCGCATCCGTGGCGACCGTGATTTCGTGTTGTGCGCATCGGTCGCCAAAAAGTGAACCCACCGGTCGGCAAGCAGACGGTGAGCCATCCGCTCAGCAGCGCGACCCATATCTCCCGTCACCGAGCCGGCGGTCACCTGGGTGAGCAGGCCAATGCGCATCCAGTCAGCTAGTCGGCTGGAGTCGCGTTGCAGTGTGGGGTTACGTTCCGGGTGAGTCAGGATCAGCCGCATTCCGGCCAGCCCCAGCTCGTAAAAGGCTTCGTCGAGGTGAGGAGACAGACCGAAGTCCGGCAACTCGACCAGAAGATAGTCACCGCCGTTCACCGTGTATTTTGTCGGATGGGCTATAGCGTCCTGTATGTTGTCGTAACTGAGGTGAAAGTCGCAGCCAGAGAGGACAGAAAGCGGAATGGAGGCTTCGTCCAGAGCCCCGCGCAGTTGCCCCAGTCTGGTGCGAACCCGGTCGGGATCAAACGAGTAGATATTATTGGCGTGTGGGGTGGCGACAACCTGTGTGATGCCATCCTGAACGGCGATTCGGGCCATGGCCAGGGAGGTCTCAAGATCGGGTGAACCGTCGTCCAGCCCTGGGAGCAGATGATGGTGAATATCGATCATGCCTGTTACCGCAAGAGTAACACCGTGAAAGGATCGAGGAAGGGACTTCGCCTGCCATGGGCAGCGCGGAGGCGCTCCCGCCGCATCCAAATTTGCGTCTGCTAAGGCCGGTCGCCTCCATTTCCTTGTACCGCATCCGCGTACGATGGTGGAGGTGGGCCTGCATCAAACCTGCTAGAGAGACTAAGGAATAGGGAGAACATGACTGAAAAGACGACCAACCAACGCAAGCCGCGCGTCTTGGTGGCTGATGACGAACAGGTGATTGCCAACACCCTGGCAATTATTTTGAACCAGGCCGGCTTTGAGGCTCGTGCGGTCTACAGCGGGGAAAAGGCCGTGGAAGCTCTGGATTCCTTTCGTCCTGACATGTTGATCTCCGACGTCATTATGACGGGCATGACCGGCATTGAGGCGGCAATCCGAACCAGGGCTCAGGTGCCGGGATGCAAGATTCTTCTGTTCTCCGGTCAGGCGGCCACGGCGGATCTTCTCGAGCGAGCGCGATCCCAGGGGCACGAGTTCGAAATTCTGGCTAAGCCGGTACATCCCAGCGACCTGCTGGCCAAACTGCGCACCTAGAGTTCTTTTGCGGTCAGGCTCATGCAGAAGCGCATCCCCAACCGTCCTGCGGGAAGAATATGCTGCTGGATACCCTCTGTGGTCTGGAATACGCGAAAAAGATACAGACGAGCGGGGTTGGACCGAAAATTCAAAGAGGTTTTCCCGCCCGCAGACGCAGCAGTTCGCGGCGTTTCACTTCAATCAAAAACTCATAGAAGCTTTGCAGGGTGGAGTACATCACCCCCGCAGAGCCGTCCAGAATCGCCCCACGAACAAACATCATGTAAAACCATTTGATCAGCGGGCGCGCCGGAAACTCATAGAAGATGGCCTTCTGCGCAACTCGACGCTCGTGGAAGTTGCGCGCGAACAACGCCTGGTACAGAGAGGCTCCGTGTGTGGCTTCTCCGCTGGCGAGCAACTCGGCCTCCTTGCTGGAGTAGGTGTTGTGCTTCGCCATCCAGTGGGTGATGCCCTTGGAGAAGGCCAGGTGATCAAAGGCGCAGTGAAGTTCGCTGATCTCTCCGTTTATCTGAACCACCTCATTGATGTCGCGAGTGTAATGCGCACGGCCTGAGCGGATCAGTCGCACATAGTAAGGAGTGAGTTGCGCGTGCTTGAGCCATCTGCCCCAAAGATAGTCTCGTCGCCGCATGCGAAAGGCAGAGACACTTTCCGGCGCATTGGCGATCGCCTGGTGCATCTCTGCCACCAGTTCCTCGGTGGGCCGTTCATCGGCGTCGAGCAACAGTATCCACGGGTTGCGGAAGGGAAGCTCCAAGCCTGCGTTGCGCTGCGCGGCGAAGCCGTCAAATCTTCGTTCGGCGACCCTGGCGCCCCACTGGCGCGCGATCTCCAGGGTACGGTCGGTGCTGCCGGAGTCCAGAACATGGATGTCGTCGGACCAGGCAACCGAGTCCAGGCATCCGGGGAGATCCTGCTCCTCGTTATGGGTCAGGATGAGGACAGAGATCACGCCAGGTCCCTCGTATGATTTGATCGCTCGGAATCCGCCTCACTTGGGTTGGGTTCCACCCTTGGAAGCAGAGCCGTATCGGGGTGTGTCTCCCAACTCTCCAGCCGGACGTCCGCTCCATCCGGCGCAGGTTTTCGCCTCGGCAGACGCGCGCTGGCAGGATTGCCGCTGTAGACGGTCCACGGCTTCAGGTCTCTTAGAGCCACGGCCCCCAGGCCAAGTACAGCCCCCTCTCCCACATGCACTCCCGGAGCCACGGCGGCTCGGGCGCAGATCCAGGCATAGCCCTCAATGTGCATGCGATAGGCGATCAGCGGAAAATCCGGGTGGTTGTAGTCATGGGAGGCGCCGCATACATAGCATCCTTGGGACAAAATGACGTGAGTATCGATCTGGATGGGCGAAGGGTTATAGATCTCCACTCCGTCAGCCACCGCGACGTGGTCCGCGCAGACCAGGTTCCACGGCGCCCATACCCGGGAGGCCGGATAGAAGTGGCAGTCCGGCCCCAGAGAAGCGCCGAAGAGGCGCAGCAGAACCGCGCGCCACGCGTGCAGAGGCCGCGGTGAGGGACGGTAGAGCAGTAGCCAGCAGAGGTTCCATACCAGACGCCGCAGACGGTTGTCCAGGCTGAATGCAGGCCGGGTGTAAGGATCGGCGTCGATCTCGGCGGGGATGTGGTCAGCGGCATGGTAGTCCGCAGGACGGCCCATGGTTCAGTCTGCCTCTCGATCCGCATCAGGGGAGCGGGGATGATGAGCCTGCACTGGAACAAGTTCAAAGGTGCGCAGGATCAAAGCGCTGTTTCTCCGCATATCATAGCGCGTGGCGGAGGCCGCTTTGCACCTTTGCCCCATCGCCAGCCGCTCCTGCAGGGAAAGTGCAAGCCAACGCGCCAGCAGCCTGCGCGTGCCTTCAAGCGTATCCGGCTCAACCAGCCCACAACCATCGGCCTTAATCTCAGGATAGATGTTGATCTGGTCTGAGATCAGCACCGGGCGGGCACAAGCCAGAGCCTCAGCCACGGCGATTCCAAAGTTCTCCTGATGGGACGGAAGCACCAAGGCCTCGCATAGCGCAAAGGCCCCCCACTTGGCCTCGCCTTGTAGCATGCCGGGCCAGTGGACGCGATCCTCGAGACCGGCTTCTTCAGTAATCTTCTCCAGCTCAGCCTTCCAGCCGGTTGGGTCCGGACCAGCCATGATCAAGTGCAGTTCAGGATGCGCATGCGCCACCTGGACAAAGGCTCGTAGCAGCAGATCGCAGCCTTTTTTGGGATGAATCCGAGAGAGAAAAAGCAAATAGCGGCAACTCTGATCCGCAACGGCAAGCTCCGGACAGTGCTTGTAAAGCGCGGGAATAAATTGATCGCCCTCTTGCGTTAGTGGGTCCGCTCCATAGGAGACCACCATGGGATTCCAGCGCCACAGCCAGAAGCTCTGGGTGGCCAGATCGCGTTCCAGTTCCGTGGTGAACATCACCCGGAAGGCCGCGCGAAGGACCCAGTACTGCACCAGTACCCAATAGAACCATTTCTTTATATGCTTGATCGGGTAACGCCGTCTGAAGTACGGATCCAGCATGCCATGCGTGTAGACCAGAAAGGGTTTGCGTCCCGCCACGGCAACCAGAACCGCCAGGCCGGTGAACTCCCACAGTCCGTGCAGAATCACCCCGTCAAAGCGGTCCAGGTTCGCGCGCAGCCAGGGGATAAGCCGCGCGGAATACCACGCGCGTCTTTGCCCTCCCAGAGCATGAATCTGGAAAGGAAATGAACTGAGGAAAGCAGCATCCGGGCTATCCAGCGTCGCTACCTCCGCCTCGTGGCCGGGCGGGCGATACTGGATGATCATCCGGATGGCCTCCGTAGGGCCACCTGCGGCGGGGTTGATGGAGCCGATGATGTGCAGCACTCTCATGGAACATCCAGTGGGTCTTCAAGCTGACCGAGGCCGCACTCGCGGCTCCTATGACCCGGTCGTGGTTGAACTCGATCCTTTCGTACGCCGACAATGATGCAAACGAAAGCAGGAAGAAACTTCAGAGTATCAGCCTCTGAACCAGCCGGTAACGCAAGCCAACGCGCTCCGCAATCCCTGCACATCTTCTTCGTAGCTCCATGACTGGATACGTCTTTGGGCGTTGATGCCTATCATCTCGGCTGACTGCGGCGACGTAAACACGCGATGCAGCGCGTCGCAGAGTGCTCCGATATCGCCTACCGGAAAAACCCAGCCATCCACTCCGTCGCGGATAAGATCGCGATGGCAGCCGACATCGGTGGAAACGATCGCCGGACAACCGGCGGCCATAGCCTCATTGACGATCAGACCCCACGGCTCGTGCCGTGAGGGCAATACAAAGACGCTGGCGAGGGCAAAGAAGGCAGGCAGCTCGGACTGGTTGCGAAAGCCGGCGAAGCGTACATCTTCCAGCTGAAGTTGCCGCGCCATCTCCTCCAATCGGGCGCGCTCGGCACCATCGCCCACGATCACCAGGCAGGGCTGCTCTCCCGCTGGATGGGATGGCCGTTCCGCACGGAAGCGAGCATAGGCTTGCAGCAGATGATCGGCGTGCTTGCGCTCCTGAAGCTTGGAGGCAAACAGAATCACCGGCTTCCCACGGGAAAGCTTGAGCTCAGAGCGAAGCTCCTCCTGGCGCTCAAGCGAAGCGTGCGCCCGGCTCGCGAAGTATCGGTTATCCACTGCATAGGGCATGCGGAACTGCGGAACACGGTCTCCAAAGTAGTGGGTCCAGTAGGCTTGATTTGCGGTTCCAATGGGAAGAACGGCGGTAATCCCTGGACGCAGCATCTGGAAAAATCCTCGCTTCAGGGCGAGTTTCCAGGGGTGGCGAACCCGGTCCGCTAACCAGGATTCGGCGCGCAGCAAAACAGGGATACCCAGGGCATTCGCGGCCAGAATGGCCAGCAACGAGTTGACGCTCGCGTACCCGTGCACCCAGAGCGCATCAAACGCCGCGGTGCCGTCTCTCTGGCTCAGGCGGCGGTAGATGCCGCGGCTGACCGGACTGGTCTCAGAGATGCTCCCGGTATCCCGCCAGCAGCGCAGAAACTCCCATCGATAACCCTCAAGCAAGGGCGTGTCCCATGCCACCTCGACGCCGAATCCCTGGTCCTTGTATCCCCGTACGGAGATGTCTGAGCCGAAGAGCACAGTCAGATCAATGTCCGGTTCCAAAGCGATGCGACGGAGCAGCGGAGCCTGATACTGAATCGGATGACTCACCAGATATGCCAGGCGAAGCTTGGCTGCCATGCCGCTGGAAGTATCGGTGGTGCGGCGATCAGGTGGCAGAGGAGTAATCATGTTGGGTCGTTCCCTACGGGTATCGCAAGGCCAGATACAAGTCAACCACTCCCAGTAGGGTTCCAAACCCTCCCGTTGAAAGCAGTTCTTTCCATGCGACGATGGGTAGGTAGACGATGTCGTTGGGCTCCAGGATGGGATCGGGCGCCTTGCCGTCCAGCACTTTCTTGATGTCATAAACCGCCACGGTGCGGTGGTCGCCGACGGTTCGTATGATGCGAAGATCGGAAAAACTGCCTTCCCATTTGATGCCCCCGCTCAGAGCGGTTGCCTCCGTCAGCGTCAATGGTGTGTATGAGTTAAGCGCGATCGTTCCTCCCTGGGTACCAAAGGCGCCAAAGACGTACACGATTCCGATCCGTGACACCACGATGGTGTCTCCCGGAAACACTGGAATGTTCCCCAGCGAACTGCTCATGGGATCAGTTCCCAGATCCACGACGATGGGTTTGGCGACTCCCGGACGGTCAATCGTAATCACATGGCTGGCGGTGGGTGGCAAGCCTCCTGCTGCGGAAAGCACATCCAGCAGGCGTCGCGCGCCAACCACCGGAACCACCTGATGAATCTCTCCGATGACTGTGACCACCGCGTTGGGGCCCTCGGCGATCTGGAGCGTCACCTGAGGGTTGCGGTACATGCCGTCCGCCTCTAGCTTTTCAGCGATCAGTTCCTCAGCCTGAGTGACCGTCAGCCCTTGCAGATGAACAATCCCGATGAGCGGTAACATCACCGTGCCATCGTTATTGATGCGCACAACGGGGGAATATTCCCCATCAGCAAACACCCGGATGGTGATCTGGTCGCCCACAGAAAGTACGACGTCCCGCTCCCCGGGGTAAAGTAAAGCCTTGTCGGTAGTTGGCGTCAGGGTTTGGTTATACGCTGAGGTGCTCGATGTCGCGGGTCCGCTGAACTGTGCCTGCGCGCTTTTCCAATAGCCCACGGCCAACAGGAGAACCACCCAAAGAGCTGCCGGCCGGATCGGCTGCACGGCTGTGGAGATCTGCCGCCGCCAAAGTGTAGGAACAGAAGGATGGCGAGGATGGCTCATTCGCTATCTCCTCTTCGGGAATCGTCCTTACTCGACTTACGCTCCTCCGGGTGCGGGGATTCTTTCCGTGCCTCACCGGTCTTTGACACCCATCCCGCACTGTCCACCCCGGCTGCCGCGTAGCCGGTATAGCCGTAGTAACCGTAGTATGCATAATACTCCGGGCTGTTCAGATCCACGGCGTTCAGAACAATGCCGGTAATAGGCGCTCCGGCGCGGACCAGAAGGTCACGCGCCCGGCGCATGGCATTCTTGCTGGATTTACCGTGCCGCACGACCATCACCACGGCGTCAGCCTCACGGGAGAGCATGACGCTGTCCGTTACGGAAAGCAAGGGTGGCGAATCCATGACGATGTGGGTATAGATTCCCTTACAGCGCTCGATCAGCTGCCGCATCGTCTCCGAACCGAGCATCTCGGTGGGGAAAGGTGGCACCGGTCCGCTGACCAGCACATCCAATTGCGGAATCTCGGGAACCGTCTGGATGGCGTTTTCCAGGGTAGCGCTTCCCGTGAGGACGGAAGTAAGTCCTACTTTGCCGTTAAGTCCGAAGCGGTGGTGCACCGTTGGCCGGCGCAGATCGGCATCAATCAGCAGGACGCGCACATTGCGTTGAGCCAGAACGCAGGCCAGATTAATCGATACGGTTGTCTTACCTTCTGAGGGGGTGGCGCTGGTCATTAGCATGACCTTCGGTTCTCCGCCAGCCACTGATAACAGTAGGGAAGTCCGCAGCGCGCGGAACGCCTCAGAAAACTGAGACTTTGGGTTAGACAAAGTGCCCAGATTGCGCATAGCGGTGGAGAGGGATGTCTCGTCCGAGACCGCTCGGCGGGCACGGGGAACAAGCGCCAGTGAGGGCAGTCCTGAGACCGACTCGACCTCCGCGACGCTGCGCAGTCCCGTATCCAGGCTGTCGAGCACAAAGGCCAGAATCAGCCCCAGGATCGTCATCACAAAGGCGTCCACGGTCATCATGCTGGAACGCGGCCGAAGCGTGGGCCCCAGCGGGGGATAAGCCGGATCAAGCGGTTCGATCTCGGTCGATTCCAACCCTGCTTCCACCCCGGCCGTACGCAGGCGTTGCTCCAGGCCATCGTAGAGGGTACGGTTGGCTTCGTACTCGCGTTGCCGCAACGTGTACTGCAGCATGTCATTGCGCAATTGGTACGCAACATCCTTCTCGTGATTCAGAGCTGCATCGGTCTCGTTCTCCATCGCCTTGGCGGCAAGGTAGCCTTGCTTGGATTCACTCAGGATGCGGGTCTCCTCAGCCGTGATCTGCTTTCGCAGCTCAGCAATCTGATTATGAATCGCGATCACTTTCGGGTTCTTCGGCCCGTATGTCGTAGTCAGCTGGGCAAGATTCGCGTAAGCACTGTCGATCTGGGTGCGCAGGGAGGAGATATTGCTGGGAGCGTACGCATTTCCCGCCTGGTCCAGAATGCTTGGATCCATGCTGGAGAGCACCTGATAACGCGTCTGAGCCTGGATGCGGGCCAACTGAGCCGCTCCCGCCGCTCTGTTTAGATCGTCCAGTGTGGACGTGATCTGATTATCCCGGGGGTCAAAGCCAAGCACTCCCAGCTTCTTTTGCAGCTCCAGCATCTGCTCCTGGGACGTCGCTACCTGCTGCCGCAGATCGTCCAGCTGGGTGGAGAAGAAATTGGCCACCCGCTTGGTGGCGTCGGCGCGCGACTGGAAGCTGTGCTCTATATAGTCCTGCACCAACTGGTTCACGATGCTGGCGGAGAGCTGCGCATTGCTGGTTCTGCAACTGATGACCACAATGTCTGTCTTGGGAATGATGCTTACGGAGAGGTCACTTTGCAATGCCCCCACCACGCGCTGCCGGACCACGGGGTCGTCCACGTTCTGGTAATGGTCTACCGGACCCAAAAAGTTAGGATCGTTGGCCAGATTCCGGTCCCGCGCTACCGTCAGTAGCAATGACTGGCTCGTCAGAATCGCGACCTCTGTAGGAAGCGACGTATCGTATGCGCCTCCGTTCCCCACACGATAGGCGTTGGATGCCCCGGCTCGGATCTCGATGCTTCCAGAGGCGTCATAGAGTCGCGGCTGGGTTGTGCCTTGGTAGAAACCATAGGCGGCGCCGAGCACCGTCGCCGCAAGAATCATCTTCTTGCGGGAGCGGATCGTAGTCCACGCCTCGGATAAGGTGGCGTCAGCGACGCTTTGTGCGCCGCCCGGCGGAGCCGCCGCCGCCGTCGGCGATCGCTCAAATGAGGGACTCATTAAGGCCTAGTCTACGCGAACCGGACACCCTGGCAAAGCTGCTTTTCCAGACTGCCTTTCTTCGCCCTTTGGCCCTCGCGGGGAGCCCTTTTCCGCCTGACCCTCAGGGCCATGCGCTCCGGAAAGATTGAGGAACCTCTGGCGATGTCTGGGCAGGATAAGGGCTACGCAAGCTCTGCAATAATAGAGAAGTCAATATTTATCTCCCGTGAGCTTGCTCGATGATGGAACCGATTCGAATTGCAGTGGTGGGGTCCGGTTATGTCGGCCTGGTAGCCGCCGTGTGTTTCGCCGAGATGGGGCATGCGGTGATCTGTGTCGACAACGACGACCGAAAGGTGGCCGCTCTGGAGTCTGGAGACACCCTGATTCACGAAATGCACTTGCCCGAACTCCTCGGGCGCAACCGGAACCGGCGAGTGCGCTTCATGACGGACCTCAGCGAAGCCGTGCGTCACAGCCAGGCGATCTTTGTCGCCGTCGGAACTCCCCAGGCGGAGAACGGGGACGCGGATCTTTCTTATGTCGAAGCAGTTGCAAGCGAGATTGCACGTTCCATTGATCAATACAAGGTCATCATCGAAAAGAGTACCGTCCCGGTCTACACCAACGAATGGATCCGGAGGGTCATTGAGCGCAATGGTGTGCTCCGCGATGCCTTCGATGTGGCCTCCAACCCGGAGTTCCTGCGCGAAGGCTCCGCCGTTGAAGACTTTCTGCATCCGGACAGGATTGTTGTGGGCGCGGACAGCGATCGCGCATCGTCTATCCTGAACGCTATTTATGCACCCTTGACCAGCGGCGAGTACTATCAGCGGGTCGACTCCATCCCGGGCTGCTGCTCCGTTCAGAAACCGCCACCTCTGTTGTTCACCTCGACCAAAAGTGCAGAGATCATCAAACACGCCTCGAATGCCTTTTTGGCGATGAAGATCTCCTTCATTAACGCCGTCTCCAATCTTTGTGAGGCCGTGGACGCTAACGTAGAACAGGTTGCCAACGGCATGGGGCTGGATTCGCGCATCGGCCCAAAGTTTCTGCGACCGGGCATTGGCTATGGTGGGTCCTGCTTTCCCAAGGACATCGCCGCATTCCGCTCGGTCGCTGAGCAGATGGGGGTCGACTTCAGTCTGCTCAGTGAGGTGGAGAAGATCAATACCCAGCAGAAGAAGAGATTTCTTGGTAAGGTGCGGTCTGCGCTGTGGACACTGCGCGGAAAGAGGCTCGCTGTGCTCGGATTGGCGTTCAAGGGCGATACGGATGATGTCCGCGAGTCTCCTGCGATTGATTTGATCCAGATGTTGCTCCTGGAGGGCTGTGTCGTGGTGGCCTACGATCCGGCTGCCATGAAGCGCGCCCAGACCGAACTTCCCGCGTCCAATCAGATGAGATATGCAGAGAGCATAGAAGCGGCTGCGACCGATGCTGATGCGCTGCTGATCCTTACCGACTGGAAGGAGTTTGCCCAGATCGATCTTCCTGCTATGCAACGCCTGTTGCGCTATCCCATCGTGATCGATGGCCGCAATCTATATGATCCACAAAAGATGCTGGACGCCGGTTTCACCTATCTGAGCATTGGAAGGCCATCTGCAACACCCATGCGGGAGGTCGCGCATCGATGATCGGCTGCGCGATCCAAGGGGCGAAGACGGCGAAGAAAATGATTCCGTCAGGGATCCAATAGAGATTGAGAAAGGTGGTTTGCAGATGGCAGTTCAGCTAGCCCTGGTGACCGGAGCCGCAGGATTTCTAGGTTCTCACCTGTGTGACCGATTGTTGCAAGAGGGGTTTCATGTCGTTGGAGTAGATAATCTCTCCACCGGCAAATTAGAGAACATCGCCCATCTGAAGCAGGAGCCCCGTTTCTTCTTTGAGCAGACGGACATCACACGGCCCTTCGATGTGGGCAGGGTGGACTACGTCTTCAACTTTGCCTCTCCGGCCAGTCCTGTGGAGTACCTTCGGCTCGGCATTGAAACTTTGCAGGTGGGCTCAATAGGAACCTTCAACACCTTGGAGATCGCGAAAAAGTATGGCGCAGGCTTCCTGCACGCCTCCACGTCAGAGTGCTACGGTGATCCCCTCGTGCATCCACAGGTGGAGTCCTACTGGGGTAACGTCAATCCTATCGGGCCGCGTTCCGTGTATGACGAAGCCAAGCGTTTTTCTGAGGCGGCGGTGATCGCCTATCACCGTTACTACGGCTTGAATACCCACCTGGTAAGAATCTTCAACACCTATGGGCCAAGATTGCATCCCGGCGACGGCCGCCTGATCTCCAACTTTATGATGCAGGCCCTGCGCGGAGAACCACTCACCATCTATGGCGATGGTTCGCAGACCCGAAGCCTGTGTTTCTGCTCGGATCTGATTGAAGGGATTCTGCGGCTCGCTAGAAGCGAGGTTCACGACCCGGTGAACATTGGCAACCCAGAGGAGTGGACCGTGTTGCAATGCGCCACAGAGGTCCAGTCTGTGGTCGCAAAGGTGAATGGAACTGCATCCGCCGGGCAACTGGTGTTCAAGCAACTTCCTCAGGACGATCCGACCCGCCGTCGGCCTGATATTACGTTGGCCAGAAATCTGCTGGGATGGTCCCCAAGGATCGCTTTACGGGAGGGGCTTGAGCGCTCGCTTCCATACTTCCTTGCCTGTCGTGAAGACGAGAAGTCCAAGGTATAGGGAACCTTGCGGGCGCGTGTAGCTACGATGTGGAACTCCGCAATCCGGCTTTCGCTCATCCAGGACGGCTCTTGGTTTGTATGAGTTCGACTCCGTGGCGGAAAGTCCAGGCGCTCTCGCTAGTCTGAACTCCCGGCACATTTGCACTCAACCGGAAAGACGGGAGCCCCTCCAATTGCAGCGTTCTCGCCTGGCCTTTTGCGATGTCGTCTGTACCATGACCAGACCAAGCTCTTCTATTTGTAAAACAATCATCTTCTGAGCATGAGTGACAGGTCATGCATGTGGCTGCCGTCATCGCCGCCCGGAACTTCAGCCTGACTTGCATTCACGGTCCTTCTACGGATCAGAACTCCTTTGCTGACCGGAGAAGCTATCAGTCAGGCTTTCCATTTGCATTCGCTGCGCTGCGCTTGCCATCGGGCAGTGTGCGAATCATGATATTCCGGAACCAGAGCTTGTCGCCTGGATCTCCCTTCGGCTCAGTGCCCTGAAGTGAAATATGCCCTGTGTGGTACTTGCTGTATCCAGGCATATGAGCGAACTTGGTTCCCGCAATCAACTGTTGCCAGTGCGCATCCCACAGATGGGTATTAATCACCTCGTGCCCGTTTTGAAAGAGTTGCAGATGACCGTGATCCGCAACGATCTCAAATGAGTTCCACTCGCCCGCCGGCTTTACCCATTCGGCGTTGTCAGCGATCACGTCAAAGATGTCCCCGGAGTGCTCCTTCGCGATGTGGCTGTCGGGCACAGTGCAGGTGCGGTCCGCTATCTGCATCTCTACGCCCGTGTCGTAGGTGTTCCGGTATTCTGGCGATTCGTGTACGTAAAACATAACGCCACTATCGATGCACGGGCGCGCCTTCCACTCCAGCTTCAGATCGAAGTTGGAGAATTGCTCGTCGGTCACCAGGTCGGCATAGTCTGCGTGAGGATCCTGATTCGTCTTGCTCAACTGAATGGTCCCGTCTACAACCGACCAGTCCCTGCCGGGCTTCGGCTCCAGATAGGAGTGCCAGCCGTCGAGGTTATGGCCGTTGAAGAGCAGGTGCCAGCCTTGTTGCTGCTCGCGGGCGGTGAGTGTGTTGGGAGGCTGCACCTGTGCCTGGGCGAAGCTGCCCAGCGCGATAAGCGCAGTAAAGGCGATCCAGAGGCGTTTTCGCATGATCATCCGTATAGCTCCTTGGAGTTGGCTCGGGTCCGATGTCACCGCAAACGGGACAAGGCGAACTTGTATCTCAGTCTTGCCGGAAATCTTTTCGCTCCAGCCAGAGTGGACGTGCTTCCGCTCGCGGCTAGAATATCGCAACACAAACCATTTGCCCTGCTCATGGAACAGCATCTGGATCTACTGGCGACGCAAGCTGCTCAACTTTGCGCGGGCTAGGGATGCCTCCGGAGATACAGGGAAGCGTTGGATTAGTTCGCGAAGTTCGCGCTCGGCCGCTACCGTCTCACGTTCATCAATGAGTGCATAGGCCTTATGAAGTTCGGCGGCGGGGATCTTAGCGTTGTCGGGATACGAAGTAATAACCTGATCGTAGTCCTTGATAGCGGCTGACGGCCGGTGGCTGCGCATATCCATCTCTCCAAGGTAGAAGTACGCATTACCGGAGAGATTGTCCTCAGGGTGGGCCTTGATGAGTGCGCCAAACTCTGATCTTGCCAGGGAGAACCGAGCCGATATGTAGTCCGCATACGCGCCACGGTACATATCGCCTGCGGAGGGCGCGGCAGGCACAGGCGTCGCCACCGGTTCAGCACCGGCTGGAATAGGTTGAGCGTTGGCGCCCAGAGCCCCGTTGGGATTGCTGTCTGTGGGGGCACTGGAGGTGTCCAGATTGGGGTTTGATCCAGCCGGCACGACGCCTGCTGCAGCTCCAGTTGTGGACGCTGCCCCAGTCGGGGGAACTCCAGAAGCAGTAGTGGCGGGAGTAGCCTGAGGCAGATTGCTAAGCGCTGCGTTGGCGATCTGTTGCTGGCTTTGAATTGTGGCCAGGGTCTTCGCCATCTTGTCCAGGCGGGCGGTCAGCGCATCCACCGAGTCGTTAAGTGCTTGCACCTGCCCGGAGAGTTGTTGATTGTTTGTGCTGGCCGCGCTTTGCTGGTTCTGCATGCTGAGCTTAAGACCGTTGACTGTGGTGGTCATCGTGTTCACAGCATCGGCTGTCTGCTGGAGGAGCTCCTTGAGCATACCCATATTTTCGTCATCGGACTTTTGCAGAGCGTTCAGCGAGATCTGTAGCTGTTGCACCTCGGTCTGCAATTGGATGATGTCCTTATTCGCAGCGTGTGCAGGTAGCGATACAAGTCCGGCAAAGAGGAATGAGGCAGTAAGGATGCGGAGGGCATGCGGTGGGGTCATCGGGTTCAACTCCTCAAAGTCCTTCTGATAGGACTGCTTCCCTATAAGGATACCGATCCTCAGCAGAAGAAAGAAATATCAAACCAGGAAAAGAAGAAATCTATGAAAGCGCAGAGTCGAGAGAAAAGAGCAGGCTAGGAAACCTGGACGCGAACCAGTGCTCTTTGCAAAAGCGAGCGCCAAGCCTGACAGGACTCACAAGACAAAGAACGGAAGCCGCTCCACAGGCCATGGGCTGCATGCGCTGCGGAGCGGCTCCTGTTTGGGTCAAGCTTAGCGATCAATCGAGAACTGATCGCGACGGTTTTGCTGCCAGCAGCTCTCTGTGTCTTCCGTGCAGAACTGCTTCTCTTTGCCGTAGCTGACCACGCGGATGCGGCTGGCATCCATGCCGGCAGCAACCAGCGCCGACTTGGCGGCGTTCGCACGGTTCTCGCCCAGCGTGATGTTGTACGCAGCCGAGCCGCGATCGTCGCAATATCCACCGATAAGGATTTTGATGTCCGGGTGGGCGTTCAGATACGCAGCGGCGGTGCTGATGGATGCCTTCGCATCCGAGGAAAGATCATAGCTGTCGTAGGCGAAGAAGATGTCCTGAACATGGGCGTGGAACTCCGCATCAGAGCTCATGTTGCTGGGTGGAGCTGCCGGAACCTCAGGCACACGAACCGTTACACGAACATTCGCTTCCGTGGTTCCACCCGCGTTGGTGGCGACCAGATGGAAGTTTGTAGAACTCGAGGGAGAGACTGTCTGGGTTCCATTTACCGGAACCTGGCCGATGCCATCGATGCTCACGCTGGTAGCGTTGGTCGTGCGCCAGTTCAGAACAACGGATTGACCAAGGTCGATGGACATGGGATCGGCCGTGATGGACGCGGTCGGCGGCGCTACGGTCTGTGGCGCCATGGCGGCGGGGGGCGGAGGTGGCGCAGCTTGCTTCTTGTGGCAGCCCGATGCTGCCAGCAGGGCAAGGGTTGCAACAAGTGCAGCCTTGTTTCGTAACGACGTGCGTTGAGCGATCATGATGTCCTCTTCTGAACCGATGGTTCGTCTAGGGTGCTGAATGGGATGAAGTTATTTCTAATTAAATTATATATCGCGACGCGACAAGCAGTGCAAACCCACTGGCAAATGACGATTCGGCGTACTGCCGCAGTCACCATGGTGGGGTGGTAACGTTGCCGGATGGCCAACCATACATCTGGGCGGTCCAGTGGACGAGCAGAATTCAGGTATCTATTGGAAGTTGTAACAGAGAATCGCGTTCGATTTCCAGTGAAGGTCGACCTATTTCCAGCTCCAGTCAGGCATATCGGCTCCCTTGTCGGTGAGCACCTGGCGCTGGGTGCCGTCGGCGAGCATGGAAACGATGCGGGTGTGATTGTCGTGGCCATCGGGGGAGTTGGCGAAGGCGATGTGTCGGCCATCCGGACTCCAGGTGGGGAAGTCGCAGCGGCCGATGTCATGGGTCAGCTGGATCCAGCGCTTGGTGGAGACCTCCATCACATAGATGTCCTGTCCACCCGGCGCTCCAGGCCCGTAGTGGCGGTCCCAGGCAAAGGTGATGAACTGGCCGTTGGGCGACCAGGAGGGGGAGGTGGCGTAGCCGCCATCGGTCATGCGGGTGACGCCGGAGCCGTCCGCGTCCATGATGTAGAGCTGGGGCAGGCCGGTTCGGCCGCTGATGAAGGCGATCTGCGTTCCAGTCTTGGGATTCCAGGTGGGAGACACGTCAAGACCGCCGTAGTCGGTGAGGCGGCGGGAGAGCGAGCCCTGAGGGTCAGAGACCCAGATCTCCGATGCTCCGGAGCGGGAGGAGGAAAAGGCAAGCTGCTGGCCGTTGGGCGACCAGGCAGGGGATACATTGGCGCTGCCGATGTTGATGAAGTGAACCAGCCGACCCAGCAGCAGCGAGTAAATGCGCAGCTCAAAGCCGTTGTGGGTCAGGGTGCTGAAGGCAACCACAGAGTTGTCCGGCGAGACCGCGGGAGAGATGGAGTCCTCGCCAAGATGGGTGAGCTGCTCTTTGTTCGCCCCATCGTAATCCATCATCCAGATCTCCTTGACGCCGTTGCTCATGCGCTGGGAGTAGAAGATCTTGGATTCGGCGATGCCGGGAGAGCCGCCGCTCAGGCGGAAGATGATGTCATCGGCAAACTGGTGCGCCAGCTCCCGGGCGGTCTGGTCGCTGGCCGGGCCGGTGTACTGTTTGGCGAAGACCTGGGGGTACTGGGAGTTCCGAGTGTCGTCCAGGAAGCCGTTGGCGAAGAGGTTGCCGTTCTGGATGCTGATGTTGCCGAAGGCGACCATGGCGGCGCTGGCCGGCGCCTGGGCCCACTCGGCAAGGTTGATCTGGGACGGAGACCCGGGGGTGGACTGGGGCGCAAGACTCTTGGAGACCATGGCGAAGATGCCGGCGTTGGAGAGATCCGCAAAGAGAACGGAGTCAAACGTCTGCTTGTCGGCGAGTGTGGCGGCGTCGCTGCCGGCGGGTTGGAAGTTGGCCGCGGCCAGACGAATCTCCGTGTTATTGTTTCCTGCGGTGAGATGGACCCAGTCCTGTGCGAGCAGGGGGGTGGCTGCCGAAAGGAGGGAGAGAACCAGAAGAGCGGCCCTTGGCCTGAGAAGGTGGTGGCGGCGGGAGATTGGTTCCGTTTGGATCACTCGAATGGACATCATCACTCCGAATCAATGCAAGGTTTCGACGAATCGTGGTTGGGTTGGTGACGGTGGAGGAGGCCGGCTTGAGATGCAGCGTGAGGGCGCCGGAGGGTTGCGAGGTTATCTGTGGTAGTTGAAGGTGAACTCGATGGGAATGGGTTGGTTGGCCGGATTGGGGCCGAAGGTGTCTACCTCCTCGACGGCCCGCATGCCGGCGTTATCGAGCGTGGGCGAGCCGCTAGGAGTTTGGATGCGAACTCGCTGGGGGGTGCCGCTGGTATCGACGAAGAAGGTGATGGTGACGCTTCTGCCGGCAGAGCTGCGAGGGTCCGGAAACTGTTGTGAGTAGTATTGCTGGACTTTTTGACTGATGATCTGAATGTACCAGCCGTAACGCTCGCCCAGGGTTCGGCTCTGTACGGTGACGGTTGCGGTTCCATTCACGGTCTGCACGGTTGCCTCCGGAAGCTGCATCGCGCTCTCGCCGGTCTGGGCCTTGGGGCTCAGGGGTGTGGGCTGGGGATGCCGAGGCGGAGCCGGGGTGTAGACGGGCGCCAGCTTCTTCGGAATCGTTTTGCGCTTGATCTCGATGTCTGTGTCGCGCGGTGGCGGAGCCGCCTCTGCCTTGGACGGAGGCAGCGGGGCCGGGCTGGCCTGCTGCGGCGCCAGAACCTGATTCTCTACCGGCTTGAACTTTTGCGGCAGCGGAAGGGCCGCCACCATGGTTGCCTGGATGGCGCCCACCGAAGAGCTGCTCTCACCAAAGTGATTCCTTGAGTAGTCCACGTAATAGCCCAGGCCTAGGAACGCGGCTACCACCAGCAGATGCAGGACCACGGCCTCCAGCAGACCGCTGCGGAAGGGATCGTCGGGCAGGTTGCGAGAGATGGCTGGGGTGCTCATGGTGGCGATATGGTTGGCTGAGTGTTTCCTATCCAGGTTGATTTCTTGTCCAGGTCCGGCAGCGATCCCTCAACGAACTTCTGCCCTGTGTCCCTGCTCACTTCCGGCTGTCTTCTCTGCCAGGCTCTTGCTTCTCCCCGCGTCATCTGGAGTGCGGCGAGAGGTTGGTTCCCGGTTTCCCGCTTCTTCCTTCCAACGGGGATGCGACAGATCCGACCCTTCCGACGTTTCACCCAGGCAAGGCTGCCGCCTACTGGCGCAGCGGTTGCGTGACGATGCTGATGTTCAAAATGCCGGCCTGTTTTACGGCGTCCATCACAGAGGCGAAGGCTCCAAAGGGAACGGACTGGTCGGCGCGGACGTAGATCACCTTCTTCTGATTCTTCGGGTTTGCCGCCAGCAGGGCGGGCAGATCATGCAGGTTCACCGGCTTGTCCTGAAGATAGACGTTCTGGTCCTTATCGATGGTGACGACCAGATGAACCTCCGTGAGTTGTTTGACGGTGCGGGTATGCGGGACGGCCACCTGGATGCCGCTCTGCAGCACCGGAGCGGTGAGCATAAAGATCAGCAGCAGAACCAGCACCACATCCACCAGAGGCGTGATATTGATGTCCGCCATGGCGGTATGGGTCTTCCCGTTGGAGCTGAAAGCCATGATCACGACCTCCGGCGGGGATCATCCGAGAACGGCCCCGAGGAGCCCGGCTGGTACAGCGCGGCGTTCTCAATCGCGTTGAGCAACTCGCGTCCAAAGTCATCCATGCGGGCCGCGAACTCCCGCAGGCGGCCTGTGAGCTGGTTGTACCCCATCACGGCAGGGATGGCGACAATCAGGCCGGCCGCGGTGGTGATCAGGGCCTCCGAGATGCCGGGGGCTACGGCGCGCAGGGTAGCTGCGCCTTCCGCTCCCAAGCCGTGGAAGGCGTCGATGATGCCCATCACGGTGCCAAACAGCCCCACGAACGGACCTGTCTGGGCGATGGTGCCCAGCCAGTTCAAACGACGTTCCATCAGCGTAAGGGCCTCACTGGAGGCGGTTTGTGCCGCCCGTTCCAGACCCTGCGGGTTGGGGGGCGTTCCCCGCCCGCCACTCTGACGCTGGTACTCGTCATGGATCTCATTGAAGACGGCGACCAGAGGGCTGGGCTTGAACTGCTCGGAGATTGCCGCGATCTCGCTGAGTCGGCCTGACTTCCGGAAGGCCCGCAGAAAACGGCGGTTCTGCTGGTCGGCGGCCTTGAAGGAGCGCCACTTGGAAATCATGATGCCCCAGGACACCACGCTCATCACCAGTAGGATCACCAGTACCACATCGGCAGTGATGCCGCTGTTGCGCAGGATTTCGATCAGGGCGCTGGAGGATTGGCCGGCAGGCGCAGGTCCAAGAGCGGAGCCGGAGGGAACTTGGTCGACATCTTGCAGCAGAAATACGAAGGCGAGCAGTGTCATAGGCGTCAA
Organism: Acidobacteriaceae bacterium; assembly: GCA_049977105.1. Taxonomy (GTDB): domain Bacteria; phylum Acidobacteriota; class Terriglobia; order Terriglobales; family Acidobacteriaceae; genus Granulicella. The sequence goes on along the minus strand of JBMFGX010000006.1, from coordinate 8,418 downwards.
CCTCTAGTGTAACTGGCGAGAATGAGGGTAAGGAGAATCTAAGAAGATGCTCGCTCTACGACGTTTTCTGTGATTTGGACCGCGTAGGTTGCGCTTGCGAAGAGAAACGGAGCGCAAAAGTTTACGTCGGCATGGGCTGAAGGTCTGCGGCTCCTGCTATGCTCTTGCGTGAAAGAGACAGAGAGATGCTGTTAGAGCTGCGTGCTGAGAACTATGCCGTGATAGACCACGCTGTGGCCGTCTTTGGACCGGGGCTGAACCTGCTGACCGGGGAGACAGGGGCGGGTAAGTCGATTTTGATTGATGCCCTGGCACTTTTGCTGGGGGGCAAGGCCTCCAGCGATGTGGTGCGGTTTGGCGCGGAGCGAGCTGTCCTGGGTTGCGTCTTTGAGAGCACTCCGGGCGCTGAGGAGATCCTGGAGGCCAATGGGATTGACTCGGCCGGTGACGAGATTCTGCTGCGGCGGGAGATCGGCGCCAGCGGTAAGGGGCGGGTGTTTGTGAACAACCAGCCGGCCACGGTGGGGGTGCTGCGTCTGCTGGCGCCGGAGCTGGCGCTGGTTCATGCCCAGTCAGAGACGCTGGTGGCCTTTGATGGTGCGCAGCAACGCATGCTGTTGGACCGCTTTGGGGAGATTGACAGCGAAGAGGTAAAAGATGCCTTTGCCCTATGGCGGGATCGGCAGGAGCAGATCCGGACGCTGCGCGGTGAGGAGCAGGACCGTCTACGGCTGATGGATCTGTGGAGCTTTCAATCCCGGGAGATCGCCGCAGCGGAGATCGTCGACGCAGAAGAGGATCAGCGCCTGGAGGCAGAGAAGCGGGTGCTGGCGAACTCAGAGAAGCTGTTTACGGCGGCTGCTTCAGCCCAGGAGCTGCTCTACGAGGCGGAGGTCTCCGCGGAGACCCTCCTGGGCGGGGCGCTGCGCCATCTGGAAGAGCTGGCGCGGTTTGACCAGCAGTTTCAGGATGCGGCGCAGCAGTTGGCCGCGGCCAAGGCGAGTGTGGAGGATGTGGCCGCGGCGCTGCGGGACTTCGCTGGTCGAGTGGCGGCCTCGCCGGAAAGGCTGGTGGAGATCGAAGACCGGCTGGCCGTGCTGGAGCGGCTGAAGCGCAAGTATGGCAGCACGCTGGCGGAGGTGATGGCGTTTGGGCGCGAGGCAGCGGAGAAGCTGGCGGAGATGGAGAACCGGGACGCCCGGCTGGCAGAGATGGAGCGCGAGCTGGCCGAATGTGCAGCCAGGTATGCGCAGGCGGCTGGAAGGCTGAGCGCGGAGAGAAGAGCCGCTGCAGCCCGTCTGGCCAAGGCGGCGCAGCATCAGATCAACGAGTTGGCCATGCAGGCCCGGTTCCAGGTAGAGGTGGTGGAGGGCGGAAGCAAAGGATCCGCTGATAACCCCAGCGCAGCCGAGCAGGGTTGGACGGCAAATGGATGGGATCAGGTCGAATATCGCATCGCGACTAATCGGGGAGAACCCTTGAAGCCGCTCACCGAGATTGCCTCGGGGGGTGAGATGAGCCGGGTGATGCTGGCGCTGAAGGTGAGTGTGGAGGCCGGAGTCAAGTCGGCTTCCCGGCGGAGCAAGGCGGCCTTGCCCAGGACGTTGATCTTCGACGAGATCGATATAGGGATTGGAGGGCGGGCAGCGGAGGCAGTGGGCCAGAAGCTCAAAACGCTCTCTCGCAGCCAGCAGGTGATCTGCATTACGCATCTTCCTCAGATTGCTGCGTTTGCCGACCAGCACTTTTTGATTGAAAAGATGGAGCGGGGCGGAAGAACGCACACTGGGGTTCGGCAGTTGAGGCCCGAGGAGCGGGTGGAAGAGGTTGCTCGGATGCTCTCCGGGGCCAGCCTGACGGAGACCAGTCTCCGCCACGCGGAGCAGATGCTGCGCGTCAGCGGAACAGCTTGAAGTGGTTGAGCCTGGCGCCGGACCAGATGAGAGGCTCCAGGGCGGAGTTTGGGGGCGGGCAACCTTTCGGGGTCAGGGCGAATCAAAGGGCCCACTGAGCAAGGAGGCTGTAGTATGCGCGAGCAAAGGAAGTGCGCTCATCCGCCGTGTCAGTGTGTGGTGCGGGATGGAGAGAAGTACTGTTGCCAGATCTGCGAGGACAGCAAAGGAGTGGCTTCCATCCGGTGTGACTGCAAGCATCCGGGGTGTTCAGGGCATTAGTCTTACCGGTTGATCCAAGTGACAGAGCAGGCGTGTTGCCGGGTGGTTCGCAGCGCAGGGCAAATGCGGAAGACTTTGCTGTGTAAAAACTGGCTGGATAGGCTACGCAAGGAGCCGGTCTGCAAGGCCTCTGGTCAGCTTCGCCAAGCTGATTGCTGCCTCAGGCAGAGGCTAAAACAGCACCACGGGAGGGGCGAAGAAGGTATACTTCCCTAGTGAGTAAACTTACGGAACCCACCGAGAATGTGCGCCCGGACAAGGGCGACGCCAAAACCAAACGAGTCCTCTTGCTTAAGCCAAGAGGCTTCTGCGCCGGGGTGGTGCGTGCCATCGATATCGTGCAGATTGCACTGGATACGTTTGGCGCTCCCATCTATGTGCGCAAAGAGATTGTCCATAACAGCTATGTGGTGAATGATCTGGCCCAGAAGGGCGCGATCTTCGTCAATGAGTTGGATGAGGTGCCTGAGGGCGCGCGAGTGATTTACTCCGCCCACGGCGTCAGCCCGGCGGTTCGGGATGCAGCCCGGGAGCGGCGGTTGAAGGTAATTGACGCAACCTGCCCACTGGTTACCAAGGTGCATATTGAGGCGATCAAGTTTGCCAAGCAGGGTTACTCTCTGGTGCTGGTGGGGCATCGCGACCATGAGGAGATTCAAGGCACGCAGGGCGAGGCTCCGGAGGTGACTCAGGTGGTTTCCACGGTGCAGGAGGTGGAGGAGTTGGAGGTAGAAGACCCCAAAAAGGTAGCCTACCTCACCCAGACGACACTCTCCCTGGACGAGGCGCGGTACATGATTGAGGCGCTGAAGAAAAAGTATCCGGAGATTGTGGGACCGCATGCGCAAGATATCTGCTATGCCACGGAGAACCGCCAGTCGGCGGTGAAGAATGTGGCGCATGAAGCGGATCTGGTGCTGGTGGTGGGCTCCAGAAACAGCTCCAACTCCAACCGTCTGGTGGAGGTGTCGCAGAAGATCGGGACACAGTCTTATCTGATTGACAAGGCAGAGGATATTCAGCCCGTTTGGCTGCAAGATGTCACCACGGTCGCCATTACGGCAGGCGCGTCCGCGCCAGAGATTCTGGTGCAGGAGGTGATTGCCTATCTTCAAAGCCAAGGCTATGGCTCTGTGGATGAGGTGGAGGTGATGCCGGAGAATGTACGCTTCGGGCTACCGGAGGAGATTGTCTCTGCGATTGCGTCCGCGCCGTCGGCGGCCAGTTCTTCATTTTGAACCAGGCCATGGGTTAGCCGTGGAGCGGGGCAGAAGGTAGCGTGGCTCTGGCTCGCTCCACTCCCTGGGCTTGCAGAAAGAGAGAAAGACGCCTGCTTCACAGTACACTGGCGTGCGCGAGTGATTAGAGAAGACGTATTTGTACCCGGAGTCTATGAATAGAAGACGATCCAATCCGCAGACGACGGCGCAGCCGCGATTTGGGCGGATCGACCTGGCTATGGAACGGGTCAGTGAAGGCATTCAGGCCGCCACAAACTGGTTGCTAGGCCAACAGCACGAGCTTGGTTACTGGTGCGCGGAGCTGGAAGCAGACTCCATGTTGGAGGCCGATTACATCTTTCTGCATGCCCTGCTGGGTAACGGGGACCGTGGCCGGATGGAACGGGCCGCCAATGAGATTATCCGCCACCAGAACGAGGATGGTGGCTGGAGCCTTTATCCGGGTGGACCCAGCAATGTGAACTACGGCGTCAAGTGCTATCTGGCGCTCAAGCTGATGGGATGGAAGGCCGACGACCCGCTGATGGCCAAGGCGCGCCAGAAGGTGCTGGATCTGGGCGGCGTGGTGGAGTGCAATACCTTCACCAAGATCTACCTCTGCGCCATGGGACAGTATGACTATGATGCCGTGCCGGCTGTTCCTCCGGAGATCATCCTCTTCCCGAAGTGGTTCTACTTCAACATCTATCAGATCAGCGCCTGGTCGCGCGCCATTCTGGTGCCCTTGTCGATCATCTATGCCAAGAAGCCGTTCAAAAAGCTGCCTCCGGAGCAGACCATCGACGAGCTTTTTGTAGGAGGGCGCGAAGGCGCCAACCTGCATCTGCATTTTGACCGCAAGCGGCTGTTTTCCTGGCGCAACCTCTTCTTGTTGGCTGACCGGCTCATGCACTGGTCGGAGCGGGTGCACATCCGGCCGCTGCGCAAGGTAGCGCTGAAGAAGGCTGAGCAGTGGATTCTGGATCACTTTGAGCGCTCCGATGGCCTGGGCGCAATCTATCCTGCGATGCTCAATGCGATCGTCGCTCTGGTCTATCTGGGCTATTCGAAGGATGATCCTCAGTTGATTCGCGCCCTGGACGAGTTTGAGCGGCTGGGAATCGACTGCCCGGAGGGGACGCCGGATTACCCGGTTCCAACCTTTCGGATGCAGCCTTGCTTTTCGCCGGTCTGGGATACAGCGCAGGTGCTCTCCACGCTGGGTGAGGTAGGCCTGGCCAAGGACGATCCGCGGCTGGTGAAGGCGGCCGACTGGCTGCTCTCCAAGGAGATTCGATTCAAGGGAGACTGGTCACGCAACGTAAAGGTTGCCGAGCCGAGCTGCTGGTGCTTCTTCTTCAACAACGATCATCAACCGGATGTGGACGATACCGGAGAGGTGCTGCTGGCGCTGAAGGCGGTGGACAATCCCCGCGAGCGGTACCAGCATGAGGTGACGCGGAGGGCAATCGACTGGGTGTTTGCCATGCAGTGCAGGAATGGCGGCTGGGCGTCCTTTGACAAAGACAACACCAAGAAGATCTTTGAGTCGATTCCGTTCGCCGATCACAATGCGATGATCGATCCGCCCACGGTGGATATCACCGGGCGCATTCTGGAGATGTTGGCCAGCTATGGCTATACCCGCCGCGACAAGCGAGTAGAGAGAGCGATTGAGTTCATCCTGAAGGAGCAGGAGCCGGATGGAGCATGGTTCGGCCGCTGGGGAGTGAACTATCTGTATGGTACCTTCCTGGCCCTGCGCGGCCTGCATGCCATGGAGGTGAGCCACCTGGAGCCGGCCGTGCAACAGGCAGCTGAGTGGATTCGCATGGTGCAGAACCCCGATGGCGGCTGGGGTGAGACGGCCGGAACCTATGACGACCCAAGCCAGCGCGGAGTAGGGCCTTCCACGCCAAGCCAGACGGCCTGGGCGCTGCTGGGATTGCTGGCGGCCAATGACACGCGCTCTGACTCAGTGGCCAAGGGTGTTCGCTGGCTGATTGAGCGACAGCAGGAGGATGGTTCCTGGAGTGAACTCATGCCCGGGCGCAACGGCGAGAGCTACTACACTGGAACAGGGTTCCCCAAGGTGTTTTATCTGGGTTACCACTTCTATAAGCAGTACTTTCCTCTGCTGGCGCTGACGACCTACCGCAAGGCGATGGAGCGTAGCGAGGATGAGGCAGGTTGATGGGCGCAGATGTTGCCGGGTGCGGCGTCGGTGCTTCCATGCAGAAGGATCTGGCGGCGAGCAGGCGTTTCACGGGTTGGTTTTGAAGAAGTGAAGGACTGAAGTCGGCGCCGCGGGTCGGAGCAGGAGCCGGCAAGTTCGGCAAGTTTGGAAGGTTCGGGAAGAAGGAGCGATTCAGCATGGGCATTCCTATCTCACAGATGTTCACCGTTACCACGTATGTTCTGAAGCAGAAGTTGGCGGGAAGAAAGCGCTATCCGCTGGTGCTGATGCTGGAACCGCTCTTTCGCTGCAATCTGGCCTGCGCCGGCTGCGGCAAAATCCAGTACCCGGCGCATATTCTCAAGTCGCAACTGACGCCGGAGGAGTGTTTCCGCGCGGTGGAGGAGTGCGGTGCACCGATGGTGTCCATCCCCGGCGGAGAGCCGCTGCTGCATCCGCAGATTGCGGAGATCGTCGCCGGACTGGTGGAGCGCAAGAAGTATATCTACCTGTGCACCAATGCGCTTTTGCTCAAGGAGAAGCTGCATCTGTTTCAGCCCTCCAAGTATCTGAGCTTTTCCGTGCATGTGGATGGGCAGAAGGAACACCATGATCTCTCCGTGTGTCGCGAGGGTGGGCATGAGATTGCCATGGAGGGCATCCGCGCCGCGGTAGCGGCTGGGTTCCGGGTGACGACGAACACCACGCTGTTCGATGGAGCGGATCCGAACTCCGTGCGCGCACACTTTGATGAGCTGATGAGCGCCGGTGTAGAGAGCATGATGGTGTCACCGGGATATACCTATGACAAGGCTCCCGACCAGAATCACTTTCTGGGCAAGGCGCGGTCGCGCAAGCTGTTTCGCGCCATTCTCTCCAACCGGAAGAAGAGCTGGCAGTTCAACACCCATCCTCTGTTTGCAGAGTATCTGATGGGCAAGCGGGACTTTGACTGCACGCCCTGGGGCATGCCGACCTACTCGATCTTTGGCTGGCAGAAGCCCTGTTACCTGCTGCAGGACGGCTACGCGGACAGCTTCCAGGAGCTGATGGAGACAGTGGAATGGGCCAAGTATGGCGCCAAAAGCGGCAATCCGCAGTGCGCCAACTGCATGGTTCACTCTGGCCATGAGGCCTCCGCGGTGGATTACAACTTCAGTTCCCTGAAGGGATTCTGGGAGACGGCGAAGAGGTACATCTCCCCGCCGATGTATGAGGATGCGGATGCGCAGAAGTTGCTGAACGAGTGGCCGGTGGCCAACCATGGGCCACTGGTGCAGATCAACCAGACGCCGGAGAAGGTGGTGGTGGGCTCACCGGAGTCGGTGGATGAGCTTTCCAGCATGGCGGGCCACTAGGGAAGGCTTTGCCGTCGATGCGCGGCGGCAGCGCGGGCAGCAAAGCTTGGCTGGGCACCTTCTACGGGAAGACGGTTCGCCTGCTGCTGGAGCCTGGCAGGGGCAGACGGGAAGACGGACGCAAAGATGGCTGCAAGCGGAGGATGAAGAGCGAAGATGGCGACAGCGGAGCAGGAATACCTCAAGATCAAACAACTGCAGCATGCGGCTGCGGATGACCTGGAGACGGTGGCCGGGCGGGAGCGCGAGAACCTGGAGGGATGGATTCCAGATCTGGCGACTGAGGCGGAGGTGCGAGAGGCGCTCGAGAAGGCCTTTGACTACCGTGGCGATGTGACGGTGACCTGCAAGGACGGAACCACGGTGGAGGGCTATCTATATGACCGGCGAAGCGGCGTAACGCTGGAGGACTCTCTGATCCGCATCATTCCAATCCCTCGCGAGGGCGTTGCTGTAAAGCGGGTGATGATCCGCTACGCCGATGTAGCTGCGCTGAAGTTTAGCGGCCGGGATACAGCGGCGGGCAAGACCTTTGAGGCTTGGGTGAAGAGCTACTGGGAGAAGAAGGCAGCGGGCGAGAAGAACATCCAGATCAAGCCGGAGGCGCTTGACTAGCCGGCCCCGAGGAAATCTACGAAAGGCAAAAAAGCTCGGCTGGGTATTTGGAGCAACTCCCGTCCGTTTCTCTTCCGTTCTCCTCGCGTTGATGAAATGGGCTGCTTCCTTGTGCCAAGGATCGGGCGAAGGATGGACCGCCTCTAGCTCTATCAGCACTTGAGCGCCAGACGTTTTGGTAAGCCCATGCCGGGCGTGCAGGCGGATGGGGGCGCAGCCGGCAGAGGGCGCAGCGAGCAGGAGACGCGGCAAGCAGGACGGGAGATCATGCGGCTATTTCTAACCGGGGCAACAGGATTTGTAGGAGCGCATGTAGCGCGGCTGGCTGCGGCCCAGGGAGCGGAGCTGCGCTTGCTGGCGCGGGCCAGCTCGAACGCCTCACGCCTGCCCAAAGGGGCGGAGGTGGTGGTGGGAGATCTGCGCGCGCCAGAGGAGTTTGCCAAGGCTCTGGAAGGATGCGATGGGCTGATCCATGTGGCGGCGGACTATCGGCTGTGGGCTCCTGATGCGGCGGAGATGTACAAGACCAACGTGGAGGGGACGCGGCGGTTGCTTTTGCTGGCCCGGCAGGCGGGCATCCGGCGGGTGGTTTATACCAGCAGCGTAGCCACCATGGGGTTCAAGAGCGATGGCACGGTGGCGGATGAAGAGTCGCCGGTGAGCGAGGCGGATATGATCGGCCACTACAAGCGGTCCAAGTGGATGGCGGAGCAGGTGGCGCTGGAGGCTGCGCGTGTCGGGCAGCAGGTGATGGTGCTGAATCCAACCACGCCGATTGGATCGCTGGACGCCAAGCCCACGCCGACGGGAAGGATCGTGGTGGACTTTTTGAACCGGAAGTTTCCGGCGTATGTCGATACGGGGTTGAATCTGGT
>JBMFGX010000005.1:0-129934 GCA_049977105.1 Acidobacteriaceae bacterium | reverse complement strand
CCCGCCTGCGCGTAGACCTCCATTGTTGTGCTGATCCTGGCGTGGGGCATCAGTTCCTGCACCACCTTCACATCGTCGCCGGTCGCAGTCAGCAACGAGCTGTAGGCCTGCCGGAAGGTATGCCAGCCAATCTTCCTGGCTATGCCGACCCTTCGGGCTGTGGGCTGAAGCACCTTTATACGTAGGCTGTCCGGCCATAGAGGGGTTTTGCCGAAGTTGTAGTCGCTGGCGAAGACCCAATCGTCCGGCTTCGGATAACTGCAGATCGGATGCCACGTCCGGAGACCCTCGATAAGAATGTCATCGAGAGGCACGGGCTGCTCGGAGATCTCCGTCTTGCATGGGCCGATGGCCCCATCGGAATAGGAACGGAGAACGTCCGCCGTGAGGGTGGCGAAGTGAATATCCTGCCACTTCAACCCCCGCACCTCTCCCATCCGCATTCCGGTGGTAGCGCAGATCATACCCATGAGCCGTTCCCGCTCGGGTAGCCCGGCCAATAACAGCCGGGACTCCTCGGCGGTGAGCACATCGGGCCTGCGCAGACGCTTCGAGCTGACCCGCACATCGCCACCGGGTTCTTGTCCAGCCACCCCCAGCGAATGCCATGGCGGAAGATCATGCTGAAGACGTTGCGCACCTTCGCCCGACTTGCCGGCGCCGGCCGCAGAGGCTTCAACCACTCCTCAATCTCAATAGACGCGACGCGCGCAGGGTGATGCTCAGCCCACTGCGGCAGGATGTGGTTATCGAGATTGCTGAGGTAATTCAACTTCGTAGACCTTCTCTTGCCCTCGTGGTTGTCCATCGGCATCTCCTTCAACTTGTAATGCTCGATGAGCTTGCGAAGGGTAAGGGGCGTTCCGGTATGGTCGCCCGTGTTGCGGTTGGCGCTGAGTCGATACGTCTCAGCCGCCCGAAGCGCATCGTCCTGAGTCGGAATCTCCTGAACGGTACCCAGTATTTGTTTGCGCAACTGGCGGCGCCCTTCGAGATTCGTTTCTCGCCGGCGATAGACCCATACATCGGGGCCGCTTTTGCGGGACTCGGTGTACAGGTTTCCAAATTGATAACGAGGCCTTTTCATCGATATTTCCTTTCTGTTGAAAGGCCCTGGTCGCTACCGGATGTTACCTCTGTACGCATCCAGAGATCGAGTTCAGAGATACGGAAGCGCCAAGCGTGTCTCCTCCCTTTGCCGGGGATTCCGTGCGCGGGCAGCTTCCCACGACGAGCGAGCCCTAAGAGGGTTTTTCGCGGCATATCGAGAAACTGGGCTGCACGTTCAGCATTAACGAATGGTTCGGACGTAAGCACGACTGCATGTTCCATAGGCCACCATGCGGCGCCAGAAGCGCCGGACGAAAAGCGTAGGGCGTATGGGAAGCACAAAACGTGGAAAAACCTTCCACTCAGTGTCCTGGCAGGACACCATCTCACCCGAAGGTGGACATGATTTGAAGCTTGTTTTATTACGCAATATGCGTAATAAGAAACGCGATATGCGTAAGGATGCCACTCTCGCGGCGCTGATCAGTCCGACCCGGCAAGGTGTTCTGACCACATTGTTCCTTCGGCCTGACAAGGAATGGTATCTGAGCGAGCTGGCGGCTTCGCTCGGAACCGGCCCTTCTTCTCTGCAGCGAGAGGTGGCTGCGCTCATTCGTGTCGGCATCCTCAAGAAGCGTGTAGACGGCCGTAGAAGCTACGTCAAAGCGAACGAAGACTCTCCGATCTTTCCAGAGCTGCGCGGACTGGCTGAAAAGACCAGCGGCATCGTTCCTATGCTCCGAGACGCGGTCAAGGGCACCGAGGGATTGCAGATGGCCTTTATCTATGGGTCGCTCGCCCGGGGCGAGGAAGGAGCCGAGAGCGACGTGGACGTGATGCTGCTGGGCGATGTCAGCACGATGGAGTTGAGTCCGAGGTTGCGGGCGGTGGAAACGGCTGTTGGGCGACAGGTCAACCCGACCGTTTTCTCTTTGGACGAGTTTGCAAAGAAAGTTACGGAGAAGAACCACTTTTTGCGGACGGTGCTGAAAAATAAGAAAATAATGCTGGCAGGGACTGAGAATGAGTTGGAAAACATTGCTCGCCGCGCGGTAGATTCACACGCACCAGTCGAGCAAACAGGAACTCGATGAGCTCCGTGCTGTCGTCAAGCGGGATCTGGCTGACGCAGCTCTTCCGGCGCTTTCAGAGGATCGCCGAATTCGCAACTGCATATAACGCGGGCTTGCAAGTAGCGAGAATGGCGACGGCCTGCGCGGGGTACCGTGTGGCCGCTGTTCCAGGGCATCATGCTCTCAGTTTTGAGTGCGCCGGCCTCGCCCTTGGAAAACAGGCCGAAGAGCTGGTGTTGTTCTTCGATGGATGCAGACGCAAGCGGAACGTGATCGACTACACCGGCGTACAGATTGCCACAGCCACCGAAGCGGCAGAACTTCTCCAACGTGCTGAGGAGTTCAGCACTCTGGTCGAGGCGTGGATTAAGAGCGCGCACCCTCACCTGAGCTAATCCACGGACTGGACGCTACGCCAAGTGCTCTGATCTGGACAGCACTTCCACCTTGCCGAGAACCTTCAACCCCATAATCTCGACCACCGGCTGACGGTTTCGCACGCAGGCGATCACTTCCTCCAAGCTGAGCGCCGCGAACATCTCTGTCGAATCCGTCGCCTCGCTTCCATCCTCCGCGGTCTGCTCGCCCTTCAGTTCAATCAGAAGCGCTCTGTGCGGTTGATCCGACGATGGGAAAACATCCCGATCTTTGCTCTTTGCCATAACAGACTCCTGGGGGAGCAGAATCGCGGTGCCCGACTCCCGACAGTGGCGAATTAGACACGGCTACAAGGCAGTTCCACCCCTGGAACCGTCGAAACGTACAAACAATGTGTCGCATAATACCTCTACTATGTAGTGCGGTAGTACCATAAGAGCCGGTGGCCAAAGGGGAACACATTCCTTTGCGCCGGATGTCTGCGAACAGCGTCGATTTCATACTCACCGATCCGCCGTATCTGGTGAACTACCGCGACCGCGATGGCCGCACCATCCAGAACGACGCGAAAGCAGACTGGCTCAAGCCGGCGATGCGGGAAGCTTACCGGGTGTTGAAGCAGAATCGCGTGGCAGCCATGTTCTACGGCTGGACGAAGGTTGATGTTTTCTTCGAGGCTTGGAAAGAAGCGGGTTTTCAGCCTGTCGGACACATCGTGTTTCGCAAGACTTACAGTTCAAAGAGGCGGTTCCTCAGCTATCAGCACGAGCAGGCATACCTGCTGGCCAAGGGCAGACCGCCGCTGCCGAAGCAACCGCCGGCAGACGTGACGGATATGCCATACGGCGGCGACAAGCTGCATCCGACGCAGAAGCCGGTGGAGGCGTTGGCTCCTCTGGTTCGCAGCTTTACGTTACCTGGTGAGTTGGTGCTCGATCCCTTCGCAGGCAGCGGCAGTTCGTGCGCGGCAGCGTTGCTAACACGTGAATAATGCACGGGAGCCATTTGGCAACCCCTGAGAATCCTGTTGTACAACAATAGGGACGCGAAGTTCGCATCTCCGCGAACCGGTTCTCAGGAGTCGCCCAAATGGTGGTCAATGCAAAACAGAGTGCGCGTTCGAGGCGCGCGAATCGAGCGGTTCACGCAGATGTTCCGGAGCCCAATAAAATTGGGGTTTCGACGCCCTGTGACTTCCAGGCGCACGGCCTGACCGCCTACGGCGAGCTGCTCCCAGTGGCGACCATGCTGGACAAGCTTGGGCTCCAGCACCTGTTCGAGGAGATCTCTACGCAGCGGTTGGCCGATCCGTGTGCCGTTCGGCGTGCTGCTGGTGAGCGTCTGTGGCTAGGATGAACATCCAGCGCGGTGGTTGCATGGGGCAGAACGCAGACACCTCAGCGACGCGGCACTTTTGGTCCAGATCAGGGCCGTCTCTGCAGCGTATGGTTGCGGTGGGGTTGGAGGCGGAGGCGGAGAGAAGAGTGACGGAGGGAGCAGAAGAGTTGCGGGGGAGCGATGGCAAGGCGTAGCCGTGAGTCCGCGGGCATGCAGCAGCCTGCGGGGATGCAGCAGCCTGCGGCCCGGCAAGGCCGATGGGGATGGCCGGGCAGGAGTGTGTGGCTGCTCCGGGTGGGAGCGGTGTGGGTGCTGGCTTTGGCGCTGGGGGCGGTGGGAGCTTTGCCGTCCGCCAAGGCGGAGGGGTTGCAGCGGCTTTCTCTGGAGGGGTTCCACGCAGAGGTGGTGCGGCTGCAGGGTTTGGTTGCGCGGTGCGCGGAGCAGGAGGCGGCCTGCAAGAGCCGTGAGGTGGGCCAGGATGTGGAGGTGGCGGAGGGGCAGCAGGGCGGCTTGGCGGAGGGTCGGCTTTTTGAAGAGCATTGGGATTGGCTGCGCAGCGCCTTGAACGATGCGGGAAAGAATCTGCCGGGTAAGGCCGGCCAGGGTGCGAGCAGCCAAGAGGCGCGGACGAGGCTGATGCAGACGGCGCTTTTGCGGCTGCAGGAGATGGCGGAGGAGAGTGGGAGCGGGTGGGAGGGTGCGGCGGGCGCGGAACAGGCGGCGAGGTTTGCTCACCAGCGCGCGGCAGCCGATGCGGTGCTGGCTGAGCCGCAGTTTGAGGCGGCGGAGGGTTTGACCTGGTGGGATCGAGCCAAGGAGAAGATGCTGGAGTGGCTGGAGATGCTGTTTGCGGGCGTGGAGGCGGTGGGTATGGCTGCGCCGTGGCTGGGCACGCTGGTGGAGTGGGTGTGCTTCCTGGGAGCGGCGGTGGGGTTGATGTTTCTTCTGTTGCGGAATCTCTCCCGGGCCAGGCTGCGGGTGGTTCTGCCGGATGAGGCTCTAAAGAGGCCTGCAGCGCCGGAGGAGGGGGGAGAGTGGGCGCGATGGGCGGCGCAGCATGCGCAGGCCGGGCAGTGGCGTGAGGCAGTGCACTGCATGTATTGGGCGGCGATTGTGCTGCTGGAGGAGCGGCGGGCGTGGCGGCACGATCCGGCGCGGACGCCGCGCGAGTACCTGCGGCTGCTGAAGCCGGGGACGGCTGCGGAGCAGGGGCTGCGGCGGCTCACCGTGCTGCTGGAGAGGGTTTGGTATGGGCTGCGCGAGGCCAGAGAGAGTGAGTACGCGGAGGCTCGCGCGATGTATGAGCAGTTGCAGGCAGAGGCAGGTGAAGGACGAGGCGCGGGTGCGCAGGTTGGCTTCGCCGGGAGCAAGGCCGCCGGAGGCGAAGCTTGAGGGCGGGCGCTGGGGGTGACGATCGGCGCTTGCTGCTGTGGCTGTGCGTGGCCATGGTGGGGCTGATTGCGGTGGTGAGCTTGATTCCGCCGCAGAGCCGGGAGAACGATCCGCGCCCGGAGGTGAGCAACATTGGGCCGCATGGCGCCAAGGCTGCTTACCTGACGCTGCAGGCGCTGGGGGTAAAGGTTGTGCGATGGGACAGGCCGCTGACGGCGCTGAACGCGGAGCGGAGCGATGCCGAGGTGAGACGAACGACGCTGGTGCTGGCTGCGCCGGAGTATGAAGAGGAGAGACGGCCGGAGCTGGCGGCGGCGGTGAGGCTGTTCCTGGAGCGTGGAGGGAGGGTGCTGGCCACGGGGCCCTCCGGCGCGTTGCTGCTGCCGGATGGGGATGTATCCGCGGCGGGATGGCTGGAGAGCGGGGCGTGCCGCACGATGCCGGAGGGTCCGGGAGAGCTGGCGCGAGCCGGCCGGGTGAGGATGGTGGACAGCTCGGGGTGGTCAAGTGCGGGGCCGCAGTATCAGGTGGAGCAGCGCTGCGGGAGGGATGCGGTGGTGGTGGAGTATGCCGTGGGCCGGGGAAAGGCGGTGTGGTGGAGCTCCGCGGCGCCGCTGGAGAATGCGGAGTTGAAGCAGGATGCGGACCTGAAGCTGCTGCTCTCCAGCGTGGACGTGAGCCAGGGAGATGGACGTGAGGTGGTGTTTGACGAGTCACCGTATGTGGCGACGAAGACGCTTTGGGATGTGGCGAAGGGATTGCCGCTGGGTTGGCTGGGCGCGCAGGCAGGGTTGGTACTGGTTCTGCTGGTGTTGAGTTTTAGCCGTGGGCACGGGCCGAAGCGAGATCCGGTGCGGCTGCCGCGCAGTTCGCCGGTGGAGTTTGCGGAGTCGATGGGCGATTTGTATGCGAAGGCGAATGGGAGCAGCGTGGCGACCGAAGCGGCGCGGCGCAGGCTGCTGGGGGTGGTGAGCCGAGAGGCGAGGGTGACGCCCAGGGAGTTGGAAGAGGGGCCGGAGGGGATTGCCGCTGCCTTGAGCGCGCGGCTGGGAGGGGATTGGCGGCCGCTGTGCGAGCATTTGCAGGAGGCCGAGCGTGGTTTGCGCGAGGCGGTGACCCCGGGCAGCGCTCTGCGGCTGGTGCAGGCGATGAACGAGGATGCGAGAAGAGTGATGCAGAGTTTGAGACGCAGAGGATAGAGTTCAGGAAAGACAGTTGGTTGCGAAGCGCGGGGCTGGAAGTTGCGAGGGTTGATTGAGATGGAGGAGACGGAGTGAGCGAAGAGAGATTGGGCGTGGCGGCAGCCTACGCGTTGTTTGAGCGCGGGCAGGAGCAGATGGGGCGGGTGATTGCGGGCCAGCAGGAGGTGATGGCGCAGGCGCTGGTGACCATGCTGTGCGGAGGCCATGCGCTGATCGAGGGAGCGCCGGGGATTGCCAAGACGCTGACGGTGAAGACGCTGGCGCGGTTCCTGGGGCTGGAGTTTCGGCGCATCTCGGCGACGCCGGATATGATGCCGGCCGACATTCTGGGGACCAGCATCTTTTCAGCGAGCGCGGGTGACGGGGCGGGAGGGTTTCGCTTCCACAAGGGGCCGGTGTTTACGCAGTTTCTGCTGGCGGATGAGATCAACCGGATGCCACCGCGAACGCAGGCGGCGCTGTTGGAGGCGATGGAGGAGCGGCAGGTGACCGCGGATGGGGAGAGGCATCGGCTGGATGATCTGTTTACGGTGTTTGCGACCCAGAATCCGGTGGAGTTTGAGGGGACGTATCCGCTGCCGGAGGCGCAGCTCGACCGGTTTCTGTTGAAGATCCGGATGGAGTATCCGGCGCTGGAGGAGGAGCGGGTGGTGCTGGAGCGGCATCATGCGCCGGAGGCGATGGCGGGAGCCGAGAACCGGATTGAGGCTGTGCCGGTTGAGCTGCTGTGGGCTGCGCGGAGAGAGGTTCAAGGGGTGCGGGTGGAGGCGGCGATCTTTGATTACCTGCTGGCGGTGGTGAGAAGGACGAGGGCCTGGCCGACGATTGCGCTGGGAGCGAGTCCGCGGGCAAGCGTGGCGCTGTTGATGACGGCCAAGGCGTTTGCGGCGCGGGAGCAGAGGGAGTTTGTGATTCCGGATGATGTGAAGCTGGCGGCGCTGCCGGTGTTGCGGCATCGGCTGGTGCTGCGGCCGGAGGCGGAGATCGAGGGGCTGGACACGGATCGGGTGGTGCGCGATGTGCTGGCGGCCACGGAGGTGCCGAAGTAGGCGAAGGGCATGCGGACACTGATTCCACAGGAGGCCGGCGCACGGGCCAAGCCGATGGGGAGGGCGGGTCGGGGGCTGGGGTTTGGTCTGACGCCGTTGGCGCTGGCGCTGTTTGGGCTGGGGCTGGTGATCTGTTTGCCGGCGTTCTTTGCTGCGCGACAGATCTACTGGATGCTGGGCTGGGATGGGTTGATGGCCTTGCTGGTGGTGGTGGATGGGGCGCGGTTGCCTGCTCCGGAGCGGTTTGTGGTGAGGCGGCGGTTTCTGGATTCGCCGCAGATGGGGCGGGCGACAAGGGTGGAGCTGGCGGTGAGGCTGGATGGGGATGCGGCGGTGGAGGTTCGTCTGGTGGACGACCTGCATCCGGCGCTGGTGGCGATGCCGGAGGAGCAGGTGGTGCAGGTGCGTCCGGGTGAAGATGCGGTGAGCGTGACGACGATCTATCCCGGCCAGAGGGGTGACTTTGAGATGGGGAGGGTTTATCTGCGCTATCGGGGAGGGCTGCGAATGGTGGAGCGGTGGGCGGCGGCCGAGCTGCGCGTGGGATTGGAGCCGAGTGCGGAGCAGGGCTGGGCGTTGGAGGCGGGTGCGGGCTCGGGGCCGGAGGCGGGTGCGGAGCAAGGTAAGGACGATGCGGCGGCGCGGCAGGTGGTGCGGGTTTACCCGGCGCATGAGGACGGCCGGAGGAGTACGGAGTTTTATCTGCTGCGGGCGCGGCAGATCGAGATGGAGCGGCGCAGGCTGCAGTTGCGGGGAATGGGGCGAGAGTTTGAGTGCCTGCGGGAGTATCAGCCCGGCGATGAGTTGCGCAAGATAAGCTGGACGGCTACGGCGCGGCGCGGTCGGCTGGTGACTCGGCAGTTTACGGTGGAGCGCTCGCAGCAGGTGTGGATGCTGCTGGAAGCGGGAAGACTTTCAAGAACCGCCTTTGAGCTGCGGCGCAGGGCGGAGTGGACGAGCGGGCAGGGGGGCGGAGGGTTTGAGGCAGAGACGTTTGGCGAGCGCGAGGCGGCGCATCTGCTGACGGTGACGCAACTGGATCAGGCGGCCTCTGCGGTGACCATGCTGGCGCAGGTGATTCAGGGTGGTGGGGACAAGTTTGCGATGTTGGCCTATGGGCGAAGGGTGCAGCAGTTGCTGCCCCCGGGTAGAGGCGCTGCGCATCTGCGGATGTTGATGGATCTGCTGAGCCAGACGCGATCCGAGACGGCAGAGGCGAATCATCTGCAGGCGGTGGCGAGGCTGAAGACGGCGCAGCGGCGGCGGGGGCTGATCTTATGGATTACGGAGTTGGCAGATAGCGCAGGAAGGCCGGAGCTGGTGACGGCGGCCGGTGAGCTGGCGCGGCGGCACGTGGTGGTGCTGATTCTGCTGCGGCACCCAGCATTGGAGGCGTTGGCGGCGCAGGAGCCGAGGACACGTGAGGAGATGTTCCACAGCGCGGCAGCGCAGGAGATGCTGGAGCGGCGCAAGGAGCGGCTGGCGGAGTTGGAGCGGCAGGGCGTGCTGATCCTGGAGACAACGGCGGAGGAGATGGGAGCGCGCGCGGTGAGTGCGTATCTGGAGGTGAAGGCGCAGGGTAGAGTGTAGGGGGGCGTTCTGTTGTGGGCGGGGTTTTCGCAACTGGAAGTTCGAGTGGGTGACAGAGGGATCGACTGATGAAACGACGGGTTTCTGTCTGGCGGCAAAGGCAGGGTACTCACCTGTTTTTTCTGTCCAGTTCAAGTGCCTCCGGCGTTTCCATGATCTTGTTGAACGCCGGGGAGTCACCAAAGATCATCACGCTCATGCTGCAGAAGTTCCGCTGCAACGCCATGCGTCGCTCCTGGGTTGGGGCGAGACGCAGAGTTCCGACTGGCACCAGATCCTACCTGGCCCGAGCGGACGAATAGAATGCCTCCTTGTGGCGTACGACGTGGCGTACGACCTGATCCAGGAGGGCAAGGTCCGCTGGAGGTTCACCACGGATAGGGCTTTGCGCCACGATCGCAGGATTGTCATTGTACCGCGAATAGCGGTCCGGCAGCGGCTTGGCTGACGGACGATGATATTGGGCATGGAGAATGGTTGCTTTTTCCCCAAAGGTGCGCTTCGCCAGAAGTGAAGTTGGCGTAACTTCGGGTTCAGCGAACAAGGAAGGAAACTCTTCTGCCGCAAAAGCGTGGACAGTGAGGCGACCGCGTGGCACGAATTCAGCCTGGGTGCCGAGTTCCAGAATCACCTGGGGCTTGATGTGGTCGAGGGGCGGCGCATTCGTAATGCAGTAAATGCAGCGGGAGGGGGTGGCTTGAGCCGCCAACGGAGGGTTTCAGCGGAGTTGTAGCTTCTGTCACAGCCTTTTCATCCTGTCAGGCGTATGCTTCAAGAAGAGCAAGCGATCGTCAGCAATGCTCTGAAAGATCCCGGCGGGCGGGGAAGCTATGAGCAACAAGGCACACCACAGCCGCCCAATCTGCAACGCACGTAGCCCTCTGATGGAAGGAGTCGATATTCTTGCGTAGGTCGCGACCGAGATGGATCGGCATTGGGATTGCAATGTGAAGGAAGCGTGGCGGCGCCTCCCTCCTGATCTATGCATCCTCAACGCTGAGCCATGGGTGATCCGGCAGAGGCTCTGGGTGCGCCGGATTGAGCAGACTTTGGTAGAGATATTTCAGCCTTGTCCTGTTTGAGCCGATACGTCTCTACCAGCGTATCGATTTCAGGAATTTCTCTTGAATCCATGAAAGCCTCCACGAAAGCTTCAACCCGAGATGACCCATGGGGACATCCGGCTCCACGCAGCAGAATGATCCATTAATGCAGTCCAGAAGGAGATTTTCGTCATGACGAAACCTAGTTTGACACCCGCATCCAAAAAGAATGCCTCCGTACGCCACCCGCTTTCAGCAGAGGAGCTGCGGAAGATGAATGCCTATTGGCATGCCTGCAATTATCTTTGCGCCGGAATGCTTTATTTGCAGGAGAATCCGCTTCTGAAGGAGCCGCTAACACGGCAGCACATCAAAAACGAATTGCGCGGTCACTGGGGATCTGATCCGGGCCAGACGTTTACCTGGGTGCATTTAAATCGCCTGATCAAGAAATACGATCTGAACATGATTTATGTCTCAGGGCCAGGCCATGGAGCCCCAGCAACTCTTTCCAGCACCTATCTGGAAGGCACCTATTCCGAGGTTTATCCCGATAAGAGCCAGGATGAGGAAGGAATGCTGAAATTTTTCCAATCCTTTTCCTTCCCGGGCGGAATCGGCAGCCATTGCACACCAGAGACGCCTGGCTGCATCCATGAGGGAGGAGAACTTGGTTATAGCGTCTCGCACGCATTTGGGGCAGCCTTCGACAATCCGGACCTGATTGTGACCGTGGTTGTTGGAGACGGTGAAGCGGAGACAGCTCCACTGGCAACCTCCTGGCATTCCAATAAATTTCTGAATCCCATTCGTGATGGCGCGGTACTCCCTATTCTGCACCTCAACGGCTACAAGATAGCGAATCCCACGATTCTGTCGCGTATTTCGCCGGAGGAGCTGGAACATCTGTTCCTGGGCTACGGATGGACCCCGTACGTGGTTGAAGGGGACGATCCAGAGATCATGCACCAGAAGATGGCAGAGACGCTGGAGCATTGTATTGAGGAGATTCGATCAATTCAAAAGCATGCACGCAGCACGCACACCGCGGAGCGTCCTCGTTGGCCGATGGTGATCTTGAGATCGCCCAAAGGGTGGACAGGGGTGAAGGAACTTGATGGGCACAAGCTGGAAGGCTCCTGGCGCTGCCATGAGATTCCGATTCTCGATGTGGCTACGAATCCAGCGCACTTGCAATTGCTGGAGGGCTGGATGCGCAGTTACAAGCCGGAGAAGCTGTTCGATGAGAAGGGTAGACTGATTGCGGAATTACAAGAGTTGGCGCCGCAGGGGCAACGTCGTTTGAGTGCAAACCCGCATACGAACGGTGGCCTGTTGCGAAAGCCGCTGAACCTGCCAAACTTCCGCGACTTCGGCGTTCCGGTGGCGAAGCCGGGGACGACGGAGGTAGGCTCAACAGCGGTTCTGGGCCAGTTTCTTGAAGAGATCATGCGAAGGAACATGAACAGCTTCCGGGTCTTTGGGGCGGACGAGACTGCGTCAAACCGACTCCAGGCGATCTACAAGGCCAGCAAGAAGACCTGGATGGCTGACTACAAGCCGGAAGATGCGGATGGAGGCGAACTTACTCCGGATGGTCGCGTGATGGAGATATTGAGTGAGCACACGTTGCAGGGATGGTTAGAGGGCTACCTGTTGACAGGTCGACATGGTTTCTTCTCCACCTATGAGGCTTTTGCTCACGTGATTGACTCTATGTTCAACCAATATGCGAAGTGGTTGGAGAAGTGTACGACTGAGGTGAAATGGCGCGCTCCGGTAGCTTCCCTGAATTATCTGATTACCTCGGTTGTATGGCGTCAGGACCACAATGGATTTACCCATCAGGATCCGGGATTTCTGGATCTGGTCACGAATAAAAAAGCAAATGTTACGCGGATCTATCTACCGCCCGACACCAATTGTCTGCTGAGTGTAGCCGACCACTGCCTGCGCAGCACGAATTATGTGAATGTCATTGTGGCCGACAAGCAACTTCATCTTCAGTATCTGGATATGGAGGCGGCGTCCCTGCATTGCACCAAGGGCATTGGCATCTGGAGTTGGGCCAGCAACGACCAGGACGGTGAGCCAGACGTGGTGATGGCCAGCGCCGGGGACATACCGACGATGGAATCGCTAGCAGCAACAGCCATTCTGCGAGAACACTTCCCGGACCTGAAGATCCGGTTTGTGAATGTGGTGGATCTATTCAAATTGATGCCCGAAACGGAACATCCACACGGATTGTCTGACCGGGATTTCGATTCTATCTTTACGCAGGATAAACCCATCATCTTCAACTTCCATGGTTATCCTTCGCTGATCCATAAACTCGCCTATCGCCGCGCCAACCACGAGAACCTGCATGTGCGCGGCTATAAGGAGGAGGGTAGCATCTGCACCCCGATTGAGCTAGCTATTGTGAACCAGATCGATCGATTCAATCTGTCCGTCGACGTGATTGATCGGGTGCCGAAGCTGCGTGATCGAGGGTCGCATACCAAGGAATGGTTGCGCGATCAGATGACTGAGTGCATTCGCTACGCCCATGAAAACGGGAATGATCGGGAGGATATTCGCAATTGGAAGTGGCCCTTTTGAATCAAGTTCTGATGGTGGCGCCAATCGCTAAGGAAAAAAATGATTGGGTGCTCAACGAAAAAAGGTGCTGCCAGCCGCGGAGAGGAAGGAAGAGCTTAAAATTCGCATTGTAGATTGTCGGGGATTTCTGGAAGGCGCGGGAACAGTTGGATGGTTTCTGCGCTTTTCAGAACAACGGAGTTTTCACATCTCTGCATGGAAGCGTTTCGCGGAAGATTCCGTGCGGGCAGACGGATGGTCTGGATGCAGCGCTCGACTCTGTCCGTTCCGGAAGGTTGTGCTGCAGCGTGCTGTCGCTGCGTCTTGCAGCCGGCGATCTTGCTGGAGCGAAGATCGGATTGGTGAACCAGATCGGTCGGGGTTATGTTCGGCGTGAGGGCGGCGGGGCTGATTTCGCGTTAATGCCTGGGGCGTTGTTTCGGCGAGGGCGTCGCGATGTTGTTCTCTTTTTTTGCCCTCTTCACGGCTGTCAGAGAACGAGGGTTTCCATTTTGTTGTTGGCCGAATTTCGGTGTCAGTTTCGTATTTGTAAAAGGGCGATATGGTAGGCTTTCTGCAGTTGAGGTGAAAAGCATGGGTGCAACAAAGAATGTAGATTTAGTTACGATTGGAGCAGGCGGTGGAGCCTACCCCGCGGCGTTCCGTCTAGCCAAGGCTGGGCGCCAGGTGGTTATGGTGGACACCAAAGGCGTGATGAGCGGTAATTGCCTCTCTGAAGGGTGCGTACCTTCCAAGGCAGTGCGAGAGATGGCGCAGCATCTGCATCGGCATCAGCGGTTTCAGAATTACGGCATCCGAGGCGGCGCTGTGGCGGATTATTCCGCGATCGTGGCGCATAAGAATAAGGTGCAGGAGATTCGCTATGCCCAACACGCCAAGGAGCTAGAGGAGGCTCCGCTCGTGACTCTTGTCCACGGGCGAGCACGGATGCTGGATGCCCACACGGTTCTGGTGGAAACAAATAGTGGCGAGCAGCGGTACAGTGCGCGTTCTATCATTGTGGCCAGCGGCACGGAGGTTTCGATTGCTCCCATCCCCGGCGCGGAGCTTTGTCTTACAAGTACTGACCTATACAAGCTGCATACAGACTTTACCGTGCAGCCCCGCTCTATGGTTATTATTGGCGGGGGATATATCGGTTTGGAGACAGCAACCTTTTTTGCGGCCTTCGGTACGAAGGTTACGCTGCTTCATCGCAGCGAACACGTTCTTACGCGAATGGACGCGGAGATGGTGGAAACGCTTACTCCGCTTTTAGATCCTGGGATAGAGATTGTTGTTCGCACCAAGGTGCTGGGGGTGGAGAAGCTGAATGAGGGACTTCAGGTTCGGTACCAGGTGGGAGATACGGTAAAGACCGTGCAGGCAGAGCAGGTGATCCTTGCTACGGGCAGGCATCCCGTGGTTCCAGAGGGGTTAAGCGCTTGCGACGTGGAGTTCACTTCGGCGGGCTATCTAGTGGCAAACGAGGCGATGCAGACCAAGGCGCCCCATATTTACTCCTGTGGGGATGTGAACGGCAAGGTGCTTCTCTTCCATGCGGCGGTGCGCCAGTCGCTGGTGGCTGCGCATAACATTCTGGGTGGGGATGTGCCTTGTGATTATTTTGACCGCGCACCGGTTCCGACTACTGTCTTTACCATTCCGGCTGCTGCCTATGTGGGCATGACCGGTGCAGCCGCAGCGAAGGCAGGGATACGTCTGGTCACGGGTGGATATAATTTTGCTGACGATTCGCGGGCCCAGATCATGGGAGAGATGGAAGGAGGCATCCGTCTGTTTTTCGAGCCGGAAAGTCTTCGTCTCGTGGGCGGTTGGGTAGTTGGTATCGATGCAGGCAGCCTTATTGGCGAGATCGGTCTTGCGGTTGCCGGGCAGTTGACCGCACGCGAGATTGCGAACTTCCCTGATCAGCACCCCATGTCAGCAGAGGGCGTCTCCCGGGCGGCACGCAGTCTGTTCTGAGGCTAGGGGAGGATTCCAGCTAGCTTCCGTTGCGAGCGGAACTCCGGACGCGTGCCGAGCGTGCTGGTGGATGGCGGTACAGGGGCCAGCTCAGAGCCGACGCCGTTATGGGGCAGCGTGCAGGCTACAACTCGGGTCGTCCCATGCAGGGAACTTGCGCAGCTTTTTCGTGCTGCGTAAACGCTGGGCTGTGGAGG
Source organism: Acidobacteriaceae bacterium (assembly GCA_049977105.1). Lineage (GTDB taxonomy): Bacteria > Acidobacteriota > Terriglobia > Terriglobales > Acidobacteriaceae > Granulicella. The sequence continues at coordinate 115,053 of JBMFGX010000005.1, read as the reverse complement.
CTCTGGCGCGTGGCTGGAAGACACCGACGATTGCGGAGGAATTGGGGATGGGAGCTTCATGCCAGCTTGCAGTTCGTCCACCTCGCGTTCCGCGTTCTGCTACTCGGAGGATGGTAAACAGGTTCCGGCGTCGGTTCGCCCTCAGTTTGGGATCGGCTGAGTCCTGGGTCGATTGCAACCTGCCTTGCAAGTCGTGAGCGGGTTACCTTTCTGTTCGGTTTGCTGTGCTCTTTATCTTGCTCTGGATGTTCTACCCACTTCGCCGAGCCAGAGGACGAGGCCGGTGAAGAGGATGGCTCCGACGCTGAACTTGAGCGCGACCGGGGTGTGGGTGGGCGAGAGGAAGGCCTCCAGCGTGCCGGCAACGATCAGCAGCGGGATGGTTCCGGCCAGGAGTTGTACGGCTTCCATGCCCGCCAGGGCGAGTGCGGCGCGGCGGCGTAGCATGCCGGGAAAGAGGATGCCCGCGGCGAGACGAAGTCCTGCTGCGCCGGCGATCATGATGCTGGGCAGTTCCAGCGCGCCGTGGGCGGCGATGAAGCTCCACAGACTGAGCGCCATGTGATGCTGACGGCAGACTACGGCGATGGCGCCCAGCATCAGGCCGTTGTTGAACAGGGAGTAGAGCGTGAAGAGACCCGCGGTGATGCCTCCGGCGAAGGTGAGGAAGCAGACCGTGATGTTGTTGGTCATGATGCCGGAGGCGGCCTGCGGCTTCATGCTCAGGACGCTTTCTGTCCACATCTTGTGCTGATCGAGGTTGGCGACGCGCTGGGCGCCAAGGAAGATGACGCCGAACTCCGGGCGCAGCAGAACGATGAGAGCGCCGAGCAGGCCGGCGAGGAAGCTGACCAGAGTGGCGGCCAGAACGTAGCCGGAGAGACGGCGCAGCAGACGAGGATAGCCGTAGGCGAAGAAGCTCCAGAGGCTGCGGAAGGAGATGCGGCGGCCGGAGTAGACGTAGTTGTGAGCGCGGCCGACCAGGCGGTTGAGGTACTGCGCCAGCGCCTTTGCGGAGGGGTCGGCGCGGGCTGCGGAGAGATCTGCAGCGGCCTGGCGGTAGAGCAGGCCGAGATCGCGGAGTTGGGCGGGGGGAAGGCTTTTGACTCCGTTGGATTCGACCTGGCGAACGAGCGCCTCCAGCCGGTCCCAGTTATTCTTACGGGAGTCGATCCAAAGGTTTGAGAGCATAGAGACTGAGAGCTAAGGGAGAGCATTGCGGAGGTTTGCCATGATGCCGGGTTTTGAGCAGCCAAAGCTCCGTGACGAGGCGTCTTCCCTACCCACTGAGTCGCATTATATCGAGACGCCTGAGCAGGTGGATTTGCAGTACAGCGTCGCCGGAGTGGGCAGCCGGTTTCTGGCCGCGCTGCTGGATGTGCTGGTGCTGGCAGCATTCTTCTTTGTGGAGCTGATTGGGCTGGTGCTGCTGGCCTCCGCCGGTACGCTGGCTGCCGTGGGCAGCGGGCTGGCGTCCGTGGCGGGGAAGTGGTTTGTTGCGTTGCTGATCTTTGCGAACTTCTGCGTGGTGTGGGGCTACTTTACGCTGTTTGAGGCGTACTGGCATGGGCAGACACCGGGCAAGCGGGTGATGAAGCTGCGGGTGATGAAGGACTCCGGGAGGCAGATTACGCTGTTTGAGTCGCTGGCGAGAAACCTGCTGCGGGTAGTGGATCTGTTGCCCAGCTTTTACCTGGTGGGGGTGGTGACGATGCTGTGCAACCGGCAGAATCAGCGGCTGGGGGATCTGGTGGCCGGAACGCTGGTGGTGCATGAACGGCTGGATGAGCCGAGCTTGCTGTATCCGCGGCGCGCGTCGGCCTTGGCGAACACGCAGGCCACTGGGCCGTTGGCGCAGGGAGTGGGGGCGATGTTCCCTGCCGATGCCGTGGCGAGGCTGCGGGAGCAGGATCTGGATATCATGGAGACGTTCTTTGCGCGGATGCTGGATCTGCCGCTGGAGACGCGGGCGGCGGTGGCGAGGGAGATGGTGGCACAGATGTGCGCCAGGATGGGGGTTGCCGTGCCGGAGGGTAATCCGGAGCGGGCGCTGGAAGGGATGGCGCGCCAGATGCGAAGCCGCGGAGGTGGGTGAGGCGCGGCTGACCTCCCCCGCGCAAAACGTATCCCATAGCGAGTTGTTCTGATGCGGAAGGGAGTTGAAGATGACGATGGCGAAGCGGGGGTACGGTACACGCTGGAACTCAAGCAGGAGGCGGTGCGGCTTGTGGGGTCTGGCCACGGTCCACGCCAGGCAGCCGGCGGATGGCCCACTTCTTATGTTTGCACGTTCTGATTGCTCGCCTCGACCTCGACTGTGGGTGCCCCACATCTAGCTTTTTGAGATGTGGGCTTGCACGTTAGTTGCGCCGAGAGCCGTTCAGCATACGTCCATGTGGAGGTGACATGCACCAAACCCTCTTCGCCATAAGCCCAGTGCCGATAGCTTGACCCGGCCCAGTCCTTCGGGTGCGCCACCAGGCCGCGCGTGAACGGGTTGCGATGGATGTACTGCCGCTTTTCGATGCGCTTGACGTCGGTGAAGACGTTGAAGTCGTAAAACCTGCGCTGCCAGAACGGCCTCGGCGTCATCTTTCGGGCCACCGAAATCTTGAGCGCCTGCAACACCACGGAGAGATTGCCCCGCGATGGCTCGCTCACCAGCAGGTGGACGTGCTCAGGCATAACGACGTAGGCGTCCACGGTGAATCCGTAACTCTGCCGGACTTTTTCGAGGCATCGTTCAAAGATCAGACGCGACTCTGGCGAGGCAAGATAAGGCAGACGGCGATAGCAGGAGAACGTTACGAAGTGATCGTGACCGTTGCCGTATCGACGTTCCAACCCTGCCGTCATGGGGGAAGGCTAACATCCTGCAAACCCACATCTCAAAGAGCGAGATGTGGGGCACCCGCGAGACCGGAATTGGGCCACCCGCTTATTGGCCCGAGAGCGGGGAGATGATGGCGTCCAGAAGGTCCGGAGTGTTGTCGACGCGCTGCAGTTGCGGGTAGCGCTCGCCACCATGGTAGTTGATGGAGATTACCTTGAAGTTGCCCGTGTTCTCTACGATCAGGTTGATGGCCGGGCCGTTGCCTTTGGCGTTGTCAATGGCGGCGCGAAGCAGCGCAGGAGTGAAGGCACGGTTGTTGACCGCGATGATCTGAAAGCCCGGCGCCAGGCCCGCGTTGTAGCCGATGCTGCCGATGATGACGTCACCCACTGTGCCGGTAGCGCTCACCGTAAAGCCGAGCGAATAGGTTGCGTTCAGGCCGTCGCTTTCGATGATTTGCGACCAGTAGTTGGGCTTGTCCGTGTAGACCAGCTGGTAGCCGGAGAGGCTGTTGATCCCCGCAATCTCCGGGGCATGAAACTGGTTGGAGTCCAGACGGGTGCGGAGGAAGGTTGCCCAGTCATTGGGTACGACCGCGTTGAGTCCGTCGACGATGTCCTGAAAGGTGTAGGGCACAACCTTGGGCGGGGTGTTGCCCCCCAGACCTTCAAAGGCCGCCAGGAAGTTGTTGAGGCTCTTCTTGCCGTTGGTCTTGGCGCGGATGGTCTCATCTATCTCCAGCCATAGGAGGTCGCCTTCATCGTAGTAGTCGACGTCACGGCGCCAGTTGTCATAAGAGCCGCCGGCGTCATAGAGGATCTGCGCGGCGCTGGCGGTGTCCTGCAGGTCGCGCCAGGTGCGTCCGGGGCGAGCGTCATTGAGGTCGGCGGCGATGGTGGCGAGGCGGTCGCGGAAGACTTCCGCGCTCCAGATGCCGCAGCGGGCGGCGAGAACATCGCCTAGGTAGTTGGTGAGCCCTTCATAGACCCAGAGCAGATCTCCCTTCATGGGTTCCTGGTAGTTGTCTGTGGCCAGCCCGGCGGGACGGCGGTACTTGCCGTTCCAGGAGTGGGTGAACTCATGAGGAAGCAGATCCCCTTCTTCCGTGAACATGCCCTCATCGATGAAGGTCTTCTCCGGGACGCGGTCGTCGGAGGACTGATGGTGTTCGAGGCCGAAGTGAGCAACCTGGTCCGAGAGCGTGACCAGAAAGTGGTAGGAGGTGTAGTGGCGGGAGGCGTAGAGGACTCCCGTCTCGCGCACCAGCTTGGAGAACTGGTCGATGTGTTGCTGAGAGAGCGCGAGGTCCTCGGGACCATCGCCGGCGAGATCGAGGTAGTGGTGCGGGGTGACGTCCGGCGCCAGATCAATCTCGCGGAAGTAGCGGCCGGCGAGGACAGGCGAGTCGACGAGCTGGTAGAGGGAGACGGTCTGGAAGACGACGTGGGAGGAGGTTTCGGTTGCGCCGCCGGTGGGCTGCAGCGCGGTGCCGAAGCGCCAGCCAGCGGGGATGGTGATGGAGGGCGAGACCAGGATGTCATCCACCTTGGTGTGCTGGATGTCTCCGTTGAGGGGGTAGACCAGGAGGGTGTTCCAGCTCAGGAGCGCGAGGTTGGCGCTGGTGGATCCGCCTTCCGTGAAGTTGCCGTTGCCGGTGGCCAGGAAGTCCATTTTGACGTTCAACTGGGTGACGCCTGCGGGCACTGTGATGTGATAGCTGAACATATCGACCAGGTCGCGGGTCCACTTGACCGGCTGGCCGGTGGGGGTGGTGATGATGAAGCCGGCCTGGTTGATGATGGGGCCGGTGGGGCCGTGTTCGCCGGGGATCCACTCCGGATAGACGAGGGTCATCGGCGTGGGCTGGGAGCTGGCGGTGACGGGGATGGTCTCTGTGGCGTGCAGGATTTTACGCGGAGCATCGGTGAGGTCGACGGCGAGGGTGAGGGGCGTAGACTGCGCTGAGGCGGCGAGGGTGGAGAGGCTTAGCACGGCCAGGAAGAAAGGGCGAAGGATCGGCATGTTTCAATTTGCTCCTTGAGGGAGGTTAACATTGAAAGGGGATGGAGAGACAGCGGATTGGGTTGAGCCGGATGGGGGGAGGCGCGCCGATGAAAGCGCGCGTCAGATAGAATTGGCGCACGCATGATCCTCTACGCTGTGGTGCTGGGCCTTATCGTTTTGACGCTGCTGGGTGTTTCGCTGGCCAGGCTTGGCAGGGTGAAGACCAAGGCGGATTATCTGGTGGCGGGGCGCTCGCTGCCGGCGTTTGTGCTGGTGTTTACCCTGCTTTCCAGCTGGATTGGTTCGGGTTCGCTGCTGGGCGGGGCGGAGAACGCGTACAAGCATGGGTTTGCGGCGCTGTGGCAGGCAGGTGGTGGATGGGCCGGGCTGCTGCTGATCTACTTTATTGCGCCGCGGGCGAGGAAGTTTGCGCAGTTTACGATTCCGGATCTGCTGGAGGTGCGCTATAACCAGACGGCGCGGGTGCTGGGCGTAATCGCGGTTTTGTTCACGTATACGGCGATTACGAGCTATCAATTTATTGGTGGCGGCGACATTCTGCATCTGATCTTTCCGCAGGTGACGGCGCGCAGCGGGCAGGTGATTCTGGCTTGCTTTGTGAGCGTATTTACAGCGATTGCAGGGATGGGTTCGGTGGCGTATATGGACGTGGTGATCGGGCTGCTGGCTACGTTCACCATGATTACGGCGTTGCCGGTGCTGGTTCACCTGGGCGGCGGGTGGGGGCAGGTTCGGGCCGCTCTGCCGGCCTCGCACTTCAAGGTGTTTGGGGATCTGCGTCCGTTCCAGAGCTACTATGCAGCGCCGACGGTGGCGGGAGGAGCGCCGCAGGAGGTTCAGTCTGCCTTTGCGATCTTTTTGCCGACGTGCCTGCTGATGCTGGGAAATCAATCGATGTATCAAAAGTTTTTTTCTGCGAGGAGCGAGCGAGCAGCGCGGCGGGCCACGGTGGGATGGCTGGTGGGAACGTTGATTCTGGAGTCGATTATTGTGGCGATCGCGGTGGTGGGATCCGCGATGTACAAGACGGGCGAGGTGCATGCGCGGCCGCGAGAGGTTCTGGCGTATACGGCGGTGCATGCCTTTGGAGGTTGGAGCGGGGTGGGGTCTGGAGCGAGGCCTTTGGCGATCCTGGGAGCGTTGCTGGTGGGAGCGATCTTCGCCAAGGTGGTATCCACGGCGAATAATTATCTGTTTTCGCCGGCGACGAACCTGGTGAACGACATCTTTGTGCGCTATATGAGACCGGAGGCGGGCAACAAGCAGGTTCTGCTGGTGAGCCGTTTGATGGTGGTGGGGCTGGGGGCGTGGGCGCTGTATCAGTCGCTGGGAACGACCTCTGTGCTGCAGGAGTCGCTGTACGCTTATACGATTTATGCTGCGGCGCTGACGCCGGTGATTCTGGCAGCGTTTTTCTGGCGGCGAGCGACGGCGCAGGGGGCTGTGGCCAGCATTGCCGCAGGAACGGTGACGACGGTGAGCTGGGGTTGGATTACGCCGCATCTGCCCGCAGGGATGGCCGCGACCGATGCCATTGTGCCGGCGCTGGTTGTGTCTGTGCTGAGTCTGTTGGTGGTGAGCTTGATGACCGCACCGCCCAGCGAGAGCCAGTTGAGGCAGGTGGTGGAGGATGGTGATATTGCCGCGCGAGCTTGAGACCTCGGCAGTGGCTTCCAGCGTGCGATGGTTTTGCGGGAGGCAGGGACGCGAGGGGAGGCTGGGCTGGATGAAGGAGGAGTTGCCGTGAGCGAGAGCGAGAGAGAGGATTCGCAGGCTAGTTCGCCGGTTGATTTGCCGGACCGTTCGCTGATGAAGGGTCTGGTAGCGGGTGTGGTGGCGGGTTTGGCAGCGACGGCGGCAATCTCTGCCGTGGAGAGGCTGTTTTCTCCCAGCGGGCCGGAGTCTGCTGCGCGGGCTGCGGAGATGGAGGAGACGACGTCTGGAGAGGGATTGGAGACGAAGACGAGAGACTGGGCGAGGCGATGGTTGGTGGGCGCGGCGGCTGGAGCAGCGTACGGCGCGCTGGTGGAGTTTTCTCCCGAGGCGACGGAGAGGCAGGGTGCTATCTTTGGACTGGTGTTGATGGTGCTGGGCGACGAGCACGAGTCGGAGGCGGCAGAGGATCTGGAGGCAGAGCCGATTGGCCGGGGAGTGAGCGGGTCGGGGAGCCCCGACGGTAGCTGGTCTGTGAGTCGGTCTGCCGGCCGTATGGCTTTTGGTCTGGTTGCGGAGCGGACGAGGCGTGCGGTGCGGAGAATGCTCTAACGGGCGGGTCCTGGGCAGACCTTTTGCAGATCTGGTGTAGGCCTTTTGCGGATCTTTTGCGGATCTCATACGGATCGAGTGCGGATTGCAGGCTGTGGTTGGGAAGGGATGGTATTTGGCGTCCGGCCACGGGATGAGGAGTTGGCCATGAAGGATAAGGATGAGGTGCGGGTTGAGAAGGCCAGGGTGAGTGCAGATGCCGAGCCGGTGAAGCTTCCATGCCCGGGCGTTGGGGAGTTCTGTTGGTTGGAGGGTGGGGCTTCTGCGGAGAGCGGTCCGCGGCGCTGGAGCTCTACGCCGGTGAAGGTCCGGCTGCGCGTTCTGCGTGCGGCGCGGGGGTTGATGGCGGAGCGCGCACAGGAGTTCTGCGAGGCGATTTCGCCACGGCTGGCGCGCAGCCATGGCGATACGCTGATGGCAGAGCTGATGCCGCTGCTGGCAGGGTGCAGGTTTCTGGAGCAGAAGGCGGCGCGGATTCTGGTTCCGCAGAGGTTGGGCCTGAGCGGGCGGCCTTTGTGGATGGCGGGCGTAGCTGGCGAGATCCAGCGTGTGCCGCTGGGCCATGTGCTGGTGATTGGCCCTTCCAACTTTCCGCTTTTCATTCCGGGGTCGCATGTTTTGCAGGCGCTGGCTGCGGGCAATCGCGTGACCTGGAAGCCGGGTCTGGGAGGTGAGGCGGTGGCGCTGGTGGCAGCGCGAGCGCTGGCCGATGCGGGTTTGCCCGAGGGCGTGCTGACGGTGACCGATGAGAGCGTGGAGGCGGCGCAGAAGGCTCTGGCGATGCGCCCGGACAAGGTGATCTTTACGGGATCTTCGCGAACCGGCCGTCGGCTGCTGGCGGAACTGGCGGAGAGCGCGACACCGGCGGTGCTGGAGCTCTCCGGGGCCGACGCGATTGTGGTGACGCCTTCTGCGGATCTGGGTGAAGTAGCCAAGACGGTGGCCTTTGGGCTGCGCTTGAACGGGGCTGAGGTGTGCATGTCTCCGCGCAGGCTGTTTGCGACGCCGGCAACGATGATGGCGCTGCGGCCGCTGTTGCAGGCGGAGCTGGAGAAGGTTCCAGCCGTGGCGCTGGAGGAGGGAACTGCGCAGCGCTTGCGGGTGGTGCTGGAAGAGGCGGTGGGCCAGGGCGCGGAGGTAAAGGGAGCGTTTGAGCCGCAGGCGCAGAGGCCGCTGGTGGTGGACAGGGCTTTGCCCAGCATGGCGGTGGCCTGCAGTGATCTGTTCGCTCCGGTGATCTCCTTGATAGAAGCAGAGACGATGCTGCATGTGCCGGAGCTTTATGCGGAGTGCTCCTATGGGCTGACAGTGGCGATCTTCTGCGCCAGGAACAGAGAAAAGATGGCGCACGCGCTGGGCGGCATGCTGAAGGCCGGGACGCTATTGGTCAACGACATCATTGCGCCTACGGCGGATCCACGGGCTCCTTTTGGCGGGCGGGGAGAGAGCGGTTACGGGGTGACACGCGGCGCCGAGGGATTATTGGAGATGACAGCCGTAAAGACGGTGCTGGTGCGGCGCAGAGGCTGGAAACTGCATGTGAGCCCGCCACGAAAGATGGATGCGGAGGCCTATGCGGGGTTGGTCCAGTGGATGTATGGCAGGGGTCTGGGGGCTCGGTGGGCTGCAATGAAGAGGCTTTGGAAGAGGATGCGTTCCTGAGAGCGCTGCTTGATTGACGGGTCGCATGAGAGCGCAACCTTGCGTCGGCATGACGTCGGTTTGCTTTTCGGCAGGGTGCTGGGAGCGGCTATACGCCCTTGCGGAGGGGTTCCCAGATGTACTTGTGGATTTGCAGGCTGAGGCGAGCGGGGAGGCCGTCGGCGAGCATCCACTCGACGACCAGGCGGGGATCGAGAGCGCAGTTGGTGGTAGAGCGCTGGTCGCTGGGGTTCTTGAGGAACGCCGGTGAGAAGAGGATGTGGCCGCAGCGAGCGGCGAGGTCGTGGGTGTGGAGGAACTCGCGGGCAAACTCGTAGTCAGCGCGGCTGGTGAGGACGAACTTGACTTCATCCCTGGGGGTGAGCGCGGCGAGGTTCTCCAGGCGGAAGGTGTTCGCTGCGGATCCGGCTCCGGGGCACTTGACGTCTACGATTTTGTGGACGGCGGAGGGTACATCGGCGAGTGGGCGCTCGCCGCTGGTCTCCAGCAGGAGCGTATAGCCGCGCGCCAGAAGTTCTTGCATGAGAGGCAGCAGTTCAGGGGCCTGGAGCAGGGGCTCGCCGCCGGTGAACTCGATGAGGCGGCAGGGGGCGAGGGCTTCGATTCTGGTGAGGATCTCTGCGGCGGAGAAGGATTCGCCGGCGGTGAAGGTGTACTCTGAGTCGCACCAGGCGCAGCGCAGGTTGCAGCCGGCGAGGCGGACAAAGATGCAGGGAAGTCCGGTGAAGGAGCTTTCTCCCTGCACGGATTTGTAGAGCTCGATGAGGCGCATGCTACTTCCCTGCAGGAGGAACGGCGTGGTAGTAGCGGGCGAAGCTGGTGTCTGTCTCATAGAGCGTGCAATCTTTGATGCGGACGCGTCCGGAGGTCATCTGCAGCATCTGGGCCGCGGTCTTCTCATAGAAGTAGCGGGCGAGGTTTTCAGCCGAAGGGTTGAGGGTGGTGAAGGGTTCCAGATCATTGATCATCTGGTGATCAAGATATTCGACGGTGGGGCGGAGGACCTGCTTGAGAAGTTTGAAGTCCAGCAGCAGGCCGGCTTCATCCAGATCTTCGCCGACGAGCGTGACCAGCACGCGGTAGTTGTGACCATGCGGGTTTTCGCACTTGCCGTGGTAGTTGCGGAGGTAGTGGCCTGAGGAGAATCCGGCCTGTACCGTGACTTCAAACATGGTGGGTGGGGCTCCAATCGGTGGAGAGTTTTCGCCATCTTCCATTTTACCGGTTGGGTGGTGGGGCTGGTTGGGTGGAAGGGCTTGGAGGGATCTGAGCGCGTGGTTCAGGCGGAGGGCGCCGATGGGCAGGAGGAGGCGAAGAAGCGTTCGACGTCGGCAATCTCCTGAGTGAGTGCGTAGGGAGGCAGCGAGCGAAGGAAGATGGGACCGTAGCGAGCGGTGCGGATGCGGGGGTCGAGGAGCATAAGGACGCCACGATCGTCGAGGGAGCGGATGAGGCGGCCGAAGCCCTGCTTGAGAGCGATGACCGCCTGGGGTATGTGGAGTTCCTGAAAGGCGTTGCCGCCGGCGGCGTGGATGGCGTCGCTGCGGGCCTTGGTGATGGGGTCCGTGGGGACGGCGAAGGGGAGCTTATCGATGATGACGCAGCTCAGTTGCTCGCCCTGGACGTCGATTCCCTGCCAGAAGGAGCTGGTTCCGAAGAGCACCGCGTTGGGGGTCTCGCGGAATTGCTGGAGCAGGATGTGGCGGGGCGCGGAGCCCTGGAGGAGCAAAGGGTAGGGGAGTTGGCTGAGCAGGCTCTCATAGAGATTGCGCATCTGGGCGTGACTGGTGAAGAGACAGAAGGCGCGGCCCTGGGTGATTTCGAGGACGCGGCGAATCTTCTCCGAGGCCTGAGGGAGAAAGTTGGGATCCTGCGGCCTGGGCATGTGGGGCGGAAGGTAAAGAAGTGCCTGGCGAGGGTAGTCGAAGTGACTGGGGATGACCAACTCGCGGGGTGAGAGGATGCCGAGACGGCGCTTGAGATGGTCGAAGCCAGGTTTAGCGTGGTGGGCGCTGGAGTCTGGGTTTGGTTCTGCTGAGGTTGCTTCGGTTGGAGCGGCATCGGTTGGATCGGCTACGGCGAGGGTAGCGGAGGTGAGGATGACCGTGGGATAGAGGGCGAAGAGTGTTTCCGAGAGCAGGGTGGAGACGTCAATGGGAGTAGCCAGCAGGTGGGTACTGAAGGCCTGAGAGAGAGCAGAGGGAGCGCCGACGGGGCCACGGGCGGCGTTGCGCAGGCCAGAGGCGGCGCGGCGTTCGATCCAGAAGACGGTGTTGGCGTCTGTGGACTGAAGGAGGAAGCTGAGATGGTTGCGGATGTTCGCAGCGCGATTGCGCAGGCCGGCGGCTTCTTCGACGTCGCGCAGGCGTTCGAGCTCGCCTTCAAGGCGCTGGAGGGCGTTGAGCGCGCCCAGGTAAGCATCGCCGCGCTCTTCCAGAAAGCTCGCGCGATCGTTGAACTCCAGACGGCCCAACTCCGAGGCTCCGGTGGGCAGGGAGGCGAAGAAGAGTTTGGAGCGCTCGCGGAGGGTTTGCGTGGCGCTCTCAATGGTGCTGGTGCTGACGCCTTTGGCGCGCAGGAAGATCTCGGTGTCGCGCGAGAGTTCTTCAAAGCGGGCGTTGCTGAGGGCGATGCCGAAGTACTGGCTGGCGACATCTTCCAGCTCATGGGCCTCATCGAAGATGACCGCGGCAGCCTCGGGGAGGATGCCGGCGTCTGGAGCGCCGGCGGCCTGCTGCTTGATAGAGAGATCTGCGAAGAAGAGGTGGTGGTTGACGATGATGAGCTCTGATTCGATGGCCTTGCGGCGCATGGAGGTGATGAAGCACTGCTCCCAGTTGGGGCAGGTCTGGCCGAGACAGGCGTCGCTGCGGGCGTCCAGCTTGCGCCACAGAGCGGAGTCTTCGGGAAGGTCTTCGATCTCGGCACGGTCGCCGGTTTCGGTGCTGCGCTCCCATTGCAGGATGGAGTGGAAGTGGGAGATCTCTTCCAGGCCGGTGAGCAGAGGGTTATCGCGCAGGGCATAGAGTTTTTGTTTGCAGACGTAGTTGGCGCGACCCTTCATGTAGCAGACGCGCAGCGGGCCGAGGAGCGACTCCAGGAAGGGAATGTCTTTGAAGAAGAGCTGCTCCTGAAGGTTTTTGGTTCCGGTGGAGATGATGATGCGCTGCTGGAGCTCTCTGGCGCGGCGCAGTGCGGGCAGAAGGTAGGCCAGGGTTTTACCGGTTCCGGTGCCCGCCTCGACGATGAGGTGACGGTGCTGATTGAGGCAGGTTTCAATCTCGCGGGCCATGGTGTACTGGCCGGGGCGATGCTCAAAGGCTAACGAGGAGCGCGCCAAGAGCCCACCGGGATGGAAGAAGTCGCGGAGGGAGGGCAGCTTGTGATCTGCCGGAGCGGCGTTGGCCGATGAGGATGGCGGGGCGAAGGGCATCGGGCTAGGTTGATGATAATCGCCGGTTCGCGACGGCGCGGAAGGCGCCTGGTTGCGATGACGGATGGGCGTCGCGAGGAAGGAGAGATTGGGGCTGGGATGGTGGTTGGCAAGGGAGTGCGGGGTTTCGTTCCTATAATGAAGACTGCGCTCTGGATGCGCGAAAGAAGGTAAGCTGCATGGCTCCAAGACGCGAACAGAAGAAGCGCATGGGTAAGAAGCACCGGCAGGCGAGCACGCGGCCACGGCTGGGCAAGACGCCGGGAAAGAGCGCGAACTCCGCAACGGCAGCGGCTTCTCCGAAGAAGCGCAAGCAGATTGCAGCCAAGAAGGCCGCGGCGCAGAAGGCCGCCAGAACACCGACCAGGAGCCCGGAGCGCGAACGCAAGGTGGTGGTGCGAGGACGCGCAGGGGTTGGGAACGATGGAGAGCCCGGGCGTGAGCTTGCAGAGCGGAGGGGCACGGGGCGAGAGTCGAAGGAGAGGCTGGAAGAGAGCGAGGAGCGGCAGTGGCGGCAGGCGGAGGCTTTGGCGGAGCAGTTGAGCGTTGCTGCTGAGGGCGGGCGGAGCGAGCCGGCGCAGGCTCCGCTGGTGGCCATCTGCGGAAGGCCCAACGTGGGCAAGTCGACGCTGTTCAATCGGCTGACCGGGACGCGGCGCTCGATTGTAGGAGATGAGCCGGGGATTACGCGGGATCGCATCTATGGCGAGGTGGAGTGGGCCGGGCGCACGGCGCGGCTGGTGGACACGGGCGGCGTGGTTCCGGATGACAAGGAGCTGATTCCGGCGGAGATCTTTCGCCAGGCCAGGGCGGGACTGGAGGAGGCGGATGCGATCATTCTGGTGATTGATGGGCGCAGTGAGCTTGCCTCGCCGGATGTGGACCTTTCGCGTTTGCTGCTGCTGGGCGGCAAGCCGGTGTTTCTGGCTGTAAACAAGATGGACACGGCAGAGATGTTTGCCGCAGCGGAGAACTTTCGCAGCCTGGGATTCCGCAACGTCTTTCCGATCTCCGCGGAACATGGTTCGGGCATTGGCGATCTGCTGGACGCGGTGTGGGGCGCCCTGCCTGGGGAGTCGGCGGCTGAGGAGGCGAAGGAGCATCCGGAGGGGCTGGAAGAGCGGGCTGAGGAAGATCGAGATGGTGAGGTTGGGGTGAAGGCGGCTGTGGAGGCACAGCCGTTGCCGCAGGAGTCGGGTTCCAGCCCGGCGCGGCGGCTGCGCACGCATGGCGAGCATATTGCGCGGGAGACGAAGATTGCCATTATCGGCAGGCCCAATGTGGGCAAGAGCACGCTGCTGAATGCCCTGACCGGGAGCGAGCGGGCGATTGTTTCGCCGATTGCGGGAACGACGCGCGATGCAGTGGATGAGGTGGTGGAGAGGGATGGGCACAGGTTCCGTTTTATCGATACGGCCGGGATCCGGCGTAAGGGTAAGACAAAGCTGATGGCGGAGAAGCTATCGGTGATTATGAGCCGCAAGCATCTGGAGTCTGCCGATGTGGCGCTGCTGGTGATCGATGCCAGCGAAAGCGTGGCTGCCGCGGATGCGAATATTGGAGGCTACGCCCATGAGAGCGGCCGCAGCGTGATTGTAGTGGTGAATAAGTGGGATCTGGTGAGCAAGAGCGGGCCGGACGGCAAGGGAGCAGGGAAGGACCAGAAGCCGGCGGACAAGAAGATCTACGAGGAGCAGTTGCGGAATGCGTTGAAGTTTTTGGATTATGCTCCGGTGCTGTTTGTCTCTGCAGCGGAGTCCAAGGGGATGGAAGAGGTGTTCAAGAAGGTGGAGCTGGTGGCGAGGGAGCGGCGCAAGCGCATTTCGACTGGAGCGATGAATCGCTTTCTGGAGAAGATCGACTTTCAGCGCGCCAGCGTTCCGATGAAGAGGCGGGTGAAGATCTACTACATGACGCAGGCGGCGGTGGCTCCGCCGACGTTTGTATTGTTTACGGATCGCGGGGGGAAGCTGCACTTCAGTTATGAGCGGTTTCTGGCCAACGAGATTCGCAGCGCCTTCAAGTTTATTGGCAGCCCGATCTGGTTCAAGCTGAAGCCGAGGAACAAGCGCCAGGCGGAGTAGCGGGGTAGCGGTCAGGGGATGGGCTGTGCAGCGCCTGCGAGCCATTGATCCCAGGCGGAGAGAGCGCGCTCACACTGGATCCTGTGCCGCTCCTTTTTGTCGCGAATCCGGCGGCGAAGTTGGTCTTCGAGCGGAGGGAGCAGGTCAAAGGTGATGTTGGCGGGCTGGAAGCGCTTGGGGTCCGCGTGGGTGATGTAGCGGATGAGGGAGCCGTGAGCGGTGAGCCGAGGGGCCGGGGTGGGCTGGAGACCGTGGGCGAGAGCGGCGGCGAAGCGGCCAGCCAGCAGACCGCCGGCGATGGACTCGGTGTAGCCCTCGACGCCGGAGAGTTGTCCGGCGATGAGGATGCGGGGGTGAGCGCGCAGTTGCAGGGTCTCGTGCAGCAGGGAGGGCGCGTTGATGTAGGTGTTGCGGTGGATCTGTCCGTAGCGCAGAAAGGTGGCGTGTTCCAGGCCGGGGATCATGCGCAGCACGCGGGCCTGTTCGGCAAAGCGCAGGTGATTCTGGAAGCCAACCAGGTTGTAGCTATCGGCGCGGAGGTTTTCCTTGCGCAGTTGCACGGCGGCGTAAGGCCAGCGTCCGGTTTTGGGATTGGTGAGGCCGGCCGGCTTCATGGGGCCGAAGCGAAGGGTATCGCGGCCGCGCCGCGCGGTCTCTTCGATGGGTAAACAGCCTTCAAAGTAGGCGAGGGGCGCGGCGGAGGGGTCTGAGGGATCTGAGGGTTCGGAGGGCGGCTGGTCCCAGCTATGGGCCTGCACGGTCTCTGCCGTGGTGAGCGCATCCAGGAACGCTTCATACTCTTGTCTGGTTAGGGGGCAATTCAGGTAGTCGGCGCTGCCCTTATCCCAGCGCGCGGCGAAGTAGACTTTATCCATGTCGATGGAGCCGGCGTCGACGATGGGCGAGATGCTGTCGTAGAAGGCCAGGTGCTCAGCTCCGGTGAGGCGCTGGAGTTCGGCGGCGAGAGGAGAGCTGGTGAGCGGGCCGCTGGCCAGGATGGTAATGACGTCCTCTGGGTAGTTGAGGCTGGTGATCTCCTCGCGGCGCACTTCGATGCGAGGCTGGGCGGCGATGAGGTCAGCGATGCGGCGCGAGAACTCCACGCGATCGACGGCCAGCGCATGTCCGGCGGGGACGGCGGTAGCGTCTGCCGCCTGGAGGAGGAAGGAGCCGGCGCGGCGCATCTCCTGTTTGAGCAGCCAGGGTGCGGTGTTTACGCTCTCGCTCTTGAGAGAGTTGGAGCAGACCAGTTCAGCGAAGTCCGCGGTCTGATGAGCCTGGGTGGAGCGGAGCGGCCGCATCTCTGAGAGCACGACCTGGCAGCCGAAGGATGCGGCCTGGAGGGCTGCCTCTGGGCCGGCCAGACCACCGCCGATGACATGGATTTTTTTCACGGGGGGCATAGGGTGGAGGATGGAGAGCAGGGAGGGTTATGCCGCGTCTGTGGGGTGGTTGGGGGCGAGATCGCGAGCGGCGAGGGAGGCCAGAGCGTCTCCGGAGAGGCGCATGATGCGCCACTCGCGCAGCATGACGGCGCCGAGGTGACGGTAGACGCCGATGGCGGGTTCATTCCACTCGAGGACATCCCACTCCAGGCGAGGGCAGCCCTGCTCCAGGCAGATGGCGGCGACTCTGGCCAGGAGCGCGCGTCCGATGCCGCGGTCGCGCAGGGTGGGCGTTACGTAGAGATCTTCCAGGCGAATGCCGTGGTGGCCGCGCCAGGTGGAGTAGGTGGTGAAGTAGAGGGCAAAGCCGGCGGGGAGGTCGCCGAGCTCTGCGATGAGGGCGGAGAAGCGGGCGGGTTGGCCCCAGCCATCGCGCAGCAGGTCGGCCTCGGTGGCCAGGACGGCGTCTGGTTCGCGCTCGTAGGCTGCGAGTTCGCGAATGAAGCGCAGGATGACGGGGACATCAGCGGGTGTGGCGGGACGTATCTTCAGGTCAGATGGGTTCATGATCGGGATGTTCTGGGTTGAGGTTTGATTCTGTTCTGCTTCGGTTCCGTTCTGCTGGTTTCATTCTCTTCCATTTTCCGGGGTCCGTGGCGCAGGTTGCCGGTTCAAGCGGCGCAGGAGGGGTGGAAGCGCTGTGTGGTTCGAGTATTCTCAACAAGGTGCAGGCAATGCAAAAGACGATGAGATGCGCGGCATGATGATGCTGGTCTACAGCATGGCGCTGGCGCTGGGGTTGGCGTTGAGTTCGCCGTGGTGGCTGCTGCGCATGGCCACCACGAACCGGTATCGCGAGGGTCTGCGGGAGCGTCTTGGGGCGGTCCCTGAGCGGGTTCTGGAGGAGATTGGCGGCGGGAGGGTGGTGTGGGTGCATGCGGTGAGTGTGGGTGAGGTGCTGGCAGCGTCGCGGCTGGTGGAGGAGTTGGAGCAGACGTTGACGAATGGGGGTGGTCCGGCTGAGGGTAAAGTTCAGGTGGTGGTCTCGACGACCAGTCGAACGGGGCAGGCGCTGGCCCGGCAGAGGTTTGGAGCAGGACGGGTGTTCTATATGCCGCTGGATTTTGCCTTTGCGGTGAGAGCGTATTTAAGAGCATTGCGGCCGGTGGGGCTGATTTTGATGGAAAACGAGTTATGGCCGCGCCTGCTGCAAGAGTGCGCAAGGGACGCTGTGCCGGTGGTGGTGGCGAATGCGCGGGTGAGTGATCGGTCCTTGCAGCGCGCGATGCGGATGCACCTGCGGTGGTTGTGGCGAGGGGTGGTGCGCAAGCCTCGGCTGTGGCTGGCGCAGAGTGAGCAGGATGCGCTGCGGCTGAGGCTGATGGGGGTTGATTCCGGGGCGATGCTGGTTACGGGCAATATGAAGTATGACATCCGCGCTCCGCGAGAGAGCGGAATGGCGGAGCGGATACGAGGCGTGGCGAAGGGAAGGCCGGTTGTGGTTGCGGGGAGCACGGTGGAGGGTTCGCCGACGGAGGAGGAGTTGGTGATGGGGGCCTGGCTGCAAGGGGCGAGGAAGATGGGGGCGATGCTGGTGCTTGCGCCGCGCCATCCGGAGCGGTTTGCGGCTGTGGAGGCGATGCTGCAAGGTTATCGCTACGCCAAGGCGAGCGATTGGCGGCAGCATAGCGGCGTGGAGGCGGGTGCCGGTCTGCAAGAGCCGCGGGTTGATGGCGCGGAGGCGGATGGGATGGCAGAGCGCGAGGGAGAGAAGCCGTTGGCCGAAGTGGAGGTGTTGCTGCTGGATACGATTGGCGACCTGGCGGGCGTGTATGCGATAGCGGATGTGGCTTTTGTGGGTGGAAGCCTGGTGCGCAGGGGCGGTCATAATCCGATAGAGCCGGCGCAGTTTGGGGTTCCCGTGGTGATGGGAGATTCTTTTGAGAACTTTCGGGATGTGGTGGTGAGGATGCGGGAGGCGGGCGGGATACGGATGGTGCATGACCGGGAAGAGCTGGGAGCGGCTTTGGAGGCGATGCTGGCCGACCGTGCGGAGGCGGCGGCGATGGGCGCGCGGGGGCGGATGGTGTTTGAGCAGCAGCAGGGCGCGACGGTGCGGACGGTGCGAGCGATTCTTGAGGTGATAGCGGGAGGCGGGAGGTGACGACGCGGCGGAGATGGGCGATTCCGCTGGCTCCGCTTTATCGTGGAGCGCTGCGCTGCAAAGACGCGCTGCGGAGCGCTGGTTGGTTGCAGACGCAAAGGCTGGCGTGGCCGGTGATCAGCGTGGGCAGCCTGTCTGTGGGTGGGGCTGGGAAGACGCCGGTGGTGATTGTGCTGGCCAGAATGCTGCGCGAGGCTGGCTGGACGGTGGATGTTCTCTCCCGCGGGTATGGGCGCAGGGGACGCGGGGTGGAGCGGGTGCGGCCGGGGGCAGACGATGCGGCGCGACGGTTTGGGGATGAGCCGGTGTTGATCGCCGCGCAGGCCGGCGTGGCGGTATGGGTGGGAACGGATCGTTATGCCGCCGGGAGGCACGCCGAGGCAGAGGCAGGGAAGGTGCAGCGGTGCGTTCATCTACTGGATGACGGGTTTCAGCATCGAAGGCTGACGCGGGATGTGGACATTGTGTTGCTGACGAGAGAGGATCTGGAGGACGAACTGCTGCCGGTGGGGAATCTGCGTGAGGCTGTCGGCTCGCTGGAGCGAGCGGATGTGGTGGTGGTTCGCCAGGACGAGTTTGCTGTGGAGGTTGAGGGCGAGGACCGCGCTGCGGCCAAGGGTAAGGCGCAACAGCGTCTGTGGCGGGCGGCGCAGGCTGGGCAGAGCCTGCGCCGGGCTACGGTGGGCGGACGGGCCTGGGAGATATTGCGTGAGCACGGCCAGATGTGGACGGTGCAGAGGCGGCTGCGTTTTCCCTCTCCACTGAAGGTGTTTGGAGCGGGACTGAGGCCGGTGGCGTTTTGCGCAATTGCCCGGCCGGAGGGTTTTGCCGCGATGCTGCAGGAGGCGGGTTGTGGGATTGTGGAGACGGTAGCGTTTCCGGACCATCATGCTTACAGCGAGGCGGACGTCCGGCGTGTGATGGAGGTGGCGCGGAGACTGAATGGATCGGGATTTGTGACCACCGAGAAAGACGCTGTGAAGCTGACGGAGGCGATGCGGGAGGCGTTGGAGCAGGTGGGTCCGTTGATGGTGGTGGCGCTGGATGCAGAGTTTGCGGATGGGCGAGCGGTGTTGCGGGCTTTGGAGGAGAAGTTGTTCCGGGTGGAGAGCGCAGGGCAGGCGAGGGGCAAGAGTGGCGGAGAGGAGCGGGTGCGTTGAGAGTCCTGTTGGTTCGCGTGGGTGCAATGGGCGATGTGCTGCACGCCCTGCCTGCGGTAGCCGCACTGCGCAGGATGAGGCCGGACTGGGTGCTGGATTGGGTGGTGGATCCGCGCTGGGCTCCGCTGCTGGTGAACGGGCGGGGGGAGGCTCCGGTGGTCGACGGGGTTTTTGTGGCCGAGACGAAGTTGTGGTCGGGACGTCCGGTGTCGATGGCGACATTACGGTCGATTGTGGAGTTGCGCCGGGAGGTGCGGCAGCCGGGCTATGAGAGGGTGGTGGACATGCAAGGGACGCTGCGGTCTGCCGTGATCGGATGGATGGCCGGAGGCGGAGAGTTTGCAGGGTACAGCGATCCGCGTGAAAGGCTGGCGGCAAGGTTTTATACGCGCCGCATCGAACGCCGCGGTCGGCACGTGATTGAGCAAGGAGCGGCGCTGCTGGGTGAGGCCTGTGGCGTGAGGCTGGAGGCTGAGCCCTTCGCTTTGCCGCACGAGGAGTGTGCGGATGGCTGGGCGGCTGAGGTGGTGGAAGCAAGGGATGCTCGGCGAGTGTGCCTGCTGGCGGTGGGCGGCGGCTGGAGGGCGAAGCTATGGCCTGCCAAGCGCTATGGCGAGCTGGCCAGGGAGCTGCAAGCGATGGGGCTGGATGTGATGGTGAACGCGTTGCGCCAGGATGACCCGGTGGCGGGCGAGGTGGTTGCGGCCAGCGGGGGTGCTGCGAGGGTGGTGGTATGCAACATGGCCGGGTTGATTGCGTTGCTACGGAGGACGGCTCTGCTGATTGGCGGAGACTCCGGGCCGACACATCTGGCTGCGGCGTTGGGCGTTCCGCTGGTGGCGTTATTTGGGCCGACGGATCCGGAGAGAAACGGGCCATGGGGTCCGGGGAGACGGAGGGTGCTGCGGGATGCTGCTTCCTGCACGAGCTATCGGCATGTTGACGACCGGGATCCAGGGCTGGAGAGGCTTGCGGTGAGCACGGTGCTGGAGGCCGCGAAGAGCTTGCTGGAGGCGGAAGGGGAGGGCCGCGGCAGGGAGGATTGTAGGGACCTTTAGAATGAGGGGATGGAATCCGCCGGTGAGACCAGAGCACGGTTTGGAACAGGATGGCAGAGGGTGGCTCGCCGGGTGCGCGTGCCGCTGGGCTTTGCTGTGGCGGCGGTTTTCCTGGCGTTTGCGCAGCCGAGCGGCAAGACGATGGCGTGGAGTCTGTTGCTGGTTGTTCCGGGGTTGTGGTTGCGTGCCTATGCAGCCGGGTATGTGAAGAAGAATGCGGAGCTGACGCGCACCGGGCCGTATGCATATACGCGGAATCCGCTGTATCTGGGCTCGATGGGGATCGCCGCGGGGTTTGCGGTAGCGGCGGGACGGTGGTGGCTGGGGCTGTTGCTGGTGGTGATGTTTCTGGCGATCTATGTGCCGGTGATTCTGTCAGAGGAGGCGTATCTGCGCGGGGCTTTTGCCTCTTTTGAGGAGTATGCGCGGCGGGTTCCGCGGCTGTTGCCGCGGCTGACTCGGGCGGATTTTGGCGGGGTGCAGGCGGAGCTGGGGGGATTCTCAGCGGAGCGTTACCGGCATCATCGCGAGTACAATGCATTTATAGGCGCGGCTGCGATTTATGTGGCGCTGGCTGTGCGCATGCTGGTTGGGCGTTGACGCGACGCCGTTGTCGAGACCCCCGGGGAGATGTTGGTTTGACGGCTGCTTGGATGGCCCCTTTGCGGGTCTGGAGAGACTCGTTGGCGGGGAGGGGTGGGACGATGGTCCTGGAGAAGGTTGCGCGTCCGTTGGGTGGGCGTGCAACGGCTGTGCCGACAGCAACGATTCTCCTGGCGATTGTTCTGTTTTGCGTGTTTTTGCTGGGGTGGATCTATCCGCAGCAGATAGAGGCTCAGTTTTTCAGGCGGCCGGATACGGCGACGTTGCAGGGGCCGATTCCAGTGCTTCAGCCGCCGCCGGTGAGCTTTGTGTATCCGCAACATGAGACTTTGACGTATAGCGTCGACTGGCGGGTGTTTACGACGGGCATGGCTGTCTTCCATCTGGATCGGGTAGGAGATGTGCTGAAGATCTCTGCGACAGCGGACACGATTGGGGCGGTGAATCTGCTGTTTCCTGTGGTGGACGGCTTCCAGTCCGGCTTCAACGTGAAGACCGGATGTTCCACGGGGTTTGATAAGCAAACCCAGGAGGGACGGCGCAAGATCGCCAGCGATATGAGCTTTGATTATGCGAACGGCAAACAGACGGTGAATGAGCGAAACCTGGTGAAGGGAACGGAGAAGGTTCTGGTGACGCATATACCGGGGTGCCTGACCGACTCGCTGTCTGCGATGTTTTATGCGCAGTCCCACAGCATGACGCCGGGGCAGACGTTTTACTTTCCTCTGGCGGATGCGACGCGCCCGGTGACGGTGGGAATGAAGGTAGAGGATCGTGAGGAGGTGAAGACGCCAGCCGGAATCTTTGAGACGATCCGGTTGCAGCCGACGGCTGCCGAGGGAGTAGTGAAGAACCGAGGCCGCATCTGGATCTGGTACAGCGATGACGACCGGCACCTGCCGGTGCAGATACAGGCTAGTTTGTTCTGGGGCACCATTACGTTCCATTTGCAATCGGTTGATTTGAAGTAGGCGTGCGCGGAGAATGGCAGCAGAGGCGGAAACGGCGGACAGCGGGCGGGACACCCTTTGGCCGGGGGTGAAGCATCGAAGAGCTGAAGCAGCGGAGGGAAGACGATGGATGGCAAAGAGATCGGCAAGAAACAAGAGGAGCTGGTAACGGTGGCGGTGTTTCCGGAGCCGATGGAGGCCAATATGGCTCGGGCGGAGCTGGAGGCGGCGGGGATTCCGGCGTTTTTGCAGGGCGAGATGGCCAACAGCATGATTCCGGTCGCCTTTGCCTCTCAGTTGCAGGTGTACCCGAGTGATGAAGCGGAGGCGCGCAAGCTGCTGGAGGATATGGATGATGCTCCTGCATCGATGGAGTCTGTGACGGCGGCCGAGATTGCAGCGGAGGAGGCTGAGACCCAAGAGGGTACGGGGGAGGAGCGGGAGAGATGAGCCTGCCGCGAGCCGTGGTCTGTCTTTCCGGCGGCATGGACTCCACGGTCTGCGCGGCACTGGCCGCACGGGACCACGATTGCTATGGATTGCATTTCAGCTATGGGCAGCGCACGCAGGCCAGAGAGCTGCGGGCCGCGCAGGAGGTGGCGCGGGCGGTGGGACTGCAGGAGCTGATGGTGCTGGAGATGGATCTGTTCCGGCGGATTGGCGGATCTGCGCTGACCGATATTCGAATTGCGGTGCCAGAGGCGAACGGTTCCGGTGAGGGCTTGTCGGAAGGGGCGAGGGGATTGCGGGAGGGCGGGTTGGGAGAGATTCCGGTGACCTACGTTCCGTTCCGCAACGCTCATTTTCTGAGTGCGGCGGTGAGCTGGGCGGAGGTTCTGGGCGCTGAGAGTGTGTACATTGGAGCCGTGGAGCAGGACAGCTCCGGCTATCCGGATTGTCGACCGGCGTACTACGAAGCGTTCAATGAGCTGATACGCAGGGGCACCAAAGAGGGTAGGATTCGAGTGGAGACGCCGCTGATCCATTTGAGAAAGCATGAGATTGTAAGGCTGGGAGTTGAATTGGGCGCTCCATTGCATGTAAGTTGGTCATGCTACGCAGGAGAGACGGAGGCTTGTGGGGTGTGCGAGAGCTGTGACCTGCGGTTGCGCGCCTTTTCAGCCGCCGGCGTGGCCGACCCGATTCCTTACGCAAAAGGTGTGGTAACGAGAAGCATTGCAGAAGGCGACAGCATGGCCCGGTAGAGGATGCAGGCTTCGGGCTGATCTTGAAAGAAGGACGACGAGGATGATGAGAGCGAAGCAGAGAACATTAGTTGCGAGTCTGGCGGGCGTATTGGGTATGGCGGTCTTTGCGGCGGCGCCGCTATTGGCTCAATCCGGTGCGACGGTGCATGGTCACGTATCGAACCCTGCGGGGGAGGATTTTACTCCGGGCGAGGTGCAGTTCACGACGGATATGACCGTTCCGTACAAGCAGGCGACGATCAGCAATAAGGCCGAGATTGACGCGAACGGCAACTATACAGCGAAGGATGTCAAGCCCGGCAATTACTTTGTCTACGTGGTGCGGGACAAGGTGATTGCCGACCAGTTGAAGTTGACCGTCACCTCGTCGCAGAAGGATGTGACGCTGGATGACGATATGTCGCGGCCTGCGTATCTGAAGGCGATGACGCCTGAACAGCGCAAACAACTGGAGGAGTACAAGAAGAAGAATGCTGAGGTGGCCCAGGCCAACAAGGTAATTGCCAAGCTGAACAAGACGCTGGTGAAGGTGCGTGGAGACCTGAAGGCTGCGGCGCCCACCCAAGGTGACGTGAGCCAGGATGTGGCCGATATGAAGCAGGCCGTGACGGTAAAGCCGGATGTAGGACTGCTGTGGTTAACCTATGGTGATACGTTGATGGCGCAGGGAAGGCACCTGAGCGCGGCGGACAAGAGCGCAGGCAAGTCGCCGACTCAAGACGCCGCTGTGGGGCAGGAGTACAGTGCCGCAGTGGACGCATACAAGAAGGCGATCACTTTGGACAGTGCAGCGACCAAACCCAACCCTGCGGCGCTGGGTGCGGATAACAACCAGCTCGGCAACGCCTTGACTGCAATGGGTAAGACGGCTGATGCGACGGCGGCCTTCGACACCGCGGCCAAGGCTGATCCGACCAAAGCAGGGATGTATTACAACAATGAAGCAGCCGTGCTCTACAACAAGGGGGAGATGGATGCAGCCCTGGCTGCTGCGAACCAGGCCATTGCAGCGGATCCCAATGCGGCTCTAGCGTACTTCATCAAGGGTCAGGCGTTGGTGACCAAGGTGACGGTGGATCCAAAGACGAACAAGATGACTCCACCTCCGGGATGTATCGAGGCGTACCAGAAGTTTCTGGAACTGGCTCCCAATGATCCCAAGGTGCCGCAGGTGCAGGCAGTTCTGACGAGCCTGGGTCAAACGATCAGCAAATCCTATAGGGCGCATTAGGAGCGGTCGAATGGGACCCTGGCGGGGTATGCGGAGCGCGGAGAGGGACTGGGACTTCGCTCAAGAAGGACGCTACGACTCAGTTCCTGCATGAAGCACACAACGAGTCCATCGAACGAAGTATCATTCTGAAGCAGAGGCAGTCCCGGCCAGCAGGTTTTGGCCGGGACGCCGTTTTTTTGGGGACAGTAGTTTGGAGAAGCGCTTGGCGAAGGATCGTATTTTGCGGTTTGAAGAGGCGTTGGCTGTGGTGCAGCGGCACGCGCAGGGCTGGTCGCACGCGCCGCTTGTGGAGACGGTAGAGCTGGTCAGCGCTGGGGGACGAGTGCTGGCTCGGGAGGTTCTGGCGGATCGGGATCAGCCGTCGTTTGACCGCGCGACCAGAGATGGATTTGCGGTGCGGGCTGGGGATGTGGCTGAGGATGCGACCGCTGATGCTGCAGGACGGCTGCGGGTTGTGGGATCTCTGCGGGCGGGGGAGACGTGGAGAGGTTCGCCGCTGGGGGAGGGTGAGGCTATTGAGATCATGACCGGGGCGGGGTTGCCGGATGGGGCTGACGCGGTGGTGATGGTGGAGCACAGTTCTGTGGATGACGGATGGTTGCGAGTGACACGGGCGCTTTCATCTGGAGAGAATGTGGTTCCGCGAGCAGCTGAGGCCATGGCCGGCGCTGTGGTGCTGTCGCAAGGGTGCATGGTGAAGGCGGCTGAGATTGCGGTGGCGGCCAGTTGTGGGAGATCGCAGTTGGAGGTCTTTGCGAAGCCCAGGGTGGTTGTCTTTTCTACCGGCGACGAGCTGGTGGAGTTGGATGAGCCTGTGCGCGATGGGCAGATCCGCAACTCCAATAGCTATGCGCTGGCGGCGCTGGTGGAGACCGCAGGAGGCGTGGCTGAGCGGCTAGCCACGGCGCGGGACTGTGTGGAAGAGCTACGGGCGAGGGTGATGGAGGGCCGGGAGGCTGACATGGTGTTGCTCAGTGGTGGGGTTTCGATGGGGAAGTACGATCTGGTGGAGACGGTGCTGGAGGAGTTTGGGGCAGAGTTTTTCTTTACGGGAGCTCTGATCCAGCCGGGGCGGCCAGTGGTTTTTGGGCGGTTGCCGAAGCGGGCTGGGCTGAGTTCGGGAGGGTGGACGTACTTCTTCGGGTTGCCGGGAAATCCGGTTTCGGTGCAGGTATGCTTTCATCTGTTTGTAGCCCCGATGCTGCGCGCTCTGTGCGGGCGGGCTGAGCTTGCGCCGCAGTTTGTGGAAGCCCGGTTGGCGGAGGCGGTGAAGGGCGGAGCGCGGGTGACGCGGTTTTTACCGGCCCGAGTGGAAGGGAACTGGGATGGAGTGAGGGTGCGGGTGGTGGGCTGGCAGGGTTCCGGGGATGTGGTGGCAAACGCGCGCGGGAACGGCTACGTGGTGCTTCCGGCGGAGGTCGAGGCATTTGAGGCGGGCGAGACGGTGCGAGTGCTGCTACGGTAGTATGGCCGCTATGAGTGAGCGATTGTCACACTTTGATGAGGCCGGGCAGGCACGGATGGTGGATGTCGGTGGTAAAGCGCCGACCCATCGGGAGGCCGTTGCGGGGGCCTTTGTGGAGTTGAACGAGGCGGTGCTGGCAGCGCTGCCGCAGAATCCCAAGGGAGATCCTTTGCAGGTGGCGCGCATTGCGGGGATCCAGGCGGCCAAGCGAACCGCGGAGTTGATCCCGATGTGCCATCCGCTGGCGCTGAGCTTTGTGGACGTAGAGGCCAGCGTGGTTGCGGGAGGGGTGGAGATTCGGGCGAGGGCAGCCACGTTTGCCGGCACCGGGGTAGAGATGGAGGCAATGACCGCGGCGGCGGTAGCGGCGCTTACCGTCTATGACATGACAAAGGCGCTGGATAAGGGGATACGGATTCGAGAGGTGGCGCTGATTTCCAAGACGGGTGGAAAGAGCGGGGTGTATCAGCGGTCCTGATACGGCAGCGGTTTCGGGCTGTGGGTGAAGATGCCGCAGACGGAGCCATGCGGGGGCGGAGTTTTGGGCGTGGGATTGAGGGCGGCGCGAGCGGCGGGTAGGGAGTAATTGCTGCGGTTTAGCGGGCGTGGGCCAGGGTGAGGCAGAAGGTGCGGTGGGAGTCGTAGAAGCTGCGCGTGGGGGTGAAGCCGGTGCGAGCGAGCAGATGGTTCAAGACGCCGTCGCGGAACTTGTAGCTGTTCTCAGTGTGGATGGTTTCGTCGGCTGCGAAGTGGAAGCGGTGGAGTTGATCCTGAGCGGGGATTTCGACGGTCTGGCGGATGCGGCTGTGCAGGTGCATCTCGATGCGACTTTCCGCAGTGTTCCATCGGGCGCGGTGGAGGAAGCTCTCCGGGACGAAGTTGGCGCCGAGTTCCCGGTTGAGGCGAGTGAGGATGTTGCGGTTGAATGCCGCGGTGACGCCGGCGGCGTCATTGTAGGCGGAGAGGATGGCGGAGACCGGCTTGCGATGGCTGGGCGCCAGGTCGGCGCCGAGCAAGAGGGCATCTTTGGGTTGGAGGCGGGAACGAAGGCGGGCGAGGATGTTTTCTGCCGCGCCGGGGGAGAAGTTGCCGATGCTGGAACCGATGAAGAGAACCAGCGTGCGGCGCCGGGGAGGGGTGGGGTGTGCGGGAGTATCGACGGTGGAGGCTGCAGCAGAGGGAGGGTGGAGGGCGTGCAGGGTATAGCTTCCGCTGACGAAGTTGGCAACCTGGGGAATTACGCTGACGCCGGGGATGGAGGCGGTGAGAGCATCTGCGGCCTTGGCCATAGCGGTGGGGCTGACGTCGATGGGTCGATAGAGGATCTGTGGCTGGAACTGGATGGCTGCCTGAAGCAGGAGGCCGGTTTTGGCAGCGGAGCCGGCACCAAGTTCGGCGATGGTAAAGGGCTCGTAGGTGGGGGAGTGGAGGTTAGAAGGGGCTCCGGGGAGGAGAAACTCGCGGAGGATGTCGTTGGCGTGGGTGGCCAGGATGGAGCGCTCGGTGCGGGTGAGGTAGTACTCGGGGAGTTCGGTGATCCGGTCGAAGAGATCCGAGCCGTGCTGGTCGTAGAAGAGCCAGGGGGGGAGGGTTTTGGGCGTGGCGGTGAGTCCTCGGAGGGTCTGCTGCCGGACTGCATCCACGGCAGCATCCCGAGGAGCATCAAGGAGGTTGGTGTTGGCGCTGTCGGGGACGGGGATGCAGGGAGAGATCGAAGTGGCTGGGGTCAAAGGCAGTCCTATGGGGAGCTTGATTCTGGGAAGAAGAGGGCGTGATGCGAGGGGTTGGTGCGAGGAGATGGTTCAAGTAAGAGCGCGCAGGGTTCCGCGTCAGGAGGGGTCGCGGGCCAGGCGTAGGCCGCTGAACTGCCAGCGTGTAGAGGGAGGGAAGAAGTTGCGGTAGGTGGCGCGGATGTGGGCTTCTGGAGTGACGCAGGAGCCGCCGCGGAGGACCATCTGAGAGCTCATGAACTTGCCGTTGTACTCGCCCAGGGCTCCGGGCAGAGGTTTGTAGCCGGGGTAGCCGGTATAGGGAGATTGGGTCCACTCCCAAACGTCGCCGAAGAGCTGTTGAGGATAGGCGAGGGAGAGGGAGGCGGAGGCGGGTTGGGGATGGAGATGCTGGGACTCGATGAAGTTGCCGATTGGCTCGTCGAGAGATTCGTTGATGGATCCTTCGATGGGCTCAAGGCTGCGACCAGGGAGGCCGGTCTTTGAGTCTGGCGCAGTCTGGTTCTGTGGGCGCAAGCTGTTGAGCGTGGTGGAAGCGGCATACTCCCATTCGAACTCGGTGGGAAGGCGATAGCCGGACCAGCGGGCGAAGGCGTCGGCTTCAAAGTAGCTGAGGTGACAGACTGGAGATTCAGAGATCTGGCCGAGGGGGAGGAAGCCGGACAGGGTGAATATGCTCCATCCAGAGAGGGTGGAGGGGTCTCGGAGCCAGTAGAGCGGGGCCTGCCAGGCGCCGGCCTGGACGGCGTCCCAGCCTTCTGAGAGCCAGAGTTCGGGACGAGCGTAACCATCGTCTTCCATGAAGGCGAGGAACTCGGCGCAGGTGACCTGGCGAGATGAGAGTTGGAAGGGGGCGAGATAGACCGCGTGACGCGGGGTCTCATTGTCGAAGACGAAGGCCTGAGGTTGGTTTGGGTCGAGGTTGGCGCCGATTTCGACGATGCCGGGTCGGCGGGGTGAACCGGGAGTGAAGCTATGCCAAAGGAGGGGTGGGGCGATGGCGTCGTTGAAGGAGCGGTCGTCGGGCCTGGGAGTAGAGGTTCCAGAGCCGAGTTGAGTGGCGCGGTATGCAGGGTGGAGCGGATTGGTGAAGAATGCGTTCTTGATATCGGTTGCGGCCAGTTCCAGGTGCTGTTGCTCGTGTTCGATCCCGAGGAGGATGCGGCGTTCGGACTCGTCTCCGGGGACGCAGCAGAGCAGGCTTTCGATGGCGGCATCGACGTAGCGGCGGTAGGCGAGGATCTGGTCCAGAGAGGGGCGGGAGAAGGAGGAACGAAGTTTTTTCTCCGGCATCTCTCCCAGGGCGCGGTAGTAGGAGTTGAAGAGCCAGCGGAAGTGTGAATCGAAGGGCTGGTAACCGGCGACGAACTCGCAGAGGACAAACGTTTCAAAGAACCATGTGGTGTGGGCGAGATGCCATTTGATGGGTGATGTCTCCGGGCTGGATTGCACCATCATGTCTTCCGCGGAGAGTGGGGCCGTGAAGCGAAGGGTAGCCTGGCGTACGGAGCGGAAGCGGCGGAGCAGCGCAGCGGTGAGAGCGTTCTGGACGGTGGAATGCATAATCGGGGTCCGCGAGGTCTGGCTGTGGTCTGATTCGATGCCTCTTCGCATTGGATGCGGTGCCGACATGGAGAGCCCGCAAGAGATTAAGATGCCTTGCCAACGCGTGATCGTTGCACTGGCGGCGAGCATGGAATGGCGCGAAGAGCGGCAATTCTTGAGTATAACGATACGACAAAAACAGGTGCGACGGGTTGCGAAGCCACCCGCGGAGCGGGAGTTTACAGCGTGAGAGGCGGAGGAGATGCTTTCCGGTTCGCTGAAATGGGCTGCGAGCAGCCGAAGCGGTGGCGTGTTGGAGCCGCTTGGGACGCGCAGGAAGGATGGCGGGGCTTCAGCATGGTTCCCATTTGCGGACCTGCGAAGGTGAGATTTTTTTGCGTGGCCTGCGTCTTCTGCGCGGCGATGCCGTCTTTGAGAGTAGACAGCAGGAGTTGGTGGGTGAAGGAGATTGTGATGCGCTTTGCGACGAGGGTGTTGCTGGTGATGGTGGCGATTGGCCTGGCGGCAGCAGGGCCGGGAGTAAGGGCGCAGGGCGGCGGTCATGGGCGGTTTGCCGGGATGCAGCGCGCGCGGGGCGAGGTGACGGAGGTCTCTGGAGACACGTTCACCGTGAAGACCGATGAGGGAGCGACCCTGCAGGTGGTCACCACCGAAAACACGCGGATGATGAAGGGGCGTGGACAGACGGTGAAGGTTGGGGATCTGAAGGTTGGGGATGGGGTGATGGCGGCGGGGATGCTGGATGCGGCGCATAGTACGCTGCATGCGGTGATGGTGTTTGTTGTTGATGCGGCTCAGATGGAGGCGATGAAGGCGAATCTGGGCAAGACGTACATCGTGGGACGAGTGACGGCGATTGATATGGACAATGCTCGCATGACGGTGGAGCGGAGTGACCATGTGGAGCAAACGATTGGGTTCGATGAGACGACCTCTTTCCGCAAGGGTGGCCGAGCCATGGGCGGGATGTTTGGCGGCGGCCCAGGTATGGGCGCGGGTGGCATGGGCGCAGGTGGTGGGGGCGCAGCGGCTGCTGCGGCGGGAGGAGAGAGCATTACGCTGGCCGACATCAAGGTGGGTGAGATGGTGCGGGGAACGGGCTCTGTGAAGAATGGAATTTTTGTGCCCACGGAGTTGGTGGTAATGGAGCGCGGCGGGCATAGAGCAGGGGGCGGGGCCATGAACGGAAGCGCTGGGCCTGGTTCGCAGTAGGGGTCGGTTGCGGGTTGCGGAGAACCGCCAAGAGAGAGCAAAGCACAGCGAGGCGCAGAGAGAGTGAAGCCTGGGAGAGGTCTTGTTTGCGGAGGATCGCTCCGGGAGCGGAGTTGATGCTCAGGCCGAGGAGGGCTGTCGGTGCAGGTGTGTGAAAGGAAGCGGTCTGCGAGCTCGGGAGCGGTGCAGCGAATGAGGGTGATGGGGCTGCTGTTATGCAGCGGTGTGGTTCTGGTGCAGAGCCAGGCTGCGCAGAGCCAGGCTGCTTCGCGTTCGACAGCGCCGAGTTCAGTTGAACAGGGGCGTTCTGTTCCGGCGCGGAGTTCCGGGTCGGTTGGCGCGGGGATGCAGGCTGAGCCCGCCCCAGCGGGAGCGACGGCTGGAGTTGCCGGTGGAGGGTCTTTGCCGGAGGTGGTGAGTGAGGGCGGGACTATCCAAGGCCGAGTGGTGGCGGGGAGCCTGGGCAAACGAGGGGGAGTTCCGCTGCCCGGGGTTGCGGTAACGGCGACCAACACGCTGACCGGGCGGCGGTATACGACCACGACGGATGTGAATGGGAAGTATGCGATGGTGATTCCGCGCGATGGGCGCTATGTGGTTCGAGCGGAGCTGATGGGGTTCGCCACCGCGACACAAGAGAAGGTGTTGACAGGCATGGAGGCGCAGGCGGCCAGACAGGGGATCCGGATTGTGCCTGGGGCTACCGATTTTGGGTTGCAACTGGCCAGTCAGGTGGAGGCGGAGGCGAAACGATCGGAACAGAGCGCAGGCCGGGGGGCTGGATTCGGAGTGCAAGGGCTGGGGATGCAGGGGCTCAGCCTGAGCATGAGCGCGGGAGGTCTGGATGCGACGGCGGGCGGTGGAGATGCCGGCGCAGCGCTGCCGACGATGCTGGGAATAGGGGATGGGGCAGAGGATTCGGTGACGGTGAGCGGGGAGGCCGGCCAGACGAACGGCTTAGCGAATCTGAGCGAGGAGGAGATTCAGCAGCGGATCCAGAGCGCCATTGCTCAGGCCCGGGCGAGTGGCATGTTACCGCCAGGAGGGAATCCGGCCACTGCCGCTGCAGGCGCCCTGGGCGGCATGATGGGGAGACGCGGTTTTGGTGGTGGTCGGGGAGGTTTTGGAGGCTTTGGGGGTTTTGGCCGCGGAGGTTTCCGGAACTTCAATCCGGCGCAGCCGCATGGGAGCATCTTCTACCAGACGAGCAATGCAGCGTTGAACTCAGCCCAGTGGTCGCCTGATCTTCAGCCACAGACCAAGCCCTCGTCGTACACCAACAACTTTGGTGTGACGCTGGCCGGCTCGCCTTATATTCCGCGATTGATCAAGCCGAATCCGAGTCAGTTCATGTTTCTGAATGTGACGGGGCAGAAGAATCTGAATGCATTTCTGGGTGGACCGTCGCGGGTTCCGACGGCGCTGGAGCGCGAGGGGAACTTTTCCCAGTCGACGCAGGTGGTGAACGGCGTCTCGATCCCGGTGGAGATCTATGATCCGAAGACGGGACAGCCGGTGCCGGATAATAACCTGGCTTACGCGACGACTCCCATCTCTCCGCAGGCGTTGGCGCTGTTGCAGTATTATCCGGCTCCGAATATTCCGACGAACGCTGAGGGGTATAACTACGAGACGATCTCCAATGAGGGCAACAACCAGATTGCGATCAACACGCGCTATGTGCGCACGCTGGGAGGCAATGGAGGATCGCCGTTTGCATTCTGGATGCAAAGAGGCGCGAACTTACCGGTCTCGCTGAGACAGAACATTAATCTGGCCTATCATTACTCGCACTCGGCCAGCGACGAACGCAATATTTTTCTGCCTTTGGGAGGAACGACGGCCACGGATGGCAACCTGCTGAGCGTGGGATACATGATTGGTTATGGGCGATTTTCCAGCCATGCCACGGTTACCTGGAACCGGTTGAGCACGCAGACCCAGAACTACTTTACGAATACGTCCAACGATCCTTCCACGACTGTGGGGGTGACGGTTCCGAACTTCGGAGGCGGCCTGACAGCGGCGAAGTTCTATAACGGTCTGCCGATGCTGAACATCTCCAACTTCGCCACTCTGTCGAATACCACGCCGAGCCTGCTGATCAACCAGGCGATCAGTTTTTCTTACTTTGCCGCGTATCGTCACGCCAGGCACAACCTGCGCCTGGGGTTCGACGTGCGGAGGGTGCAGGCGAATTCACTGGGCGGCAATGATCCACTGGGGCAGTTTACGTTTTCCGGTTATGCGACGGAGAGCCCGGCGGATCAGGCCAGAGGGAGCGCGGCGACGACCGGTTCAGGGTTTGCCGATTTTCTGCTGGGACTTCCGCAGAGCACGGCGCTGGAGGCTCCACTGTACAAGATCTACCTGCGGGAGAACGTGCTGGACTGGTTTGCCACGGACGACTTTCGTGCATCGCCCAATTTGACGTTGAACTACGGTATTCGCTACGAGTACTTTGCGCCGTTCACGGAGGAGAATAACCGGCTGGTGAATCTGGACCACAACGCGAATTTTACCGAGGTAGATCCTGTAGAGCCGGGAGGGACGGGGACCTACGAGGGCGTGTACCCGGCGGGGCTGATCAATCCAGACCGGGCGATGTATGCTCCACGGCTAGGGTTTGCGTGGAAGGTGAATGGTTCCAGCCTGGTGAACGGAGGCTCCGGGTTGGAGAATCTGGTGGGCGAGTTGCTGCAGAACTGGGTGGTGCGTGGTGGATATGGCATCAACTACAACACGGGACAGTTTGCCACCATCGCCAAGTCACTCTCCTCGCAGCCGCCGTTTGCGGTGACGCAGACCAATGATATTCCGGTGGCGAGTGCCGGGAATCCGACTCCTGCGGCGACGGGGTGCGTGACGACGACGACTACGACGACGGCGAATATGACTCTGGCGCATGGATTCGGATGTTCTGCGGGCGAGGCCGTGGAGAACGACTATGCGGTGAACAAGAACTATCGACTGGGGATGGTGCAGGCCTACAACCTGAACTTGCAGCGGACGCTGCCGCTGCAGATTGTGATGAACATCGGTTATAGCGGGGCGAAGGGGAGTGATCTGGATGTGGTGGGGTCGCCGAACAGCACGCCGGATGGGGTGACGACGGTTGGGATCGCTCCGTTTTCGTATGAGACTTCCGAGGCGGGATCGCACGCCAACTCTCTGGTGGTGAGCCTGCAGAAGCGGCAATACAAGGGGGTCTCGATGGGGGTGACGTATACGTATGGGCACTCGATTGATGATGCGTCTTCGGTGGGCGGATCGAGCCCGACGAGTGTGCAGGATTTTCGGAAGCTGTATCTGGAGGAGGGGAACTCGTCGTTTGACATACGGCAGAGCGCGAGCGGCCAGTGGTTGCTGGAGCTGCCGTTTGGGCCCAATCGGAGGTTCTTCAACCAGGGCGGTTTCTGGTCGCACGCGCTGGATGGATTTTTGCTGAGCGGGACGTTCACGTTTTCGACGGGACGGTACTTTACGCCCTCGTACTCGGGGAGCCAGGCAGAGGCGGCGTCCGGGGATCTGTTCACGCTGCGGCCGGACCGGGTGTTCAGCCAGCCGATCAAAGGCTCGGGGAAGGTGAGGGATTTCTTCAACAAGGCTGCGTTTACGGCTCCGGCGGGGGAGTATGGGACGGCGTCGCGCGATTCGATTGAGGGGCCGGGGACGGTCGCGGTGGATGCTTCGCTCTCGCGGATGATGCAGTTTGCAGGGACGCGCTCTTTGGAGGTGCGGGTGACGGCCAACAACGTCTTCAATACGGTGCAGTACAGCGCGATTGACACGACAGAGAACTCGGCGAACTTTGGCGAGGTGACCAGCTCGGCTACCATGCGGAACCTGTTGGTGCAGGCGCGTTACAGGTTTTAGAGCCAGAGGCGAAGAGAGTGGAGAGCAGAGGGAGACAGATGCGACGATTGGTGGCATCGGCGTTGGTGATGATGATGAGCGCGGGCCCAGGGGTTGAGGGAGCGGCGCTGGGCCAGGGCGGGAGTGTGGCTGCGCAGCCCGCTGCTTTGACGCAGAGCGCAGCGCCAGGCAGGCCGTTGGAGCAGACGGGCAGGACTCCGTTTCGGTTGAAGGTGAGCACGAACATCGTGCTGACGAATGTGGTGGTGCGCGACAGGAAGACGGGCGAGCTGGTGAAGGGGTTGAAAGCCAGCGACTTCCGTATCTATGAGAACAAGCGGGAACAGAAGATTATCAGTTTCGACTATGAGAATGTAGACCGTGCAGCGACGCTGTCTGAGGCGTCGACGGCGGCGGGAAAGATGTCTGTGGCCGATCTGCTGAACGGGAACTATGTGGCGAACACGAAGGAGCTGAAGGATCACCGTCTGATTGTGATTTTCTTTGATCTGAGTTCGATGCAGGACGAGGATATTGATCGTGCGGTGGACGCGGCAGAGAACTATGTGAAGACGCAGATGCGGCCGGCGGACCTGGTGGCGCTGGTGAGTATGTCGACGGGGTTGACGCTGGATCAGGATTTTACCTCCAACAAGACGGCGCTGCTGGCGGGGCTGGCCAAGTACAACGGCATCGACGAGACGGGATTTGCGAATGGGACGACGGGTTCCACCAGCGGAACAGCCGACGATGCGGGTGCCTTTGCGGCCAACGACACCGAGTTCAACAGCTTGAATACGGATCGCGAGCTGCTGGCAATCCGGGCGATTGCCCAGAGCCTGGAGAAGACGGCGCAGCGCAAGTCGATGCTGTACTTCTCTGGAGGGCTGACCAAGAACGGGATTGAGAATGAGACCAGTCTGAGGGCCGCGACCAATGAGGCGGTGCGGGCGAATATGGCCATCTATACGGTGGATGCGCGCGGGTTGCAGGCGCTCTCGCCGCTGGGAGATGCGACGCAGGGAAGTCTGCGCGGGAACTCCGCTTACAGCGGAGCGGCGGCGACGGCGCAGTTCAGTGCAAACTATGGATCGCAGTCAACGCTGAGCACGCTGAGCACGGAGACGGGAGGGAAGGCGTTTTTTGACTCCAACGACTTTGCGCCGGCGTTTCAGCAGATCCAGCACGACACGGAGGCTTATTACATTCTTGGTTATCGGTCGACGAACCAGAAGATGGATGGGTCTTACCGGCATTTGCTGGTGAAGGTAGATCGTCCTGATGTGAAGCTGGAGTACAGATCCGGGTACTATGCGCAGGCGGACTTCCAGCATGAGAAGAGTGAGGATCGGGAGGAGGCTCTGAACGAGCAGATGCGCAGCGATATGCCGGCGACGGACGTGGCGGTGTATCTACAGGCGCTGTATTTTATGCAGCAGCGAAATATGTACTCGATTCCGGTGAGCCTGATTGTGCCAGGATCGCAGATTCCCTTTGTGAAGGGCGGCGACCGGGATAAGGCGGCGCTGGACATCATGGGGCAGGTAAAGGACGCGCAGGGCATTGTGGTGGGCAATGTGCGGCAGACGGTGAAGCTGGCGGTGAACCAGTCGCAGCAGGTAAGGCAGAAGAATATCGAGTACTCAACGAGCTTTCTGCTGGCTCCCGGGCATTATCACCTGAAGTTTGTGGTGCGTGAGGATCAGACGGGAAACATGGGAAGCTTTGAGACCGACATTCAGGTGCCGGATCTGAGGAAGGCCCCGTTGAAGATGAGTTCGGTGTTGATCGCCAGCCAGAGAGTGCCGGCCAAGGACAAGCATGGCGCAAACCCTCTGCTGCGCGACGGCCTGGAGTGGGTGCCGAATGTAGCGCACGTCTTTCGCCAGGGACAGCACCTTTACTTTCTGTATGAGGTGTATGACCCGGCGCGGGAGAAGGGCGTGAAAGGCGATCCGGTCAGGTTGCTGACCAGCATTGAGTTTATGGACAAGGGTACGAAGGTTTATGAGACGCCCTTGGTGACTGCGCAAACGGTGAATGATCCGGTGAACGATGCGGTGGTCTTCCAGTTTGATGTGCCGGTGGCGCAGTTGAAGCCGGGAACGTACATCTGCCAGGTGAATGTGATCGACGATGCGGCGGCCAGTTTCATGTTTCCGCGTCTGGCCCTGAAGGTGGAACCGTCCCCGGCAGGCGCGTCGACGGTGGCCAAGGCGAGCGGGGCGGAATGATGGGAGGGAGAGCGGCGGTGAGGGGGGCTCGCGCCGCTTTATAGCGGCCGTCTGAGGGCGGCTGGATCGTTGGTCGAACCTATCGCCGCTCTTTGCGCGCTCGATCAGAGAGCAATCATCCGGAGAGCACGGCTATTGGCCAACGTGGAGCGAATGAGGGTGCCTGCGAGGCACCAGCGACAGGTCGACGCTGGTCACATAAATGACCAAGGCTGTCCCGATGAAGAAGACGGCTACCCAGAAACGCCAATCATGATGCGCGCGCTTCCAGTACGGACGATCGTTTTTGGGGTGCGGCCCTTGGTCGTGATGCGTGTGCGTGTTCTCGCTCATAGACTCCTTGCATTTTCAATCTATTTTCAGTCTATTCTGAAGCTTCGAATCCTTGCCGTGTGATGCGCCGACGGGGACGGGGGGATTTGCAACGGCGCGTTTCCCGCGAGGACCCCTGCTCTGCGGTTGAGTGCCTTAT
The DNA here is from genome assembly GCA_049977105.1 of Acidobacteriaceae bacterium. Taxonomy (GTDB): domain Bacteria; phylum Acidobacteriota; class Terriglobia; order Terriglobales; family Acidobacteriaceae; genus Granulicella. Next base: position 78,452 of record JBMFGX010000005.1, on the reverse strand, counting down.
CGACTGGTTACATCCGTCGACTGGCTATATCCGTCTCAAAAGTATTTCACCCCGCATCTCTCCATGCTGATCCATTGTGACCACCCGGTGTTTCAGACTGCTTGAAGTGTTGTGCGTGGCCGGCAGGAAGAAAGATTTGGCCAGAGATCGGCGACTTGCTCGCCAACCTCGGACGAAAGGGGTGGAACAACTACTTTTTAGCCGCAGAACATGGAAACGACGGAATCAGGAACGCTTTAGTCTGAAGTGGGAACGTAGACGCAGTAGCCTCGCGGCGGCGCTGGAAACTCAGCATTCCCTTCGGAGTCGGTTGTACGCTCATCGGGATGAGCTGTGTCATGACCGTCCCACGCTACCGGCTTGAACTTCTGGTTTGCCCACTTCGTCTTCACCGAGGTGCCGCTCCACTGATTGCCGAGATTGTTCAGCACATAGATCAGGCCGCTCTGGGTTTCGGTTCCTTCACGCTGCATGATGTACAGATCGGGATCGGCATGCAGAATGGTGGAATCGCCCCCCGCATAGCGATGATGGACCTCGATGAGTGCGTCGATTCCATTCGGCGTGCGCGGTCGCGCGAGTTCACAGTTGAAGTAATCCCACCAAAAGATGCAGGGATATCCTTCGCCAGTCAGAATGAAGGAATAGCCAAGCATCTTGTCGTTTACGACTTCATTGCCGCCCATATCGTGATTTTCGGTGAAGGTAACGGCATTGAACGGCCGCTTGGCTGAAACGGATTCGCCATCGGTCAGATTGCGAAGGTCATAATTCGGTGTATCGCAGAGATCCTTGAGTTTGTAGCGCAAGGGAAAGTCAAACGCGGCGATCTGATCATAGTTGATGGCGCGCAAGCGATCGAGCCAACCCTCGATATCCGCAGGTCCAGACCAATACTCTCCCACCACAAAGGGAGTGAAATCGCTGCCGTCCTTCTTCTGATATTGATACTGTGCGAGCAGCCGGATCATCCACGGCCCGAAGCCCTTCACAAAATCGAAGCGGAAGCCGTCGAAATCAAGCTCCTCGATGGCCAGGCGAGCGTAGTTGAACATCGCTTCATAGACTCTGGGATTGCGATGGCACAGGTGAGGGAATCCGGCGAATTTTTCACCCTCGATCATCGTTCGCTCATAGCGGCTGGGATGAAAGCAGTTCCAGTCGCGAGGGAACAGCCCGCTTTTGGGAGTGAACTTTGTCCATCGCTTTTGCCCGTCCAGAGGGTTGGTCTCTTCGGCATCGGCCCCGGAGTTGTGGTTGATCACCATGTCGGCGATCGCACCGATCTTGTGTTCACGCATCACCTGAATCAGCTTCTCGAGCTCCGCGCGATTCCCGTAGAGGGTCTTAACAGAACCCTTCTGATCTAAGTCGCCCAGATCGAAATAGTCGTACGGATCGTAGCCATTTGAATCAGGATTTGCAGCTTTGCTGAAAGGCGGCAGCCACATGGAATTGATTCCGGAGGCTGCCAGTTGAGGGACTTTCTGAGCAAGGAAGTTCCACCACTCCCCGCGCTTGTTCTCCTTGATTGGAGCGTCCCAGTAAAAAGCTTGCATCATGATGGCCATTGGCTGTCTCTCCATTCATCTTGTTGTCTCTCAAATCTCCGCCGCTGGGCTGCTTCCATGGAGCGGAATCTTGCCCCTGACGCCGATTGTCGCAGCCGACAGGTGAAGGACTCTGTCAGCTCAGGTGCATTCATCTGGCGCCGCTGAAGGTTTTGGATGGGGTGCTGGAACCTGCGAGATGAAACCAAACAATACGGCATACCTGACGCTATCACCTGAGTGAGGGTGATGCTCCCGAGAAGTATGGTGCTGTGAAAAGGGTAATGTCAACTTTCTTTCGACTCTCAGACAGTATGGGGCTTGGGAACTGCAAGAGCTGTATCGTTTTGCTCACGCCATCCAGTAAGTTTCCTGCCAACCTTGAGTACGGCCCAGCGACGGAAGACGGTCAGGGTTCGGGACGAATTCTGCTCATCCTTGTCGCTGCGTGCCCGCAGCGCGCAGATGCCACGATAGACCATCGGCATCCATCTTTCAGCCTTCGGGCTATTTGTAGGGGCAGTGGCGGCAGCCGGAGTTGCAGCAGAAGCCTCTGCGCAGATGGTAGGCGGCGGTGAAGACCATATAGGGGCCCTCCCAGTAGAAGTCCTCGGGCTGCAGAGGGAGGCGTGGCCTGCGTGCCGCGGGTTCCGTGGGCGACTCCGCCGACTGCGCGGGGTCAGGGTGGGTCTGCGCCTGGTTCCGATTTTCATCAAGGTCGCTCATCGTTTGTTTTGGGCAGAGGGAGATCCGGGGCCGGGAGTGGGCATTTGATCCCTCATTCTATCTGCGCTGTGAATGCCCGCGAGTTGCGCTGTGAGAGACGGCAGGCTGTGCCAGAGAACCAGGGCGCTTTGCCATGAGAGGGACCATCGGCCTTTCTGGCGCCGGCCAAGTCAGTTCTCTGGTTGGAAGGAGCAGTTGGAACGAGGAGGCGGAGGTTTTTATGAGAAGAGATCTGGGTAGGGGGTGGACTGTGGGGCGCGGGGAGGCGCGGAGGCGGCGCGCAACAGATCTGAAACGCTGCGGCTGCGGCCTGGGCGCTGCGCCCTGGCAGTGGGTTCAGACGGTGGATCTTGCGCAATGAGGACCCCATTGCAGAAGCGGATGGTGCGGCCGGCGATGGACGGGATGCGTTCGCCGGGGATGAGGATGCCGATGAGGTTGAGGGGATCGGCGGCGGAGAGGGTGAGGATCGGCTGCGGGGTTGGTGCGGGTTCGTCGCTGGATGGACGGGCGGCTGGATCGTCGAGCAGGGATGGGGCGGAATGGTGGAGTGGCGCGTTCTGGCCGGGGCGCAGGGATGCTTTGCTGCGTGCGCGGCGCAGCGAGCTGACTGCCTCCGGAAGAGCGTATTGCTCGCCAAAGGGGCCGGAGACAAAGCGGCCGCCGCGAATCTCGCCACGGGCTTCCAGACGGCGCAGGATGGGCAGGAGGTCGCCCCAGCGAGGGGCGTTGGCCTCGCGGGTGAGCAACTCGCGGAAGAGCACGCCGTAACGGCAGAGGAGGATGCGAGCGGCAGCGTCCAGGCCGGCGTCTTTGCGGCGCGCCTGGGCGAAGGCGTCGGACGGGACGGGTTGGGGGACGGGTTGGGGCTCTGGAGCTGTCGGCAGCAGGGACCAGCGTCCGGCGGTGGTCCGTCGGGAAGGAGACTTGCGCAGGCTGGGCGCGCGGCCGGTCGCGGCGGCGGCCTGAGAGCGGCGGCGCGGATCCATAACGGCGCGAAGCTGGTCAAAGCCGTCGGCTGAGGCCAGGCCGGCGGTGGCCAGCTCCCAGAGGGCGGTGGTGGTCTGGAGTCTGGTGAGGCCGCTGAGCCGTTGCAGGTCGACGGCGAAGGCGGCTCCGTGGGTGGAGAGCAGAGAGCGTATCGCCTGAGCCTCCGCAGAGAGCGACTGCATCAGGGTGGCCTCATCAACGGACTTGGAGGCGAGGACGTAGTCCAGCCAGGCGGAGGAGTCGCGAAGATAGAAGGTGATGGGCGCCAGTGAGGTTGGGATCACCCGTCTTGGTGCGGAGGAGCGGGAGGGTGATGGGGCGCTCTGCGAGCCTGGTTTGGCAGCGGGGTCCGGGTCAGCCCAGGCAGGGTGAGGCGAAAGGCGGCCCCAGGCTACGACACCGGCCAGGCAGAGGTTGTCGAGCCACTGGGGAGAGTAGTGGGGCACGCGCGCGGGGAGCAAGGAACGCTCCCACTCGATGGCTGGGGCCTCGAAGCCCTCCAACTGCTCGATGGCGGCCAGTACTGCTTCTTCGCCAGCCGATTCGGTCGGGGTGGGTTGCCGGGGAGATTGTTCGGCGGTTTGCCCGCCTGCCTGTTCGCCCAGATGCCAGCCCAGCAGCCAGTTGAAGAAGAAGGCAGGGCTAACCGGCGCAATCTGACGGCGCAGCGTTCCCAGGGTGAGGCGGTGAATCCGCTGCAGGATGTGGCGCTCACACCACTGGGTATCCGCAGTGGCCTCTTGCGCGGGGTGGTTCTGGAAGGGGCAGGGACGTTCGAAGATACCGCGCAGGATGAGGCCCTGCATCTCCATGGTGAGCAGCGCTTGCAGGATGCTGGCCGGTTGCAGATGGGTGTGCGCGGCGAGATGGGCTGCGGTGGTGGGGCCGAGGATCTGCAGCCATCCCTGGGTGAGGGCGAGATGGGCGTCTGCGGCGGCTCCGCTGGGCGTGGCGGTTGCCGAGGCGGAGTTGGTGGTTGGGCGGGAGTGGGTTTCCGGTTGGATTGCCGGTTGGATTCCCAGCCGGTTTGCCGGTTGAGCTTCCAGTTGAGTCTCCAGTTCGGGCCACAGCAGGAGGGCTGTGGCGATCTGCTCCGTGGCGACCCACGCTGCCTGGCCGTCGAGAGAGACGGCGTGGGCCCTGCCCTGGGCTTGCAGGCGGGCGAAGAAGAGTGGCCAGTGCTCCGTGCCTTTGCCGATGGGGGCCTGGGAGAGCGTGGGGAGGGGAAGGGCGATGAGTTGCAGAAGCAGATCGTGGAGTTCGTGCTCATCGCGCAGGTCTGGCCAGAGCTGGGTGCGGACCTTGGCGATGGCGGCTGGATCGAGACGGCCGGGAGCCTCAGGGAGTGACGAAGGGAGGGCTCCGCGCGGCGTGGACACGGCGCGGGAGCGCCGGGCGGCGGCGTCTTCCGGGTCCAGAAAGGCGTAGGGCATGGCGTGGAGCAGTTCGTGCGAGAAGACGGAGGGAACGGGCGTATCGACGGCGATGCAGGTGATGCTGCCGTCGGAGATGCCTTGCAACAGAGAGAGCAGGCCGTCGATGTCCATGGCTTCGGTGAGGGTGTCTTTCATCACCTCACGAACCAGAGGGTGGTCGGGGATCTCGATATCGCCGGAGAGATTCTCCGGGCAGGCTGAGGCGTGGGGAAAGACGGCGGCCAGAAGGTCGTCAGAGCGGATGCGCTGGATCTGCGGAGCGATGCGGCGGCCATTCTGCATGCGGAGAAGCTGCAGGCTGCGGCCGACGGCCCAGCGCCAGCGGTTCTTGAAGAGCGGTGAGGGGATGCAGGCCTGCTCCAGCAGGCTGCGCGCAGTGAGGGTGGAGAGGAAGTGGAAGACCTCCGCGAGGGGAAAGCTGTGCTGCTCCGCCAGGGAGATGTTGATGCCGTTATCGGTGGCTGCGGCCTGGAGCTCAAAGTTGAAGCCGCGGCAGAAGCGCTTGCGCAGGGCCAGTCCCCAAGCCTTGTTGAGGCGGCCGCCGAAGGGGGCATGGAGGATGAGCTGCTGGCCGCCGCCCTGGTCAAAGAAGCGCTCGGCGATGAGCGTGGACTTGCTGGGCACAGCGCCCAGTACGGCGCGGCCGTGGACGATGTAGGTGATGAGCTGGCGAGCGGCCCAGTCAGAGAGGAAGCACTCGCTTTGGAGAAGAGAGATGGTATGGGCCAGGGCAGTGGAGGCTGAGGATGGGGTGAGGCCAGCGTGGGGCAGACCGGCTGGGGAGAGATCGCGGGTGAGGCGGTCAATCTGGGTGCGTAGTTCACTGACCGCGTCAGAGAGCGCTGCGGTGCGCTGCGGGGCCTCTCCCTCCCAGAAGGGGATGCTGGGCGGGGCTCCGTGGGCGTCTTCGACGAGCAGCTTGCCGGAGGGGTCCACGCGCTGGATGCGCCAGCTTGTATTGCCGAGCTGGATGACGTCGCCGGGGTGGCTCTCAACGGCGAAGTGCTCGCCGACGGTGGCGATGGGGACGTTCTCCGGCTGCAGGAGGACGGTGAAGATGGAGACATCGGGGATGGCTCCGCCGTTGGAGATGGCGATGGAGCGCGCGCCGCGGCGGGGGTGCAGCCGGCCATGCACCTGATCGCGGAGAAGGTAGGCTCCGTAGCGGCCTCGGGAGCTGACGATGCCGCTGTGGAGCAGGGAGAGAAGTTCCTGGAAGTGGTGGAGGGTGAGGGAGCGATAGGGCCAGGCGCGGCGCAGAACGTGGTAGAGGGCGTGTTCCGGCCAGGGCTCGGCTCCGACGGCGGCGACGATCTGCTGCATGAGAACGTCGATGGGGGCCTCTGGAATCTCCAGGCGGTCGAGTTCTCCGGTGGTCATCTGGCGCAGCAGGGCGGCCTGCTCGAGCAGGTCGTCGCGGGTGAGGGCGAAGAAGCGGCCTTTGGGGATGGCTCCGCGCCAGTGGCCAGCGCGTCCTACGCGCTGCATGGCTATGGAGATGGAACGGGTTGAGCCGATCTGGCAGACCAGATCGATGGCTCCGATGTCGATGCCCAGCTCGAGTGAGGCGGTAGCGACCAGGATGCGGATCTGGCCGGATTTGAGGCGCTGCTCGGCATCCAGGCGAAGGGTTCGGGAGAGAGAGCCGTGGTGCGCGGCTACGGCATCTTCTCCCAGGCGGTTGGAGAGTTCAAAGCTGATCTTCTCTGCCTGCATGCGGGTGTTGACGAAGACCAGCGTGCTGCGATGCTGCTGGGCGAAGGCGGCCAGCTTGTCGTAGATCTCTTCCCACATGGCCGTGGAGGTGATGGAGGAGAGCTCGGCGCTGGGAACCTCGATGGCCAGATCCAGGGTGCGGCGGTGGGATACCTGGATGATGGTGGCGGGTTGGCGGGCTGGGGTTTGGTCTGGGGTTAGTTCCGGGATTAGTTCTGGGGTTTGGCTTGGGGCGCAGTTTGGCTCGGATGCCGACGGTGCGCCGGTGAGGAAGCCGGCCAGCAGTTGGATGGGGTTCTGGGTTGCAGAGAGGCCGATGCGCTGGGGGCGGTTGGCGCTGGCGGTGAGCCTTGCGCCGGGCGTGAGGGGGTTTTCCCCGCAGACCAGGGCGTCCAGGCGTTCGAGGGAGAGCGCCAGATGTGCTCCGCGCTTGCTGCCGGCGATGGCGTGGATCTCGTCGACGATGACGGTCTGGACGTGGGTAAGGTTTTGGCGGGAGCGGGCGGCGGTGAGCAGGATGTAGAGCGACTCGGGGGTGGTGACCAGGATGTGGGGCGGATGCCGGAGCATGGCTGCGCGGTCTTTGGCCAGGGTGTCGCCGGTGCGCACGCCGATGCGGATCTCCGGGGAGAGGAAGCCGCGGGCCAGGGAGAGCTGCTGGATCTCTGCCAGAGGGGCCTGGAGGTTCTTCTGGATGTCATTGGAGAGAGCTTTGAGGGGCGAGAGGTAGATTACATACGTGCGCGGCTCCAGGCGGCCGATGATGGCGGCGCGCAGGAGCTTGTCTATGGCGACAAGGAAGGCGGAGAGAGTTTTGCCGGAGCCGGTGGGTGCGGAGAGAAGGGTGGGTTCACCGCGCAGGATGGCCGGCCAGCCGACGATCTGGGGTTCGGTGGGCGAGCCGAAGCGATGGAGGAACCACTCCTGAACGATGGGGTGCGCCCAGGCGAGGGAGCCTGGAGCGGGATCGGAGGAGGGAGGTTCGATCGCCATGCTCCATTGTAGCTTTTCGCAGTTTCTTCGCTATTCGGCGAGGATCTCCCCGGAGCAGCCGCGGTAGGTTCCATGCAGGGGCTACATGTTGCCGATGCCGACGTCGGCGGCTTTGGACTCGGCGCTGTCGGGGTCCAGATAGCGCTCGACGGTCTCTTCGAGGATGCCGCGGGCGTTGAGGATGAAGTCGATGGCGTCCCGGCCAGCTCCCATGCCGCCGGAGTTGGGGGTAACGTAATGCGCGGCCTGCTTGGCCTCTTTGCGGGCGTTAGCCGGAGCGATGGCCAAGCCGACGATGCGCATGACGGGGAGATCAATGATGTCGTCTCCGACATAGGCGATCTGCTCCAGGGTGCAGGACTCCTCCGCCATGATCTTCTGCAGAGCCGCGCGCTTGTTGAACTGGCCCTGGTAGAGGTGATTGATTCTGAGGTCAGCGGCGCGGATGGCGACAACCTGGGAGTGACGCTTGGTAATCCAAGCGATCTTCAGGCCGGCCATGCGGGCGATGGCAACTCCCAAGCCATCGTGCGCGGAGAAGCTTTTGACCTCCACGGCACGCGGGTGGCTGTCGTCGGCGGTCGAGTTGGGGTCGTCTGGGAGGGCGGGGATAAAGGTAATCTCGCCGTTGGTGAGAACTCCATCTACATCGTAGACCAGCACCTTGATGCGGCGGGCCCGGTCTTCAGCGGTAAGCATAGCCATAGATTCATGATACTGAAGTGAGCGGAGAGAAGAGTCGGCAGGGTGTGGATGCAGGGCTCCGGGATGGGCTAGCGGCCGATGACAAGAAGACGGAAGCTGCCGGGAACGAGCGGGCGATGGTGATGGTGGACGGGTTGTGCGGCAGGTTGGGGTGCGAAGTCTGCCGTGGCGGTGAAGATGCGCCCGGTGTTGGGGTCAAAGGTGATGGTGCGAGCTCCGCGCTGGGTCTTGAGGGTCTGCTCTACGCTGAAGTTTGAGGCTGAGGGCGTAGCGCCGGGGGTGAGGCGTTCCTTGATGATGGTGAGGGTTCCATCGGCCTGGGTGCTGTAGACCTCTTGCGTGGCTGGGTTGAAGAGGGCTCCGTCGCAGCCAACGCCGATGGGCAGGGTGGTGAGGATATGGCCATCGGAGGCGCGCAGGATCACCATGTTGTTTTTGTCGTTGCAGGCGGCGAAGAGCACGCCGTGGTCGGCGTCGATGGCCAGGCCGGAGCAACCGCCGTCGACCGAGGAGATGTCATAGTTGCCGGTGAGGGTGAGGGTGCGGGTGTCGACGACGGCGATGCGGTCCTTGTTTTCGACGTCGAGGAAGAGGTGACCCTGGCCGTCGAGCTGGGACTGCTCCGGTTCGCCGCCCAGGTTGACGGTTCCAAGGATGTCTCCGGTCGCGGCGTCGAGAACGGTCACGTTGGGTTCGGCGTGGGAGAAGATGTAGACGTGGTGGGTGATGGGATCGTCAAGGTAACCATCGGGACGACCGCCGGTGGCGATGGTCTTGAGGATCTGATGGGTGAGGCTGTCAAACATGGTGACCTGGCTGCCGGTGGCGAAGCCGTGGTGCGTGGCGTTGTCAATGGCTGCGCCGTGGGCGGTACCCAAGGGGATGGTGGTGATGGGCGCCAGGGTGTCCAGGTTGTAGACGTGGAGCTGACCCTGAGGGCCGGAGCGGGCGACATAGAGTTCGCGGGTGGAGGCGTTGGCGGCCAGGTAATCCCAGCCTCCGGGGCCGCCCAGCTTGTGGACGGAAAGAATTCTGTAGGGTCCGCCGGAGTGGCCGGCGGCGCTAGAGGACTGGGCGGAGAGAGTGGGCGCTGCGGCGAGCGCGAGGCCCAGGACTGCAAGGACGAAGGCGGGCAGGCAGGGAACAGCCAAAAAAAGCGGGCGGAGGCGAACGGGGATCATGCGGATGAGTATACGACCGCGAGCTTAAGCGAAATCAAAAGTTCGCTTTGGGAGGAATTGCCAAAGATCCGGGATGATCGCGCGGAGGGGGTTGGCGCGACCCGCACTTGCGCCAAGGCGCAGGCGTTTGCTAACGTGGAGTTCTTTCGCGAGCAGGCACTGGAAGAAGGGTTGTTGCCGGAGGAAAGGGGATTGGTTTTCTGCGGATGGGTGCCTTGCAAAGGGCCATCCGGATGGTTGTACGAAGCGCTCAGGAGTGTTCTGGGGAGGTGCTCAGGAGTGTTCCCGGAGGAAGATGCCGGCTTGGTCCTAAGCTTTTGCATCCTACCGGTCTGAAGGGGAGTTGATCGCCGGTATCCAGGCAGGTATACAGTATATTCGTGAGTCCGGAGTCGAAGTTGGTTGCACGGGAGGGTTCTTATGGCAGAGAATCACAATCCGAAGAGATCAGCGAGACGGAACTCGCGCCGGTCAGAGTATGCGCAGTACCTGTTCGTTGTGGCCCTGACCCTGTTGTTTTTGAGCCTGGCAGTCTCTATGGAAAGACACCACTTTTTCAGTGGGAGCCACAATGAGCAGAACTCCTCGGCCCGCCGGTAACAGCGTCTTGTCGGGTTGAGCGTTCCGGAGCGGGAGCGCCGTATTTCTCCCTTGCGCCAGAAGCATTGCGGCACACGGGCTTCGCAGAGCGCGAACAAAAGACGGATGGCTAATCGAAGAGCAGAGGGAGCGGGTTAGGTTGGCCCCAGATGAGCCGGATGAGTTGATCGTGTGGGGGCAGATTCCAGTTCGGTCCGAAGGGTTCAGGGTGGGCGTTGATGTGGAAGCCTTTGAGGAGATGGAGGATGGCCTCATCGGCGAGGCCGCGCTCGCGCAGGACGCGGATCTCCTGCTGCAGGACGGAGTCTGTGGTGTTGGAGGCGCAATGTGGATCCTGCAGAGAGAGCAGGGGCGGTGCGGGGGTGGGGGGATTCGGGTTCGTCATGCGGTGGAAACCTCCGGAACCTCTCCTTGTGCATCTGCTGCACTGCTGATCGCTATGCGGCTGCGTCGGGCCGGCGAGGTGTAAAGTTCGACCGGTCGGAAGACGTAGCGGAGACGATCGGCGCGCTCTGGATACCCAGCCTGGCCGGGCGTCTGGTCTATGGCCAGAACTCCATCCTATTGAAGGCGGAGGGGAATCAAGGTTGGTTCCGGAGTCTTAATCGGCAGAGTCACCTCAAAGGTCAATACCTGGGCGGATACTTTCGGTTGCTCAGGAAGGATTTTGAGCCAACCAAGGGCAGATGGCGGCAAGGGGTGGTGGAAGCGTGATGGTGCGGCGCTCAGGGTAGAGCAGGATGGCGGTCCTTGGGGCCAAGCGGGGCCAGGCGGCCGCTGCGTCGGCCGCTGCGTGGCCGCGTCTTGCCGCTTGCGCTGCTGCGTCTTGCCGCGAGGGCAGTGGCGGACGTTCTAGCGTCCGATACGTTCCATGATGCCGCGATCCGCCGGGGGCAGTCCCTGGAACCACTCGGCTTCTGCGCCGGGCTGGGGAAGGATGTGGCCGAACTCCAGCATCTGGAAGGAAGGGATTTCGATGAGGTAGGCCCATACGGCGTTGTGAGCCGCACCGGCGGCCAGAGCCAAGGCGTTGGTGAGCTGGAGGAGGAGTTCCTGGCGCTGCTCGGGGGTGCGCCCGGCGCGGATCTGGCCCTGCACATAGATCAGGTCATGCTGCAGCGGCTTGCCACCAACATAGTGGTTGCCTGGAGCGAGATCGGTGAACAAGACCTGGGTCAGGTAGGCGTTGGCGCCGGTAACGGATTTGTGAATGCGCGTAATCTCCTGCGCAATCATGGTCTTCTGGCGGGGGGTGAGGCGGTGGGCTTCCGTGGACACCGTGTACGTAGGCATAGGAGCGAAACCTCCGAGAGGGATCTACAGGAACGGATGGCTTAATGTACACGAGGGCGGCTCCCGAGTGGCTAAGGGAAGGTGAGATTTTACGCGGATCGGTTGCGACCGGTCGGCCGCATCGGCGGATGGAGGGGATTTCAGGCAGGGGGTCTGGGACGACTCCGCAGGAGCCAACTTCCGGTTGCGTTGTGTTCCGGAGGGGTGTGCCGGGTGTTCTTCATTCCACCGGGGCACAGACCTATCTGCCCCGGATGAGATCAAAAGCGCCTCTGGCTGCTGCACGCTGGAGCGCGCTTCCGGGGCACCCTTCTGTGCCATGTTGGAAGCGCGCCGCAGCTACGCCGCAGCTACGCCGCAGCGCTGCTGGGCGGGACATCTGCAAGGCTGATCGCGCTAGGGGAGCGGGGCCCGCTGGATGCTGTTGGTGAGCGTGCCGATGCCTTCAATGCTGATGGTGACGGTGTCTCCGTGGCGCATGAAGAGGGGCGGTTCGCGCTTGAAGCCGACGCCGCCAGGGGTTCCTGTGGCGATGACGTCACCGGGGGAGAGTGTTGTGAAGGCGGTGATGTAGGCGAGGATGCGCGGGATGGAGAAGATCATGTCGCCGAGATGACCGCTCTGCACCAAATTTCCGTTGAGGTGGGTTTGAATGGCCTTCTCCGGTAGCGAGCCGACCTCCAGAGGAGTGAGCAGCTCCGGGCCGAAGCCGGCGGTGGAGGGAAAGTTTTTGCCGGGAGTGTACTGAGCGTTGTGGAGCTGCCAGTCGCGGATGGAGCCGTCGTTGAAGAGAGAGTAGCCGGCCACCAGCTCCATGGCGCGGTCTTCCGGGACGTGGCGGCCGGGCTTGCCGATGATGACTGCCAACTCGCCTTCAAAGTCGAAGGAGGAGGAGTTGGAAGGGAGGATCATGGGGCAGTTGTGGCCGGTGAGCGTATCCGCCCAGCGGGTGAAGAGCGTGGGGTGGGTGGCTACCGGGCGGTGAGTCTCCACGCGATGTTCCTCGTAGTTGAGGCCGACGCAGATGATCTTGGAAGGGTTGGGAAGGACCGGGAGATAGGTGAACTCTCCGTGGGCGTAGTCGGTGGTGGTGGGCTCAGGCGGAGGAGCCAGGAGCCCGAGCGACTGTGCGGTGAGCCAGGAGCGAAGATCCGGCAGGACTGAGCCGATGCGGCCTGAGAGATCGAAGACCCCATCGGGGCGCGCTATACCGTAGCCGGCTCGACCTTCTGCTCGAAATGAGACGAATGCCATGAGTATTTTCCTGTTTGCATGGAGATGGTGAAACGGGAGTACGTGCTTGCTGCCTTGATGGTAAAGCATCGCAGCGAGGAGGATTGCGAATAGCGAGCACAGGCCCCGGCTCCGGCCTCGTCTCCGGCTCCGGCTCCGGCAAAGATGCAGCCGCCGTATGGGCCGGTTCGAGCGATGGCGGGGACGCAGCGCCTGGAATATGTTGACGATGAGGGCTGGAAGCGTAGAGGATCTGGGTATGAGCGATTTTATTCCCAAGGCCGGTGGAGTGAAGGTTGGCGGTCTGAGCCGAAAGGCGCAGCGGTTGCAGGCGATGCGGGAGAAGGCTGCGGCGGTAAACTCCGGCGCAAAGCCGGAGCACGCGGCTCCGACCGCGGCGGTGAAGGCGAAGAGTTCCTTTGTGAAGAAGACAAGCTTCCAGCGCAAGGCCGTGTAAACCGTTGAGTTAGTAAGACTGCGGCGGCGGTGGAATCTGCTTTGGCTTGTGGGGGTGGTGGAAGATGTGGCCGATGCCTTTGCCGGTTCCTTTGAGAACGTCGCCGGTGCCTTTGCCGACTCCGACGCCGAGGTCCTTGGCTCCTTTGCCGACTCCGACGCCGAGATCCGCTGCACCCTGAACGGGGTGCAGGGTGACCAGATTGGCTGCACCCTCCCCTAGACCTGCGCCGATGTGACCGGCACCCTCGCCGACGCCCTTACCGATATCGCCGGCACCGTGGCCGACATCGGCGGCGGCGGTTGGGGAGGGTTTGGCCGCTGCGGCGGGGGATGTCGGCGGCGGCGCTGACGCGGCAGTGGGTGGGGGAGTGGGTGGGGGAGTTTGCTGGGCAAGAGCTGTTCCGTGCTCCAGAGCGGCTGCGCTGAAGAGCAGGATGAGACCGAGACTGAAGGGGAGGTAATGCAGCGAATCGCGCATAAGAAGACCTCTGCCCCCTTGGACGCCTCCAAGCCCGAAAGAGGCTGGCTCTGGGAGACAAATTTACCCGAGGCCGCGCCGGTTACCGGCATGGCTCCCTGCTGGGAGCAGAATGCTGCGGAGCCTTTGCAGGATTAGGCTCCGCAGCGCGCGTGAGAGGTGCGTTGAGCAGGTGGAGGCGGAGCTTAGGAGCAGCCGCTGGTGCTGCCGCACTCCATGCAGCGGTAACAGCTTCCGTTGCGGGTCATGATGGCGCCGCAGGTGCTGCAGGTTGGGGCGTCTCCCATGTCGTACATGCCCTTCATCGCGGTGGCTGCGTGAAAGACGCTGCGATCCACCGTCGTCTTCAAGGGATTGGCAGGATCGAGGCCGCTGTTGGCGCTGAGATCGCTGGAGATGGCAGCCTGTGGCTCACCCGCGATGCCCTGGCGAGGTGGGTTGCGGTCGGTATGCTCGAAGGCGCTGCCGTGCAGTTCGTGGCTGGGCGGCGCGGCGTAGTCGGAGAGCCCCGCGTCGGCCGATGGCGACTCAGCACCATGAAACTGGCTGGTCTCCGGGGAGAGTTTGGACTGCTTGAGGCCGGCGAAGAGGTCCAGTTGCTGGCCGGAGAGGAAGCGGAGCTGCATCCAGCGGAAGATGTAGTCCATGATCGACTTGGCATAGCCCAGCTCCTCGTTGCCCGTCCAGCCGGAGGGCTCGAAGCGGGAGTGAGCGAACTTCTCGCAGAGCACCTTGAGGGGAACGCCGTGCTGCAGCGCCAGGGAGACTGCGGTGGCGAAGGAGTCCATGAGGCCGGAGATGGTGGAGCCCTCCTTGGCCATGCGGATGAAGATCTCGCCGGGTTGCCCGTTGGGGTAGAGGCCGACGGTGATGTAGCCCTCGTGGCTGGAGATGCTGAACTTGTGGGTGATCGACATTCGCTCGCTGGGCAGGCGGTGACGAACGGCTCGCGGCGGCGCCGGAGCGTCCAAGGCATCCGCGTTCTGAGAGGCTGACTGGATCAGAGCGCCGAGCTGGGTCTGCGCCTCAGTTAACTGTTGGCGGGCAACGGTTAGCTCACGCTGCGAGGCAGCCAGGGCAGAGCTTACGGCGGTGAGTTCGGAGGCCTGCTCCGCAGAGAGCTTCTTTTCGGGTTCGGTCTGGGCGGTGACGTTCAGGGGCTGCGTGCCCTTGCTGCCGTCGCGGTAGATGGCTACGGCCTTGAGGCCGAGACGCCAGGCTTCCGTGTAGGCGTCGGCGATCTCCTCCACCGTGCAGTCGTTGGGAAGGTTGACGGTCTTGGAGATGGCTCCGGAGAGGAAGGGCTGGGTGGCCGCCATCATCTTGACGTGGCCCATCCAGGAGATGCTGCGGGTTCCCTTGGCGGGCTTGAAGGAGCAGTCAAAGACGGCGAGGTGCTCGGGCTTGATGCCGGGAGCTCCTTCGATGGTGCCGGTGGCGTCAATGTAATTGACGATGGCTTCCACCTCAGAGTCCTTGTAGCCAAGCTTGAAGAGGGCTCCCGGGACGGTGTTGTTGACGATCTTGATCATGCCGCCGCCGACCAGCTTTTTGTACTTGACCAAGGCCAGGTCCGGTTCGACGCCGGTGGTGTCGCAGTCCATCATGAAGCCGATGGTGCCGGTGGGGGCCAGGACAGTGACCTGGGAGTTGCGGTAGCCAAACTGCTCCCCGAGGGCCAAGGCCTTGTCCCATGCGTCCTGGGATGCGGCTTTGAGCTCGGCGAGCTGGGGCGCGGTGAAGCCGGCTGCATCGGCGAAGGAGGAGCCATCGGAGGAGGGCTTGAGGGCGCGGTCGATGTTGTTTACCTCCGCGCGGTGCATGCGGATAACGTCCAGGAAGGGTTCGCGGTTGACGTAGAAGCCGGGGCAGGCTCCGCCCTCGATGGAGGCGCTTTGGGTGAGCGGGGTGGCGGCTCCCAGAGCGGGAGCTCCGGCGGCGATGCGCGCCGATTGAGCATAAGCGTCTCCGCAGAGGACGGCGGTGAGGGTTGCGGCGTAGGCCCGGCCGGCGTCGGAGTCGTAGGGCAGGCCGCGGTCCATCAGTAGAGCGCCCAGGTTGGCGTAGCCCAGGCCGAGGGGACGGTAGTCGTGGGAGTTTTTGGCGATCTGCTCGGTGGGGTAGCCGGCCGCGTCCACGATGATCTCCATCGCCGTGGTGAGGATGGCGATGGCATGGCGGTAGGCGGGAATGTCAAACTGCCCGCCGGGGGTGAGGAACTTCATCAGATTGAAGCTGGCGAGGTTGCAGGCGGAGTCATCCAGGAACATGTACTCCGAGCAGGGGTTGGAGGCGTTGATGCGGGCAGTGTTCTTGCTGGTGTGCCAGCGGTTGATGGTGGTGTCATACTGCATACCCGGGTCGCCGCACTGCCAGGTAGCTTCAGCGATCTGGTGCATCAGGTCGCGGGCGCGATACTCCTTGACCGGCTCCTGGCCCTTGACCGTGCGGGTGGTGAAGACGCCATCGGTCTGGACGGCGTGCATGAACTCATCGGTGACGCGCACGCTGTTGTTGGCGTTCTGGAAGAAGATGCTGGTAAAGGCCTCGGAGTCCGGGCCGGAGCCGTCATAGCCGGCGGCGATCAGATGCCAGGCCTTCTTCTCTTCCTTCACTTTGCACTGGATGAACTCTTCGATATCCGGATGATCGATGTTGAGGATGACCATTTTGGCGGCTCGGCGGGTCTTGCCGCCGCTCTTGATGACGCCGGCAAAGGCGTCAAAGCCGCGCATGAAGCTGAGCGGGCCGCTGGCCGTGCCGCCCCCGGAGAGGGTCTCCATGGAGCCGCGAATGGAGGAGAGATTGGATCCGGCTCCGGAACCCCACTTGAAGAGCATGCCCTCGGTCTTGGCCAGGGTGAGGATGCTGTCCAGGGAGTCTTGCACGGAGTTGATGAAGCAGGCAGAGCACTGCGGGCGGGAGTAGCCGGTGACCGAGAAGGCGACCTGGCCCTGTTCGGCATCCCAGTGCCAGTTCTGCGCGTCGGAGTTGGGCTCCAGGCGGTCACAGCCCACGTTGAACCAGACCGGGGAGTTGAAGGCGGCCTTCTGGTTGACCAGCAGATGGGTGAGCTCGGCAAAGAAGATCTCCGCGTCTTCCTGGGAGGCGAAGTAGCCGTCGCGTTGGCCCCAGTCGCGGATGGATTCGGCTACGCGGGAGATGAGATCACGCACTCCTTTCTCCCGCTCCGGGGTTCCGATGCGGCCGTGCAGGTACTTGGAGGCGACGATGTTGGTGGCCGTGACGGACCAGTCCGAGGGGACTTCCACGTCCTTCTGCTCGAAGACCAGGCGCCCCTTGAAGTCCTGAATCACGGCGTCGCGCTTCTCCCAGGAGATCTCGTCAAAGGGGTGGACGCCGGGCCGGGTGAAGTAACGCGAGAAGCGCAGTCCGGGTGCGGTGCGGGAGGGGCGGGAGACAGCGGCGGTAGAGTTGGCAGCCTGCTCGGATGCGCTGTGAATGACTTCGGCCATGATGGGGGGTACCTCTCGGTGCGAATTGGAAGTTACGGCGGATGAGAATCCGCAGGGGGTGAACGGTTGCGACTCAGCGCTGGGCGTCCGGTTGAAGGACGCTGCTTCCGCCTGGCTGGCCAGGAGCGGGAGGAGCGTCACAGGTCTTTTTAGTGGTGTGGCCCCGACGAACAGGCTCTTCACCAGAAGGCGGTGAGGATGAAAGTAACGCCGTATCTGGTACGAGTCAAGTATAAAGCACCTACATCTTGTGGTGCTCAAGTAGATACTCCCCTGACGCGGGGAAGAGCGGACATGGCCTGCATTTTGCGGGAGTTTAGCTGTGGAAAGGTTATGAACAGGGCGTGAATAGAGGGTTACGGCCAGGCGAAGCGGCCGCGAGGGAGGGTCCGGTTCGGGAGCTTCAGGCGCGACCGCGCGGCGGAGCCGAGGAGAGCGCTGAGGGGATGGGAAGAGGACTGTCTTGTTCCTGGTCAGAGCTCAAGATTGGTGGCGATTTGCCCCCACGGAATTGGCTGAAGTCCTGCGCGCGGCGGGGAGGGCTGTGGCCGGGCAGGACTCCGCTGGATGAAGGAAGAGGCCGGGAACGCAGAGCGGGAGATTAGGTGACCGTTACGGTGAAGGTGGTGGAGCTGGTGACGGCACCGGAGCCTCCGGTGATGGTGAGGGTGTAAGCTCCTGCGGGAGTGTTGGTGGAGGCGGGGGGAGTGGTGGTGTTCGAGGAGTTGCTACCGCTGCAGCCGATCAACCCGAAGCCGCCGCAGAAGAGCGCCAGCAGGAGGCCGAGAGCGAGGCTGCCGCGCAGGAGCCGCGAGCGCAGCCGGTGGGAGCGGCGACCGAGGCCTGCGAAGAGGAGCACGCTCGCCAGGGTGGCTGGGAGGGGGATGCGCCTGTAGGGAGATCTGGGTGCGAACGGAGCGCGGCTGGGGCTGAAGGCACCGGATCGGGAGCCGCGCGGGAGGGCGCGTCGCGAGCCGCGGCGGAACGCTCCCACGGCGGCGCAGGCCGAGGTGCTGGTGTAAACCGTGTAGCTGGCGTTGACGGAGACGGTGCTGGTGATGGAGACCGAGGTTGGGCTGATGATGACGCAGCCGTCGGTGAGGGGCCCGGCGTTGACCGAGAGGGCGACGGTGCCGGCGAATCCGGCTGCGGGTGTGACAGTGATAGAACCGGTTGCGGAAGATCCCGGGCTAACGGAGACGTTGCTGGCGGCGAGACCGAAGACGCTGCTGGGAGAGGTGGAAGGGCCGATGGTGAGGGTGACGGCGCCGTTGGAGGTGGCGTAGGTGGAGCTACCGGAGAAGGTTGCGTCGATGACGTAGATGCCGTTGGCGGATCCGCTGAAGGTGTAGGTGGCGACGCCGTTGGTCAGGGTGACGGATGTGGCTGTGCCCCCGTTCACGCTGACGGAGACGGTTCCGGTGGGCGCTGTGGAGGAGGTGGAGGATCCGCTCTGGGGCGCGACGGTGATGGTGATGGTGTCATTGGCTCCGGTGGCGGGGGTGAGGGTGGCGGCGCTGACGGTGGTAGTGGTATCGAGGAGCTGACTGGTGGAGGAGTTCCTGGGCCAAGCGCCGACAAGGTTTGCGAAGTCGACGGAGCCGAGGCCGGAGGCTTCGTCGAAGCCGGTTCCGGCGTAGTAGTTGGTGGTGTCTGCGCCGGTGCCGCAGATGGTAGTCCCTGCGGCGCAGTTGTTGCCCAGGTCAGAGCCGACCTGGGTGATGTCATGGAAGGCGGAGGCGTAGGTGCTGGAGTTGGCGGCCAGAGTGTAGATCTGGCGGTTGATGGATCCCTGGCCGTTGGTGGAGCTGTAGCCTTTGGCTTGATCCAGGATGGCCAGCATCCCGGCGAAGATGGGAGCGGCGAAGCTGGTGCCGCCGGCGACGGTGAGGTATGCATCGTTCGCATCGCGGAAGCCGTGGGAGCAGCTTCCGGTGACGCCGGTGAAGTTCTCGTCGCTGGAGCAGATCAGATAGCCGCCGTAGATGGTGTCGTCTTTGGGGTTGGAGGAAACGATATCGGGTTCAGAGGGCGAGGCGTACAGGGCGACATCGGGCACCATGCGGTTGCTGCTGTTGGCGGGGATGCCAGGGACGCCGCTCTGGCTCTGCCAGGGTTGGATTGGGGAGAAGACGCTGACGCCGCCGCCGCCGGAGGAGAGTGCGCTAGCTCCGGTGGCTCCGAGGGCGGCATCGCCGGCGTCGTCGTTCCAGACCTCCTCCGGGACGTAGGATTTGGCGGAGCTGACGATGTCTGTGCTGCTCTGGGTGTCAAAGTAGGAGTTGCCGGGAGCAATGTCCGGGATGGGGAACTCTGTGCCGCCTACGCTGGTGACGTACTGGCTGCTGCCGGGGAAGTCGACGGCCAGTTGCTCGTTGTCGGTGGTGTCTGAGGTGGAGTACTGGCCGTAACAGTCTGTGGAGCCGCTGTCGCCGGCTGCGGCGACAACAGTCTGGCCCTGGCTGGCGGCCTCCTCAAGGTAGCTGTTGTAGCTGTTGTAGCCTGTGAGGCCGAGGGCTGGTTCGCAGGTTCCGTAGCTGGAGCTGATGATGTCGCCCAGGTTGTTTTCGACGGCGTACTCCAGCGCCTGGAGGGCTCCGCCGGAGTTGGTACTGTTGCCGGTGTAGACGAAGTTGATCTCAGCGCCCTGGGCCATGGCTTCGGAGTACTCCAGATCGATATCCGACTCGACCTCGTCACTGTCTGAGCTGGTGTCGTCGAGGGTTGAGCTGCCGGTATCGGGGACCAGAACCACGTTAGGGAGTTTGTTGGGGATGCCGAGGGCGTTCTGGAAGTTCTCCAGGTCAGAGTCCACGAATGCGGATTGGCCGACGACGGTGATGCTCTCTCCGGAGCCGTTGTAGCCGGAGTTGATCAGCGGGGTGACGTCATAGATGGTGTCCACGTCATCCGGATCGAGGTAGATGTTGCCGGTCTGGGAGGAGGTGAAGTGGGCTTGCGCGTTGTCCTGAGCGAGGGCCTGGGGGGGGCGCATCCGGAAGTGAGCGTGGGGACGGAAGTCATTGAGGTTTTCGACGGCCATCACCGCTGCGCTGAGGGCGGCAGGGATGGTGATGTCCGCAGAGGGGGCGAAGTGGGTGACGGCGGTCTGCGCACCGGCGGGTACAAAGCGGTAGTTGTGCAGAGGGGCGCCGAAGGCGGAGGCGACCTGAGCGGCGGTTCCGGAGAAGAGAATACGGGCGTGGTTGCGGGAGACGGAATCAACCGTGAAGCCTTGTTGCTGCAACCAGTTCTCGGCGGCGTTGATGTCGGACTGGGCGGCGCCGAACTGAGCGGCGTACTGGTCCGGGGTGATCCAGTGGTGATAGAGCGGGGACGCAGGGTTTTGCTGAGCAGCTACCAGTGCATCCAGAGCGGCCTGCTGGGCGGCGCTGCGGCTAAAGAGTAGAGCCATGCCCTGCAGAGGCATGTTGCCGGAGACGGGGCCGATATCATCCGCAGCCCGAGCCTGCGGCGGATGGGAGTGGGGAATGGGAACGCGGACGGAGTCGTCGATGGGCCCGGTGATGCGAGCCTGGGGTTGCGCGGTGCTAGCCTGACCCGCGGCCGACGTTGTAGTTTGGGCCAGGGCCGGAAGGGTGAGACAGGTTACACCGAGAGTGAGCCAAGAGCCGACTGCGAGGCTAAGAAGCGATGGGAGGGGGAGTTTTTTGATGGGACGACGTTTCACAGTGGCCCTGCCTATTGAAAAAGAATGCATGACTTAAGAGCGACGCTGAAGGGAGGATGCAGGACTACACGCCCAGTGGATTGGTATGGGGCAGGCTGAACGCCGAGCGGCTCGGTTGGCGGATCGCGAGCTGCCGCGGGCAGAGGATGGATCCCATCGACCGGGGGCGAAAGAGAGAGTCTGGGTGGCCAGGAAGTTTGGGATACGCATCGCTGATAGATAGCAAAGAAAGAAAGATAGCAGAGTATAGATATTTAATAAAGATAGCTGTGCTTTTGATTCGACAGCTTACAACAGAAGACGTCCCCGGGTCGCCAACAGATTACAGCCTGAATCCGCGCGGCGGCTGGAGCCTAGGAGAGATGATAGAGCAAACCTGCTTGGTGGGGTGCGCTGTACCCCATACAATGAAGAAGACGCGACGCCGAAGGATGCTTGCCTGGGGCGGGTCTTCGGGCGGTTTCAACGGACCAGCGTTCGGCGAAACTGCCTAAAGAGCACCGAAGCGACGGGCACCCGCTTGTAGTATCCGCTACACTCGCGGAAGTGGTTGCCGTAAGTGATGGAAGGGCCTGTAGCTCAACGGTTAGAGCAGGGGACTCATAATCCCTTGGTTGGGGGTTCAAATCCCTCCGGGCCCACCAAACGTAAAGCCTGTAAATCTATTATAATGAAATATATAGCCCGCTAAGCACCGAGTAGGAAACGAGCTCTGACCTTTCGCTTGTCGGGTACTGATGTACTAGCGGTACAGTCCTAGATTGTCGCCGCATTGCGCAGCCGAAACAGAGCATCGAACGCGCTGCTGGGCCTGGTTCCACCTGCAGGATTCATGTTCTTGCCAGCCCCCCCTTTGTTCCTTGAGTATGAGGATGTTCTTCTGCGTCCGGAACAGAGGCTGGCGCATGGGCTGTCGGTCGAGTAGGTACAGCAATTTCTGCGTGACTTGCATTTTGGATTGTGCCGGTGGAGATTCACTTCCGCTGGCGGCCACAGACGGCCGACCCAGGAGACGAGATGGTTTTAGAAGCAGCCATCAATGGTCGGGCGCAAGCGTTGGTCACGCACAACACCCGGCATTTTGCGCCAGCCGTGGAGAGATTCCAGATTGAACTTCTCAAACCGGCAGAGGCCCTCAAGAGGACGATGCAATGAGGAAAGCGACGTATCCACTCAAACTTCCAATCTCGATCAAGTAGGCCGCCCAGCGGCTGGCCAAAGAGGACGGCGTTTCACTCAACCAATGGTAGTTCGCCCATAACATCTCTGAAATTAGTCTCTTGCACCCCAAACTCGGATTGCGTAATGTCCCAGGGAAGTTGCTCCAACTGCTCCGGCGTCCGCTGCTACGCCCCACGCGCCTAGATTCGCCGCGACCGAAAGTAGTTCGGATTCCGCGCACGCCACCCCGCCTGCGCCTTCCGCCGGCGCGTCGCCTGACACTTCGGCTTAGGCCACGCACGCTAGCGGATTCCTACTCGGTTGTCGGCACGAAACCAGCGATGGCAGATGCAACAAGGGTGCTTCCGGGCGAATGGCATGATGATCCATCATCCCCATGCCCTGCGCTGATCCTCGGTTGCAATAGTGCTGACAACTCTGGTGGATCACTTCCGGAAAGCAGACCCGGGTCAGTCTCCGAAAGCGTCGAAGCTATAAACCTTCAACATCCAGCAGGACCGCAGCTTCGAGAGCGACTTTGAACGAGCTGCCCGGAGAGTGCCGGCAGGGAAGAAGAGCAGCCCAACCAGAAAGCGGAATCAGTAGTTCGGCAGAGAAGAGGACGCCACGTGGCGCCGAGCAACAAGCAGAAACTGGAACTTAACTGAATGGGCGAAGAGAATCGGCCCTAGCTGGAGAGATCGGCCCGACCCTGTCGTCAGCGCAGCAGGGGATGGATTCAGAGAAGTTAACGGATGGTCAGTAGCGAAGCATCAGAGCCAATCCGCGGGTGCGACGACCTTTGTGGCACAAGATGCCATAGGCGGCTAAGGCATCTGCGCCAGAAGGCACTGGGTTCCGCGACGGACTACTGTCTCGTTGTAATACAGCACGCGCGCGCCGGCAAAGACGCGGAGCAGTTCCTGGCGTTGCAGCAGGCGCTCCGGGTCCTTCGGTCCCTTGCCGTCGCCGAGTTCCAGATGGTCGATGGTGTGCGTCTTGTACAGGATGAGGCCGCCGGACCGGATGGCCGTCCGCATGGCGGGAAAGAGAGAGCGGTCAAGGTACTGGAAGACCATGATGAGGTCATACTGCGCATCCGGTGAGGCCGAGGCCCGCTGGAGCGTGTCGAGACCAGGTTCGCAGAGCGTCTGCAGGTCGACACCCACAGCTTGGGCGTTCCGCCGAGCGAGGGCGGTGGCTTCATCCGAGATATCTGCAACGGTCATCTGCCAGCCCTGTCTTGCCATCCAGATGGCGTGGCGGCCCGCGCCTCCAGCCAGATCAAGACCGCGTCTCGGTCCAGGCCCGTCCGGAGGGAACAAAGGCCCGATGAATTCCTCATAAAGAGAAGGGAGCAGGGGATCGGGATCGGTCCAGGTGTGCTCGCCGGCGCGGTAGCGCTCATTCCATCGCTCCCGTGTGAAGGAAATATCTGTTGCCGATTGCAGGGAACTCATATTCTTCAGTTTATAGGAAGCACACAGGCGCTTGGTTCCGACAGCGAAGGGTGCGCCGCACAGGAAGGATAACCCTCCGCAGACGTAGGCTTATCCTCCGCAGACGTAGGCTTGCCCTCCGCAGACGTAGACCTATATTGCATGGAGAGCGACTGGTAGAAGCAGCCTATGCGCTTTAGCGGTTTCTGCCGACCAGTGAGGCCGGTGCAGGGAGGTGCGAGCCGAGTCTTTGTTCGGTCGCGTGCATGGCTGGTTCAGGCCGTCAACTGCCGACGGATGAAAGATGGCCGGTGATGCCGCAGGCTGTCCGATGCGATCTCCGTCTGGAGGCAGCTTTGCGGCCGGGATGGAGTTCTCCATGTCAAGCAACGCTATGGATTTCTGCACAGAGCGGAGGCAAACGATCGGCCGCGGCGCAGCTCTGCGGCCCTCACTTTGGCAGGTAGGTTGGATTGTTGGGCAAAGACCATATCTGGTTAGCGGGAGAATGGCCGCAGGTCTCTACGGTGAGTCCGTTTGCCTTGCGCCCGGTGAGGCAAAGCTGATTGCTACGGTTGATGAGATCCCCCAATAACGTGTACTGCCAGCGCTGCGCGTTGGAAGATGTGCAGGCCTGCATCTGCACCTTGCCGTCGACGGCGGCAAGACACTTGCCGGAGGATTCGAGAGCGCCGGCGGCGGTGACGGTCCAACGCTGTGCTTCTGAGGCCGAGCAAGCCTCCACAGTGCCGGATGAGGCCAGGCAGAGCGTGTAGGACTCGGCGTCGCGGTGGCGTCCGGAGGCCAGGCGTGTGACGACGCCCGTGCGGGCGGGAAGACCGCAGGCGGTCACAGGGTGAATCTTCCAGATCGCCGTGTCATGGGGCGCGATCACAGCCTGCAGGCTTAGCGCATCCAGCTGGTGCGCGCCGCTCCAAAGATCGGTGGAGGCGAAGCGGCAGTCCGCAGGCTGGAATCCCAGATCGGTTGCGTGGAGTTCCACCCGCAGCGGCGCGTTGCCACGGTTGAGCACGGCTACAGCGTAGCGGCCAGCGGCCAGCTCTTTGAAGAGGAGATCGGAAGAGGGAGTGCGACGGAGTAGCGTCGCCATCCTTCCCAGCGGATCCTGGTCGACGCTCAACACCGCCTGGTTGCCCAGAGCGGAGATGGAGGCCGGACTCAGCGTATTCAGATCAGAGCTTAGAATCAGCGGCGCCGACATCATCGACCAAAGCGCGATCTGGCTGCGGGTCTCGGTGGGCGTGATGCCTGCATCGCCGGCGATGAGGAAGTCGGCATCGTTCCAATTGCCGGGAGATTGAAAGCGGCCCAGCGGCAGGTTGTAGGCGTAGTTCCAAAGGACGCTATGAAAGCGTGGAGTGTTGGGAGCCTTGGGGTCAAAGGTGGCGATGTCCGAGCCCTCGCGCCATAGCTGTCCGTAGTGCCGGACCCAACTCAGGACGTCATACCAGTCGGTGGTGTCCTGGAAGTAGGCGGGGGCGGATTCAGAGAAGATCACCGGCCGCGACACCTGACGCAGAGCCATGCTCTGGGTGAGATAGGCTTTGCGGTACGCGGCGTTCTGGCTCTCTCCCGGAGCGGCGTAGACGTTGCATCCGTCGAGCTTGAGATAATCCACGCCCCAGGAGGCGAAGAGCCTGGCATCCTGAAGAAAGTGATCCCGGCCGCCGCCGTCGGGTACGCCGCTGCCGGCATAGCCGCCACAGGTTTGAGCACCCGCGTCTTCATAGGTGCCAAACTTCAGCCCAAGGGAGTGGACCGCATCGGCCACCGGCTTGATGCCGTGCGGGAAGCGCTGCGGATCCGCCTGCAGATTGCCCTGGGCGTCACGGTCTTTGAGCATCCAGCAGTCGTCGATGGTCACCGTTTGATAGCCGCGCGCGGCCAGACCAGTACGCACCAGCGCGCGGGCGTTCTGCAGAATAGTCTGCGCGGTAAAGTCACACTGATAGTGGGCCCAGTCATTCCAGCCCATCGGCGGAAGCGGCGCGAGAGTTGGCCTGCTTTGAGCCACACACCATGGGGCCAGAAGAGCGGTCAACAGCAGAGCCAAGGAGATCGCGCCCATCCGCGTCTCGCTCCCTTTGTCTGCGCTTGCCAAGCGACAGAGCGCATGAGAGTGGGAGAAGAGCCGTCGAGCTGAAAGAGAGAGCGGAATCGGCTGGAAGATCTTGCCGAACGATCGGGTTGCGCGCATAAAAGCTCCTATCCGTATGCTGCCGGGGCTTGTTGCACAGGCACCAGAGCGATAGCTGTACGTATGGCTGTCAGTCCAGCTATAAGTATCGTTTCATTTCGTTATGAAACGAATATGGCGATAGTTGCCTTGTACAAGGTTATCTTTGCGATTGTCAAGAAGTTTCGACGGATTGCGGCTGGGATCCAGCCAGTCTGCCGGGCCCAGGGCTTAGCGAGGTCCGTCGTGGTTCGCTGCACGTAACCGCAGTGTGGACAGGGGCCCGGCGAAGGCGGGCGCTGCTGCTTTCTTCCGCGGGCGACGGCGGTCGGTTCTGTGAGCTCGATCGCATGGGTGAGGGCTCTACGGCACACGGATGGGCCGGTACCCAGTGGTGGGGAAGAGGCCGGTGGGGGCGGATTCCCCGTTGTTCTCTTGGGATGCGAAGACATAGCGGAGAAAGAGGTTCGCACGGGATTCAGCATAGTCGCGCGTGTTGTTGAAGTCGGCGTAGGCCCCCAGATACCAGTGATGGTGGGTGACGTAGGAGAGTTCGCCGCTGAAGCTGTAGTTGGCGCTGATGGTGGTGGATGCCGGGAAGTAGAGGTTGCCCTGCGCGCTCTGGAGGGCGGGATCGAGGGGAAAGTAGGGCGTGGATGCCTGATAGAAGGCTTGTACGCCCAGGCTGCCGCTCGCCTTATAGTTCCAATGCCGACGGGATCGCCCGGTGAGATTGACAGGGACACCGGCGATGGCGAAGGCCTGGGGGCTGAAGTATCCGCCTTGGCCGTAGGTAAAGTCGTAGAGGTTGCGGGCGTAGTGCATGCCGAAGAAGTTGATGCCGACGGTGAGGCTTCCGGAAGCGGGCCTTCGCCACGCCGTCCAGTAGGCGCCCAGGTCGCCGTCGGCGCGCCGGTTGGTCGGAACGTGGTGACCGGTGATGTACTGATAGCCGCCCTGGAGATACCATCCGGATTTTGCTCCTCCGGATACGATCTGGAGCTCTGCGCTATTGGCGATGACGCCGCCCCAGATACTGCCCTGTTGAAGCGAGCTGGTGCTTCCTTCGTCTCTTAGGCCGGAGTATGCGAGCTGGGAGTCCTGAATGGGGGTGCGCGCCAGTGTGAGCGTAAGGTGAGCTGCCTGCGGTTGCAGCAATAGACCGCCAGTCCAGTGGACGACGGGAAAGCCGCGCGGCGTGGTCCCAAAATAAGCGGCAAAGTTATCCGCATGGAGCTGCACTTCTCCAGCTACGCCTGAGGCCATCTGGGGGGTGGGAATCGCGGTTGCGGGCAAGGTTCCCAGGCGCAAGGGCGAGGCGACTCTGGCGGTGCCGGAATCGAGACGGATGGGACCCGCGATCAGAGTCACCCGCGCCCAGGAGCCGAGGGTTGCAGACTCTTCGCTCAGGGCTGCATAGGAGAACAGTTGGTCGTACCCTGGTTGACCACTGCGGTAGTCGCCGTCTGCATTGGCTCCGATCCACGGGCTGAACTGCGCCTGGATGGCATGCAGTTGCCGGCTGATCTGCTGGTCCAAGGTTGCTGACGGTTGCGGAGCTACGCTGGGGCCGCCGGCCGGCGGCGCTGGGCCGGCTGCGTGCTGCGGCGCAACGGTCTGGTCTGCCAGGGTCTGGTTTGCCGCGAGCAGCCGCAGCAGCGGTAGCAGGTTGCCCACGGAGTGCGCGTCGTCCAGCGTCTGAACGATGCCGGCCGACTCAACAGGGCCCATCGACTGCACAGGGCCCGCCGACTGCGCCGCCAGAGCTGTCGCTTGCGGTTGTGGGTGGGCTGCATGGTTATCCAGCTCTGTGGTGTTTGCGGGAGGGTTGGCCGCGGCGCTATCCGTGGGTGGTTCCTGCGCAGGTTGGGCCAAGGCACGCAGCGCAGCGCGATAGTAGCGATACGCTGGTCCCGAACGGCCTAGGTACTGTTCGTAGTCACCGGCGACTTTGAGGAGGCTGGCCTGGTGGGGAAAGCGGGCCAGGGCGCTATGCAGCCAGAGGGAGGCTTGTTTGGTTTGGCCAGCAGCCATTGCAGATCCGATGGCTACCTGGAACTGCGATGGGTTGGCCGTGGCTGCATCCAGCGATTGGTACATGGCAAAGGCGCGGGCTGGTTCTGCGTCCTGGAGGTAGAGGCCAGCCAGGGAGTCCTGGATGCTGGTTTCACCGGGGAAGGCATGGGTAGCGGCTTCCAGCAGCGCTATGGCCTGGCGGCGATGCCCGGCCTGCGCGAGGCTGGAGGCCCTGCGCAGGCTCCATACCATGAGGAGCCGACGCCGTTGCAGGCACTGTTCGCTGCTCAGGGGATCTGCATTGCCAAGCTGAGCTATTACGCGGCGGAGTCTGGCGTCATCGTCGGCCTCCAGATAGACCCAGCCGGATTGCAGCAGCAGATCCGCGGGTTCGGTCTGTCGGTGGGCCGCATAGATGGCTGCCAGGTGATCCAGGGTTTGTACTGCGTCAGGAACCTGGCCGGTGGAAGACTGAATTGAGGCCAGCAGGGGGAGGAAAGCCGGGTCCGCTTGCAGGCGCAGGCGAAGCGGTGTGGGCATCGCCTGCCACTCGCGCAGAGCTTCTTGTTGACAGCCCGCCTGGTGTAGAGCGGTGAGCAGGCTGCGCCACGGAGCAGGATCGTCAGGATGCTCCTGCACGGCGCGTCGAGAGATGGTTGTGGCTTCTTGAAGCCGTCCCATGGCCAGATCGACATCGGCAAGCTGGAGTTCGAGCGCCAGGGAGGGAGACACAGAGACGGCGATCGCTCTCTGGAGCCAGCCGCGCGCCAGCGCCCACTGTTTCCGTGATTGGTCGATGGATCCCATCAGTTGCAGAAACTCCGGATTATGGCTGAGCTGAGTGAGCACCGGCTGGGGCATGTGTCCTACGGTTGCCAGAGCTGCATCGTCACGCTGGAGGCGATGTTCCGTCACAGCGAGCAGGAGCCATGCAGGAGCATCTTCCGGCGCAGCGGCAATTATCTGCTGAAGAACCGCGGCCGCAGCGCCGTTCTGATGCAGTTCCACCAGCAGATCGGCGCATTGCATCTGACCTTTCATGGGCATGTTCCCGGCTCGTAGTGGAGAGCAGAGGCCAAGAGCGTGGTTGACGACGCGTTGATAGTCTACCTGGAGGCCAGCCGCAAGCTGGCTCGCGGCCAGCGTGCGCAGATACTCCGGATCGTTGTGCAGCCGCTCCCGCAGCGACGGCGGCATGTGTTGATCCGTGGCCAGAGCCGCGCGCGGATCACCGGCAGCCGACTGGGTGAGGAACAGACCGCGCCACGCCTCAGCGCGGTCTGGAGCCAGGTGAAGCACATTGGCAAAGGCTGTTGCTGCCGGGCCATTCTGGCCGGCCTTCCACAGCGCGCCGGCCAAAGCCAGCCACGCAGCGGGGTTCTGTGGCTCAAGCGCGGTGGCGGCGCGGAGGTCCTGGATGGCAGCCTCGGTTGCCCCGGCCTGCAGCTCGGCTGCGCCCGTAGCGATGCGCTGGGAGAACTGCGCCGCGGTGATCTTGTCCTGCAGTCCGGAGGCTCCTGCGGCTTGCGCGCGTTGGAAGGAGCGTTCGGCAGCAGCAAAATTACCTTGCTTCATGAAGACGTAGCCCAGCCCGGTCAGCGCGCGTGGATCTGCGGAGTTTCGCGCCAGGAGCTTCAGGAACTGATCCCGCGCCTGCGCCAAGCTTCCGTGGTTGAGCGCGCGATAGGCGGCCGCAAGCCGGGTCTCTTCTGAGTCTGCGGTCCGGGCCGCAGCCTCTGCCGCCGTCTGCTGCCAGGCCTGAGCCTGTTGCAGAGCACTCTGCGCTGCTGGGAAGTCGGAGTATCTTTGCAGGATGGCGATACCTTCTGACCGAGTAGCCGGGGTGTAGGTGAGCGCGCGTCCCAGGGTGATAGCATAACGCGGATCGGCAGGAAAGCGCTGCGCCAGACTGCGCAGAGCAGCCACGCCGCGGTCGTGCTCGGCGGGGATGGCTGCTTCGGTGTCGGCATAGGCCAGCGCAATGTCGCCCGCCGGAGGGTCATCTCCATACAACGAGCGGTAGATGCTGAGTGCAGCCGCATACTGCCCCTTGTCTGCCAGTTGGCGGGCAGTTTGCAGACGCTGCGCCGGGGGCTGCGCCTGCGGCATCGACTGAATCTGCTGAAGGAGCTTTGCATCGCTGCCCAGCCGACGCAGTCTGTCCAGATAGATCTCCGCCTGCCCGCGGTGGCCCAGTTGCATCTCAGCCCTGGCGATCCCCGCTAAGGCCTCCTGATTGTCTGGATCAGAGAGCAGCACCTGATTCCAGGCCTGGACGGCCATATCCAACTGGCTGCGACTGGCGAACGCCTGGGCCCGTGCCAGCAGCGCCTGTTCCGCAAGCGAACCTTGCTGCGCGGCAGCCGTGACCCCTGCGCAGGAGACAAGGCACAGAACCGAGACGAAGAGGCCACGCAGGATTCTGAGAGGAAAGGTTGTTCTGACGACGGGTGTTCCTGCGACGGGAAGCCTTCCCTGGCAAGCGGGCCAGCGGCTGGAGAGAGGCAGCCATGTTCGTTGAGAGAGACGGTTCCGCTGGTGTTGAGTGACCGCATTCATCGCTGGAAAGACTCCTCTAGCGGCTCCATGGAACCCTCAATCTTCCGTCCGCGGCGAAGTGAAATCGGTTCTGCTTCCATCCCAGAGCGAAGAGCGCCAGGTTCTGATCGTAGTAACGTGGATCGGCGTCCAACAGGCCCGTGGAGCGATCGACTTGCGCGTTCACCCTGTGCAGTTCCGCCGCGGCTGCGGCGGGATCTCCGGAACGTAATAGAAAGGGCATGAGCGCGGCTGCAAATCCTACGGGAGAGTTCGGGCTGAGAACCGCTCCGCCTGGGCTGACTATCTCCGGAGGGCGTTGGCCTTGCGCCAGCAGCCGCGCCATGGGAGCAAAGATGGAAAGGATCTTCGCTGCGCCGGGAGTTCTGGGGTCTGTGATGCCCGCCCACAGGTAAACGCGAATCGCGTCGTAGCTGCCGTAACCATGCGCAGGCGCTGCTCCTGCTGCTGTTGCAGCTCGGAGCACGCTCGGGTCTGCAACCGCCGTGAACTTACCCATGGACCACTCTACCCAGTTCATGGCGAAGCCCGACGGGCTGGCCTGCTGGAGCCAGGGCGGCAGATCTGTGGCCATCTGCCGCCACGGTCCTGCGGCATCGGCTGACGCTGCGGCCAGGAGCAGTGGAAGCGGCGAATAGCTTTCATTCAGAATCCAGCGGCCATGGTCGGAGAAGAGTGTTGTTCGTCCGGGCATCAGCACGACGCCGAGGCCGGGCACAGAGGCAACCTCCTGCTGCGCGATCTGCGCCAGCAGCGCCTTTCCGGTGTGGGTGTAGGCCGGGTTGCGCCAGAGTCTTCCGGCCTGCAGCAGGCTGTAGGCGATCCAGAGGTCCGCGTCTGCGGCGGAGTTGCGATCGAGAATTCCCCAGCCTCCGCGGGCGTTCTTTCCCCAACTCCAGGCGGGCAGGTTCTGCGCCAGGCTGCCGTCGGCCAGATTGTCTTGCGTCCACTGCCGGATGCGCTCAAACTCCTGGGAGTCGTTTGCCACCAGGGAGAAGAAGAGCGCATAGCTCTGACCCTCAGAGGTGGTCATGGAGGCGCGGGAGGGGTCGATGACGCGGCCATCCGGGCTGATGAAGTGTTGCTGATAGGCGGCCCAGAAGGGCCACGCGCGTCTGGACTGTGCGTGGGGCTGCGCGTGGAGCACAGGCGGCAGAAGCATTGCCACTAGATAGACTGCATAGGCTACATATCTCCGTCTCATCCTCTTCCAGTCTCCAGTCGGATCCGTTGACGGGAGTCGAGCCGGGCCTGGATCCAAGGCGCGAGCAACAGGGCTAGTAGAAAGTTAAGCAACACGATGAGCCAGGGAAACTCTCGCAGATGATAGCGGAGGATCTCCCACCACTGCAGACGGCCGACGGCGTAGGTCTGGTCTTCTTCGCAATAGGAGAAGAATATGCCGTCACTCAGCACACTCACAGAATCAGCAAGACCGCTGCGGATTGAGGTCTGGCGGAAGGCGTTGCGCAAGGCTGCTGCGTCCTTGTCGTCGCGCAGTGCCACCGTCACAACGGTACGGCCCTTCGCCCATGGGGATGGAAGCTCCTGAATCACGGCCGCAGGGGGTAATGAGGAGCCTGCAGGGAGTGGGTGACGGCCTTGGCATTTGTGGACCAAGGACTTCAGCGTGCGCCATGCGTGTGGGTTCATCTC
The DNA here is from genome assembly GCA_049977105.1 of Acidobacteriaceae bacterium. Lineage (GTDB taxonomy): Bacteria > Acidobacteriota > Terriglobia > Terriglobales > Acidobacteriaceae > Granulicella. The sequence continues at coordinate 46,897 of JBMFGX010000005.1, read as the reverse complement.
TGCCACCTGCCATCCCAGGCGCTGAGCGGTAGAGAGGAGACTAGCGGGAGCGGCGGGTGACGCGTCACGGGCGCTTCGCGCAGTCGGCAGTTGGGCGTGCAGTTGGGCGAAGGCGGGCTGATCCTTGGCTGTTCCGATCACCAGAGCATCGGATGAGCTGTCTTCGATTCCCGGTTCGCCGACGTGGACACGCAGAGCCGGAGATCCGGTCTGGCTGCCGAAGAACTCAAGCAGCATGAGATAAAGGGCGATCTCTCCAGTGGAGGGGAATTGGGGCAGGAAGATGGTGCTCTGCGAAAGGTCGGCATAGCGCGTAAAAGGAAAGCCTGCGGCGGAGAAGAGTTTCAGGTTCGGCAGGATCGCCCAGTGATGCAGTTGCCGCAAGCTGAGGGAAGAACTGCTGCTGATTGCGCCGTGCAGGTCAATGGGTGGAGTCAGAACGCAATTGGAGGACTGCGTGGGTGGGGGAAGAAAGCGAAATTCCAGCCGGTTCGCAAACGGCCGCAGGTCTGCGATGGGAAGATAGACCAAGCTGGAGACGCGCCTGCTGGTCTGGGTGCCGGGGGGCAAAGGCAGATCTTCCACCGTCACTCCGTTGATTGCGATGCGCAGCAAGGATCCGGGGGCGGTTTGCGCCGGGCTGTAGGTGTAATCGGCGCGCAGGGTAAGGAAGGTGCGGCCGCCGTAGTAGAGGTCGGGAGGAAGATGAAGATCGACAAAGATCGGGCCGGTGCCATTGGCCTGCTTCTCCTGTTCGCTGGCGGAGGCCCACAGCGGTACGGTTCGTCCGATACGCAACCAGAGGGGAGCGTCGTCAGCGCTGGGCTTGGGGGGAAGCACGGCGGGAGGCGTCCAGACGTCGCCGGCCTGGCTGATGTTCTGTTGCAGAGCCAGAGCCTGGGCTGCGGCCAGAATCTCAGCGCCATCCGCACCGGCGACAATCAGCACCTTGCCATAGGGATCGTCCGGATTGGTGCGCTCAGCGATGACTGGTCCGCTCAGCGTAAGGTTGAGGCCGGGGGGAAGAGAGGCGGGACGGTCGGCAAACAGGATCACGTTGCCCTGGGGTAGAGGCCGGCCAATGGAGACAGGCAGATCGGGCGACTGGGAACCGGCGCGGACTCCGAACCAGGAGGCCACTACTCCGGCGGCCTGCAGGGTCTGGCGGTCGGGGGCGGTGAGAAAGGCAAATGGGATGGCGGCCACTGGACCGCTGACGTCGCCTTCATAGAAGGGCAGCGGCAACTGGGTGAGATTGTTGGCCAGGGGCAGCAGGACTCCGGCGGTTTCCACGGTGGAGCGGGCATCGATGCGCGCCCAGGGCTGGTTGCGAGGGTGTTCGCAAGGGGCGGGATCCTCGCCTGCAAGCTTGAACTCCAGCGTGTTATTGTGCAGGAACAGATCCCCGGGCAGGGAGAGATCGGTGCTGATTGGTTGCCCTGCAGCGGGGCCTTCTGGCGCTGGCAGCACAGCCACGAGCGTTCCATTCAAAAGAACCTTGAGCAGGCTGCGTCTGGCGATCAGAGAGGTTGCAAAGGTGTAGCGCAGATGCAACTGGCCGCGCTGAACCACCTCACCAGAGGGCAGATTGAGGGGCACCCTCTGTGCCGACTGCGGAGCGTCGAACTCGAGCTCGCCGTCCGGTACAAGGTTCTGGAAGGAGAGCTGGTGATCGAAGGTTCCGCTGTCGGCGGGGCTCCCAGACGAAGCCGGACCAGGAGGGATGGCCTCAGCCGACATGCGGAGAGGTAGGCAGAGGGCCAGTGACAGGAGAAGAATTGTTGCGGTGACGGTTGCCGGATCCGTCGCCCGGCGCGGCTTCCTCTGGCGGGCGAGCGACTTTATTGCGAACCCTAGGCCGCGGATCGATAGCCTCACAATCTGGCCGAAGCTGCGCATGGGCCGGTCGCAGGGACGGCCCTCCATGCGATTGAGCCAGGTATCGGCGCCGGAGAAGAGCACCAGTGTGAGTAACTCTTCCTGCTGAAGGGTGAGCTTGTGATATTGAATGCGGAGAGTCTGCGCGTCCTGGCTTAGCAGCGTAGCTTTGAAGCCCACCTGATGGTCCCGCAGCGGATAGAACACCTCCAGTTCCATCCCGGGCGTTAGATCCAGGGGATGGTCCAGCCGCAAGGAAGCGCCGCCGAGAGACATATCCACCGATTCACCAAAGACTGGCTGCTGCCCCGGCAGATGAATTTCCAGAGGGAGGCTCATATCCAGGCGAACGTCTTTGCGTAATTGCCTGTTCTCCATGGCGACGCCGGCTGCTGTGCCCAGAAGAACGGTGTTGAAGAGGATCCAGAGAACGCTGATGATTACGGTACTGGGCGCCACGGTGGGTTGATACAGGATGCGGAACGGCGCGACGGCCAGGGCCAGGAGATTAAGCAGAATCAGGACGACATAGGGAAGCGCTATATCAAAATCGAAGAACGACTCCCTGACGATTCCTCCCTTCGCGGTAACTTTGAACTTGCCGAGCCTGGGGTTCACCAACGCCAGCAGGGTAGGGGCCAGGATGTAAGGCGCGAGGATGGTCTCATACACCTCATTCCAAAACGAGAAACGATGGCGGCCCTGGATGCGGAAGTTGGTAAGGTTGGAGAGGAAGAGATGGGGTAACGCATAGGCCAGGACGGCGCCCCAGAAGCCGGGAATGCAGGTGCGGCCAAAGAGCATGTAGACCAGCGGCGCGAGGAGAAAGACGAGGCGCGGCGCAGCATACAGATAGTGGATCATCGAGTTGAAGTAGCAGAGGCGCTGCGGCCATTTGAGCCCTTTGACAAAGAGCGGGCAGTCAGTGCGCAGGATCTGTGTCATGCCGCGAGCCCAGCGAATCCTTTGCCCGATGTGGCTGGAGAGAGTCTCTGTGGCCAGGCCGGCGGCCTGCGGGATGTTGATGTAGGCCGTGTCCCAGCCAAGCATCTGCATGCGAAGAGAGGTGTGGGCATCTTCGGTTACGGTCTCGGTTGCGATGCCGCCGATCTGATCCAGAGCGGAGCGGCGCAGAACGGCGCAGGATCCGCAGAAAAAAGTTGCGTTCCATAGATCATTCCCATCCTGCAGGACGCCGTAAAACAGCTCGCCCTCGTTGGGGATCTCTTTGAAGTGGTCCAGATTCCGCTCGAAGGGATCGGGCGAATAATAGAAGTGTGGCGTCTGCACCATGCTGAGCCGCGGGTCTTTGAGCAGCCATCCCAGGGTGAGCTGCAAGAAACTCCGGGTGGGAACGTGATCGCAGTCAAAGATAGCCACATAGGGTGAATGCAGGCTTTGAAGCGCCCGGTTGATGTTGCCGGCTTTGGCATGCTGGTTGTCAGGCCGAGTCATGTAGCCGATGCCCATCTCGATGCAAAACTGCTCAAAGTGGCTACGCCGACCGTCGTCGAGGATATAGACATGGAGCTTCTCGGGCGGATAATCGATGTTCTGCGCGGCAAATGCCGTTGCCCGAACTACGGATAAGGGTTCGTTATAGGTGGGAATCAGAACATCGACGTGCGGCCACTGCTCAACGTCAAAGGGCAGGGGGGTGGGGGTGCGGCGCAACGGACGAATGGATTGCACGTAGCCGAGATAGAGGGCGATCCAGGCATAGATCTCTGCCAGCAGCAGCGTCAGGATGCAGAGGACGTCGATCACGCCAAGATGGTTGTTGAAGACCATCAGGGCGCGATACACGCTCAGGCAGCGCCAATAGGCGTAGCGGGCAGTGGCTAGCATCGAAGCCAGCATCAGAACCATCGTGACCGCTTCCGATCCGGAGACGGAGTGGAACGCATAGGCGATCACAATGGTCAACGCCCCGAGAGCGACCTGCTGCTGCCAGTTGAAGTCCAGGGTGATGAACTGAAAGGCGAAGAACAGCAACCATGCGAATACGGCGAAGCGAAGGATGCGTGCAAAGGGACGCGAAGAGACTCCCAGTTGGCTCCATTCTTTAACGAGTTTCTGCATACGATCCGCCTGGGTTTCTCACAACATCCTCAGCGCACCCGATAACGGCGGCGAGCGCGGATCTGGGTGCTGCATCAGCGCAAGGGGCCGGCGTTTCTCTTCGCAGAGCCTGGTATCTTGCCGCCGCTCGTTCCGGCCGACTCTCAGGAAGCGTCTTTTGGGGAATCTCTTCCTAAGCCGGCCCCGGGAGTCTCTTCGCCGACAGGCTCAAGGATCTGGAGACGCTCGCACGCCGGATTTGGGTCCGGTGATTTTCAATGGGAGTGTTTCTCAGCCTCCGCGGCCGAGGTGACGGCAGAGGGCGCTGCACGCAGACGTGGCGTTCCGCGTGGTTCGGCTGTGGCAGGATGGTGGTCTACTGAGATGCCATTCGGGAGGCGGTTCGTCGAAGCTCGCGCCGCCATCCCCAGAGTTTCGGTATCCCAGGCGACGGCTTTATCCAATGCTCCCCCGGACTGATCGGCTTCTGCTGCCTCCGACTTGGGCAAGGGCTGTTTGGATCTTCGCCGATGCAAGTGAAAGAAGTCCCGGTAGGGCGCGTCCTGAACATTTGCCCAGGAGTAGAGGCGAGCGACATCCTTTGCCATGCTCTGCTTGGATCTTCGCTCTTCTGCTTCCTTCTCCTCACGTTTCTCCATCTCATCCTCCATACAACACAGCTTTCGTAGACACGCTCTTCCATGCTTCCAGCAACACGCGGGAGAGCCTGGAGGCTTTGTGCTGACCTCTTCTCAGCCTCCTAATGTGTCTATCGACAGATGTCGACTGAAACTTGAAGTCCAGGCGTGCCGGGCGATGACCCTGTGCGTGGTTGAAGTTAAGTGTGAATGGGGCGCCAAGAAGTTCGGCTGGTCCTGAACGCCTGGCCAAGAAACACGAGGCAGGAGGCGCTGAAGGTCCGGAGCGGGGAAAACATTAATTTCATCGTCCTTTCATCGGGCTTTCATTATTGAAACCGACCCCGAATGTTCTGATGAATCCAGATCGCACTCCGACGCCAAAACAATTTCTCCATGATGATTCCGTCTCGACAAGCACTGTACCGCACACGCTCCTCCGCTAGCGTCGCAGTGCTTTTGGTTACGTTCATCCGTTGGGGCTTTCCGGGCGAGATTGGGCTTCTTGTGAACCAGCACGAAGTCCGCATCTCCGTCTTGCTTTCTCCTGCGAAGTTTCCCGCAAAAACAGAACGTACTCCAGCGTTAAAGCCAGCTGTTTCTTCGTCCGTCAGCACCACCGCCAAAGTGGCAACGGACCCAAGTCCATCTGCACGATGGAGACTCCATCAGACAGGAACGATCAGGGTTGGTGTTCCAGCGTTGTATGCCAGTTCTCTTTCTCGGCCGTGGGATTGGAGTTCTCTGCCTCGTGCCGGTCCTTGGGTAGTGAGCGATTAGCGAAGGCTGGGCTGAACGCTGCGCCGCCTCACAAGAGATTCATTTTCTTCACCTGCAAGCCTTTGCCCGGGTTGTCCCGAGGCTGTGTCTACCTGTGCATCTTCACATGCGGCCAATGGTCGAAAAAGATCTGAAATCCGGCCCGGAGTATTGGCCCTGAGTGAAGGCCGGTTCGTTCGCTGAGCGAGCCTGTTTCGCACGGAAACATCCAGCATCCTTGTCTTTTGCCTGCTGTTCAACAGATCGATAGCGCCAATACCTTACGGAGTCCCATAATGAAACATCTACTTCGCCAGATCTTTACGCTCGCACTTCTCTACACCGCTGTGTTTTGCGCCTCTGCAAGCGCCCAAAGCATTGCGGGAGTGATGGGGAAGGTTGCTGATCCCAGCGGTGCCGCGATCAGCAGAGCGGTGGTGTCGCTGACGAACTTAACGACGAACACGGCGTACAGTACGACAACCAACGCAAGGGGTGAGTTCTCCTTTCTTCGCGTACCGCTTGGCCCGCAGTTGGTCACCGTGACCAAAGCGGGATTTGAACCGTTCACGCAGCGCGTTTCTCTCTCCAGGCAGTTGACCCGGGTGAGCGTGAACGCGACGCTCAAGGTGGCCAGCATGGCGGAGAACGTTGAGGTTCGGGGCACGGTGGATCCGGAGGCCCGGCCTGTGCCCACCCGCGATGATGTGATGATGATGCCGGATACGGTGCGCGTTCTCGATCGGCAGCAACTGGATGAAGGCGGGCCGTTGGCCGGCGGCGCCCAGATGATTCAATCAACTCCCGGAGCCAATGTGGTGGGGTACGGTGAGACAGGGGCCACAAAATACACGATCATCCTGAACGGAATTCAGCAAGGCTGGGGTGGTGAGGCCACCAGTTTCACTGGGCCGGGTTCACTGGGCATCACCTTTGACGGCATACCGGTAGCCGATCCGGCGACGGGACTGTGGCAGTCTGCCACGCTGCCGCAAAATCTGGTGATGCAGAATCTGGAGACGACCTATGGTCCTGGTCTGGCAGCGGATCGCGGATACACGGATGTGGGCGGACGGGTTGAGTTCACACCCATTCAGCCCACGGTGGACCAGCACCTCGCGCTCGCGATTACCGACGGTCCCTGGGGACAGCAGAACTTTGCCTTTGTGGGCAATACGGGTATGTTCCATGGATGGTCAACCGTCCTGGGCGGTGGTTTGGGACGGGGTGATGACTACCGTCCCGCGCCGGATGGTTTCAATGACCCGGCGAAGAATGGATCCGCGTTTGGCAAAACGGTGAAGTCCTTCTCGACCGGCAGTATCGCCATCGGCATGATGTACTCCAAGGCCGGCGGCTATCGCCCCCAGGTAATTCCCACCACGAATGTGGGTCTTTCGGAAGGGTCCTCCGGGGTTGACTACAGCCAACAGACGAGCGGCTTTTTGAGCTCTCTGCCGTTTGCGGATTACAACAAATACGACACCAATGAGATGTTCCTGGGCTACGGCCGGGAGCGGTTTGCCCCTACCTCTACCACCACGATCGACAACTCGACGTGGTACAACCACATTCGGCGCTTCCATCGCAGAAGCACCGATGCGCTGGCGGGCGGCGCGCAGGAAGACGAGTGGAACAATCCGCATAGCGACATCTTTGGCGACGAGGTAGGGCTTTCCCAGGTGTTCCCGCTGAACACCGTCAAACTTGGCTCCTACTACATCCACGAGATCTACAACACCCGCAACCTGTTCTATAACCCGGTCGATGGCGGCAACGGCGCGGAGCAGATTGTGGGCGCGGGGTCCAAGTTCCGCTCTGGTTACTTCACCCAGGACGACGTTGTGTTCTATGCGCAGGATGATTTTCATCCGACTCCGCGAATTCACGTGATTCCCAGCGTACGGTTGGATGGTTTCCGCACCGGATACAACGATGAGGCGTCACACGACTTCTCCTTCTCTCCGATGATGGATTATGCCGTCAACGCGCAGGGCAATCCTGTCGCTACTTCTTACCCCGTTTATGAGACGCATTGCGCGTTGGATCCAGCGGGCAATGATCCATACAAAAACATCTTTGGAACGCCGGTGGCCACTCCGGATGGCAGCAAGGCCAAGGATCAGGGCTCGCTCTGCGGCGGGCATGAGAGCCGCTCGGCGGTGGAGACGGGCATCGATGGCTCCTATACGCCGAAGGACTGGCTTACCCTCTATGGCGGCTATGACACGATCTACCGCACCCCGTCCTTTGGTGGTGGTGGCGGGCTGTTCCAGTCAGTGAATCCGCACTATTACATCCTGGCTGAAGGAAAGTACGCTCAGTTCGGAGGCAAGGTCCACTTCACCAACGCTCCGGTTCTGAAGAACTTTATTGCGGGCGTCAACTACTTTCATCTGAATTATGACAACCAGGAGATTGACGTAGAGACGGCAACCGGCATTGAAGAGACCAGCGGCGGAAGCTCAGCGTACCACGGTATGGATCTGTTCCTTGACGCTGATCCGCAGTCGAACCTCCACATCATGGTGAACATGTCGGCAGAGGCTTCCGACTTTACCACCTATGTGACCGGTGGACCGCTCTCCGAGTGCGGGTCCTCATCCAACTCTGCGGGTCTTGCTCTCGGATGCCAGTATTACAACAATCTTCCCGTATCGTATGTTCCCAAGGTGACGCTGAACGCCGGCGTGTACTACGGTATTGAGTATCATGGGCGGGTGGTGGTTGAGCCGCGGTTCTGGCTGAACTACTCCGGCACGCAGGACCTTTGGACGAACTGCGGCACGCTGGTAGGGGGCGTCTGTCAGGACAACGGCCAGCCGACGACTCAATCCATGCCGGCCTACGCTACCGCGAATCTGGCGTTCAATGCTCCATTCAAGTTCCGCCGCTTCAACAATCAATCGTTCAATCTGGAAGTGGACATGATGAACATCACCAACTCGATGTACAACGAGTGGGAGTACATCTCCAGTGGTGGATACTTTGCCGCTCTGGCTCCCAACCCGAACAACGCTCCGGGTGGCTATATCAATGCGTATCCGGGAGCGCCCCGCACTATCTACGGCACCATCTCTTACCAGTTCTAACCGCTCGCAGTGCGGCTGATTATCAGAACGAACCAGAGCCTCTGACTGGGCTGGGCACGACCATTGACGGTACGGCCCAGTTCAACGATCGGCAGACGGCAACTACGCCGGACCAACAGCGGGCCAACAGCAGCAGGAGGGGATTGCGGCGTATGCCGTCATCCCCTTCCGCACATTTGGTTGCCGCTCAACGACGACTCGATCGCTCGGTCGTCGTTTGAACGTCTTGATCCTTCCCTGCGATGTGTTGCCGTCGGCTGGGTGGCGGTGGTCCGCTCGGCAACCAGGCGCAGAAGAACAGATTGTTGCACTGCGCATCGGGAGTATCTGCCACGGCGCAGTTTTGCCAAGGCAACACCGACTGATGGAAAGGTGGAGTCAGAGCCGGGCGTGAAGCGGCGGCCTTGAGCGTGAAGGAGGATGCAGGGCTTGCCACAGAGCGCTGCTTAAGGCGCGGTGGGTTGTGCGCAGGGTTGGCTTGCGCAGAGCGCGCCGGTAATGCCGCTACCTTCGGTGACGGTGTAGATGCGATCCACGGCGGGCAGTTTCAAAGTCTGTTTGCTGCCGTCAGGCCAGTGAATCTCTGCCGTGCCGGGATCCACGGCGTCGCCGATGCCGAAATGGACGCGAAAATCATTTGAGGAGAGATAGCTTCCGCCGCTCAGAACGTCTCCGCGCTGGCGTAACCCGTCGGCGGTGAGGTAGACGGTGGTTCCTACCGCATCCCGGGGGCTTTTGGGACCGCCTATCAGTTTCAGTTCCACCCAATGATGATGGTCGGGATTCACGTTGCGCAGAAGGACGGGAACGCCATCCATGCTGTTGATGACCACATCGATCTTTCCATCGTTGAATATATCGCCGAAGGCGGCACCGCGGCCTACGGTTACGCGGGCAAGTCCCGTCCCTTCGACGGCGGGAACCAGGGAGAACTTGCCGTTCTTCAGGTTGTGATAGAGCAGTGGGCGCTCGGCATAGCTCTCTCCCCACTCCGGATGCTGGTCTACCTGGGGATAGACGTGGCCGTTGATGATGAGCAGATCTTTCCAACCGTCGTTATCGTAATCGAGGAATCCGTCGCCAAAGCTGACGAATGGAATGGAAGAAACGGCGATGCCGGCCTGATAGCTGACGTCGGTAAAATTCCCTTTGCCGTCATTCTGGAATAAGACGTTGTAATCGTCGGCAAAGTCGGTGTTGACGATGTCGAGATGGCCGTTGTTCAGGTAATCACCGGCGGCGATGCCCATGTTGGCAACTTCCCGCCCGTCGGCGTTGAGCGCGTAGCCGCTGAGGTAGCTGTCGTCTTCGAAGGTGCCATCTCCCTTATTAATATAGAGGTAGTTCGGGGTGGAGTCGTCGGCTACAAGAAGGTCGAGTTTGCCGTCATTGTTAACGTCGGCAAAGAGCGTACCCAGGGCGTAATACCCGTTGGGGTTGTTTACGCCCAACTTCTTGCTCACGTCAGAAAATGTTCCGTTGCCGTTGTTGTGGAAGAGATGGTCCGGTTCTCCTTGCAGGCCGCGCGGGCCGCACATCACCTGGACGCCACGGAACTGACAAGAGGCATAGCCGACGGCCCTGGAGCCGGAGTAGGGAGGATTCTTGAGATCAATGTGGATGTAGCCACCCACAAACAGATCGAGGTTGCCGTCGCCGTCATAGTCGCCAAAGGTAGCGCCGGTTGACCAGGAATCAAGCGCCACGCCGGCCTGTTCGGCAACATCGGTGAAGGTGCCGTTGTGGTTGTTGTGGTAGAGGCGGTTTTTGCCGTAGTTGGTGACGTAGAGATCTGGCCAGCCCTGGTTGTCGTAATCGGCCACCACGCAGCCGTATCCCCAGCGGTCATTAGCCACGCCGGCATGTTCGGTGACGTTGGTGAAGGTGCCGTCATGATTATTGTGGAAGAGCGCCGCATGCGGCGGCGGGGCTTTGCCCGCGAGCGCGTCGTAGGTGGATCCGTTGACGAGGTAGATATCCAGCCAGCCATCGTTGTCGTAATCGATGAGACAGACGCCTGGGCCCTTGGCTTCAAGGATGAGGCGCTTTTCAGAAGTGCCGGCCTGGTGATGCCAGGAGGTGAGGCCTGCCTGTTTGGCAATATCCTGAAAGATAATCGGTCCTGTCTTGACAAAGCCGCCAGCGGTGATGGGGCGGTGCTGGCTGTCAAAGATAGCGGTTTGGGGGCCCGCGTTGGCCATCCCTCCGCCTGACGCCTGCCCTTGCATGGGGCTCTGGCCGCTGGCCGCGTTCCCCGGCGCCCAAGCCAGACCGAGCGCGAAGAGAAGCAACGCGAGGCGTGGGAGAACTGTGGCGAGCGGAAAGAGCGTGGCCTGACGAGCCTCTCCGCAGCTTTTTGGAAGGTTGCTCCACCACCTACGAGTGAACGGCCGGTGAGGCCACAGCCGGTTGAATCGCACCGCTTTTTTACCTCTCCCGAACATGGTACAACGCGCCTTGCCCGCATGTCGCAGGGCCCAGGGCTGCGGTTGTCTTCCTGCGCCTGCTCGCGTGCCGCGGCATGACCGCTGCGCAAGGGATGGCGGGAGTCTTGTCCGGCGAAGTCTTTTGTTGTCTGTGGGGAATCCACGCTGGTCGGGACAGAACCCAGGGAGCGCGGCGATTGGCGACGCTGCAAGGACTGGGCCGCGCTACTTGCAAGCAAGGATTGCTTCGCCCAGCGCCTCGGCTACCTGTTGTTGCTGGTCTGCGGTGATGCGGTTGAAGAAGGGAAGAGCGATCATGCGGCGGGCGATTGCCTCGGTAAGCGGCAGCCGGACGGCAGCGCTGGCGTGTCCGCGCCAGGCTGGTTGCAGATGAATGGGCGGGAAGTAGCGTCCGGTGGCGATGCCGCGAGCTGTGAGGATCGACTGCACGTGATCGCGATCCACATGCTGCGGCAGCCGGACAGCGTAGACGAACCAACTGATGCTGCGCCGTGGAAGTATCAACGGAGGGCGCTCCAGGCCGGGGATGGGCGCGAGCAAGGCATCATAGCGCCGGGCAGCGGCCTCGCGAAGCGCGAGCATTGCCTCCAGCCGGCGCAACTGGACCCGGCCAAGGGCGCAGGCCATCTCTGACAGACGGTAGTTGTAACCCCATTCCACGTGGTCCAGCCAGGCGGAGGATTCAGGACTGCCTGGCACGGTGGCTGCCGATGGATTGGCCTCTGTGTTGCGGCCTTGATTTCTGAGGCTTCGCAGCCGTTTTGCAAGGGCCGCATCGCGGCAGAGCACGGCTCCGCCTTCTCCGGTTGTGAGCTGCTTGTTGGGATAGAAGCCGAGCACGGCGAGGTCGCCGAAGCTTCCTGCGCGGCAGTCCGTGGGCGGATCGCCGAATCGAGCGCCCACGGCTTCACACGCATCTTCCAGCAAGGCCAGGCCATGACGCTGCGCGATCGCTTGCAGCGCATCCATCTGAGCCGGCACGCCGAAGGTATCCACCGCCAGGATGGCGCGCGTGCGCGGGGTAATTGCCTGTTCCACGGCGAAAGGATCGAGGTTCAACGTCAGTGGATCAATCTCCACAAAGACCGGCGTGGCGCGCACCTGGAGCACTACGTTGGCGACGGCGACAAAACTGAAGGAGGGGAGGATCACCTGATCGCCTTCTCCCACGCCAAGGACCAGCAGCGCAAGATGCAATCCGGCAGTTCCTGAGCTGACGGCCACAGCGTGATCCAGGGAGTGGTAGGCCGCCAGTTCGGCTTCAAAGGCTTCCAATTCCGGTCCCAGGCTGAGGCGCGATGTTCGCAGAACAGCGGTGACAGCGTCGATCTCCGCCTGGGTGATATCGGGATTGGAGAGCGGAATGCGCACAGGCGTCATCCTTCTGCCTGAGCAGCGATGGGAACGGGCGCTTTGATCAGCAGCCCTTGCAGAGGAACGCTGGTGAGCACGGCGGCGATGGTGGCGGCAGCGGTTCCCTCGCCATACGGATTGGCCATGCCGACCAAGCCGTTGCGGAACTCCCGGCTGAGAGCGCGCTTGATCGCCCGGCGAATGGCGGTGAGGTTGGCCGGCACATCGATGACGTTGGGGGCGCGCTCGCGGCCCTGCTGGCGAATGCCGACATTGACCACGGGCAAGGCGAACGAAGCGGCTTCCATGATGCCGCTGGAGGAGTTGCCGACGAGAGCGTCCGCCTGGCCGAGCAGGCTCCAGTAGGTGACGGCGTCAAGGTTGACGAAGAGATGGGTCTGCGCGCGCGTTGCCGCCAGCGTCCGGGTACGTTCGATGAGCGCATGACTGCCCGCGTCTGCATTGGGATACACGAAGATCAACTGGCCGGGAGCAGAGGCCAGCGCGGCAAAGATAGCCTCCGCCTCTGCGTTGGTGTCGCGCAGCAGGGTGACCGGATGCCAGGCGGCGAGCAGCGTGGGCGCGGCGAATGCCAGGCCGAGGCGGTCCTGGAGCGCGGAGCGGGTGAGGAGCGTGGAACGGCGCAGATGATCCAGAGAGGGCGCACCCGCGCGATGCACGCGCCAGGTCTCTTCACCCATGGCGATCACGCGCCGACGAGCGGTTTCCGTGGAGGTGAAATGGATGTGCGCCAGCTTGGTGAGTGCATTGCGCACGGCGTCATCGATGGCCCCCTGACTGATCTCGCCGCCTTCGATGTGCGCCATGGGAATGCGCAACGCGAGCGCGGTTGCGGCGGGCGCCAGCATTTCATAGCGGTCGGCGATCAGCAACAGAAGATCCGGCCGCCAGGCGGTCAGAGCGTCGGCGAGACCCAGCATGGCCAGCCCGATCGTCTTGGCCATGCCTGTATCCGTGTCGGAACTGAGCAGACACTCGATGCGGGCCTGGATAGGAAAGCCGTCCCGTTCGATCTCGGCGATGGTGGTACCGAATGCGGGTGAGAGATGCGGACCGAGCGCGAAGACGCCGAGTTCCACGTTGGGATGATCGTCGAGTTCGCGCAGCGGCCAGTAGAGATGGCTGTAGTCTGCGCGCGAGGTGGTGACCACGCCGATGCGCCGCTTGCCGCGTGTGGTTTGGCGACTGGTCATGCGGGAACCCGCGGAGTGCTTGCAGCGGCCAGCGCCAGCAGTGCCGGGCTTGGCGTATAGCCTGGGACCAGCGCCTGCAGAGGATGCAGCGCGCCGGGCAGGTCGCGAGCATCGAGTGCGGCGCGCAGTTGGGCAAGGGCGCTGCGCAGCTTGCCGCCGGTCGGTAGCGGCGATGCGATGGAGAGCAAGCCTGGATTCTTCGCCGGCCCCGGTGTCTCCGTAGTGGACCAGAAGGCTTCCGTTTGCTTGTCGCCGGCGCGCAGACCGGTGACATCCACGGGAATGGTGTGGTCTGGAGCAAGTTTCTGGATCATGAAGCGAGCCAGATCCGCAATGCTATGGGGCGCGGGCAGCGTGGGAGCGAGCAGCACGGGTGAGCCCGGCTGCGACTCCAGCGCGGCGGAGAGCAGCAGGTTTACCGCCTCATCCAGGGTGAGGAAGTAGCGGCGGGCGGTGGGGTCCGTGAGGGTGAGCGGACCGCCTGCGGCAATCTGGCGGGCAAACACCTCTGCGACGCTGCCACGCGAAGCCAGCACATTGCCCAGGCGTAACGCCGCGCCACCCGCGGAGAGGACGATCTGCTCTGCCACGCGCTTGGTAGCACCCAGAACGGATGCCGGTTCGACGGCTTTGTCGGTGGAGAGCAGGAGGACGCGCGCTCCGGCGGCAGCCTGCATCAGAGTGAGCGTGGCGAAGATGTTGTTTTCGATGGCTGCCAGAGGCTGCTCTTCCAGCAGGGGAACGTATTTGAAGGCAGCCGCATGGAAGACCAGCGCCGGGGCGTGCAGGGCGAAGGTCTCTTCCAGCAGGGAGCGATCCGCTACGCTGCCGAGGCAGAATACTGTGGGAACAGCGATGCGGGCCTGGGCCCACTGGCGCTGCAGCGCATCCAGATGGCTCTCCGAAGCCTCTACAAGCACGAGTTTGGGCGGCTCAAGCGCAGCGACGCGCAGGGCGAGCGCGGAGCCGATGGATCCGCCGGCGCCAAGGATAAGAATGGGCGCTTTGCGCAGCTCTTGCAGCGAGCCGTGAGCCGGCGGCGCCATACCTGGGCGAGCGAGGAACCCGCTCCAATCCACAATCTTTTGGGGGAAGATCACAGCCGCAGTATAAATAATTCCTGTATCCACGCGTTTCTATATGCGGCCGGCGCTCGTCGGCGACGCATCCATCCGCGGAGTAGGTGCTCCGCGCAAATGCGCTACTCCCATCCATGCAGCGGGCGCATGCAGCGGCGAGTTGGCCTCATTGGTCAGCATATACTGACGGTTGGCGCTGCATCCCAGGCTGGGAGTATTCCGCTGCGCCAAGGTGAAATTACGATGCGATTGCGAATGGCGGCGTATTGGCTGCTTCTCTTTCTTCCTGCGAGCGTTGCCATGGCCGCTGTGGGAGCCCAGACAAAGCTGGAAGCGATACGCCTGAACAATCGAGGCGTTGCCCTGATGGGCCAGCAGTTTACGGAGCGAGCCGAGGCGGCGTTTGCCCAGGCGTTCAAGATGGATCCCACATTTGCGCAAGCAGCCATCAATGAAGGCATCGCGCTGCTCACGCTGCAGCAGCGGAGTGCCGCCGAGCAGGTGCTGCGCCAAGCCATTGCTCTGGATGGAGATAGCCCGCAGGCATGGTATAACCTTGGCCTGGCGCAGCACTCCGGCAACGATTTGCAGCAGGCGCTGGCCAGTTTTCAGCGCGCTTCTGCGCTCGATCCTCAGGATACAGATTCCCTCTACTTTGAAGGCGCATGCCTGGCGGAGATGAATCAATTTGCCGAGGCGGCAGCCGTGTTCCAAAGAGTGTTGGCCGTCAATCCGCTGCATGCGTCGGCTGAGTTCGGCCTGGCGCGGGCTTTGCAGCGCTCCGGAGACCTGGAGCAGGCGCGAGCGGACTTCAAGATCTTCCAGCATGTGACCAGCACCAAGATCGGTACGCCGATCGGCCTGACCTACGGAGAGCAGGGACATTATTCGACCGTGACGGCGGTGAGGGAACCGGAGACGATGCCGCAGAGGATGATTCCGGTGCGGCTGGTGGCGCAGCCGATGACCTCCGGGAAGGCCGGCTCCGATGGATCGCTGACCGGCGGAGCTTGCATGATGGACACCACCGGCTCCGGCCAGATGGATCTTTTGCTGATGCAGTCTGGCGCGCAGGCCATTCGCATCCTGCATCGCCGCAGCGATGGAAGCTTTGAAGAACTGAACGCTGCGGCCATGGGTCTAAAGGCAACAGGCCATGCTGTGGCCTGCGCTGTGGGTGATTATGATCGCGACGGCTGGAACGATCTGGCTGTGGCGCTGGACAACTCCGTTCTGCTCTTCCACAACCTTGGCCACGGCAAATTTCAGGATGTGACTGCGCAAGTCGGCTTGGGGCCGCGGAACCGGCCAACAGGGATCACGTTTATTGACTACGCCCATGATGGCGACCTGGATCTGCTGGTCCCCGGTTCGTCTTTGACGCCCAGCGGGGAAGACAACGTTCTTTGGCGGAATAACGGCAATGACACGTTTACCGAACAGACGGCGGAGACCGGGCTGGGTGGAAGCGTGAAGAGCGCGGCGGCAATGCTAACCGACTTCAACAATGACCGTGCTGTGGACGTGGCTGTTACCGGCGACGGAGCCGCGCCGGTTTTGTATATCAATCCGCGCGAAGGCAAGTATCCCACCCAGCCGCTGTATCAGAACCAGAAGCTACCGCCGACCGTTGGCGTAACCGTGCTGGACTACAACAAGGACGGCTGGATGGATATTGCTGTGACGCATGCCGGACCGCCAGGACTGACGTTGTGGCGCAATGCGCCATCTGCGGATCACCTGAGTCGGCGCTTTGAGCGTGTACCGCTACCCCTGCATGGCGTGCTGCGCGGCTGGGGGCTGACGCCCATAGACATCGACAACGACGGATGGATTGATCTGGCGGCGATTGTGGATACGGATGCGGGACCGCAGGTGCGGGTCTTGCGCAATCGCGGCGATGGCAGGTTTGAAGATGTGAGCCATGCCCTGGGCCTGGACAAGGTGAAGTTGCAGGCTCCACGCGGATTGATTGCTGCCGATGTGGGCGGAGACGGCGCCGCGGACCTGATTGTGACGCAGTGGCACGCAGGGCCTGTTTTGCTGCGCAATGTCGGCGCGAACAAGAATCACTTTGTGCGGCTTGATCTGACCGGCAATGCGGATAACAAGACCGGATTGGGCGTGAAGGTTGAGGTATTCGCCAACGGGCTCTGGCAGAAGTGGGAGTTGGCCGGAGCTTCCGGCTATCAGACACAAGGGCCGCCGCAGATCCTGGTTGGACTGGGCAAAGCCGATCACATTGACCTGCTGCGCATGCTATGGCCCACCGGAGTGTTGCAGGATGAGATCGATCTGCCCCATACGGAAACCATTGCGATGAAGGAGGTGGATCGGCGTGGGAGTTCGTGCCCGGTGCTGTTTGTCTGGAACGGGCATCACTACAAGTTTGTGACTGACGTGATCGGCGCGGCGGTGGTTGGGCACTGGTTTACGCCTACGCGGCGAAACACTCCCCGGCCCAGCGAGTGGATCAAAATCGATGGTGCCGACGTGGCTCCGGTAGATGGCAAGGTGAGTCTGCGGTTTATGGAGCCGATGGAAGAGGTGAACTACATCGATCAGCTTCGTCTGGTCGCTGTGGATCATCCGGAGAGTGTGCAGGTGAATCCGGACGAACGGTTTCTTGACGATCCTCCGTTTGCCTCCGGCCGTGTGGTTGCGAGTGTGGGTCCGAGGCTGCCGGTTGGCGCGTGGGACGGCAATGGACGCGATGTGCTGGACAAGCTGAGTCGGCGCGATCACCAGTTTGCCAGCGGGTTTAAGACGCTGCCGTATGACGGCTTTGCCAATCTGCATGCCTTGACGCTCGATCTGGGCGAGGTTCGGCCGGGAGCTCCGCTGCGGTTGCTGATGACAGGCTATGTGAACTACTTCAGTGCAACGTCGCTCTATGCCGCGTGGCAGGGAGGGGTGAAGCCGATCGCACCGTACGTCGAGGCGCAACTGCCGAACGGCGACTGGGAGCGCATCTCCGGCGAGGCCGGCTTCCCGGCCGGGCTGGAGCGCACCATTGTGGTCGATCTGACGGGCAAGCTGCCGCCGGGCGTGCGGCGCATCCGGCTGATGACCAACCTGCAGATCTACTGGGACCAGGTGCTGATCGACGACCACGTGGCGGGCCCGTTCCGCACCACGGAGCTGCCCATGGAGTTCGCGACGGAGCAGTTCAACGGCTATCCAAAGCAAATAGACGGCGCCAGCCCCGGCGACCTGGACTACGATTACAACGTTGTGAGCCTTACCGGTCCGTTTCAGCGCGAGCGTGGCAGTTACACGCATCTGGGCGATGTGACGCCGCTGCTGAAGAGCAGCGACGACCGCTATGCGATCTTCGGCAGCGGCGAGGGGATTGCGGCGGAGTTCGACACTGCGAAGCTGCCTCCATTGCCTGCGGGTTGGAAGCGCGATTACTTCTTTTACGCCAACGGATATGTGAAGGATATGGACTGGTGGGATGCCTCGCCGTTTACGGTGGAGCAACTGCCCTTCCACAAGATGACCGCCTATCCGTATCCTGCCGACGAACGCTTCCCGGCGAGCCCGGCTGCGCTGGATTATCGGCTGAACTGGAACGATCGCTTTATTTCAGGAAGTCCGACGGGGCTGCACCGATTCGACTACCAGTGGATCCCTTCGACTCCGGCAGGTGATCGACTGGCGAGCCCGCAAAGGCAGTCAGGGAATCAAAACGATGAGTAGAGTTGAGAGAGGGATTGTGTTGAAGCCGGCTGGGCAGCAGTTGGAGCTGTTGCGCAGCGGGCAACTCTCCGTGGCAGAGCTGGCCGAAGCGCATATCGCGCAGATCGAACGGCTTAATCCCGCGCTGAACGCCTTTGCTGACTTCGATGCGGATCGCGTGCGCGCTGAGGCCTTGCGCATGGATGCTGCTGGTGCGCGACGCGGGACGTGGCAAGGGGAATCGCGCGGGCCGCTGTACGGCCTGCCGGTTACGGTGAAGTCCTCCATTGCCACAGCCGGGTTGCGCTGTGAGATGGGCAGCCTGCTGCATCGCGGCGATAGGCCGCGCGAAGATGCCGTTGTGGTGGAGCGATTACGCGCGGCTGGAGCGCTGATTCTGGGCACAACCAACTGCCCGGAGTTTCTGATGGCTTATGAGACGGCGAATCTGGTGCATGGTGAAACGCGCAACCCCTGGGATCTGGAGCGCACGCCGGGAGGATCGAGTGGAGGCGAGTCGGCGGCCATCGCCGCAGGGATGTCGGCAGCGGGACTGGGCAGCGACAGCGGCGGTTCCGTGCGCGTGCCCGCACACTTCACGGGCATCTGCGCGCTGAAGCCTACGCCCGGACGGATTCCAGCCCGGGGCCACCTGCCACCCTGCGTGGGGCCGTTCTCGATTCTTGGCGCCATTGGTCCCATGGCGCGCACGATGCAAGATGTGGAGTTGCTCTTCCGCACCCTGAGCGGGCAGGATGCGGAAGATCCCGCGAGCCCGCCTGTTCCGTTGCGTGAAACGAGTTTTGACGAGCTGCGCGCCCGGCCGATCGGCTATTTCGAAGACGATGGCCTGGTTCCTGTAACGGCTGAGACCAGAGCTGCGGTGAGCGCCGCCGCGGAGGCGCTGCTCCAGGCAGGATTCCGGGTTGAGCCGTTTCGTCCTCCCACGCTGGAGCCTCTGCGGCAACTGTGGTGGAAGTTTTTTGTGCAGTGCGGCGCCATGTTCTATGAACCAGCGATTCGCGGCAGACGGGAGGAGTTAAGCCCCATCTTCCGGGAGTTCCTCGGTATTGCGGAAGCTGCGCCGCCGCTTACGGCGACGGAGTTGCTTCACGCCTGGGCCGAGCTGGACCTGTTGCGTGAGAAGACGCTCGCCGCGATGAGCGAGTTCCCGGTGCTGCTCTGCCCGGTTGCCAGTGTTCCCGCGTTTGGTCACCGGGAGCGCGAGTGGATGGTGGATGGCCAGCCGGTGAAGTATCTGGATGCGGTGCGTTACACGCAGTGGTTCAACGCGCTGGCCTGCCCCGCTGCGGTGGTGCCTGTAGGTGCATCGCAACAGGGCCTGCCCATCGGCGTGCAGATCGCCGCCCGGCCGTTTGAGGATGAAATCGCCTTGGGCATTGCAGCGGTTGTGGATGCAGTCTTTGGCTACCGTCCGCCGCCGTCGGCGATAGTCTGATCTTCCCTTCCTGCTCCTGCTCTCCATCTTCCTGTTCTTCTTGCTCTTAGCGGCAAGATGTAGGGCGCAATTCAGCCAAAATGTGATTTGTATCACCCATGATGAGGCTCTCCACCTTTCGGTGGAGGCATCTTCATCTCTGCCCGCGCTAGGCTTGTCTTCCAGAACTGGAGTGCACAGCTTGCGCGAGAGTTGGCAACAAAAATTTGCCGAAACGCCGGACGTCCTGATCGGTGCGCGGAGTCGACGGACGACGGTGCGGGTGCTCGACTTCTGTGTGGGTGGGGATGAGTTTGTGCTGGCGGCGGGCCCGTGTTCTGTGGAGACGGAGCGCCAGCTCTTGTCTACGGCGCATCGCGCCCGCGGCGCGGGGGCGCGCATTTTGCGCGGAGGCGCCTTCAAGCCGCGCAGCTCTCCTTACAGCTTTCAGGGGCTTGGGCTGGAGGGCCTGAAGCTGCTGGCCAAAGCGCGCCGTGAAAGCGGCCTGGCTATTGTGACGGAAGTGATGTCCGAGGGTGACGTTCCCATGGTGGCTGAATATGCCGATATTCTGCAGATCGGCTCGCGCAGCATGGAGAACGAGTCGCTGCTGGAGGCCGCAGCGCGCTCCGGCAGGCCCATCCTGCTGAAACGGGGGATGGTGGCCACCATCGCTGATCTGCTGCGCGCTGCGCAAGTCATCCTCGATAGCGGTAATCCCAACGTGATTCTGTGCGAGCGCGGCATTCGCACCTTTGATACGGCTCTGCGCAACACTTTTGACGCTGCGGGCATCGCGCTGCTCAAGCAGATCTCGCACCTTCCTGTGATCGCCGATCCCAGCCACGCGTGCGGGCATCGGGATCTGGTTGCCGCGCTGGCGCGGATCGGCGTTGCTGCCGGTGCGGATGGTCTGCTGGTGGAGGTGCACCCGGATCCAAAGCAGGCGTGGAGCGATGGCGAGCAGTCGCTGGACTTTATGGAGTTTGATGCCATGATGAATGCGCTGCGACCCTGGGTGGAGTTGCAGGGACGGCAACTGCGCGGCCGCGCGTTGGATGGAGAGAAGGCCGCTGAACTTTGTCTGGTGGAGGCGATGAGATGAGGCTTGCGTCCTGGGGCCTTGTCGGCGGCTCCGCTCTGGCCATGCTGGCTACGATGAGCCTAGTTGCGCCCACCGCGGCGGCAAAGGCCGACGGCGATTTCATCGTGACCGCTGCCCCGGTGTACAGTCCGCTCGCCGAGTTGCGCGGCGCCGAGCGTTTTCCCAAGGGAGCGCAGTTACTGCTGGTGCGCGATGGCAAGGCTGAACCGCTGGTGGCCGGCTTTGCCGATAGCGCGGACGCCAGTGTTTCGTTTGATGGGAAGAGGGTGCTGTTTGCGGGCAAGAAAGCAGCGGCGGATCCGTGGCAGATCTACGAGCTGACTTTGGCGAATGGTTCGGTGCGCAAGGTGATGGACACCCACAGCGATGCCGAACGTCCCCTCTATCTGCCCGGTGGCCGCATGGTGTGGGCGCAGCGCACCCAGGATGGCTTTCAGCTTCAATCTGCCGAGGATGGCCATCCGCCCAAGGTTCCTTTCCTGAACCCGACGGCGGGGCCAGGTGTGCTCCCGCTAACGCCTATGCGCGCCAACGCTTTTCCGGCAGAGGTGATCGCGGACGGACGCATTCTGTTTGAATCCGGCTTTCCGTTGGGAGAGGGTCGGATGCCTGAGTTGTATCTGGTGTACGCGGACGGCTCCGGCGTGGAGGCGTACCGCTGCGACCACGGTCGTGCACGCTGGGGCGGCTCGCAACTGGCCTCTGGCGACGTGATCTTTACGCACGGCAGCACGCTGGCGCGCTTTACCTCTGCGCTGGTGCATGAGACGCCTGTGGCCGCTCCGCGGGCGGAGTATGCCGGCGGGATTGCGGAGACTGCCTCTGGCCAATGGCTGCTGAGCGCGCGCAAGGCCGGCGAAGCGCGTTACCAGATTGACCAATGGAAGCCGGGCGCCGCGTCGTTGCAGACGGTGTTAAAGGAGCGTGGTGAAGATCTGGTTGAGCCGACGCTGACCGCAGCGCGCGTTCCGCCGCGACGTTTTCCGTCTGACCTGCACCCCTGGAACTACGCCAATCTGCTGGCGCTTGACTCGCGGCTGTCGCTTGCAGGGAATTTGAAGCAGGCGCCCGCAGCGGTCCGTCTGGAGACGCAGGATGCGAACGGACATGTGGAAGTGAACGGAACGGCGCCGGTTGCGCCGGATGGTTCCTTCTATGTGTCAGTTCCTCCCGACCGGCCGATCCGCTTCCTGTTGCTGGATCAAAAGGGCGCGGTGATACGCCGCGAGCATGGCTGGTTCTGGGTTCGCGCCGGCGAGCAACGCGCCTGCGTCGGCTGCCATACGGGACCAGCGCTCTCGCCGGAGAATCGCGTGCCGGAGATATTGCAGCGCAGCACCACACCCTTTGATTTGACCGGGACCTCGCTCCACGCAGCGGTGCAACAGGGTTCGCCGGGAGGCACGTCGAGATGATGATTCGATCGCTACTTCTTTTTCTAAGCGCTGCTTCACTGGCCGCCGCGCAAAGCGTCGCGCCGCCGCAGCAGCAGCCTGCTGCTGCTGCGGCGGCCAGCCAGGGCGCCGGCCAGTCTACGATCCGCTTTGAAGACGCCACCGAGCAGTCCGGAATCCATTTTGTCCACAGCTTCGGCTCCGCCAAGCTGAGTTCGCTGCTGGAAGGAACCGGGGCAGGCTGCTTGTGGTTTGACTACAACAACTCCGGTCGTGAGTCTCTCTTTGTGGTGAACGGACGCACGCTTGGTCCTGACATGACATCGGCTCCGCTTGGAGTAAAACCTGATCCTCCGCCGCACGCCCATCTGTATCGCAATGACGGCAACGGCCGCTTCACGGACGTCACTGCTCAGTCAGGGTTGGATTCGAATCTGTATGGCGTTGCCGTTACAGCCGCAGACTACGACAACGATGGTCACGAAGATCTGCTGGTGACGGGTTACGGCAAGGTGATTCTTTACCACAACAACGGCAACGGCACGTTTACCGATGTGACCAAGCAGGCCGGCATCAACGTGAAGGGCTGGGCCATCAGTTCCACCTGGCTGGACTACGACCGCGATGGTTGTGTGGATCTTTTTGTGGGCCGGTATGTCAAGTTCGATCCCAAATACCGCACCTACTATGCGGCAGACAACTATCCCGGACCGCTCGACTACGCGGGCGAATCCAACATGCTGTTCCACAACAACTGCGACGGAACCTTTACCGACGTCTCCAAGCAGTCTGGCATCAGCGCCTACATCGGCCGCACCATGGGCGTAACCGCTGCTGACCTGGACAACGACGGCTGGGACGACATCTACGTGACCAATGATGACATTGCGAACTTCCTTTTCCACAACATGCACAATGGAACCTTTCAGGAGATCGCCAACGACACCGGCGCAGCCTATGGACAGGATGGCGAAGCCACATCGTCCATGGGTCCAGTGGCGGCGGATTTTTGGAACCGTGGGGTCCTGGACCTGTGGGTGACGGACGGAAGTTACAACCGCTTTCTGAAAAATCTGGGCGCTCCGCAACTCGGATCTTCCCCACCAAAGACGAATTGGCAGGGCTTTGAAGATGTTACGGCAGCCAGTGGCATCTCTCAGGTTGAGGGGCAATATGTAAGCTGGGGCAGCGGCGTCTCTGACTTTGACAACGACGGCCAGCTCGACATCCTGGTGTTCCACGGCGGCCTTACCCACATGATTCCGATGGAGCACACGCTCTTCCGAGGGTTAGGCAACGGCAAATTCGCTGACGTGTCACGCCAGGCCGGCTCTGTGTTGAGCGTGCGCACGGTGGCGCGTGGAGCCTGCTTTGCTGATTACGACAACGACGGGAAGATGGACGCCTATGTGGTCAATCTGGGTTCTGAGGGAACGCTGCTGCACAACGTCTCTGCCAACACCGGCCACTGGGCAGAGATCAAGCTGGTCGGCGCCATGAGGAAGGGCGATGTCGGCGTGGCGGCGGGAGATCCCCTTGCAAGGAGCAATCGCGACGGGGTGGGAGCTCGCATTGAGGTGTATGCAGGAGGGGTTCGTCAAACCGCCGAGCGGGTGGCCAGCTCCGGCTATCTCTCACGGAATGACGGTCGCGTCCACTTCGGGCTGGGCAAGGCGGATTTGATTAGCAAGATCACCGTGCGCTGGCCCAGCGGCCTGGTACAGACGCTTACCAATCAACCGGTGGACCGCGTGCTCACCATCCAGGAACCGGGAAGGCAGGCGCGATGAGTCTTCGCTTTCTGCATGGCCGCCGCATCGATTCTGTCTGGGTCGCGACTCTCAGTGTATTGGTCGCGGCCCTATGCGGTATGCGCCTGTGGCGTCCCGGAACGGTGGGGGCGGCCACGAGCTCCGGCAGCAGCCAGATTCTCAATTACGCTTCGCCGGAGGAGATGCTGTTTACGCGCGACGGTTCGCGGCTCTACCTGCTCTGCCAGAGCGGGGAGGTGCGGGTCTTCAACGGCGCCACCTATGCCTCGATCGCAACCATCCCGGTAGGCCATCAGCCTCGCGGCTTTTCGCTCTCTCCCGACGAGAGCCGTCTTTTTGTTGCCAACTCCTGGGACGATACCCTCTCTGTTATTGACACACATGCGCTCAAGGTGATGGCCACCTGGCACGTGGGTATGGAGCCATCCAGCGTGGTGGACGATTCCGCGGATAAGTATCTGTACGTCGCCAATCGGATCAGCAATGACGTTGCTGTGCTGAATGCCACGACGGGAGCAGAGGTGAAGCGGCTGGCGGCTGGACGCGGTGCAAGCTACATAACGCTTGCGCCCAACGGAAGACGGCTCTATGTGACCCATGTCTATCCCAATCCGACGCCCTGGCGCACGCCGCCGGAGTCGGAAGTGACGGTGATTGACACGCGAACCGCGGAGGTTGTCGATCACATCCCATTGCCCAGCGCCGCGGGGGTGTTTCATGTCGCGTTTACGCCCGATAGTCGGCTAGGCGTCGTGGCAGAGATGCATCCCAAGAACCTGCTGCCAGTAACGCAGGTCGAGTCCGGCTGGGTCTTTGAGAATACGCTCACGCTGTTTGGACCAGCGGTGGGTAACAAGACCGTTGAAGTACCGCTGGACGATCTGGAAAACTTTGCAGTGCGGCCGTTTGGTGTGGCTATTACGCCGGATGGTTCGCGGCTGTATGTGAGCTGCGGTGGCTCGGAGGCAGTGGTTGCCATCGATCTTCCACGCCTGCTGCGCTATGTCCGCACGCATCGGGGGCCAATCGTGTATGACCTGGCCGCCGGAGCTCATTACGTGGTCAAACGCATCCCAGCAGGGCATGACCCGCACGGCGTGGCGGTCAGTCCCGACGGGCATAGCCTGCTGGTGGCGAACCGGTTGGATGACACCATCAGTGTGATCGATACGCGCAGCAATGACGTCGTCTCTACGATTGGTCTGGCCGGATCCAAGCAACTGTGGTCCCTGCAATTCGGCCTGCAGATGTTTGCTGAGATGACGAATGCCGCGCCGGGGCAGAGGCGGTGTGCGTCCTGCCATATCGACGAGCACCACCGGAACGCCAAACGCATGAAGTTGAGCACCATCAAGCAGATTCAGGCTATACGCCGAGGGGAACAGGCGTTCTATAGCGGTCACTATGCCTTCCATGGCGCCATGGGTTGTGTTAACTGCCACATTGATTCCACCTTTGATGCGATGCAGTGGGATTTTGAGCCGGACGGCCTGGCCCGGAACATTGTGGACAACATGCTGCTGGAAGGCATCCGGGACGCGGCACCCTACGACTGGAGCGGTGTCAATCCCAACCTGCCCACCCAGGGTGGGCCGCGGACGGAAAAGTTCATATGGCGCAGCCAGAATTATGACGCTCGCACCCTCGCAGATGTATGCGCCTATATCAACAGTCTGCCTGCGCGGCCCAACCGCTGGCGTCTGCCGGGCGGCAACCTGACGCCGGCGCAGGAGCGGGGTAAGGCAATCTTTGAGCGTACGGTGGATGACTTCGGCAAGCCTATTCCGCTGACGAACCGCTGCAACTATTGTCACAGCGGCCCGCTGGGAACCGACCACAAGAAGTTCGATGTGGGAACAAAGGGACCGGGCGACGATTCCGGGCTGTTCGTCACCCCACTGTTGACCAACATCGCGCTCACTGCGCCTTATCTGCACAACGGCCGGGCCGCTTCGCTGGAGGAGATTTGGACCATCTACAACCCGCAGGACCGGCACGGCCGCACCAACGACCTGGCCAAAGACGAACTGAATGACCTGATTGAGTACCTGAAGACGCGATGAAAGGAAGGGCGAAGATGAAGCGCAAAATCCATACAGGTTGGCTTGCCGCTGTGCTGGCGGTGATTGGAACCTGCGCGATGGCCGCTCCTCCTCAGCAGTCACCCCAGATGCCGCACTACCGCTTTGTGAATTACACCACCGCGAATGGCCTGCCCAACAATCACGTCTACTGCGTGCTGGTGGATGGAAACCGCATCTGGGCCGGCACGGACGATGGACTGGCGGAGTACGAGAACGGGAAGTGGAAGACCTATACCACCAAGGATGGCCTGGCACAGCAGGCAGTGCTTTCCCTGGCGCTGGACAAGCGCACCGGCGATGTGTGGGCTGGAACCATGGGTGGTCTGAACCGGATCTCCGGCGGACGCATCATCGACACCTATACGCAGTTGAACTCCGGTTTGAGCAATAACATCGTATACGGCGTCTCCGTAGAAGAAGAAAATGTCTGGGTCGCCACGGCCGCCGGAGCCTCCCGGTTGAATCTGGATACGGGCCAGTGGTCGATTTATACCGATAGCAATACTCCCATGAAGGAGATCTGGGCCTACGGCGTATCCGCGGCGCCGGACAAGGTGTATCTGGCTATCTGGGGCAGCGGCTTGCTGGAGTACAACCAGCAGACCAAGTTGTGGGATATCTACGAAGACCCGGATCACGAACTGGAGATTGTACTGTTCAAAAATCAAGGCCTGATCCATGACATCGTCTCTTCCGTCAGTTATGTGGACAAGACGGTGTGGGCCTCCACGTACTTTGGCGATAGCCGCTACGACGGACGCTACTGGCAAAACTTCCTGACCAAAGATAGCGGATTGCCGTCAAACTTCACCAACTTCGTGAAAGGCGTGGACGCTCATCATGCGTGGTTTTGCACGGACAAGGGCCTGGCCTATTACGACGGCGCTAACTGGGCCGTCTACACGCCGTCGCTGACCACGGGCAAGCCGGAGATGACGGTCCGCGACGCCGCCGGCAAGATCAGCCATATTTCTGTAACTACCGCACCAGCCAACAACTATATGCTAGGCATCGATTTTCAAGGCCGCGACATCTGGGTCGCCACGGCCGGAGGCCTGAGCCACGGAATTTTTGAACGCCAACCCTAAGGAGCCATTACCATGAGCGGAATTGCCGAACTTCTGGAAACCATTGCCCACGCACCGATTGAAAAGCGCGCCATAACCAATTACGGCGTACTGAATGAGGCGTATTGCTACGCCAAGCCAAGCTCGTTTTCACGCGGCATGAGGATCGATCTGGGCAGCGTGACCATCCTGCTTATCTCCGGTACGGCGTCGATTGACGAGCATGGCGTGAGCGTGCACGTCGGCGACTTCCGCGCCCAGTTGCGGCGTACCTTCTCCAACATCACCGGCCTGCTGGCCAGCGAAGGCTGCACCTGGCATGACATTGTGCGTACCACCTGCTATCTGCGCGACATTGAGCGCGACTATGAGGCCTTCAACGAAGAGCGGACGGCCTTTTACAAGGAGCAGGGGCTCGATCCGCTACCGGCTTCCACGGGCATTCAAGCCATTCTTTGCCGGCCCGAACTGCTGATTGAGATTGAAGCCATTGCGATGTTTCGTAACGACAAGGCTGCAACGGCCAGGGAGTAGCGGCTATGCGTAACAGGTTGTTGGTTGCGGCCTGTTGTTGCGCTGTGGGCGGGGCTGCGCTCGCCTTGGCTCAACAGCAGGCAGATCCTCCGGCGCAAAGCGCCGATGCGCCCAAGCGCGTCTGCTCGTGTGGCGCCCATCCACCCGGACCACCGCCCATGCGCACGGTTGAGCCGTATGCGAACGAACCGGAGGATATGAGTCCCTACTCCAGGTTCGTCAAGCCGTACTACCTTAATTACACCCAGCCGACGATCTGGAACGGGCCGGGCCGCGACAAGCCGGAGCCCAAGGGGCTCAAGGAGGTGCGCATCGGTTTTGTCGGCCCCATCCAGTCCGATGACCCGGACTACAGCTCCGGCCTGCGCATGCTGCACGGCGCTCAGTTGGCCGTGGAAGAGGCCAATGCGCAGGGCGGCTACGGCGGCAAGCCCTTCCGGCTGATGCTCCACGATGACTACAACAACTGGCAGGAGCAGGCTGCTTCCGGCCCTGAGCGCCCGACCTTTCCAGACATCTGGGGTTCAGCCTCCGATGCTGCCGTAAAGATGATCTACGACGACAAGGACTGGGCTATCTTTGGCTCCATCAGCTCAGAGTCAACCCATATCATGCTGCGGGTCGCGCTGAAAGCTGAAATTCCCATCGTCAATTCAGCCTCCACGGATCCCACCATCCCGGAAACCAGCGTGCCGTTCTACTTTACCGTTCTGCAGGACGACCGCGTGCAGAGCTACACGCTGGCGCGCCGCATCTATACCGAGCTTGGTCTGAAGCGCGTCGCCATTCTGCGTATCAACAGCCGTTACGGTCGCATGGGTGTCCCCAAGTTTCGTGATGCCTCGCGTCGCCTGGGGCATCCCGTGGTGATTGAGCAGAAGTTCATGGCCGGCAATACGGATTTTACTCGGCAGTTGCGGGTCATTCAGGAATCGCGCACCGACGGCATTGTGCTGTGGGCGGATGAAACCGAGACAGCCAACATCCTGAAGCAGATGCATGAGCTGGGCATGAAGCAGCGCGTCTTTGGCTCCTACCGCACGCTGGGCCGCGAGATGCTGGCCCAGGCTGGGCCCGCTGCCGAAGGCTTTGAAGCGGTTTTTCCCTACAATCCCACGCGCAAAGACCCGCGCTGGATTGCTTTCAACCGCCGCTTTGATGCGCGCTTCCACCAGGAGCCGGATCAGTTCGCCTCTCTGGCCTACGACGCCATGAATATTCTGCTTGACTCCATCTGCGCGGCCGGCCTGAACCGTATTCGCATCCAGGACGCGCTGGATGATACCCGGCAGTACGATGGCGTGACCGGGCACATGGTCTTTGATCCCAACGAGAAAAACATCTCGCCCCTGTACATCGGCACGGTGCATGACGGGACGATCTCTTATCGCCTGGCGAGGATGAGCAAGATAGCCGAGCCGAGACAAGTCACCGCGTCGTCGGTGCCGTTTGAGGCGCCAGGCGCGGAGCAGCCATCCTCTGCGCAACCGACGCCCTACGCGCGCGTGGGAGAAGATGGAGTGACGTATAACGGTCCGCGTCCCGCCGATCCTCCCGCGGGCCCGTTGCGCGTGATTCTCTTTGGCCCTTCGGCAGAGACCATTGCGCGCTCCCAGCAGGTTCAGGCTGTTCTCCAGGCCAGGGCTGCACATGGCCGCGCATGGGTTCTAGTGCCAGTGGAGAGCGGCCAGAACTGGGGCGTGGCATCCACCCAGTTGGTTCAAGCGCTCAAGGAGGAGCATGCTCTCGCGATTGTGGCGCTGGATCGCGCCTCCAGTCATCTGGCTGAACAGATGGCGCTCAAGTGCTTTGTTCCGGTGGTGTCTTTGAGTAGTGATACCTCGCTGACTTCGGCCAACATTCCGTGGATCTTTCGATTGCCGCAGGGAGCGACTCCGGCGGAGGCGTTGCGCCTATTGCAGGCAGCGAGCTTGCGTAGCGGGGATAACCCCGGAACCATCCGACGTGTTCTGGCGTCTGGGACGGTGCTCTCAGGAATCTCATTCCTGCCCTCCGGAGAAGCTCGTTTGCAGTGAGCGGTTGTAGCTTTTGCGTTATCTGGTTTGCGGAAGGCGAGGATTGGCTGCATAGGGCGCTGTGGGAGTTGAAGGTCGAGAAAAACTCTATTCATAGCGAGTAGCCGGGGTAAACGAACGCAGGCCGGATGGCTTCCACGTCGTGTTGTGAGCCGCCGCATGAAAGAACGGTCTCTTCCCAGGTGTTGGCGATCTGTTTCATCATGTCATCCAATATCCGTTCCGCCTCCTCGCGTTCGAGCAGGAAACGCCTGTGCTCGGAGAGGATGTTGGCTCGATTGGCGTAGCGGCCCAGAGCTCCGCATTCCATGGCCAGGTCGCGGCGCTCCTGGCTTAGCGATGGCGTGGGAGTGAGGTCATAGGCTGGTGAAAGCATCCAATCGCGGCCAGGTGCAATCAGAGAGTGATTTCTCGGGTGATCGTCCGTGTTGGAGATCAATGCGTTGAAGGCGATGCGCCGGAATAGCTCACGGGCCGCCTTCTTCGGTTCTGACACCACACGTCTGATCTCTTCTACAAGAAGAACGTAGGACCAGCGTTTTCGCGCGGATACCGCATCGTCCGCGCGAAGCAGGGTGAGGGCGCTGATCATCCGGCTGCGCAGGTAGGTTGTGCGGTCCTCGCTACGAGTGCGATCAAACCGTTTCACCATGAGCACGTCTTTTCCCCCAACGCGCTCAACGCGGCTCTCCGCTGCATCCACACCGCACTGCCGCGCCAGCCGCAACATCGCGTGCTCTACCCGTTCCCAGTTCCAGCGATCGTCGGGGCGTTCAAATTTGGCAATCCAGAGCCCCTCCTGGTCTTCCACGACGGCCTTGGGGCGGGTCCCTCCCATCGATGTTCCCAATAGGAGAAGATCCTGAATTTGAGGAGCATTGGCATCCTCTGGAATTCCATCCCGCAACAGAGCCTCTGCGGTTTTCTGAAGATGAGGCAAATCGAGAGTTTGGTTGAACTTGCGCAGTGGGGCGGGAGGTTTTACGTCGATGCCGAATCCGAGTGCTCCGGCTCTGTCGTCTGGAGATTCGAGCAGATAATCGAGTTCATCGAGCTTTGAGAGGCCCGCGTGCTTCTCGATGATTCGCCTTCCCCAGTAGTCTGGCCCGGCGTCGCGGATCGCCCCGAAGACGCCGCTCAAGCGCGTAGTCTCATAGGTCCGCTCCGATAGTTTGAGTTCGACCGGATCGATCTCTACCGCGTCACGGTTGGCAAGGTATGAGCGGCCGTAGACAAATCGTCCCAGAGGTTCACCCGTCGGCGTCTGCTCGATGACGAATCTTCCTGCGGTCACGGGGGTGTGTATGCCCGGAAGGGTGATGGAGACAAAGCATTCTTTCGGTGGTTTAGAAGTCATTGTCGAGTCCCCGGCCGCGACGGGCGCGGGTTGGTTCGCGGCGACTGGCCAATAGCAGGCCTTGCTCATCCTTCAGGGGATTTGCCAGGTCCTCAAAGGCGGGGAGCAGGTCGAAGGACCAGAGCAGAGCCGCGTAGACAGCGATGCCGGTGGAGGCCTTCCCGCGCTCCGCATCCATGACCGCGCGCGTTCCCGTTCCAATCTTCCCAGCAACCTCGGCAATCGTGATCCCCCGTCTTAACCGTGCCGTGCGCAGATTGGAACCGAGTTTACGGAGTGCCTGCTCCACCGGATAAGGGGGAGCTTCAAGAAGAGAGTTTCGGGGCATAGCATGACCTCAAAAGCTCATTACGCGCATTTAAATGCTATCAAGAGCTTATCACTAGCCGGTTCGAAAGAATAATGCCTGAAAGGTATTTTCTTGTTCTCAAGATGCTTTCAAGGGCATATTCAATCGCGTTTCCATTTCTGTGGTGCATTCGTGTTCGACCTGGTGCCGCATCGAAGGCACGCCACAGACGTCTCCGCAGAGCACCTTTGAGATTACCGCAGACGACTTCGTTCGCCGCTTCGTGCTGCGCGCCGGCGCAATGGCGCTGTTCGCCGCGCTCAACAGCGGTCTTGGTAACGTCGACGGAAGTACGGGCAACGGCGTCGCCATCAGGAGTGGCTGAAGTTTTGCGTCTGGTCGATAAGATGGTGAATGCGGAAAGATAAATCCGCATCGTCTGCGACTATTGCGCCACGCACAAGCACTCCGCGATCCAACGCCGGCGGCAAACGCTTCTTGCTCGGCTTGCCGCGCTGATGGTCCAGCAACCCGTCGTAGCCGTATTGCTTGTACCGCTCCCGCCAATGTCACATCGATCGGTCGCTGGCGCCGTTTCTCTCAGCCGCCTGCTGCCACGTGATCTTCTTCGCTTTGGCCCTCAGTGTTCTTTCCTGCGCCTTGGTTGACGCCTGCACGATGACCCTCGGATCGCTCCCCATGTTCCCTCCGATAGTTGTATCCTTGCTGCCCCGCCAAGCGGAGACTTCACGGGCTAATTCACCCGGACATATCCTGGGCTAACGACAAGGTTTCCGGAGCCGCTTGATCCGCGCGCTTTGATCGCGTACTCTCATTGGCGTTGCTCACCATTTGAGTGACTTCCGGGAATCGGCTCGCGACGCTCCGAAGGTCGTGCCGTAGTGGTTGGAAAACAAAATTCTCAGGGGTTGCCAAGTGGCGCCAAGGAATGATTCAGATAGCAAATCAGGGAATCCGCTCCGCATGGTGAAACTACAGGCCCTGCTGCTCTTCGCTGCAGTCCTCGCGACTGGAAATGCGATCCGCGCTCAAGCCGCGCCGACGCGAACTGCGGCTTCGACTTCGGAGCCGCTCGCGCAGCCCTCTGTGCCGCACTTTCGAGACGTCGCCGCGGCGGTTGGACTGCGTACCGTTCCTCACACCAAGCTGGATCGGCGTGCCATCATCGAAACAATGAGCGGTGGCGGAGTTGCCTTTCTGGATTGTGACAACGACGGCAAACTGGATATCGCCGTGGTCAACGACTCCTCTATTGACGGTTACCTGGCGGGTGGCGACCCCATGATCACGCTCTACCATCAGGACGGCGCGGGGAAGACACTGCACTTCACCGACATCACCAAAGCCGCCGGATTGACCACTAAGGGCTGGGCCAACGGGATTGCGGTTGCCGATTACGACAACGACGGTCTTCCGGATATCTTTGTCACCGGCTATGGCCACAATGTTCTCTATCACAACCTTGGCGGCTGCAGGTTTGAAGATGTCACGGCCAAAGCGGGTGTAGCTGGAGGAGGTTTCAGCGTTGGAGCCGCCTGGGCCGACTATGACCACGACGGGTTTGTAGATCTCTTTGTTTCTCGCTATGTTGACACGGACCCTCGCCATCTACCCACACCCAACCAAGCGGTTTACAAGGGCACGCTTACGCAACTGCCTGATGCGATGCACGGCGAGACCGACCTCCTCTACCACAACCGTGGCGACGGAACCTTTGAAGAAGTGGCCGCCAAAGCTGGAGTGGAGAACCAGGAGAAGGCGCACGGCATGGGCGTGCTCTGGGGAGATTTCAGCGGAGATGGATGGCCCGATCTCTTCGTCACAAACGATGGATCCCTGAACTTTCTCTTTCAGAACCACGGGAATGGAACGTTTGAGGAGATCGGTTTATCCGCTGGTGTCGGTGCCGGCGATATGGGTCAGATATACGGCAACATGGCGGGCGATGCTGCCGACATTGATCACAACGGCAGGCTTGATCTCTTCGTGACGCGATTTGCCCATCAGCCGGCCAGCCTCTACATGAACGACGGCAATGAAACGTTTCACGATGCGGCCTCCGAGGCCGGAATCGCGGTACGGTCAACAGCGCCGGTCAAGTGGGGAACGAACTTTGCAGACTTCGACAACAGCGGCTGGCAAGACATTCTGATGGCCTCGGGTAACTTCTCGAGTTTACTGGACAAAGAACCCGGCGAGCCGCCCTTCGGCGAACCCATCGAACTCTTCCTCAACCGCACGAATGGCACGTTCAAGGAGGTTGGCGACGCAACGGCCTTGAACTCTGGCCCGCTCCAATCCCGGCGAGGAACAGCCGTGGGCGATGTCAACAACGACGGAAAGCTGGACATTCTGGTCTTTAACGTGGGCGCGCCGCCGTCCCTCTTTGTCAACGAAACCAGGAATGACAACCACTGGATCACGCTGCGTCTGATGGGCACGAAGAGCAACCGCATGGCAATTGGCGCCAGAGTAACCGTCACCACGGGCAGCATAAAGCAGATGGCCGAAGTGCGCAGCGGATCGAGTTATCTTTCATCGAGCGACCCTAGACTGC
This sequence comes from Acidobacteriaceae bacterium, assembly GCA_049977105.1. Lineage (GTDB taxonomy): Bacteria > Acidobacteriota > Terriglobia > Terriglobales > Acidobacteriaceae > Granulicella. The sequence continues at coordinate 13,041 of JBMFGX010000005.1, read as the reverse complement.
ACTTCGGAGTTGGTTCGGCAGGGAAGATTGATCGCATCGAAGTTGCGTGGCCCAGCGGATTAACGGAATCATTTCAGAACGTCGCAGTGGATCGTTTCCTCACCCTGCGAGAGGGTACCGGATCGGCGCTGCCAGCCAATGCGCCCGGTACATCGCAGCGGTAGCGCCGGAATCCGGAGCGAATTCCGGTGCAGTTCGAGGGATCTGTCTGAAAATCGCGGCCTGGGCAGCGGATGGGTCGCAGCAGTCGATGAATCTTCTGCAACGTAAGTTCAGTCGAGCAAGGGTTTCAGCTTATGATCACGATGGATTTCGCCCAATCGCAAATTTCCATTGGGATTGGCAGGAGGAAAACAACCCCAACCCAACAACCTTCCTGAGGAAGACAGCAGATTGAAGGTGCGCAAAACTCTGGACACGACGGTCCGAAGCGGCTGCGGGTTGAGCAGATCGAGTAGAACTTGCTGCTCTGCGGGCTTGTCGGGCTGGAATTGTGGTAGTCGCAAGAAGGGTGCGAGACAAACAGAGGCGTTGTCGGATGGTCGGGTTTTCGGGGTTCAGAGGCTGGAATCAGCGCAAAATATGTACATCCTGCACCGATTTGTCCGGTGCATCGACAACGGCAGCTTGTTAAAAGCTATAGATTGCGGATGTTGAGGGGTTTCTTAGAGGAACTGGCGGAGAGTGGGGGATTCGAACCCCCGATAGAACTTTTGATCCTATAACGGTTTAGCAAACCGCCGCCTTCAGCCACTCGGCCAACTCTCCTGCGAGGTCAAGGTTGATTATAGCCTTTTGCCCTCCATGGCGACGAATCGACGCAAGAAATCCCTGCGCAGGGCGCTGATTTCGCAATAGCAATGATCTGTCCCTTGGGGTGGGGTGGATTGTGGCCTTCGCGGTCCTTCGCGGATCCATGGTGGTGAGCGAGCCATCGGTCGGCAATGCGCCGCCGGCTGGGCACAAGTGGCTCAGGCGGCAGCTAGTAGCGTCGCACCACCTCACGGTGACGCGTCACCCACCAGCATGGGTTATTTCCCTCCTGAGGATAGAGAGAAAGAGTGCAGGGCTGGGTCGAGGCTCCTTCCGGGAAGTAATCCATCTTTCCACCCTTCAGGTCGCCGACGGTATACGTCCTGACCACGACGGATCCCATACCGCCTCCGCGCGCTACTCTGAGCCTCCACACCGCCCAGTCCAGCGGATACAGGATGGTCGCCAGCAGCAGCAGGATGCCGATGCCCTGCAGCACCCTTTTGAAGACAAACTTCTCAATGACCAACTCCTCCGGCATACGCTCTCCGACTCCTTCCACGTGCCTCGGCATCCAAAGGTTTGCCGACTCCCCAAGGCTGGATGTTTCCAGTCTGACGCAGGGAGTTGCCTTAATGTATGCACCCGAAATAGAAGACTCTGCAAGGTGACGGCATCGGAGTGAACCTTTTCTTTGTCGATGTCGTCGACATGTACCAGTTTGTGACAGGCGCGCCGATACCGGCACGGAAGAGAGAAACGATTCCTCGCCCCCGGGCGGTTACGCTCCTTGACAGCTATGCAGAGCGGTTCCAGAATCAAGGTGGGCATTTTTAAAGAGATCTCTTGTGTGGGTGCAGATGCTGGATTGAGGCCTTGTTTTGGCCTCTCCGAATGGGCAGGAGGCGAAATGACCAGACAGTCTCTATCTCTTCTATTTGTGCCGGTTACCGTTCTCGCACTGCTGGCGGGGTGCAGCTCAACCACCATGCAGCCCTCTCTGTCGGCGTCCGGGGTCCCGGTATCCCTGAGCATGACCGACGACCCTCCGGCCGGAGTGTCTGTGCTGTTCTTCCAGGTGAGCCTGACGGGCGCCGCGCTTATGCCCGCATCCGGTAGTGCGGTATCTCTGCTCAACAACAACATGCCCATCCAGATTGATGTAACGCAGCTCCAGGCGCTCTCCGCTTTCCTGAGCACTGCGAATGTGCCGCAGGGAACGTACAACAGCGTGAGCCTCACCTTTGCCAATCCGGAGCTGGTGATCTACAACGCCTCCGACTCTTCGATTGCCAGTAGCTGCGCGGTAGGGAGCGTCTGCCAGATCGCTCCAGCCATCGACAACTCCGGGACGGTGAGCATTACCACCTCGCCTTTCCCGGTAACCGTGACGGCGAACTCTTCCCTTGGCTTCCTGGTGGATTTTCATCTGAACAACGTGATTCAGTCTGACCTGTCAGTCAACCTGGGCGTTTCCAACGGAGTCACCGTCGCCCAACTGCCGCCTGCGCCTACGCCTCCTCAGTTTGGCGCCCTCAGCGGGACGGTGCAGAGTGTCAATGCCGGCCAGAATCAGTTCACGCTGCAAACGGCGTGGGGCAGGACGTTTACCATCGACTCCACAACCAGCACGACATATGAGGATTTCCCGACCAACTCGTGCAGCACTGCCGGCATTGGCTGCCTGGCTGACGGGCAGGTGGTGCAGGTCCAGGTCGCCAGTGTCGGTAGCGGCGGAGTTCTTACCGCTGCCCAGGTGAGCTATCTGCAGGTGGCCACGCAGCAGACTGCGGAAGGAACCATCATCGGTCTGCAGAACTCCAGCAGTGGAACCACTATCAAGCTGATCCTCCACGACAATCCATCCAACAGCGTCAGTCTGCCCTTGGGCGGCGTGGCGACAGTAACCGTTGCCAACAACGCCACATACTCTGTGGGCGCGAATGGCTTCACCTTGCCCTCCGGGCTGAGCTTTACCGGCGTGGCTGATCTCTACAAGGGGCAGCAAATCCAGGTGGACGTGGTGGCCGGGTCGCTCAGTGCGTCGAATGACGACGAGTTCTCGGGTAACTGGGGACCACCACAACCGCTTTCCTTTACAACGGATAGCGTGACGCTGGAGCCAAGCCAGGTGAGCGGAACGATCTCTGCACTTGATTCCAGCGCGCAGAGCTTCACCCTCGGCGGCAACGGAGGACCGTTCTTCATTCCCTGGCCCATGACGATGATGATGAGCTCGAACGCTGCTTCCTTCAACGTAGTCACAACCACCCAGACCACCTATCGGAGATTCAGCATGGACAGCTACGATGGGCTGGGAACCGGTGATTATGTCTCTGTGAGCGGCTGGCTCTTCCCGCCGGCGAGCAGCAGTGGTCCGCCCACGCTGGCTGCCCAAACGGTGGTGATGCGAAACAACGGAATGAATTAGAGCGTTTCCGGCTGCCGGGCATCGCTGCTCGGCAGCCTGGAGAGCGCGCGGTGGTGGCGTCGCTCTCCACCCCAACAGCCTTGCCTGCCGGGGAACAGCGAGCCAACGGTAGAAGGGATTTGGAGGGAAACCGCCACACTTTCTGCAAGCAGATGGGAGATCTGCGCTTGCACCTCCGTGCCGACCGTCCTTTGTGGATGGATGGAGCATCCGATCGCTCTTAGTCGGGAATCAGAGGTTGAATAATTCGCGCAGGCGTTTGGTCTGCGACCGGCTCACTGGGATCTCTGTCTGCTTGCGGTCGTCCATGCGTAGCTGATAGCTGGATTTGAACCACGGCACCACCTCTCGGATGTGCTGAATATTGACCACATACGATCGGTGCACCCGCCAGAACTGATCCGGATCCAGTTGATCGGTGAGCTCCTCCAGGGTTCGGCAGTTGGAGTCGCCTTCGATGGCCTTGGTAACCACGGAGATTCTTCCCTCGCCAATGGTGGCAAAGCACAGGTCCTTTTGATCCACCAGCAGCAAGCGGCTCTGAGCTCGCACCACGACCTTCCCGGAGCGGCCCAATCCACCCGGGCCGGCGCCCACGGCTCCGTTGGCCGCCATGGCTGCCTGCTCCTCCACCATCTTCAGCAGAGCATCCAGTTTGGCCTCCGCGCCGGCCATGCGGCTCTGGACTTCCTGGTCTTCCGGACGAGCGTCGGCAGGTTCCTTCCCCGGAGAGCCTGTACTGCCTGCCACCCCGCTCTCAGCGAGTCGCTCGCGAACCTTTTCGATCGTCTGCTGGACGCGCTTGCCGTCAAACGGCTTCAGCAGATAATCGACGGCATTCACCTCAAATGCTTTCACCGCGTACTGATCAAAGGCTGTGGCGAAGACGACCTGTGGTAGCCGAGTCTTTCTATCCAACGCCATCAGCTTCTTCAAGACGGCGAAGCCATCCAGCCCAGGCATGCGCACGTCCAGAAAGATCACATCCGGCTTGTGGGTGCGGATAAGATCCACTGCCTCAATGCCGTTGTGCCCATGGGCCAGCACTGTGATATCGCCTGCGCTGTCCAGAAGGTACTGCAACTCCTGCCGGGCCAGCGGTTCGTCGTCGATGATCAACGCGGTGAGTGGCATCGCCATGAAATTGATTAAAGCAGAGGGCAGAGATGGAAGGATAGCAAGTAGCAGCTGCCGAACCGATGCCAGGCAGACTGCCGGGCAGCCGCGCTGCCTGGGTATGCCCGCAACTCCAACAGAGAAGCAGCAGCCTGGTAGCTGCTAGTCACTGTACACCCGCAACCGCACCGGGGCGCCATCCTGTGCCAGGTCATGCCCACAGCGGGTGCAAAAGACGTCAGTGATCTTTACGCCGCGATGGCACTCGCCGCAGACGGGGGCCATCTGGAACTGGCACTGGGGACAGAAGTGGTAGGAAGCTGCAATGGTGGTAGAGCAGTTTGGGCACCGCAATAGCACGGATTGGCGAAGCATAAAATACACGACTGCGCCAATTCCGCCCGGCAGCAAAACGCATACCAGCATCCACAGCCCAACCGACATTCCACGCCGCCTGGCATCGCGGCTGACGTATCCCAGCAGCAGGGCATAGCTGGCCACCAGCGAGCCCCAGGCGTACCCCATCATCAGGCGAAGGGGCAGCAACTCATGCTTGTGGTGGGGCATCACCACGTGGAAGATGTACTGCATGCCGGCAAACAAAAAAAATGCCAGCACCATGGACCAGCGGGGAATCATGAGCAGCTCATCATCTCCCGCTGCGTCAGGATCCTTCTTGAGCGCCGCCGCGTCCCGGCGATTGGACAGTTTGTCAGGAAACAACTTCGACATTATGGTTGCACCTCACTGTCATTTCTGGCGCCATCGCCAAGCCGATGAACCCGTCCCCGTCGGAACCACGCCAAACCAAGGATCGCGGCGGTCACCGGCAACGACCACAACAGGAACAACATTAACTGATCACTGGCGTCCGGAAGACCGATGGATGTTACCTCAGAGGCATCCATCACACCCCAGATGGCATAACAACTCGTGATCAGCAGCATGGAGCAGATCGTCAGCGGAATCCACAAGCCCCGGAGTTTGCGGCGCTGCTCGCGGAGGTTCAAGGCCTGCTCACGCACGACGCGGTGCGTCCGGTTCACCACCACACCGCGAGCGGCATCCTTCCTTATCGCTGCATGCAGGCCCTGGGCTACGCTATTCTGCCGGCGCTGTGGCGCCTCCACGTATGGCCTGCCGGGGAAGGAAGCTGGTCTCATGCCTCCACCTCCGCGGAACCCGTCTCTGCAATGCGTCCGCGCGCCCTGCCGGAGCGCAACTTCAACAGCTCTGGCTTCAGCGCCGCCAGGCCGCGGTACAGTCGAGACTTGACTGTGGATAAGGGAACTCGCGTCAATTTGGCAATCTCATCGAGCGACATCTCCTCGTGGAAGCGCAGGGTCAGCACCTCGCGATAGGCAGGCTCCAGGGACAAGAGCACCGTGGCAACCTCGGACGCGTTCTCCTGGCACTCCAGGTGGTCAAAGGGGCTGGGACCCTCCTGAACCAGCTCAAACTGTGCAGATACGCGATCCTCATTACCCTCGTACATCTCATCCAATGAAGCCAAGGTGCGCTTGCGGGAGAGATCGATGACCAGATTGCGAGCGATGGCAAAGATCCAGGTCTCAAACCTTGCCCGGCCGTCGTATTGCGAACCGCGGCGCAGCACGCGGATCCATACCTCCTGAAACAGGTCTTCGGCTACCTCTCTCCGGCTGGTCAGGAACATGAGATAGCGCATCAGACGATGCTGATAGGTTTCAATCAGGTGGTCCAGCAGTTCGGGATCCTGGCGCTTGAGGCCGCGCGCGATCGCAGCGTTTTCACGCTCCATCTGCCTGGCCGCCTCGGATGTCAGTATGCTGAAATGACTCACTTCAATTATGGACGCCGTCTTCGCAGAAAAAGTCTACGCAGGCAGAACTTATTTCGATTTTAGGAGCAAACTTCCATCCCGTTGCCCAGCAAGTTAGCCCGGACCGGCTGTGAGCCGTTGGGTCGAGTGGGGAGATAGAATGGGAGTGCTGCTACCCTTAAATCAGGGTACAGCTGAGGGAATTTCGTTGCGACCGCAGAACGCGGAGGGATGTGTGAGTGGTTGAAACAGGCGGTCTTGAAAACCGCTTAGCCTTAACGGGCTACGGGGGTTCGAATCCCTCTCCCTCCGCCAGTAACTCTTCCAGCGACATCCAAGGATGTCTAATAGAAAGACATAAAGCCTGGCAAATGCTAGGCTTTATGTCTTTCTGCGTCCAGAGACGTCCAGGGAGAGCCATGATCGAGTGGGTGTATCTTTGGGCGTATTTTGATTTCGAAGTGAGTGTATTTTCAGACGAAGAGGTTTACAGCATGGCGCTCGCCGATACGGGGATCAAGAAGGCCAAGCCAAAGCAAAGGCCAAACATTGTGAGCGACGGCGGCGGACTGTATCTCTGGGTAACGCCCGCCGGTGGGAAACTTTGGCGCTGGTCCTATTGGTCTGAAGGCAAGGAAAGGCTAATGGCGCTAGGCAAGTACCCAGACTCTCTTGGGCAGGCAAGGGAGCGGCACAGCGAAGTCCGGAAACTCCTTGCGGAGGGTGTGGACCCCATGGCGCGACGGAAGGCAGCGAAGACTGCGGAAAAGGCGGCGGTGGAGAACTCCTTCCAGAGCACTACGACGCCATGGCTGGAACATTGGCAGGATGGGGAAGGTCCGCGCCACGTGGACTACGTAAGGAGGCGCATGGAAGCCGATATTCTGCCCTGCCTGGGCGCTCGGCTCATAGCAGAGATCGAAGCACGCGAACTGGTGGCAATGACCAAGGCCATCGAGCAGCGTGGCGCGCGTGATATTGCCAAACGAGCATTGGAGAGAGTAGGACAGGTCTTTCGTTACAGCATCGCCCACTGATATTCGAAGCGCAACCCAGCAAGCGAGATCCGCCCCAGGGATATCATTAAATCGACTCGCAAGACCAACTATGCCCGTGTTGATGCCAAGCAGTTGCCGCTATTGCTCAGGAGCATCGAGGTCTATCAGGGTACCCGTGTGACCCGACTTGCCATGAAGCTACTTGCTCTGACCTTTGTGCGAACCGGCGAACTCATCGGAAGCAAATGGGCTGAATTTGACTTCGCAAATGCTAGATGGGATTGACCTGCCGAACGAATGAGGATGCGAACTCCGCACATAGTGCCTTTGGCCCGACAGACTCTGAAGGTATTGGAGGCTCTGGATATGTTGACAGGAGAGAGTGAATGGCTATTTCCCTATGATCGGAACCTAGCCCGGCACATGAGCAACAACACAATTTTGAAGGCGTTGGAACGTATGGGGTACAAGAGTCGCATGACCGGCCATGGGTTCCGCGGGCTGGCCTCAAGCATCCTGCATGAACAGGGCTATCGTGAAGAACATATTGAAGTTCAACTGGCGCACGGTCCTCGAAATGCTGTGAGCGCCGCATGTAACCACGCACTGTACCTGGAGCCGCGCACCAGGATGATGCAGGCTTTGGCGGACTACCTGGAACGTACTCAACGCAGGGGAGAAGTGGTCCAGATGCCCGCTAGAACCGGAAAGTCAATACCCATATGTAGTACTTCCGCATCGAGATTCTGCGCAGAACCGGGAGGAAATCGCTGAGTTACTTGGCGTAGATGCAGTCCAGTTGCGGGATAAGGACCAGTTCGTGCAGTTTCATTCCGGTGGCGGTGACTTGCTTCCCAAAGCGCGTCAGGTAGTGCTTGTGCGTGCAGCCAATTTTTTGATAAGACCGTACAGACGCAGACGTTTTAGCTTGCTCTGGATTGCTAAGTGATTGAAAGTAATGGTCGGGACGACTAGATTCGAACTAGCGACCTCACCCACCCCAAGGGTGCGCTCTACCAGGCTGAGCCACGTCCCGACTTATTGCGGTGGCCGCTCGCGCCAACTAGGCTGGAGCAGCCGGGGTATCTTGAGTTTACACCACCCGTGTCAGAGTGACGGATCGGCCAGACGCGGTTTCTCCTGATTCGTCCCGGTCCTTCAAGGTTTGCCCAGGTTCCTTGTGGCCAGTGGGAGTGCCGCAGAAATGGCGCCCTAGCTCTGTCAATGCGTGGGGGCGACGTACTCCTTCGGCAGCTCGCCACCAGAGCCGAAGAAGAACTCGTTCATTTGCTCCACCAGGAACTCCTGGGCTTCCCGAGTCCAAGGCTGCAGGCGGTACTCGTTCAAAAGCATCTTCTGGCGCTCAATCCACTCACCCCAGGCCTTTTTTGAGACGTTTTTGAAGATCTTCTGGCCGAAGTCCGTGTCGAACGGTGGTTCGTCGAGTCCCTCCATCTCGGCCTTGTACTTCGTGCAGAACACCATGTGCGGCATCGTTCCAGCTCCTTGTAGCTCCAGTTGTGCGAATCCTTGCAGAACGAATCCGGATGCGCGATCTCCAGTTTACCTCCTGCTGAGGGTTTCTTCGGCATGGTTGGTTTCTATAATCGTTGCCATGAGCGATGAATGTAGCAGTGAAGAAGCGAGCTTGCAGGGCCGAGGTGAGGAGCGTGCCGGTGAAGAGCGACCGGAAGATGGCGGTATGGAAGGACGCTTCGGGGAGCGTGACGCGGAGCGTGTGGAGGCATTGCGGGAAAGGTTGCGCTACCACGAGTATCGGTATTACGTGCTGGATGACCCGGAGTGGAGCGATGCGCAGTACGATGCGGCCATGAATCAGTTGCGTGCTCTGGAGGTAGAGCATCCGGAGTGGGTGACTCCTGACTCGCCGACACAGAGGGTGGGCGGCAAGCCGAAGGAGGGGTTTGCCAAGGTGGCGCACTCGCGGCCCATGCTCTCACTGGATAACGTATACAACGAAGGAGAGTTGCGCGCTTGGGCTGAACGGGTAACCGGTGCGCTGACGGCGGGCGAGAGTCTGCGCTACGTTTGCGAATTGAAGCTGGATGGGTTATCGCTGGCGTTGCAGTATCAGGCAGGAGCGCGCGGCTCCGCATCGCTGAAGAGCGGGATAACCCGTGGTGACGGAACGATTGGAGAGGACGTTACAGGGAATGTGCGCACGATTCGCAGCGTTCCCTTGCAGGTTTCTGCCGCGGCTCTAAAGAGGGCGGGGTTGCCGACGGGGTTTGAGGTGCGGGGCGAGGTGGTGTTGCCGCGCAAGGCCTTTGAGCAGATGAACCGGGAGCGGGAGGCGCAGGGTCTGGTTCCGGCGGCCAACCCCCGCAATGCGGCGGCCGGGACGATTCGCACGCTGGAGCCGAACGTTGTGGCGCAGCGCCGATTGGAGATGTTTGCCTACTTCCTGTTGCGCGGCGAGGCCGCGGGCGAGGCCGCCGGGGAGCCGTTGCTGGAGAGCCAGAGCGCAGCGCTGGCGGCGCTGCATGAGGCGGGGTTCCTGGTGAATCGCCATGCACGCACGGTAGACTCGCTGGATGAAGTGCTGCGGTTTGTAAGCGAGGCTGATGCGCTGCGCAATGATCTACCGTATGAGATCGACGGCGTGGTGATCAAGGTGGATGCGGTGGCGCAGCAGCGCCGGTTGGGCTTTACCGGCAGGGCTCCCCGCTGGGCGATCGCCTATAAGTTCCCGGCGCGTGCGGCGGTGACCCAGTTGCTGGAAGTGAAGTTCGGAGTAGGGCGGACGGGCAAGATTACGCCTGTGGCTGTGCTTTCGCCGGTTTGGATTGGGGGAACCACTGTGACACGAGCCACGCTGCACAACCCGGATGAAGTGCTGCGCCTGGGAGTGAGGATCGGCGACTTTGTCTCCGTGGAGCGGGGCGGGGACGTGATTCCCAAGATCACGGAGGTGGTGAGCGACGCGGCGCACCCGCGGGGAGAGGAGGAGATTGTCTTCCCGACCGCCTGTCCCCGCTGCGGAGAGACGCTGGTGCGTGAGCCGGGCGAGGTGGATCTGCGCTGCGTGAATGTGAGTTGCCCGGCGAGGCTGGAGGAGGAACTGCGGCACTTTGCCTCGCGCGGAGTGATGAACATCGAGGGGCTGGGTGAGGTGATGGTGGCGCAGCTTCTGGGTCATGCGGCGGAGAACGGGGAGAAGGCCGGCTCTGCAAGGGACCGCGAAGACGATGGGCTGGAGGTCGGCGCGATGGAGGAGACGGAGCTGGTGCCAACCCGCAGGGCGCTGGTGCATTCGATTGCCGATCTTTACGACCCGGAGAAGGTGAATCGCGCTACTTTGCTGACACTGGATCGAGTCGGGGAGAAGACGGCCGATGCGTTGCTGGAGCAGATAGCGCGATCCAAAGAGCAACCGCTGCAGCGGGTTCTGCTGGGGCTGGGCATACGCCATGTGGGAGAGCGGACCGCGCAGGCTTTGGCTGAGGAGTTTGGATCGATGGACGCGATTATGCAAGCCGGCGTTGAGGAGTTGACGCGGGTGAAGGATATCGGGCCAAAGGTGGCTGAGACAGTGCGGGAGTTCTTCTCCAGCGCTCGGAACCGGGAGCTGGTGGAGCGGCTGCGCGGCTACGGCTTGACCTTTGCGGCGGATCGCAAAGCTCGGGGGACGACGCTGAGCGGTGTGACGTTTGTGCTTACAGGGACCCTGCCGACGTTGACCAGAGAGCAGGCTGCGGCACAGATTGAGGCGGTCGGCGGCAAGGTGGTGGGGTCGGTGAGTAAAAAGACCCATTATGTGGTGGCCGGTGAAGAGGCGGGGTCCAAGCTGGAGAAAGCCAGGCAGTTGGGCGTGCCGGTGATCGATGAGGCTGGGTTGCTGGCCATGCTGCAAGGCGGTGGTGTGATGGTTTAACCGTCTTTTATTCAACGGAAGGAGAGGAATGGAATAAGCTGAACGCGGAAGCGGGTGTTTTGACGCGAACTGGAGTGTGTGTGAGTCAGTTGGTCTTCGTCCTGGAAGATGATGCAGACATTCGGCGGCTGGTGCAGTTCCAGTTGGAGGGTGCCGGGTACACGGTGAAGGCGTATGCGATGGTGGGAAGCATTGTGCAGGATGCGGAACGCCAGCGTCCATCGCTGTTTTTGCTGGATATTATGGTTCCCGGCGGCGATGGATTGGAACTGTGCCGACGGTTGCGGCAGAATGCTACGCTGGCCAGTGTTCCCATTATCTTTTTGACTGCCCGGGCAGCAGAAAATGACCGGGTGCATGGACTGGAGCTGGGCGCGGATGACTATATCACCAAGCCGTTTGCGATGCGGGAGCTGCTGGCCCGGGTGAAGGCCGTGCTGCGACGGTTTGAGCGCCCGGTGGAGACGGCCGATTCGCCGTCCGTGCTGATCATTGACAGGCTGGAGATTGATGGGAACTCCATGCAGTTGCGGGTGAATCACGAACTGGTGACGACCACGGCTACCGAGTTCCGGCTGCTGGATTACCTGGCCCGGCATCCGGGTAGGGTATTCAGCCGCGATCATTTGCTGGATGCGGTGTGGGGCGATGCGCGCTTTGTTACTCCGCGGAGCGTGGATGTGTATGTACGCCGCATCCGAGAGAAGATTGAGGTGGATCCGGATACGCCAAGGTTTTTGAAGACGATGCGTGGGGCCGGTTACCGGTTTGATCTTCCCCGGGTGAAGGAAGGATCTACGGGCGCGGTACCCGGTTCGTCTGGAAGCCCGGTGGGCTCTGCGGCAACTACGGTGACCGAGTAGTCTTTTGCCATGGGATTGTGGTTGCGTAAAAGCCTTTACGTTGCTTTGCTTTGGCGGATGACGCTGGGCTTTGCGCCGGCTGTGGCCGCAGCCCTGCTGCTGCCACAGCGCTGGATGGCCGTCAGCATCGGGCTGCTGTCGGCGCTGTGGATGGCCGCCTGGGTCACCCGGCTGGTGACAAACCTGATAGAGCAGATTGAGCCGGTGGCGGCCAGCGTAGCGGACCAGGAGAGGCAGTGGCCGGAGGCTCCGGTCTGGCAGTTGGAGCCGCTGATGCATGCGCTGCAGGTCTCCCGGGACGAGGTGGCGCGCCAGCTGGAGGCCAGCTCAGAGAACCGGAGGAAGCTGGAGGCGCTGCTGGATTCGATGCAGGATGCTGTGACCAGCGTGGATCGGGCGGGGCGAATCGTTTGGGCGAACGTTCCGATGCAGCGGTTGGTGGCTCAGTCGTCGGGGAGCGTGCGCGCGGGACGCTCCCTGGTGCAGACCATTCGCTCGCCGCAGGTGCTGGACTGCGTGCAGGAGGCGCTGGAGCATCGGAGCTATGCGGAGGTGCGCCCGGTGCCGATGCCCATGGGAAGAATCTATGCGGTGAGCGCGGCTCCGATGCCGGAGGGAGGAGCGGTGGTGGTGATGCAGGATATTACCCAGGTGGAGCAGGTGGAACGCACACAAAGGGAGTTTGTGGCCAACGTGAGCCATGAACTGCGCACCCCTTTGACTTCCATCTCCGGGTATGTGGAGACGTTGCTGGAGGATAGGCGAACCGCGCCGTCCCTGAACCCTCTGGTGCGAGAGTTTCTGGAGGCGATCCACAAGAGCGCCAGGCGGATGAGCCGGTTGACGGACGACTTGCTGGCTATGGCGCGGGTGGACTCCGGCGAACAGAAGGTGCGGCCGCAGCCGGTGGATGTGGCTATGGTGATGCGCGAGGCGCAGAGCGCCGTCGCTGCGCTGACGCGGGAGCGGCAGGGGGTGCTGGAGGTAACGGAGTTCCCGGAGGTGGAGGTGGTCGCCGACCTGGACGCCATTGTGCAGGTATTGAGCAACTTGATTGAGAATGCTCTGAATTATGGGGTGAGCCCCGGAGCGGCGCAGGCGCTGGGCCAGGCCGGCACGGATGAATCCGTTGCCGGGCAGATGCCGCCAGGAGCAAGAGTGGTCTTGAGCGCGCAGGCAATGCC
>JBMFGX010000004.1:0-137534 GCA_049977105.1 Acidobacteriaceae bacterium | reverse complement strand
CTTCGTCATCGTCATCTTCGCTCCCTTTTCGCATTAGAACAGCTCGCTATGGGATACGTTTTTCGCGGGCAAGGTCACGTCCACGCGACGAAACGGAAAACACTGATCGACTGGAGTGGGCTGCTGGAGGAGTTCCGATCCCAAACGTCGGAGACACCGTGTCGTACGACTCATGGGAGCATACCGGCTCTGATCCAACAGGAGGACGCGACATTGTTGTTGCGAGAAAGATCGTGTCGCGTCACTTCTACGTGCATAGGAATCACATTGTCGTCTACTTTGTCGTCTCGGATGCTACCGAAGCCGAGATGTGCGAGCGGCTGAAGGAATGAGGTCCGAGCTGCGCTCTGGCCGATTGTTCTTGACCCTTCCGCATCCCAGCCGCACAAACATCCTGAATGACCGCTCACAGAACCACATTGAACCGCATCGTCAAGTCCGCCAAGTCACTGCGAACAATGTATTTTCAATATGTAGAGAGTGGGGGATCGGGACTCAGGCGCCGAGATGGGATCAGGTGGTCGGCTGGGTCTGCAGCGGAGGCGCCGCGTTGGATTGAGCCTGTTCGTGGGCGTGGTAGCTGCTGCGCACCAGGGGGCCGGACTCGACGTGGCGGAAGCCCATCTGCAATGCCTGATGCTTGAGGAAGGCGAATTCGTCCGGGGTGTAGTAGCGGGAGATGGGGAGATGGTCGCGGCTGGGGCGAAGGTACTGGCCGATGGTGAGGATGTCTACTTTGCGGTCGGCGAGGTCGCGGAAGACGCTGAGCAGTTCATGCATCTCTTCTCCCAGGCCAACGATGATCCCGGTCTTGGTGACAAGGGAGGGAGAGCCGGGGAGGCTGGCGGCGTCGCGCTTGGCCTCTGCGAGGAACTCCAGGCTGCGCTGGTAGCGGCCACCGGATTTGGCGATGGCGTAGAGGCGCGGCACAGTCTCAATGTTGTGGTTCAGGATATCCGGCTGAGCGGCGACAACCATGCGGCGAGCCTGGGGGAGACCCTGGAAGTCTGGGGTGAGGACCTCGACCTGGGTGCCGGGGGAGAGGCGGCGAATCTCCTGAATGACGTTGACGAAGGCCTGCGCAGCTCCGAGGTTGTCATCATCGCGATTGACGCTGGTGACGACGGCGAAGGCCAGGCCGAGCGCTGCTACGGCCTGGGCGACGCGGGTGGGTTCGGCGTGATCGATGGGTTCGGGTTTGCCCTTGGGCACGGCACAGAAGCCGCAGCGGCGGGTGCAGAGATTACCCAACATCATGAAGGTAGCGGTCTTATGGTTCCAACACTCGCCGATATTGGGGCAATGGGCGCTCTCGCAGACGGTGTGCAGATTTAGCTCGCGGGCCAGCATCTTGAGGTTGTGGAAGGTCTCTCCCATGGGGGCGCTGGCCTTGAGCCACTCCGGCTTGGGGGCGGGCTTGCGGGGGACCAGGTCGATCTGGATGAGGCTTTCGGATTGGACGAGAGAGGCCACGCTGGGACTGCTTCCACCTGCTGGGGGTCTTTGATTCCGATACAAGACTCTGACAAGAGATGAGACCCGCTGCTTTGATTGTAGATGGTTTCGAGGTTCTGCCTTGCATGGATTTCGCTCCCACGGGATTCTCTCCACGGGAATTTGCCCAAGAAGGGTAGTCGGTTCGGGTGCGGGGCGGAGGGCCTGGCGGTCTGTCGCGTTTCAGGACGCCTTTGGCGCGAGCTAAAGCCAGTCACCGGATCGCCGATGGGACTGGTATGGTGTACGACTTTCTGCTCGCTGTGGCGGTGGTGGGACTTCTGCTCTCGCCGCTGATGATCGACGCATATCCAAGCCGGGAACTTCGTCGGCGGATACGGGCGCGCCGACAGAGAGCGATCCAACAGGAGGAACCGATGTTGGTGGGAGAGGCTGCGGCGGTCTCCAGGGCTCCGGAACGAGTGCGGGTGCATCCGAGGAACGTGCTGAAGTGGCTATTCCTGCAGCCGGAGGCGGTCAGGCCAAAGTCGAGCGGTAAGTCTGCCTAGCCGCTCCTGGGAGATGCGGGCGTAGCGGCGGGGTCCACGTCGGCTCAGCGCGGATTGCGGTGGAAAGAGCATCCGAGGATGCAGTCGAGGCTTGCTTGTGGTTGTTGGCTTCTGCTTTTGGGTGCGGGTGGGATAGGCGGCGAGACGGGGGAAGGTGAGCTGCTGTGCCTATGGTCTACAGCGTGTGCAGGTAGGCGAGCAGATCCTGCATCTGCTGCGAATCCATCATATCGATGGGCGGCATGAGGCCGTGACCATCCCGGATGGTGGCTACGACGCGCTCATCGTTGGCCGGAGCTCCGCTGGGCAGGTAGGGCTGCTTGAAGACGCCGAGGAGGGGTGGACCGTGCAAGGAGTCCGCGTCGCGATCGTCGTGGCACTGGGAGCAGTAGATATGGAAGTCCTGGTAGCCACGTCGTTGCTGTGCGTTGAGCTGGTTGAGGGGCATGGGTGGAGGAGTTTGTGGGCGGCAACCTGCGAGCAGGGGACAGAGAAGGATGAAGCCGCATGAACACAAAAGGCTCCGGCGAAGTGGATTCATGGACGATTGATCCTCCTGCGGCTGCTATGGGTGTCGCAGAGGTTACTGAGCATCCCGCTTGAAGACCTGTTCCGCGAAGAAGTTCACTACCTTAGTTTGATCGGTGAGGATCTCAAAGTAAGCGGACTTGAGGAGCTGGGCGCGGCTGTCATGGAGTTGTTGACGGATGCTCTGCTGGACGCGAGGATCGTTGAGGTCGCGCTGGCCGGCGGAGTCTTTGCTGATGAGCTTGAAGATGAAGTAGGCGACGGGCTTGTGGGTGGTGGCGTCCATCTGGGGGATGATGTCGGTGACCTGGCCGGGGCTGAGTTTGGAGATGGCGGCGTAGATGGTGGGGTTGGTTTTGAGCTGCGACTCTGTGATGAAGCCCATATCGCCGCCGTTGGGCGCGGTCTGTGGATTCTCAGAGAAGTTGGCGGCAAGCTCTCCGAAGTCCTCTCCGGAAGCGATGCGGTTCTGGATGGCCTGAATCTTCTTGCGCGCGTCTACGTCGTTGGTGGCCTTGTTGTTCTGGAGGTTGCCGGACTGGCCTGAGCCCTGGTCGGTGACCTCGATCTGAGCCAGATGATAGGCAGGCTCGATGAGGTTGAAGTCTGCCTTATGGGTGTTGTAGTAGTTGGTGACGTCGGCGTCGCTGACGTTGATGCGAGAGTTGATCTCCTTATTGAGGAGCTTATCTTCCGTGATGCTACGGCGAATATCCGTGCGAAGCTCATCCAGGGTAAGGTTAGAGGCCTTGAGCTTGGCCTGGAACTGCTCTTCTGTGTAGGGAGCCTTCATCTCAGCCAGCTTGGCGTCCACCTCAGCGTCTGTGGCTGTGAGGCCCTGCTTGGCGGCGCGTTGATCGATGATGGCCTCAACGATCAAGGTGTGCAGGATGTTGAGCTTAAGTGAGTCCTCCTGATCCTGGGTGGGGGTCTGCTGCTGGGCGTTGGAGGCCAGTTGAGCCTGATAGGCCTTGTTGACTTCGGTCTGGAAGATGGGGTTGCCGTTTACAGTGGCGACCACGCCCTGCTGTGGACCTTTGTGACATCCCGCGAGGAAGACGAGCGCGAGCGCGAGGGAAGAGGCGAGAAGGATCTGGACGGAGCGAAGAGGCTTAGGCATCGGGAAGGATTCCTACAATTCTAAAGCTACGGAGTAAATGCCGCAACCGCTCTAAGTTTACAACTTGCCGAGGTTTACGGTGCGGACGCTGGTAATGGCCGGAACCTGACGGAGGGTTGCGACGGCCCGCTGGAGGGCCTCCTGAGTCTGTGGGGAGGCGTTTTCCGTGGGGATATCGAGTTGAACAAAGGCCAAGGCATGGCGCGGAGTGGCGGGCTGAGTGGCAGGAGGCTGCGAACCGGCAGCCGGGGTAGAGATCTCCCGGCCAAGCGCGAAGCTGGCAATATTGAGTCCGGCCTCACCGAGGATGGTGCCGATGCGACCGATGACGCCGGGAACATCCTGATTGCGGGAGAGGATGAGGGTGCCGGCGAGTTCGGCCTCAATGTCGATGTTGTCATAGCGGAGCAGGCGTGGGGATCGACCGTGCTGAACGGTAGCCTCGCCTGTCCAGAGGCCATCCTGGCCGGCGTCGGCAGCAGTTCCGGCCTGACGTGTCCAGTGGAGGGTGATGCCGAGGGTGGCGCCGGTTCCGCCTGTGATCTGCTCGCGCTTCTCCTCCTGGATGCGGATACCGCGCTCGGTGGCTGCGGCCATGGCGTTGATGCGGTTGACGCCGTCGGCACCATAGAGGACGCCGGCGATAGCGGCGTTGCGGATCATATCCGTTTTGAGGGCTGCCAACCGGCCGTTGTAGGTAAGCGAGATGCTGTCCACGGAACCACGGGATGCGTCTGAGCGGACGGAGCTGTCGGAGTGGCTGAGAAGTTGGCCGAGGCGGGCGGCCATCTCCACGTAGGGCGAGATCTCGGCGTACTCCTCTTCGCTGAGCGAGGTTGCGTTGACGGCGTTCTGCACGACGCCGAGCTTGAGGTAGTCGCGGACCTGATTGGCGAGCTGGATGCCGATGGCCTCCTGGGCCTCGTCGGTTGAACCGGCGATGTGAGGGCTGAGGAGGACCTGCTCCAGATCAAAGTAGGGCGAGTCTTTCAGCGGCTCGTTACGGAAGACGTCGAGGGCCGCGCCGGCGACGTGGCCGGAGCGGATGGCTTCCACCAGCGCCTCGTCGACGATGAGTTCGCCGCGCGCACAGTTGACGATGCGAACCCCTTTCTTCATTGCAGCGATGGAGCTCTGGTTGATGAGGCCTTCGGTCTGTGGAGTGAGGCCGACGTGCAGGGAGAGGAAGTCAGAGGCAGCGAAGACCTGTTCCAGAGCGAGCAAGGCGACGTGGTTCTCGCGGGCGATGACCGGAGCGATGAAAGGATCGTATCCGATGACAGTCAAGCCAAAGGCCTGGGCGCGCCGGGCGACCTCCAAGCCAACGCGACCGAGGCCGACGATGCCGAGGGTCTTGCCACGGAGTTCCGAGCCCTGGAGGGACTTTTTCTCCCAGCGGCCGGCGTGCATGCCGGCGTTGGCACGGCAGATGCCACGGCACATGGAGATCATGAGGGCGAGGGTGAGCTCGGCGACAGCTACGGCATTGGCTCCGGGGGTGTTCATGACGACGATGCCGCGGCGGGTGGCCTCTTCGGCGTCGATGTTATCGACGCCAACGCCAGCGCGGCCGATGATGCGCAGTCTGGGCGCCGCTGCGAGCAGCTCTGCATCGACCTGGACCGCCGAGCGCACCACCAGGGCGTCGGCGTCGGCGAGCTCAGCGGGCAGGCCGCCGGGCGCGATCTGGTCGGCGGAGACGACGCTCCAGTCCGGTTCCTTTTGGAAGATGGCAAGAGTGGCGGGAGAGACTTTTTCTGCAAGAACGATCTTCAACGACGGCTCCAGGAGTAGATTCCGGCACACGAAAGAGGATTTCGCGCATCTCCTTCAGTGTACTTCGGCAGAGCGACCAGCGCGATGAGGTGATCTGCCGGTGCGGACGGCGCGGCGAAGCGTGCTGCGGATGAAGGATCGGCAGGCTCAGGTGGAGATCGATGTTGGCGAGCGTGTGTTCTGGTGCGCCAACGCGCCAGCGGTCTGAAGAGGGTTTGGCTGGGGATGGAGGGATGGGAGTTGCCGTGTCTGGGAATCGGACGATGCGCGGAATGAAACGCCGCGAGTTCCGGGCGCCTCCCGCTGCCCATCTATGCGGGGCTGTTCCCTACCCGCAACGCGCGGTTCTGAAAGTCATGCGGAGCAGACACGCATCGCGCAGTGAGCGAGAGGTCGCCGAGCGCGAGCCGTGAGAGGCTCCTTCAGAAAAACATTTCTATTGAGCGGCTGCGGATGCAGCGGGGGCTTTGGACTTGGGGGAGACGGGTGGATTCGGCGGTGGGGGTTGGATGCCTTCGGCGCGGAGAGCGTCGTCGATCTGGGAGAAGATGTAGTCGGTCGGCAAGGCTCCCTCATACTTAGCGCCGTTGATATAGAAGGTGGGCGTGGACTCCACGTTGAGATTGTTGCCGATCTGGCGTTCGGCTTCGACGGTTGAGGTGTCCTGTTTTCTGATGCAGGCGTCGAGGCGCGGCATATCTACCTTCTGGAGGACTCCCTGATCGTGGGTAATCTCGTCGAGCTGCACGAAGCTGATGTTGAGGGTGTGCAGGGCAGACTGTGCCTGATGGGCGCCGGCCGCGCCGTCGGCTTTGGCATCCGAGCCGGAGGGATCGGCGGCGGCGGTTCCTATGTCGTCGTGGTGCTTGTGAATGTAATCGACCACATTCCAGTAACCTGCCGGTGACTGCTGGGCCAGACAGTTGGCGTCCACGGCAGCGTGCATCGCCCAGGGATGCTGATCGAGTGGAAAGTCCAGATAGACGATGTGGACTTTATCCCCATAGCGCTGGGTAATAGCGGGGAAGAGACTGTTATGGAACCGTGCGCAGAAGGGGCACTCGAGATCATCAAAGTTGACGAGAACGACAGGCGCCGAGGCAGGGCCGCCGCGGAAGGGGCGGCCAGCGGACGGAACCATGGTGCGGGGATCGACGGAGAGGTCGTAGCGGATGAACTGGGCCAGGGTATTGCCGTCGCGGGAGATGAGGAAGTTGACTGGGCGAGAGGTTTTGCCCTCTGCCGTAAAGGTAACGGCGATGGTGTCATAGCCGGACAGCGTGGCGGGCTGCGGCGTGGAGATGGCGATGGTGGAGCCGGGCGGCAACTCCGCCTTGTTGCGCAGGAGAACCTGGATGCGATGCGTCATGGCGGGTGACAACGGGACGCCGATACTCACCTGGTTGGGCGATGATGGTTCCGCAGAGCCATGGTTCGCGGTGCTGGTTCCGGCAGAGGATTGAGCGTAGCCGTGGAAGGAGGCCAGCAGCGTGACGAAGAGGACAAGGACGAGAGGACGAGAAATCCGCACAATCCTTCTATTAAAGCATCTTCGGGGGGAAGAGGCATTGCGGCGCCGGTGGGTTTGGGCCGCAATGGGAAAGGCGCGTCGATTTTTCCTCCCAGGCTCTGCTCCCAAGAGGGCGAGCGTGGCCTGAAGGAGTAGAGACCTAAAACAGGCTCTCAGAGCGGCGCAGGCTTCCGGCAGAGCCGATGTTGGCCAGGGTGAAGTTGAAGCTGTATTCGCCCTCGTCGCGGATGGTGCCGAGTTCGTACTTACGGTACTCGAGGGAGATGCCACAGCAGTTCCAGTTGTAGTTGGTCTGGATGGTGATGTACTGGGGAACTTTGAGATTCAGGTCGTAGCCGCCGGAAATCGCTCCGGAGAAGCCAGCCTCATTCGCCTTGCCGTAGCCGAAGAGAGCGCGCATCTGCGAGAAGTTGGAGGTGAGAGAGCTGGTGAGACCGGTGACGACGTTGTCCGAGTAGTTGATGACCTCCGAGTAGGTTTTTCCGGGGGCATCGAGGCGGGAGTAGGAGAAGCCACCGAAGAAGCTGTTCTCATGCATATCGAGGTAGGTATTTGATCCGGTGACTTTTTTGACGACGGGGTCATAGTCCAGGTCCCAGGCGATGTCCGTGTGGCCGGAGGTGCGGAAGCGCATGCGGCTGATGATGGGGGAGAGATTGCGCAACTGGGTGAGGAAGGCGACGCCGGAGAAGTTGAGCGTGGAGTCAAAGATGTTGCGTTCGCCGCTGACGAGCGCATTGCCAAAGGTGGGGTCGAAGAAGTACTTCTGGGCCAGAAGCCAACTGAACCACTCCCGCTGAGGAGGAAGAGCCGGAGGCTGAGCGCAGGGGTCGGGTTTGCGGGGGTGGGTGCGCAGAGGCTCGCCGGGTGCGGTGACATCTGCGCTGGAGATTCCATTGGCGTCGTTGCTGGATTGCGGATCGGGGGTGAGGGCATCCGGCTGAGGTGGAGAATCGGCGTTGGCGGGGGTGGGGGCAGGGGGCGTGGCCGGGCAACCAGGCTTTGGCTTGGCCGGAGGCTTGGGGTGGGGGCGGAAGTAGAGATGCTGCGTAAAGCCGTACTGGATCTCATTGGTGTCACTGTCCAGATCGACGCCGTCAAAGCGGAGTATGGAGCGAAAATTATTGATGCCGCTGGTGTTGCGATAGATAATCTCGGGCTCGATGGTGTGCCGGACCTGATCGCCCAGGAAGTGTTGCCAGCGCGCTGGAACGGTGAAGGTACGTTCGAGGACGGGTGGACGGATATCAAGGTGGAGGTCCGTGTCGGCACGGTTGAGCGGGATGCTTTGTTCGACGATGGGAGTGCCGAGACCGATAGTGGTGCTGCTGACGCTGGAGGCTCCGGAGCTTTGGACGGGGAGCTGAGAACGGGAGTAGGCGGTCTCGCGGACGGCTGCGCCAGCGAGGATATGCCAACCGTCAAAGCGGAGAGGAAGGGAGATTTCAGGGCGCAGGTCCAGCCGCCAGGTGAGGCCGGCGGTGGAGAAGTTGGGGTCGACGCGTTTGAGGCCGGCTGCGCTGCCGGTAAAGCTCCATAGGAGGGGTGTGCCGGCAATGGGATGATCGAGGCCGGTGAGATCCAGCGAGGGAACATGGTAGATCTTTACTTCCTCGCTCGGGCTGAAGTCGGTTGGCACGATCTTGAGGCCCTGGTAGCGGTCAAAGCGGACATCGTAGGAGAAGCCTTTCTTCTGATCGATGAGATAGAGAACCGAGTTGATGTCTGTGCTGACGGCCTGATTGAAGTTTTCAGCGAAGGCTTCGACGTAGATGAAGGAGTTGAGATACTCCGCATCGCCGACGGCGCGCAGAGTGGGGGTGAGTTGGCGGCGGAAGCTGCTGATGATGTCCACGCCGCCCTGGTTGTTGTAGACCTCAACCGTCTGACCGGCGGCATTGATGCCGGGTGCGTAGAAACCGCGGTCCTGGAGGGCGGAGAAGTGGGCGTTGAAGAAGTTCTGGCCCATGCCTTTGAAGCGGAAGGCTCCATTTTCCGACCAGCCGCGCAGCGAGTAATAGAGCATGCCCAGGGTGAGATCGGCTGAGTTACCCAAAACCTGATAGTACTGTTCGCCGAAGGTGAGGCCCTGCGAGCCGGTATTTTTGCTGGCGCTGGAGTAGCCGAACTCCGGGATGAGCAGGCCTGACTGGCGTTGGGAGGTGTCTACCGGGTGGGTCACGTAGGGAAGGAAGAGGATAGGGAGGCCGATGAGCTTGAAGGTGGAGGCGGCTGCGCTGGCCTTGCCGCCCGGGGCGCTATCGACGGCGATCTTGCCGGCGAAGAATTGCCAGTCTGGATTGGGCAGCAGGCAGGTGGTGACGGAGCCGTTGTAAATGGTGTAGGCGGTGGGAGTGGTTTTGACCACCATGCGGCCCTGAAAGACGAAGGGGTTGGAGTTCTGGTAGCCACGCTCATGGGAGGTGGAGGCAGAGGCGATGCCGGCGTTGGTGTTGATGGTCTGCGTGCCGGTGGACCGGAAGAGGCCAACGGAGCCATGGACGGCATAGAAGACGCCGGTCTGGGTGCGCAGGTTGTAGAGTCCGTGGGTAGCCTTGATGTGCTCATTGTTGACCCCTCCGGTGAGTTCGACGTGGCCGGTTGCGGTGACGATATCGGTGGTCTGATCCCAGGAGAGCTTATCGGCGCGAAGGATGTGGTCTCCGTAGGTGAGCCTGGCGTGCCCGGAGGCATCAAAGATGACGCCGTGGCGGGTCTCCTTATCGGCCTCAATGACGGCGGTTTTTGGGGCTTGACTTGGGGGCAGCGGAGAGGCGTGCGGGATGTTGGCCAAGTCTGGGATGGCGGAGTCTGGGAGGTTGCTTGGGGATGGAGAGGCTGGGTGGAGTGGGTTCTGATTTGGTTCCGGAGCCTGAGGGAGTTCCTTTGCGGTTACGACCTGTGCGGTGAGATGTGGATGACCTGCGGCGAGGAGGGTGATAGTTATGAGAAGAGAGATGAGGTGAACAGCCCATCCGGAGCAGCGAAGACGCGACCAGTGGAATCCCCCGCGGCCGCAGGTTGCAGCCTGAACACCTGGGGCACTTGGACCGAGAGATTGGATCAATCCTTCCACTACTCTCAGATTAGACGATCCCTCACCGCCCTTCGCCTACGCAGGGGCAGATGAGGTTGTGGACGGAAGGACAGAGGAAGATGAGCAGTGCCGCGCAACGCGAAGATCGATCCGAAGGCTATCGGCCGACTGGAGCGGCGAGTCGCAGTGCTTTGAAACAACTGGCGGCAGAGCGTCTGGCGGCGCATCGCAGTCGCAGGCCGGCGCAGGAGAGAGGAGCCGCGCAGGCCGAGACGCCGATGGAGGCGCAGAGAGAGGCGGCGCGCGCGGAGGCGCATCCGGAGGTTGCGCGGGTGCGCGAGGCGGTTGCGGCGAGGTATCGGCAGAGTGAGAGCTATCGGGAGTTTTTAGCCCGCGAGGCGGAGCGTGCGCTGGAGCAGGCCCAGGCCCAGGCTGAGATGGCCACACGCACCGCAAAGGCTGTGGCGGAGGCGCAACGGCAGCTTCTGGATGAGATGGAGCGGTGGGGCGAAACGGCGGCCGTAGCGACTGGAGGGGAGTTGCCCGGGAAGCGGTGGGCGGCGACGACCGCGGAGTTGGTGGAGGAGAAGCTAACGGGCCAGAGCGCGAAGGATCCGGCGCGGAGGGACGACCCGGCAAGCGGAGAGAAGCGTTGGTTGGAGCAGCGGTCTGGTTCCATGTTCCAGAGTGCGGCAGAGACGATTCCGAGGGGGCTCTGGCGGCAGCCGTCCGATGGGAGAGAATCTCCGCTGGAGCGAAGAGATGCGCAACCCGGATTTGAGTTTGCAGCCACGACTGGCCCCGCAGACGCGTTTTCACCCGCACAGTTGCAGGTGCTGCTGCCGGGTGAGGTCGGACTCGCCTTGCCAGTGGAAACGCACTGTGCACCTTTACCCCAGTGGCCGACAACAGTCGAGGAACTAGCAGAACTGGACGAGGAGATTGAGTTCCGCCGGGCTCCGGAGTTTGACGACATCCTGTTGGAGCCAGAACCGATTCCGGCAAACATCATCGAATTTCCGCGAGAGCTGGTGGCTCCGCGAAAGGCTCGTCCACGGCTGGCGGAGGGCCCGTTGCGCGGCGACGGTGTTGCGCCGGGAGGGTTGCTGCGGGTTACGGAGGCGGCTGCCAGCGCGGAGAGAGCTCCGGCTTCTCAGCTTCGCATCTTCGAGGTTGAGCCGGAACAGATCTCGACGGTGCCGGAGGCGTCCGTGTTGACTCCGGAGCTGACGGATGCTCCAGTGTGGCAAGGGATGATGTTGAACGAAGGGCCTGCGGCTGAAGCGCGGCTGGTGATCTCTGCGGCGATGGAAGAGCAACTTCATCCGGATCAGCCGATATATGCGGCTCCGGTGCGGCGGCGGATTTTATCGGCGGGGGTGGACCTGGCCTGCGTTGGTTCCGGCCTTGCCGCGGCATGTGTGGTAGCGGTGCGATTGGCCGGGAATGGTTCCCTGGCGAGGGTGCCTCGCCCTGTACTGACCGGTTCGGGAGCTGTGGCCTTTGTGGTCTTTCTGATGATGTATCAGGTGTTGTTCTTCAGCTTGAATGAGGCGACGCCGGGCATGCGAGCCGCGCGCCTGGCATTCTGCAGCTTTCAGGAGAGGAATCCGTCACGGCGAGAGATGCGCCGCAGGCTGATTGCAACGGCCTTGGCGGCTTGTCCGCTTGGTCTGGGCTTGGTGTGGATGGTGTTGGACCACGACAGCCTGGGCTGGCATGATCGCATGTCACGGATGTATCCGCGGGCTTACTAACAGGCGAGACAAGGAGAAGTCGGCGGCAGGAACGGGTGCGCGACAACCAAGCGGGAGATGAGCGTACCTGAGCTCCGGGAGACGTTCTTTGCGAGCGAGTCCAGTAGATTCCGGGCTCTGCCGGCAGGGGTGATGGTTAACCAGCGGTGGGAGTCTCTGAGTCTGAATGGTTTACATACCAGGTGGGCTCTGGTTCGTGATGCTTTGCTGGGCATTGGACACAAGGCTTCGCTTGTGGGTGGCGCAGGCCATATTTCGCGGAACCTTTTTCCCTCTCTGTCCCAGCGGACCACTGAGGAGGTGTATACTGCATACATCAAGATGCCTCCAAGGCAATTATTGGATCAGCATTTTCAATTTGAATTCCAATCCGACAGTTCGATCGAAGGGGTGAACCGATGCTTCATCTGCGGCAATTGCAATTTGAGCGTGCGAGTGCGGAGTGCGTTCAGCGCGCAAAAGCAGACGTCTGTGCGTTGCAGGCTGGATTCCAACAGGCAACATCAGCCAGAGGCAAAGCTGGAGTGGGAACAGGGATTTTGAGATGGTCCGCAATGTCCCTGGCCCTGATCTTTGTCTTCTCGGCGACATTTGGAGCGTACGCCGCGAACGATGTGCAGAAGGCAGAGATGGCGGGGTATCTGATCGTGCCGCACACGAACGTTCCTGACTCTTACGGAGCCGGGTTTTCCATGTATTCTGCGGCGTGGCCGTTGTTGAAGATTTACCCGGGAGCGAGTTTTCAATCGGGTCTGTTAGGCACCTGGATGTTCGCTAAGGACAATCCGCACGGGCATGGCCATATGTATTCCGATGTTGAGGGCGGCCTGGGTTGGTGGAATAGCACGCAATTTGCCTCCGACGCGCCGAAGTTCATTATGGGGGGTGTGGCTCCAGATTTTGGTGCATGGGCCAACGGCCCGGGTGTGGGCAAAGGAGATGATTGGGACCACCCGGTGGGCCAGTATGGCGTGGTGCAACTGAGTCCGTGGTTACTGTTCCCGCCGGATGGCCTGAACATCAAAGAAGGCACAGTGGGAGGGCTGGTGGGCTACGGCTACCTGGCGCTGCCCCTCACCGAGCCCAAAGCCACCACCGACGGGAGGAAGATTCCCACGGGAAACAACTGCTGGACTTTGTTTCTGAACACGGGAAACTTCAAGGGTCCGGTTGCGTTCTTCGCCCCGTATTTCTGGTCTCACTGGGCTGTGGTGTATCCACAACTGGCGGGAAAGCTTTTGGATACGAGCCCTGCCGATCCGAATCGAGCGATCGAGATGGAGACACAATTTATTCCCGCGGATATGGCTACGGACGCGAAGGGGAACACGTACGCGCGGGTAACGCAGATGCAGTTTCCGCTGGGATCGGATGATGAGTCGGTGGTGCTGAACCGGGTGATGTCTTACAACAAGAGCGCGCTGTGGGACGAAGTGAATGCCTGGTTCCAAGGTGGGCCAGCGCCCAGCGGAGCGATTAACCCCGACGACGCGAGCGTGTACACCTTTAGCGCCACGGGGAGAGCTACCTGGAGCATTGATCTCTCCGGGCGAAAGCTGACCTGGGCAAACCGGACGCCTATCCAGTGGAGTTCCATGGTGAAACCGGTGGCTCCGAATCCCATCACCTACGGTTATCAGTGGAACAAGCAACTGGTTAAGAGGAAGGTGACGAGGAATGGCGCCTTGGCGGAACTGCCGCAATATTACCGTTTGACGAAGGCCGACAATGGAAAGCCGGAGTGGGTTCCCATAGAAGCCAAAGATGTTCCTGCTGAAACGGGTTTGACGAGGATCCAATTTACTCGGCCCGAAGAGCACCCGAAAGCACTCGTGACACCTGACAATCCTGAGAGTTGCTGGAAGAAGCCCGGTCCTGCGTCAGGACCATTCAAGGCGCATCTGGAAGACGGCAGTACGGTGACCTATTACTGGTATCGATTTGCCGACCAGCCTGCGTTGCTGAATGCCGACCTGACTCCAGCAGAACGGGAGAACTTGCAGAAGCGCGTGGAGATGATCCAAAGGCACTGGACCAAAGACCGGAACTATCTGCCTCCACCCACTGTAGGGAAGCTGGCGGATATTGATCCGGCGTTGATTGTGACCCCGCCACCGGGCATGGAGGTGGGGTATGTGCCTATCGCTACGCGGCAGGATTGGAGTGGCGCAGCAGGCCATCCGGGCAAGCAGTAGAGGGTTGGGCGTTTCATGAGAAAGGAGGCTGCCGGCTTTGCGGCGGCGCGTGAGTCGTCGCTATTTGGGACACTGTGATTGGGGCGGCCAGAGGGTGGAATACGTGCGGCCTGAGTTGAGAAGCTGCATCTGCTCACCACCTGGTCACGAAGCCACGTTACTGCTGGACGCGACTGTGAAGGCTAAAGTGAAGAATTGTTTGGCTTAAGGCCCCGGACTGGATGCTCGGGAGCGAGGCTTAGGCAGGCGCAGTGAATGGATCCGGCATGTCGGCGCGTCCAGCCCCGGACCAACGGGTGTATTCCTTACGGTATTATGAATCTGCCAAGGCACTATGACGGATTGGGTGCGAAGCGATAGTCTATAGACGCTCGGCGGCTTCGCGGCCACCTTTAAAATCTGGACAGATGATGACGCAGTTGGGCCAAGCTTCGCCGGTGAAAGGCGAGCGCGCGAACAGGCATACGCCGCGCGTGACGGCGCTGATTTTTGTACTGAGCTTGCTGGGGGCGATGGTGGTGTGCTCGAGAGCTTCCGCAGGCACCGTGGAATATACGACGCCACACGTCCATCACGGAGTTGTACGCAGGAGCGCGCGACGAGAGACGAAGCGAGGTACGCAACGCGGCGGGCACTCCGCAGGTCGTCTGCGCGCTGCGACGCATAGAACGGCGGTTGCTTCTGCAGCTCGCAAAGAGGGCCGCTACCGGGCGGGAGCGGAGCGGGGACGCGGGTTGCACTCTGCCCATGAGCCGCTGCGGACAAGCCGCGTCCACCTGACCAGAAGCGTGAGGAGAGGAAGAGGCGAGGCGCCGGAGACGCGTCGAGTGAGCGTGCGGAGCAGGCGTCGCCGCCACGGCCGCAGAGGCAGCGAGCCGGAGGTTCTGGCCGAGGCCAGAAGGGGCAATGGGCTGGGACCAGCGGAAGAGAGAGAATCCGGGCGGCAGCCGGTTCTGAGCGAGGGTTCGGATAGAGGGATGGAAGAGGCCTCTGGCGCAGGCGAGGCGTTGAGTGGAGGCTATGCGACGGGGGTGTCGCATCCGGATGAGGATGTGAGTGTGGCTCCCCTGCCGGGTGGAGGGTGGCCGGAGGCGGCGGCAAGCGCCGATGGGACGCAGGGACGGCCGGAGCAGAGCAACGGTTCTGAACGCAGCCTGGGCTTAGGGGCGGGCAGAGATATGCGCGAGCAACCAGGGGTGGGAGTGGAACAGGCCGCAGTGCAGCCGATGGTTTCCCCGATGATTGAGCCGGAGTTGTATCACCACGGACGCCTGGCGGTGACGCCTCCGCTGCGGGGATCGCGGGAGATTCTGGAGCATCAGAACCTGATGGCCGACGCGGAGGGGCTGAACCGCGTAGAGGATAATGCGGAGCTGCAGCAGATGCGGGCCGAACATCTGCTGGTGGACTTTCCGGAGAGCGCCGAGTTGCGGGTGAATCCGGAGCTGGAGAGTGATCGGCGTTGCGCGCGGCCATGGACGGTTCTGTTTGCGACCAATATTGCACGCGCGTACTATGCGCAGTTCCATAAGCCCCTGCAGGTGAACTCCGCGGTGCGGACGGTGGCCTACCAGTTGCGGCTGCGCAGGGTGAATGGCAACGCTGCGGGGATCGAGGGGGATCTGGCCTCACCGCATCTTACCGGCGAGGCCATGGACTTTGGCAAGCACGGCATGACGAGGGCGGAGATTGCGTGGATGCGACTGTATCTGCGACCACTGATGCAAGCCGGCAAGCTGGATGTGGAGGAGGAGTTCCAGCAGGCCTGTTTCCACATTAGCGTCTACCGCTCCTATGCGCCGGATCTGCCGCTGATGCAGCGGCGGGAGTTTGCTCGGGCCGGTGAGCCGGATACGGGGTCCAGTGGGGTTCCGTCCGGAAGCTACGAGCAGTAGGCGAGGTGCAGGAGAGCGCGGAAGAGGATCTTGGGCGAGCGAGCTGCCCAATGGGGAAGGGTTGAGCGAGCGTTTGCCCTGGGTTGAGGTGCGGGCGTCCGGCTGGCAGGCTGCAAGGACGCTTCTGGTGGGTGAGGCTGACCGTTCGAGCGATGTTCAGACTGCTGGTTCGAGTAGTTATCAGGCTTTCTGCTCGTCCAGTTTTTTTACCACCAGCTCATTGAGCAGCACTGGGTTCGCCTGGCCTTTGCTGAGGCGCATCACCTGGCCGACGAAGAAGGCGGAGACGGTACGTTTGCCGGCTTTGAACTGCGCCACCTGAGCGGGATTGGCGGCGATGACCTGATCGATCATGGTTTCAATGGCTGAGGCGTCAGAGATCTGCTGCGGCTTGTCGCGGTCATAGATGGCGGTGAAGTCGCTGCCCTCCGTGAAACAGCTATCGAGCAGTTGCTTGAGCTGTTTGCTGCTGATGGCTCCGGATTCGGCCAGGTCAGCGGCTGCAACCAGGCCTGTGAGCGAGATGGGGCTTTTGTCCAGGGTGATGTCAGCGGCGCGCAGGCGCATGGTGATCTCGCTGAGCAAGATGGCTGCCACCCGCCGGGGTGACTTGGCCGCCTTGGCGGCGGCTTCAAAGAGATCCCCGAGCGCGCGGTCCGTGGTGAGGGTAGCAGCGTCCTGTGGGCTGAGGCCGAACTGCGACGCGAGGCGGGTTCGCCGAGCCTCAGGAAGCTCTGGCATGACGGAGAGGATCTGCTGCTGCCAATGGGGACCGACCACGAGCGGGGGAAGGTCGGGCTCTGGGAAGTAGCGATAGTCGTGGGCGTGCTCCTTGCTGCGCATGGAGAAGGTGCGGCCTTCGGCGTTGTTCCACAGGCGCGACTCCTGCACCACGCGGCCTCCCTCTTCGAGGATGCCGATCTGGCGCTCGATCTCATACTGCAAGGCGGCGCGGATGTAGCGGAAGGAGTTTACGTTCTTGACCTCAGCCTTGGCTCCAAACTTTTGCGCGCCTTTGAGCATGACGCTGACGTTGGCGTCGCAGCGCAGCGAACCCTCCTCCATGTTGCAGTCCGAGACGCCGGTGTAGAGCAGAATCTCCTTGAGGCGGGTGAGGTACTCGAAGGCTTCGTCGGGGCTGCGGAGATCGGGTTCGGAGACGATCTCCACCAGCGGCGTGCCGCAGCGGTTGAGGTCGATGTAGCTGCGCGAGGCGGAGTCCGGAAAGCCGTCGTGCAGGCTCTTGCCGGCATCCTCTTCCAGGTGCAGGCGGGTGACGCCGATGGATTTGGGATTGCCCTCGGCGTCGGAGACGATGATCTCTCCGTGCTCGGCGATGGGCTTATCGAACTGCGAGATCTGGTAGCCCTTGGGAAGGTCAGGGTAGAAGTAGTTTTTGCGGGCAAAGATGCTGGTCTGACGGATCTGGCAACCGATGGCTTTGGCGGCCAGCACGGCGAACTCGACGGCCTGGCGGTTGAGCACCGGCAAGGCTCCGGGGAGGCCCAGGCAGACGGGACAGACGTGGGTGTTGGGTTCGCCACCGTACTCGTTTCGGCAGCCGCAGAAGGCCTTGGAGCGGGTGAGGAGCTGGACGTGAACCTCCAGGCCGATCACGGGCTGATACTTGGCAAGGACTTCCGGCGAGAGAGAAAGCGCTGCGGGCATAGAGTTGATTTTATCAACGCCGGCCGAGGGCGCAGCGGAGAGAGTTGCGCGGCCCAGGCGTAGAGATGAATGCACGGATGGGTCTGGGAAGACCCGCGGCTGCAGGTTGATAGACTGAAGGCTGCATGATTTTACCCTTCGTCCGCGAGCTGGTGGCGGACCTGGAACACTCCGAAGCCTTTGAGCGTGCGCGTCGCCATCTGGCGGGCGGTGTGGGGCGGAGACGTGTGTCTGGACTGACCACGACCGCGCGCGCCTTGTATCTTCCCTACTTTGTGCGCGCGGCGCAGCCGATCTCTGGCGGCGATGCGCCGGTGCTGGTTCTGGTGGCCGATAACAAGGCTGCGGAGGCGCTCCATGCCGCGGTGCTGGCGGCCTGTGAGCTGACCGGGGCGCTGGATCCGGCGGAGGTGCTGCGCCTGCCCGCGCATGATGTGCTTCCGTTTGAGAATCTGTCTCCCCACGGCGAGATCCAGGAGCAGCGCGCGGCGACGCTGTGGAAGCTGGCCAGCCGGGGCGCGGGGCAAGCCCACGGTGAGCCGCCCGCCAGGCTGGTGATTGCCCCGGTAGAGGCCGCGTGCATGCGGCTGTTTCCGCGCGAGTACTATGCGGCGCTGGCCCTGCGGCTGCGGCTGGGCGAGGAGCATCTGCCGGAGATGCTGGTGGAGCACTTGCAGTCCGTGGGTTACACCCGCGTAGATGTGGTGGAGATGACGGGGCAGGTGTCGATTCGGGGAGGGATTCTGGATGTGTATGGGCCGGAGATGGAGCGGCCGGTGCGCGTGGAGTTTCTGGGGGATGAGATTGAGTCGATGCGCAGGTTTGATCCGGAGACGCAGCGCTCCAGCTCTGCCGTGGATGAGGTGGTGCTGTTGCCGCTGACGGAGACGCCGGCTACCGAGGCGCTGCTGGGAGCGATCCATGCGCGGCTGACGCGAAGCGCGGGTGCGGGTGGGGTGAAGGATGCGGCGGAGGCGATGGAGCCCGCGAGTGAGGCTCCGATGCGCGCTGCTCCCACGGGAGCGCACGCGGGACAGGCGACCATCTTCCCAGGCTGGGAGTTCTACGCCGCCGTGGCCGGTGCGCGGTCTTCCCTGCTGGAGCTGCTGGGAGCGCGTGCGCGCGTGCTGGTGGAAGAGCCGGCGATGGTGGAGAACCAGGGAGAGCGCTGGTGGAACAAGGTGGAGCAGCGCCATGACCGCTCCGGGGTTGGCTCGCTGGTGCGGCCGGCGGATCTTTACCTTTCTCCGTGGGAGTTGCAGGACGCCATGCGTGGATACTGCGGCTTTGAGTTGGATCAACTGGGCGCGGTGGATGTGCTGGATGGCGACCGCAGCGATGCGGCGGAGATCGAGTTCGCGACCCGGCCAACGATGCGCTTCCACGGTTCGATTCCTGCGCTGATCGACCATGTGAAGCTGCTGATGCAGAGTGAGGCGCGGGTGTTGATCGCTGCTCCCAACCAGGGTGAGGTGGAGCGGCTGGCGGGATTGATGCAGGAGTACGGGGTTCCTTACCGCATCGGCTCGCGGGTGGATGCGGTCGGCGGTGCAGGGGCGACGATGTACTCGGAGTCGAGCCATCTGGCAGGGGATCTGCGCACGCCGGTGATTGTGCGGCTGGCGATTGCCAACGGGGTGCAGGTGCTGGATCTGGATCGGCGGACGGCGCGACAGGTGGTGATCCTGGGGGCCAATGACATCAGCGACGATGCCGACGTGATGGCCCGGCCGGAGCGGCGAAGATCAAAGAGCGCGGCGTTTGTCTCTGACTTCCGCGATCTGAGCGTGGGCGACTTTGTGGTGCATGTGGAGCACGGCATTGCACGCTACGACGGGCTACGCACGATTGAACAGCCGGATGGCACGGATCTGGAGCTGATGATCCTGACCTTTGCCGACGAGGCAAAGCTGTATGTTCCGCTGACGCGGCTGGATCTGATCCAGAAGTATCGCTCCACCGAAACCGGCCCGGCTCCGCAGTTGAACCGGTTGGGAAGCCCAGCCTGGAGCAAGACCAAGGCGCGGGTGAAGAAGGCGATGCAGGATATGGCCGAGGAGCTGCTGAAGCTGTATGCGCAGCGCAAGGCCGCGGTGGGAACCGCCTTTAGTCCGGACAATAATCTGCAGCGGGAGTTCGAGGACGCCTTCGACTTCAACGAGACCGACGATCAGCTTGCGGCGATTGCCGATATCAAGGCCGATATGGAGTCCATGCAGCCGATGGACCGGCTGCTGTGCGGCGATGTGGGATACGGGAAGACCGAGGTGGCGATGCGCGCGGCCTTCAAGGCCGTGCAGGATGGCAAGCAGGTGGCGGTGCTGGCTCCGACGACGGTGCTCTGCTTCCAGCACTTTGAGAGCTTCAAGCGGCGCTTCAGCAAGTTTCCGGTGGTGGTGGAGATGCTCTCGCGCTTCCGGAGCGCGAAGGAGAAGAAAGAGATTCTGGAGCGCTGCGAGCAGGGTAAGGTGGACATACTGATTGGAACCCATGCGCTGCTATCAAAGGATGTGCGGTTCCAGGATCTGGGGCTGCTGGTTGTGGATGAGGAGCAGCGCTTCGGCGTGCGGCACAAGGAGCGACTGAAGCAGATGCGGGCGGCCATTGATGTGCTGAGCATGAGCGCCACGCCGATCCCACGCACGCTGCATATGTCTCTGGTGGGCCTGCGGGATATGAGCGTGATCGAGACGCCGCCCAAGGATCGCATGGCGATCCAGACGATTGTGGCGAAGTTCGATGAGAAGCTGATTCGCACTGCAATCGAGGTGGAACTGGAGCGCGGCGGGCAGGTGTATCTAGTGCACAACCGGGTAGAGACCATTTACGATCTGGCCGCGAAGGTGCGCGAACTGGTTCCCCAGGCGCGGGTGGCAGTGGGACATGGCCAGATGCCGGAGGCGGAGCTGGAGCGTACCATGCTGGCCTTTATGGACGGCGAGTTCGATGTGCTGTGCGCGACTTCGATTATTGAGAACGGGCTGGATATTCCGCGGGCCAACACGATTATCATCAACCGCGCCGACCGGCATGGATTGAGCGAGCTCTACCAATTGCGTGGACGTGTTGGGCGCTCCAATCGAAGGGCGTATGCCTATCTGTTGATTCCCCCCGAGCAGCAGTTGACGGAGATTGCGCGGCGCAGGCTGGCGGCGCTGAAGGAGTTCTCTGACCTGGGCGCGGGCTTCAAGATTGCAGCGCTGGACCTGGAGCTGCGCGGCGCAGGCAACATGCTGGGAGGCGAACAGTCCGGCCACATCGAGGCGATTGGCTTTGAGATGTACACCACCATGTTGGAGGAGGCAGTGAGCCGGATGAAGGGCGAGGCGCGCGAGGAGCGTCCCCAGGTGACGGTGAACCTGGGCATCTCACTGCGCATCGACGATGGGTACATCCCGGAGGAGGGACAGAGGCTGAGGATGTACAAGCGGATTGCGGCTGCGGAGAGCGCCACGGCGTTGGCTGAGGTGCGCGCGGAGATGGAGGATCGGTACGGCAAGCCGCCGGAGGGCGTGCTGCATCTGCTGCTGGCGGGCGAGATCCGGCTGATGTGTGAGGAGTTGGGCATTGCACAGATCGAGCGTAAGCGAACCGCCGTGGAGAGCCCCAAGCCAGCGGCGGCTGCGAAGCCGACGGGGCCGATGGCGCGGACGGTGGGAGCGCCCACGCAGCGGCCAGGGCTGGGCGGCTGGTCCCCTGCCCCGCCCGCGCTGGCTGGGCGGCATGGCCAGGCTCCGCAAACCGCCAGCTTGGAGTTTTCCAGCCGCGCGGCCGTGAGCCGACCTGTGACCAACGCCACCATCGCGCTGCGCCAGAGCACGGTGGCGCGCAGCCCGGGCGCAGCGCAAGCGGGAGTGATGAAGCCGATGCGGGAGATGCTCCACGTGAGCTTCAGCGAGAAGCTGCACGGGGCGCAGCGGCCGGAAGAGGCCGGGTTGGACGTGGGCGCACTGATGAAGCTGGTGACGCGCAATGCCAAGCAGGGAGCGCAGCTTACCCCACAGGGTACCCTGCGCTGGCCGCTTACCAGCGCAAAGGCCGAAGTGGTGCTGGCTGAGACGCGCGAACTGCTGGAGATGCTGCGTCCGCAACGCGGGCGGGGTTGATGCTGAGATCCGCGATTGGCCGACGCGCGGATGGGATTTGCGGGGGAGATGGTGGTGGGGGATGCGTTTTGAGGGAGAGATGAGGGAGGGGGGCAGTTGCACAATCGCCGCGCTCCGGATAGCATCCAAGGCAGAGACCGGCCTGCAAAGCAGGTACGGGAAATACCGCAGGTTGAACCAACATTCATCGAACAGGGTTTCAGCTCGTAGATATGGCTCGGTGTGCTAGGTCCGCCAGTCCGGAAAGCCTAAAGAGCCACGGCTGAGGTCCACCGTCTTAGGACGGGTTCACCTGCGCCTTCCTGTACGGCCCAGCGGGTCGGTTCTTCTTTGCCTATGGCCTTGCCCAACGCCAGACGGCGCGCCACACGGGTTTACGCGACAGCCACGGGGCTGCTCGGTTTCGATGCGTCTGGTCTCCATGGTCTGGTCTGCAGGGTCTCCACGTAGGTGGGGAGGGGCAGAAGGTAGAAGGAATAAGGAAGCAAGGTGCACGTTCCACTCCAAGCAGCGAAGATTACGTTGGGGGGCCAGTCGGTTCCCTGGGCGGCAGCGTTTGGAAGCGTGCCTCTGCGGGTTCTGGGATTGTCCGTGCTTCATTTGCCAGGGTTGCGGCTACCGGCGTATGGCGTGTTTGCGGCTGTGGGTATGATTGCCGCCTTGTGGCTGAGCCAGAAGACCGCAGCGCGGGTGGGATTGGAGGCTGACCGTCTGTGGGATGCAGGTCTGTTTGTGGTGATGGCTGGGTTCGTCGTCTCGCGTGTGACGTTGATCGCCTTTGATCCACGCGCGTTTCTGCGTCTGCCGTTGGTGATGCTGGCGTTGCCGTCCTATACCTGGACCGATGCGGCGCTGACGGCGGTGGCGGTGGTGATCTATCTACGCTGGAAGCGGATTCCCGTGTCGGCAGCGCTGGATGCGTGGGCTCCCTGCGCCGCTGTGGTGTGGGCGAGTCTGAGCCTGGGGCGATTCTTTACCGACGCGGACGACGGCATGCCGACGCGCTTACCCTGGGGACGAGTTGTGCCGGGAAGCGCGGGGCTGATGCATTGGCAGCCGGTGGGCGTCTATGGGGCGCTGGTAGCGTTGCTGTTGTTGATTGGGTTGATGCTGCTGCTAGAGCGCGGCGGACGGCGAGGACGCGTGGCAGGCGCTGCGCTGCTGGCCTTTGGTGGGGCCAGCTTTCTGCTGGACATGGTGACGCAGCCGGAGAGCGCTCCAGGCGCCTGGCTTGATCCGGTGCAGTGGCTGGCGACCGGCATGATTTTCTGCGGCGGGCTGCTACTGATCTTTCTAGAGGAGGCTGCTTAATGCCCTCTCAGCACATGCTGCCCAAAGGCAAGCGAGGCAAGACGGTGAAGCACGAGTACCGAGCTCAGCGGACCTTGGCGCAGGAACGCGAGGCGCTGCGTCGCGCCGAGGGGTTGCCGGAGGAAGAACCCCAGCGGGCGGACCACACCGGCTCGCTCACAAGCGAAGACGAGTGGGAGCAAGGGACGCAGCAAGGCCGGAGTCGAAGGCTGGTGGTCAGCGGTCCGAGCGCGCATCGTCACCCGCCGGAGCAGGAGCAGAAGGCGCTGCCGCGATACCCTGCCCCCGTGGCGGCGCGGCCGCGGCAGGCGGAGATTCAGCCGGTGGAGATTCCGGCGGGGAGAAACCTGAGCTCCGCGGACGGTGCGCTGCGCTTTGCCGCCGAACCTGCGGCCCTGGGTCTGCGGCTGGATGTGTACCTGGCCAAGGCTCTTCCGGAGATCAGCCGGGCGCGGGTGGTGCTGTTGATCGAAGCCGGGCAGGTGATGGTGGATGGGCGGCTGGCTCGCGCCAAGCAGAAGCTGAAGGGTGGAGAGTCCATCCAGATTGAGGGCGGAGCGCGCCCTACACCGTTACGGGCGACGCCGGAAGAGATTCCGCTGAGCATCGTGTACGAAGACGAGGATCTGGCCGTGGTGAACAAGCCTGCGGGGATGATGGTGCATGCGGGAAGCGGATCGGCCGAGCATAACCGTGGAACGCTGGTGAATGCCCTGCTCCACCACTTGGGTGCGGCGGATGAGTTGAGCCGGGTGGGTGGGGATCTGCGCCCAGGAATTGTGCATCGTCTGGATAAGCAGACCAGCGGCTTGCTGGTGGTTGCCAAGAACGATGCCACGCATCGCAAGCTGGCGGAGATGTTCGCTGGGCGACAGATGCGCAAGACCTATCTGGCGCTGGTACACGGCGAGGTAAAGGACAAAGAGGGCACCATTCAACTGCCCATCAGCCGGGATGTGCTGCGCAGGACTCGGATGACCACCCGGCGCGCAGACGGACGCTCCGCAATCTCTCACTGGAGGGTTCTGGAGCGAATCCACGGGGGCTATGGAAGGTTCACGCTGCTGGAGGTGCGGATCGAGACGGGGCGAACTCACCAGATCCGTGTTCATCTGCAGGCGATGGGGCATCCGGTGGTGGGAGATACGTTGTACGGGGCTCCGCGCAGGATACGGTGGATCCCCCTGACGGGATCGGCAAGCGGGCGGGCCAACGGGCCAGGGGATGGTGGACCGGAAGAGCTGGCGCTGGAGCGGAACTTTCTGCATGCGACCGAGCTGGAGTTTGCCCACCCCAGGACGGGGAAACCGCTGATTTTACGAGCGGAGTTACCGGAGGAGCTGCGTCGGCTGCTGGGCCAGCTTGGCGCGGCGCAGGGACAGGGAACAAATGCCGCCAGTCGATGAACGAAGGTCGGTTCCATTGATACGATGGGAAGCATGAGATTTCGTACATCTGCGCTATGGACTGGCCTGATGCTGGGATCGGCTGCATGGGTGGTAGCCGCTGCGCAGAACAGTCAACCCCAGCCGCCACCGGCGAACCAGGCGAGCCAGGCTGAGCAGGCCACTCCTCCGTCCTCCACCCCAGAACCGGCTCCGCAACTGGAGCGGCGCCTGGGCCAGCCGCCAGCCACGGAGACCTTACACGTGTTCTCGCGCGAGGTTGATCTATTTTTCGCGGTGACCAACAAGCATGGCGGTTTCATCAACGGGTTGCAGCCAAAGGACTTTGGGCTGCTGGACGATGGGCGGCCGCCGGAGCGGGTGATTCGATTTGAGCAACAGACGAATCTGCCTTTGCGCGTGGGCATCATGATTGATACTTCCAGCTCGATTCGGGAGCGATTTCAGTATGAGCAGCAGGCAGCGGTGGATTTTCTGCTGCAGGTGCTGCACTCCTCGGATGAGGCGTTTGTGGAGGGCTTCGACGTCCAGACCGATATCGAGCAGAACTACACCAACCGGGTGGACCTGCTGAACAGCGCGATCGAACGGCTGCGGCCGGGCGGCGGGACAGCGTTATATGATTCTCTGTACAAGACATGCCGTGACCAGATGCTGAGCTTGAACCAGGATATGAGCGTTCGCAAGGCGATCGTGCTGGTATCCGATGGCGATGATGACTACAGCCGGGCCAACGAAGATGATGCCATCAAGATGTGCCAGCGCGCCTCCACCATCGTCTACGCGATCAGCACCAACACAGGACCGAGCCGGGATAAGGGTGATGACGTGCTGCGAGCGATCGCGCAGGCGACAGGTGGGCAGGCGTTCTTCCCCTCGTCTATGCCGGATGTTGGCGAAGGCTTTCTGAACATCGAGGCAGAGTTGCGCAGCCAGTACTCCCTGATCTACGTTCCGGCAGACTACAAGCCGAATGGGGCGTTTCGCACCATCTATCTGCAGTGCATCAATCCCAACTATCTGGTGCGCGTGAAGAAGGGTTACTTTGCGCCCAGGCAACACGAGTAGAGCGATTCTGCCATGCTCGGTCTGGGGAACGCACGGGTTAGATTTTCGATCTGCGCAACTCAACTTCTTACGGCAGGGAAGGTTTATGGCGGAAGGGAGGTCTTCATGAAGAAGAATTTCCTACTTAGGCTCCTGTCGGTGATTGCTTCGGCAGCTCTATTCCTTCTGCCTGTGGCGGTGTCAGCTCAGGAACCGCCGGCGATCGAGCAGATGATTCGGAATCTGGCTCCTCAGCCCTCTAACCACACCGCCTTCACCTTTGATCACAACATGTTGCAGGTGGCTACGGGATTCCTGGATGACGGTGAGGGGCCGCCGATGCAACTGGACAGCATTACCGTGGAGAACTACCGCTATGCGGCTCCTGCGTTCTACGTTCCGGAGGCGATGCATGCGCTGGTGGCGACGCTGGATGCGGCGGGATGGAAGCATCTGGTGAGTCAGCATGCGGCGCCGCCGGCGGCAGGTCCAGATGCGGCTCAAGGGGCGGCCCCACCGCGCCGGAACTTGACCGACCTATGGCTGCACTTCACCGGAATGGACATCGATAACGTGCTGGTGGTGGTGCGCAGTCCGCGACAGATGAGCGTGGTGGAGGTCACCGGTGATCTGCGGCCGCTGGACCTGATTCACCTGAGCGGGCACTTTGGGATTCCGAAGGTGGATCCGGATGCCGTGATGGTTCCCGCGCCGCCAGGAAAGTGATGGGGTTGAGGTATAGCGGCTGGGAGGGGAGAAGATGCGCTTTACCAGCCGTAGCGTTCCACCTGGCTGAGCAGCGCCAGTTTGCGCTCCGGGGAGAGAAAGCTGGCTTCCACGGAGTTGGCCGCCAGCTCGCGCAACTGCTCCAGAGAGAGGCCAAACTCGCGATGGGCGAGCAGATACTCATCCAGCAGATTGGCGCCGAAGAAGGGCGGGTCATCGGAGTTGAGGGTGACCATGAGGCCCTCCTCAAAGTAACGGCGCGCCGGGTGGGCTTGCAGAGAAGGACAGCAGCCGGTACGCAGGTTGCTGGTGATGTTCAGTTCCAGAGGAGTCTGGCGCTGGACAAGGACATCGATGAGATCCGGGTCGTCCTGAGCGGAGAGCGCGTGGCCGATACGCTCAGCGCCGATGTTCATGGCCGCCCAGATGCTCTGGGGTCCGGCGTTTTCGCCGGCGTGGCAGGTAAGGCGAAGGCCAGCCGCTTTGGCTTCGGCATAGAGGTCGCGGAACTCGTGAGCCGGGCCCAGCAGTTCATTGCCACCGATGCCGATGCCAACCATGCTGGGGTAGGAGCGTTGCAGATCTGCGGCCTTGCGGAAGACGCGAGCGCAGGCCTCCAGGCCGAAGTGCCGCACGGCGTCCACAATCCATAGCAGCGAGACGCCGAATTCAGCCTCGGCGCGGATACGGCCGCGTTCGATTGCGGCGACCACCTGATCGACGTCCAGGCGCGCCTGCCAGTAGAGGATGCCGATGGAGATGTAGGCCTCCGCGTGGCGCACTCCCTGCAGCGCCAGGTCACGCAGCATGTTGTAGGTGATCAGTTCGTAGTCTGCCGGGGTGTGCAGCCGCTCCGTGACGGCCTTGAAGCAGAGTAGAAAGCTGGAGAAGTCATGGTAAGTGTAGATGGCGCGCGCTGCGTCCAGCGTAAGTGACGTGGCGTCGTTGCGCGCGGAGAGCTCTACGAGGGTCTCCGGTGTGATGGAGCCTTCCAGATGCAGATGCAACTCAGCTTTAGGAAGATCGCGGAGCCAGGTGGCGGGGTCAGGCTGGCTGGATTTCAGATGCTGTCGCGTGAGCGCCATAGGTGGAGTGGGGAAGGTGAACGGCAGTGGTTGCATCCTGAGCGCCCACCAGTTCCATCTTTGCCAACGCGCCCAAGGCTTCCACCAGAAGACAAAAGAAGTTCTCCGGGCGATGGGTGGGATGGGGATGGTTCCGCCGAGACGCTCTCGACTCTATCACCTATCTCTCTTTACTCTACACTCCAGCCGTGCAGGTTCTCGACCCAGCGGAGTTGCTCGGCGGTATCGGGAACGAGCATACCGCGCGCATGGGTAATGCGGTGAAAGGCATCTGCCGCAGAGAGCCCTTCGCGGCGCAGCAGCGAGGCCGCCAGAAGCGAGGAGCGTCCGATGCCCGCGCGGCAATGGGCAACAATGCCCTTGCCCTGCAGAAGATCGTAGTGGAGTATGTCAATCAAACGGAGAAAGGCCTGGGGAGATGCGGGAACTCCGCGGTCAGGAATCGGGAAGCTGCGAAAGGTGATGCCGTAGACGGCGCAGGCTGCGCGCTCTTGCTCCAGACCTAACTCCAGTTCCTCCTCGGCGGTGAGCAGCGAGACAAGAACGCCTGCGCCCTGGCGCTTGAGAGAGCGGATCTCGCCGTCCAATTCCGCTCCTCCGTTCGGCCGTTGCATGATCGCCAGCTTGATGGAGAGCCCGGTATCGATCCAGTACGCCATAGCTTCATGGTACCGTCCCTTCATCTTGCGTTGCGTGGCGACTGAGGTGCGGATGGGACGGATGATTGGCAGTCAGGAAGAAAGACGCGCTGCGCTGGTAGCCAAAGAGCCGGCTGCGCTGGTAGCCAAAGAGCGCTGCGCTAGCCACCAAAGAACTCGCTTCGCTTGCGGCTGTAAAGGAAATAGACGAAGAGACCGATGATCAGCCAGACGAAGAAGCGGATCCAGGTCATTACGGGCAGGCCAGCCATCAGGAGGATGCAGAACAGGACGCTGAGCGAGGGAAAGATGGGCCCGCCGGGTACGCGGAACCCACGCCGTCGCTCAGGTTGCTTGTGGCGTAGCACCAGAACCCCGATGGAGACCAGGACAAAGGCAAAGAGCGTTCCGATGTTGGAGAGTTCGGCCAGTGTCCCTACGTCGAAGAGGCCGGCCGGAATGGCGACCAGGATCCCCGCCACCCAGGTGGCGAAGAAGGGGGTACGGAAGTGGGGATGAACCTTGGAGAAGACATCAGGCAGGAGCCGGTCACGGCTCATCGCGAACCAGACCCGAGCCTGGCCGAGTTGAAAGACCAGGATCGACGAGATCATGCCGATGATGGCGCCCAGCAGAACGACGAGCCGTGTCCAGTGCAGCAACGAACTACCAGTCTGCAGGGTGAGGCGCTTCAGTGCGTTCACTACCGGAGCGGCATCGCCAATAACGGTTTGCCAACGTACGATGCCGGTAAGAATGACGGCGACGCCGACATAGAGGATGGTACAGACGATGAGCGTAGCGATGATGCCGATGGGGACGTCGCGCTGGGGATTGCGGCACTCCTCGCTGGCCGTGGATACGGAATCGAAGCCGATGTAGGTGAAGAAGATGATGCTGCCGCCGGCCAGAATTCCGGACCATCCATTGGGAGCAAAGGGATGGTAGTAGGAGGGGTGGAGAAAGTGCGCGCCGACGAAGATAAAGGCAAGGATCGCCACCACCTTGACCAGGACCATCATGTTGTTGGTGCGGGCAGACTCGCGGATGCCGCGGGCCAGGATGACGGTGAGCAGAATCACGATGAGGAAGGCGGGGATGTTGAAGCCGAAGTGCCATCCGGGCTGGTAGATGGCGTTGCCCGAGAGATCCTGCAACCCCTGGGGCAGATAGGCAGGCGAAAGCCAGCGAGGGCCGATTGGAACGCCGAGCCAGTCCAGCAGATCGACCACGTGAGCGGCGAAGCCCACTGAGACGCTCATATTGGAGAAGGCGTATTCCAGAATCAGGTCCCAACCGATGATCCAGGCAATCAGCTCGCCGAGCGTGGCATAGGTGTAGGTGTAAGCGGATCCGGCGATGGGGATCATGCTGGCCAGTTCTGCGTAGCAGAGGCCGGTAAAGCAGCAGACGATGGCCACGAGCACCAGCGAGAGAGCCAAGGCCGGCCCTGCGCCGGGCCGGCCGGCGATGTGGCCCACGTTGTGGTGCAGCAGACCGAGGATCAGATCGATCACCGGCGATGCCTTCCAGTCACCCAGAGCGGCGGGATTACCTCCGATGGCAGTGCCGATCACGGTAAAGATTCCGGATCCGATGACTGCGCCGACGCCCAGCGCCGTCAGCGAGACGGGCCCGAGGGTCTTCCGGAGCGCGGTCTCCGGCTCTTCGGACTCACGAATG
This sequence comes from Acidobacteriaceae bacterium, assembly GCA_049977105.1. GTDB lineage: Bacteria > Acidobacteriota > Terriglobia > Terriglobales > Acidobacteriaceae > Granulicella. The sequence goes on along the minus strand of JBMFGX010000004.1, from coordinate 108,022 downwards.
AGCTTATCGATGGATTTCGTAGCGAAGATTTGTCTAGCCAGGTACGCGTTCCTTGTCGTTTTAGCAGATGGAACCGATTGTATGCGTTTTAGAGTAGACCACGAAACTGCGCCGCGAACGGCCACAACGGCGTTGCGCGGCGCTGGGTGCGCCAATGGCCGTGGAGCTCTGCAACGGTTTGTGACTGGGGGGCGACAAAAAAGAAGAGGGCGAGCAGAGGTTCTCTGCTCGCCCTTGGATCATGCTGTTTTTCTAGCGCTTGCTCTGGCCGCGCGCCAGCTTCTTGACCTTCGCCTTGTTCTCGCCGCGAGCGCCGGTGCGGGGGCCCTTGGGTGCAGCCTTCTTGCGTGCTGCGCGCTTCAGCTTCTTGCGTTCCATCTTGTCGGTAACGCTCTTGGTGTTTGCCATGTGCCTCTCTTCTCTGTTGAGATCTTTCCATTTGGAATGGGACCGGCCGAGCGATCTCCGCTATGCCTGCGGAAACCCTTACAACCGCTCGAGCTGGGCGAATTTCTCGACCAGCTTCTTGATGCCGTGACCTCTAAATTGTACGGTAAGCCTGGCATTTTCGCCGTCCCCTTCGCGAGAGAAGATCACGCCTTCGCCGTACCTGGGATGGCGTACGCGAACGCCTTTGCCGAATCCTGCGCCGCCATCCGGCGGCGCAGCCTCCGTGCGGGGGCGGCCTTTGAAGCTGGAGCCGCCACCCTTGCCAAAGAAGGCTGCGGTGTTATCCAGCGGGCCGCTGCCAAATCGCGAGGGCTCCGCGCGGCGCTGGGTGAAGCGTTGCCGGGCGTATGCCCGCGCGCCAGAGCTTGAATCCTGAGACTCATCCTCGTAGGAGAAGTGGCGCTCGCCTTCCAGTGCGTCCGGGTAGCCTTGGCCACGCTGAGCATAGGGTGACGACCCGGCGGAGCGGGGATAACGCTCCGGGCTAAGATCTTCCACCAGGCGCAGGGGGACTTCGGCCAGAAAGCGCGATGGAAGGGACGGCTCCGGCATGTCATTGCCGTAGCGGCGGCGATAGCGCGCCCGGGTCATGATGAGGGTATCCATGGCGCGGGTCATGCCCACGTAGCACAGGCGTCTCTCCTCCTCCATCTGGGTTGGATCCTGCAGCGTCCGCGAGTGCGGAAACAGACCCTCCTCCATGCCGGCCAGAAAGACCAGGGGAAACTCCAGGCCCTTGGCGGCGTGCAGGGTCATGAGCGTCACTCGAGCCTCGGCGGAGTAGCTATCCGCGTCTGATACGAGAGCGGCGTGGTCCAGAAACTCAGCGAGAGTCTCTCCGCGAGCGGTGGCGTCGCGGGCGGCGTTGGCCAGCTCTTTGAGGTTCTCGATCCGGGAGAGGCTCTCCGGCGTGGCCTCTTCCTCCAGGGCGCGGATATAGCCGGAGCGATCATTGAGAAACTTGATCAGCGTGGGCAGCGTGGCTTGCCCGGCTGCTGTCGCATTCTCTTCGCCCGATTCCTTCGACTCCTTCGCCCTACCCTGCGGACCGTCCAGTGTCTCTGGGCCCTGCCCTACCGCTATCATGCGGCTGAGTCGGTCGGCGTTTGCCAGTCGCTGTGCCGCACTGGCTGCGCCGCGCGGCAGCGGTACTGGGGCAAAGGGATTGAAGTTCACCTCTTCGCCGGCGGGCCTCTCCGCTGCGAGCTCTGCGCGCAGACTGGATGGAGCGTCCTCTTCGGTCTGCACCGTGGTCTCGTCGCCGGGGCCAAAGTCAAAACCGAAGTTGAAGCTGGTATCCGCGGCGCTCCCGGCATCTTCGGTAGCCGTTGGCGCAAGGGGCCCAGGCTCCGGCGTCTCGTCGGCGGCAAAGCCGAAGTCGAAGGCTACAGCCTCATCCAGCGCCTCCGCGGAATCAGGATCCTGCATCGCGCTTGCATCGTCGACGCTGGTCTCCTCGGCCTGCTTCAGCCCGAACATAGCGCGAGCGTCCTCGATGAGCTTGCGAAAGTTGCCGAGGGCGGTGAGTGCGCGAGGTGGCAGCAGCTTTTCCTTTTGGGCGCGGGCGATGGCGTCCCATGTGCTGATGCCCGCGGTCAGGGCGATCCGCTCCAGGGTCTCCATGGTTGTCTTGCCGATGCCGCGTGGCGGGGAGTTCACCACTCGGCTGAGCGCAATGGAGTCATGCGGATTCTGCACGAGCTTGAGGTAGCTGAGGATGTCCTTGACCTCGGCGCGGTCATAGAAGCTGAAGCCCCCCACCATGTGGTACTGGATCTGGTAGCGGCGCAGGGCCTCTTCCACCAGCCGTGACTGGGAGTTGGTGCGGTAGAGCACGGCGCAGCGTGAGAGTTCTTCGGCGGTTTCGCGCTGGTACTGGGCGATGCGGTCGGCGATGAACAGGGCTTCGTTTTCCCCGTCCGCAGCCTCGTAGTAGCCGATCAGCGAGCCACCTTCCCTCGCCGTCCACAGGTTCTTGCCCTTGCGCTGGGTGTTCTGAGCCACCACGGCGCCGGCCGCCTCCAGGATCGCTTCCGTGGAGCGGTAGTTCTGTTCCAGGCGAATGGTGCGGGCCCCGGGGAAGTCCCGTTCAAACTCCAGGATGTTGCGGATATCCGCGCCCCGCCAGGAGTAGATGGACTGGTCTTCATCGCCCACGACGCAGACGTTGCCATGCTTGCCGAGCAGCTTCATCAACTCATACTGGGGGCGGTTGGTGTCCTGATACTCATCGATGAGCAAATACCGGTAGCGCCGATTGTAGCGGTCCAGCACCTCTGCGGAAGACTTGAACAGGCGAACTGTTTCCAGGAGCAGATCGTCGAAGTCCAGAGCGTTGGCCTTGGCCAGCTCCTCCTTGTAGATCTTGAAGATGTGGGCAATCTTCTCTTCCATGGGGTTGGTGGAGGCAAGGAAGTACTCCTGGGGATCGATCATGTGGCTCTTGGCCCAGGAGATGCGGCCCAAGGCGATGCGGGGCTTCAGTGTCTTGTCATCCAGAAAGAGCCGTTTGAGGGCCTGCTTTACCACTGCCTGCTGATCGTTTTCATCGTAGATGGCAAAGTTGCGGGTCAGCCCCTGGTTGCCCACTCTCAGGGCTTCGATGTCGCGGCGGAGGATGCGCACGCAGAGGCTGTGGAAGGTCGAGATGGTTGGCTGGGCCAGGGTCGAGTGTCCCAGGATCTTCTCCACCCGTTCGCCCATCTCGGTGGCGGCCTTATTTGTGAAGGTAACTGCCAGAATATGGTCAGGAGAGACGCCGAGTTCCTGGATCAGATAGGCGATGCGATGGGTGATCACCCGGGTCTTGCCGCTGCCGGCCCCGGCGAGCAACAGCACCGGGCCCTCGGTGGCGAGGATTCCCTCACGCTGCTGGGGATTCATCCTGGTGAGAAGAACGGACACAACTCTATTCTATCGAGCCGACTTGGCTCGCTTCCTCCAGGTCTTGCGGTGCAGCGGGGATGTGCTGGAGAACGCGGCGCAGGATGCCCATGACCGTCATGGCCTGCACGTGCGTGATTCCGTGGCGGAAGGGGCTTTCTGGCGGGGCGGAGGCTGCGGCAAGCTGCAAGACGAGCTGGCGGACCACGGGCTCTCGCGCGTTGCCGGGAAAGCGGCGCGTATAGCCGGTCACCGTGAGCACCTGGAGCAGAAGCTGCGTCAGCCGCTCGCGGTCCTGTACCGTAGCCGGGGCATCCTCCTGACGCGGAAGCTCCACGCTGTGCTCAAAGCCGGAACGTGTGAGCTCGTAGAGGCATACGGCTACCGACTGGCCGAGGTTCATCGAGAGGTGACGGTTGCCCTCCGGCTGGAACATGGGGATGGTGGTCAGAAGGTCGCAGTGGGAGAGATGTTCGTTGGTAAGGCCGGTCTTCTCTGAGCCGAACAGGAGAGCCACGCGCGGCTCACCTGCCGATTGCTCCTGTGCCTCTTTCTCGCGTCCAGGCTGCTGCTCGGCCGCAGCTCCGCAGGCTGAGCTGCCGTGGAGCGCTGCGAGCATCAGGGGTGCTGCATGCTCCAGGCGGAGGATGGGCTGGCGCAGACGGCGTTCGCCGATGGCCGTGGTGCCCACGGTGAAGGTGCAGTCGGCGATAGCTTCCAACAGCGTGTCATAACGCCGGGCGGAACGCAGAACCTGCTGCGCGGCGACTGCGGCTGGAGTGGGCGCGAACGGATCCAACGGCACTGAGAGATTTGCGGGTTCGGTCTGCTGTTCCGCCTCCAGTTGCGCAGCTTCAAAGGGAGGGGAGAAGTCGTTGACCACGCGCAGGTGGCAGAAGCCAAAGTCCTGCATGGCGCGGGCGGCGGCCCCGATGTTGAACGGGTTGCGCGCGCCCACCAGAACCACCCTGAGCCGGGAGCGGAGCGAAGAGAGCATAAGACAGAGTCTAGACGGTGGACGAGCGGATGCGGGAGGGCTTCAGCCAGGGGCAGGCGGGGTCTGCGTTGGTGGTGCGACGGGGCCGAGGGCAATCGGCTGACCGGCGGTGCGTTGGGGGTGGTTACGCCTACACTGGAATCAGCGCTATGGCAGACAACTTTGCTCAGACTGTAAAACAGCAGGCCGATATCGTCCGGATTGTGGGCGAGTACGTCAAGCTGCGCAAGAGCGGCGCCAACTGGAGCGCGTTGTGTCCGTTTCACAAGGAGAAGTCGGGATCGTTCTATCTCTATCCTGGAACGGCGAGTTACTACTGCTTTGGCTGCCACGAGCATGGGGACGTCTTCAGCTTTGTGATGAAGATTGAGTCGCTCAGCTTTCCGGAGGCGGTGCGAGCCGTGGCGGCAAAGATGGGCATCGCCATGCCGCAGCGCGAGTTTCACTCTGCGGAGGACGCGCACGAGGCCAGCCTGCGCCGCCAGTTGCTGGACGTGCATGAGGCAGCGACGCAGTACTTTGAGCAGTCCCTGCGCTCGCCGGAAGCCGCGCGCGCCAGGGAGTATCTGACGCTGCGCGGCGTGACTCCTGAGACGATTGCGAAGTTCCGCATCGGATATGCGCCGGAGAGCTTCAACGACCTGCGCGACCGGCTGGGCAAGTTCTTCTCTGAGGAGGCGCTGCGGCAGAGCGGCCTGTTCAGTTGGAAGGAGCAGGAGGATGGCAGCCCGGGGCCGATGTATGCTCGCTTTCGCAGGAGAATCACGTTTCCCATCTGCAATGAGCAGGGCAAGACGATCGCCTTCACCGCGCGGGCGCTGGACGCGGCTGAGGCGGACCCCAAGGCCGGACCGAAGTATCTGAACTCACCCGAGACGCCGCTCTATACCAAGGGCCAGGTGCTCTTCAATCTGGACAAGGCGAAGACATTGATCCGGGAGATGGATTTTGCGCTGCTGGTGGAAGGGCAGATGGACTGCATCCGGGTCTTCATGAGCGGCATCGGCAACGTGATCGCCACCAGTGGAACGGCCTTCACCGAGCATCAGGTGCGGCTGCTGGGCCGGTTCACCAAGCGCGTGGTGCTGAACTTTGACCCGGACCAGGCGGGCGCCAACGCCGCCGAGAAGACTGTCGCGCTGCTGGTGGAAGAGGGTTTCGAGGTCCGAGTGGTGACGCTGGAGACAGGCCTGGATCCCGATCGGTACATCAAGGAGCGCGGAGTCGAGGCCTACACTGCCGCTGTCCGGGGAGCGGCGCGGTACGCGGATTATCTGATTGAACGAGCGCAGGCGCTCTTTCCCGGACGCACGCCAGAGAGCAGGGTGAAGGCCGTGAATATGCTGTTGCCGCACATCGCGCGGGTTCCCAACGCCATCTCGCGCAGCGACTTCGCAGAGAATGCGGCCCAGAAGCTAGGCATTGACAGCGCCCTGTTGCGTCAGGAGCTGCGCCATGCCGCGCAGCGGCGTCTGGAGAGCGTGAAGACGGCGCAGCCGCGAGCTGTCCGGGAGGATGAGAGAATTCTGCTGAGCGCCCTGGTGCTGCCCGACGCCGACTCGGCGCGGGCCCTGGCGGTGGAGCGGCTGGCGGAGAATCCTGAATGGTACTCCACGCTGCCCAGCGCAACGTTGATTGAGGTGCTGGTGAATGGGCCTGCGCCGGAGAGCCCCTTTGCGGCTGCTCCCGATGATGCTTCGCGGCTGTTGCTGGCCAGCGCGCTGCAGAGTGTCGGCCAGGAGGAGGTGACGGCGACCATGGTGCAGGGAGCGCTGGCGGCGCTGCGTTGCGGCTACCTGGAGCGTCGCTCGCGAGAGGTGCGGGCAGACATGGCCAAGGCTCAGCAGCGCGGAGATCAGGAGATGCTGCTTCGGCTCGCTCAGGAGAAGATCCATCTGGACACGGAGTTGAAGCATGGATGAGCGGACCAGACATCGGCTGATGGTGGGTTTTGCGACCACGGTGGTGAGCAAGGCCGCATACATCGTTATCCAAGCGATCCAGGTGCCCACGCTGATGCACTTCTGGGGCCGCGCGATGTTTGGTGTGTGGGGTATTCTTACCGCGACGCCAACCTACCTAAGCTTCTCCAATGTCGGCTTCGGTTCCGTGGCCGGCAATGAGATGACCATGCTGATGGCGCGCGGCGCGCAAGAGGAGGCGCTGGCGGTCTTCCAGAGTTGCTGGTGGCTGATCTGCCTGCTGATCAGCAGTACGATGGCGGTTCTGTGCGTGCTGCTCTATGAGCTGCCGGTGGCGCGTCTGCTCAACCTCACTTTGCTGAGCGAGCACGACGTGAAGGTAGTGCTCTTCTGGTTAGGGCTGTCCGTGCTGTTTGGACAGCTTGAGGAGCTTTTGCAGTCAGCCTATCGATGCATCAGGCGCTACTCCTACGGAAACTTTGCCAAGAGCTGCCTGACGCTGGCCGCCTTTGCCGCCATGCTGGTTCCGATTGTGGAAGGCTACGGGCCGCGCACCACGGCCAAGGTCTTCGCGATTGCCAATCTCAGCGGGACCCTGATTCTGTGTGCGATGGTGAAGCACGATATTCCCTGGATCAGTTATGGATGGAGCCACGCCTCGCTGCGGGAGATCAAGCGTCTTACACGACCGGCGCTGGCGTTTCTGGGCTTTCCCCTGGGCAGCGCGCTCAACATCCAGGGATCGCAACTGGCGGTGAACTACGCTCTGGGCAATGACATGGTGGCCGTCTGGATTACGGCTCGCACCGTCTCCCGGCTGGCGTTGCAGGTGGTGGAGCTGGTGAAGAACACCGTCTGGCCTGAACTCTCCATCGCCTTTGGTGCGGGAGATATGGACGTGGTGCGGCAGCTGCATCGGCGAGCGGTGCAGATTGCGTTGTTTGTAAGCCTGGTTGTGGTGGTGATGGTAGCAGCCCTGGGTCCCACGCTGCTGCATAAGTGGACGCTGGGTCGGGTCCCGTCCAGCCCCGGTCTGGTGGGCTTGCTGCTGCTGGTGGTGGTGTTTTACTCCCTTTGGTCCACCAGCTCGACGCTGGTGGCAGCGATCAACCTGCATGAGCGGCTAGCCACCCTGTATGCCTTTGCCACCGGCGCCACCGTGGTGGTGACGTATTTTGCGGCTCGCCGCTATGGCCTGTTCGGCGCGGCCGCTTCCCTGCTGCTGAGCGAGATCATGATGGATCTGTACGTTCTGCCGGCCTCGATCCGGATCGCGCAAGACTCCTGGCCCGGGTTCCTGCGGGCCATGCTCCATTACCCGGACGCTCTGCGGCCCAGGGAGTTGGCGATCCGGCTGCGGCGCAGGACCCAGGAGGTCGAGGTGGAGTTGGAGACGCGCTCCAAGTAGGGGCCCGAGCGGCAGCTCCCTGTCAGCGTGATGCGCAATCTGGATGTCCATGCGCGAATGTCTTGCGCGGATCGTTTGCGAGGCGGATGCGAGAAGCGCACCGCGCCTCCGCTCCAGCGCACCAGGGTAACGGAGATGGACTTAGCCCTGCGGGTGGAGGATGGGAGTGACCAGCCGCTGGATCGCGGGAGCCGCTTGCTCGGAGGGAGGATGGTTGGGAGTCTGCAGCCACTCACGGGCAGCGCCATAGATCGCCCAGCTTGCCGTGGAGGCAAGCAGCTCTGGGGAGTAAACGCCCTGGGGTGGATTTTTGCGTATGCCCTCCAACAACATGCGGCGTACCACCGCGATGATCGCCGACTCCATGTGGGGAGGCAACTGGCCGGCGCGGGGACTGGCGGCTCCCCCGCCCTGGCGCAGGGACTGGGTCAAAAAGTCGCAGACGCCCAGAGCAATCCCCTGCAACGCTGCGTCGCAGGAGCCATCGAAGACCACTCCGCGTTCGGCGATGAGGGATTGGAAGCGATCTGCGATCATGCACTCCAACAGGGCGAACTTATCTGGGTAGTGAGCGTAGAAGGTAGCACGGTTGACGCCGGCGACGTCCGTAATCTCCTGAACGGAGAGCTTGTCGAACTCGCGAGTGTGGAGCAGTTCGGCCAAGGCCTGGTGGAGAATCTTGCGCGTTCGGCGCACTCTGGGATCAGCGTTGTCGCCGGCCTCGAGCGAAGCGGCGCGCGTCTCCGCAGCCGAGGGAAGATCACCGAAGCTGGCCAGCGGAGGCGCCATGCAGAGTGATGTTACTAAATATGGTTCTCCGGGGATATTCCCGAACTGCTCGCAAGGCGGGATCGCTCCGTCCCGAGGAAGCTTTTGGGAGTCGTATTTTTCTTGAATCGACATCTGTTGCTTAGGCATCAACTGTTGTAATGGAGATTCACTCATGAAGACTTTACTGCACATCGACTCCAGCCCGATGAAAGAGGCTTCGGTGTCACGCCATCTTTCGCAAACCTATGTGGAGAGCTGGAAGAAGTTGCACCCCGGCGGGAGGGTGATCCCCCGCGACCTGACGAGCAGCGGGATTGCGCCTATCACAGGCGAATGGGTAGCCGCGGTTTACACGCCAGAGGGGGAGCGGAGCCCGGAGCAAAGGGCGCTGCTGGCGAAATCGGACGAGTTGCTGGAGGAGGTGGAGGCTGCCGATGAGCTGGTGATGGGGGTCTCGATGCATAACTTCAACATACCCAGCGTGCTGAAACTGTGGATCGACCAGGTGGTTCGCAGCGGAAGGACCTTCGCCTTTGTCGACGGGAGCCCCAAGGCCCTGCTGAAGGGCAAAAGAGCTACCTTTCTGGTGGCCACAGGGGGGCAGTATGGCCCAGGGTCGGGCCTGGAGTTCCTGAACTTCATCGAGCCCTACCTGAAGACGATCTTCGGTTTTATCGGGATTACGGATGTGGCCTTTCACACCGCCGGAGGCGCTGCAGCGTTGAGGAACGGAGCGAACCGAGGGCAGTTTTTGCTTGCGCACGATCAGGCAGTGGCCGCTTTGGCCGCGGAGCGTATTGGAGCCTTCGCCTAGAAGGTACTGGACAGAAGTGACTGCTGAGGGTGAAACTTTCCCGCATGCAGTGAACAGAATCAACTGGTTGTCGAAAGGAGACACGGGATGAAGATCACCTCTATGGTGGCGCGCTATTTGTTGGGCCTGATTTTTCTGATCTTTGGATCGAATGGTTTTCTGCACTTTATTCCGATGCCGCCGCCGTCGGGGGTTGCTGGGCAATACATGGGTGCGCTGTTTGTTTCTCACCTGTTGGTGGTGATCTTTCTGGTGCAGTTGCTGGGTGGGATCCTGCTGCTGGCAGGGCGCTACGTTGCGCTGGGCCTGGTGCTGCTGGGGCCGGTGATTGTGAACATTGTTCTCTTCCACGCCTTTATGGCGCCGAGCGGATTACCCCTGGCTACGCTTGTGGTGATTCTATGGCTGCTGACGGCCTGGAGTGTCCGTGAACACCTTTCCGGCATCTTCGCCAGGTAAACCTGCAGAGAACGGCCCTGCTCGCCGAGTGCCGAGAATTGCCGTGGCAGCGGCGGCTCCTTGGGGGCCCCCGCTGTATGTCCGCACCTCCGAAGCCCGGTTTGGCCAGAGACGGGAGGAGTCAATGGAGTGGGTGAGTCGCGGTGCGCTGCCGATTTGATCGGAACCTTTCCGGAGGCTGGCTTGACTCCTAGCCGAGTACAGCCTGGTCCCTGCGCTTCAGGAGAGAGCGAAGGATGGGCGATTGGAAGTGTCTTTTGACTGTAATGGCGTAGAAGTCTTCAAAGAGCTGTGGCACGACGCAATACTCGACCAGAACCCCGGTTTTCAACTCATCCTGGACCACAACCGTGGGGACCAGGGCGATGGCATTGGTATCCCGGGCGAGGAGTCGCAGCATGGCCATGTCATCCACCTCGGCGAGGATGCGGTAGGTGATGCGATGCTGCTCACAGAGGAGATCGAAGCGGGCACGAATTTCGCTTTCCAGACTGGGAACGATCATCGAGGAGGATCCTAAGTCGTCGGGAAAGACAAACGGCCTTCTGGTGCGGCCGGGTTTGCCAACCAAGCTGACCGGTTGTCTGGCAAGCCGATGGGATTGCCAGGGATTCTGCGGATCGCGGTGGACTCGGCGGTTGGAGAGCACCAGATCAAGGCCGTGCACGCCCAGGCGAGCCAGGAGGTCGGTCAATGTACCGGACTGGAGCACAATCTCCATGTCTTTGAGTTGCAGCAGGGGGCGCACGAAGTTTTCCTGGAAGTTACGGGAAAGGGTTGCCACAGCGCCGATGCGCACGGTCTGGCGCTTGCGGAACTCTCCCTCCCTCATCAACGCATAGAGTTCATTTCCCGCCGCAAAGATGGTCTCCGCGTAGGTCAATGCGAGACGGCCTGCCTCAGTGAGTTGAAGACCTCTGCCTTGGCGCAGGAACAGGGCATGACCAAGATCAGATTCCAGGGCTTTGATCTGCGAGGACAGGGCCGATTGCGATACGTGCAGTTGTGCTGATGTCCGGGTGAGGTTACCGTCCCTGGCGACGGCCCAGAAATATTGCAGGTGGTGATAGTTCAACTTCACTGTCGTTCTCCTAAACAGAACGGATCCTTCTATACAATGCATTTTACAGAATTGCCTGGATGGCTCACGCTTAAAGAGTGAACGGACATCTGCAAATGGCTCACCTTCTGCACCTCTGGCTGTCCTACCAGGCTGCTGTGCTTTGCGTTCCTCCTCTTGTGTACTTTCTGATGGGACTTGGCGATCGGCTGGTATCCAAGAGCAGGCTGCCTGTCTGGAAGGCGTGGAGCCTGGCGCGGATGGCAAGTTTCGCCGTGCTGGTGTTTTCCCTCGCTTGCTGCGGCCATGCGCTGTGGAACGCATCGGCTCTGACGGTGAGGCCGCAGATTGCTTCCCTCTTCGCAGTAGGGAACGTCCAGATTAGTTTTCGCTTTGATCTGGTGGAATCCCTCATGCTGTTGCTGGTGTCTTTCCTGGGCTGGGTGATCGTGAACTACTCGTGCAGGTACATGGCGGGCGATGCGAGAGAGCGGGTGTACATTGGCCGTTTGATGCATACGCTTGCAGCCGTAACCCTGCTTGTTGTGACGAACAGCATGATTGTGTTCCTGATGGCGTGGGTGGCCACGGGTCTTGCTCTTCACGGACTTCTGACGCTTTACCCCACCCGGCAGGCAGCGGTGATCGCGGCCCACAAAAAGTTCCTTGCAAGCCGGCTTGGGGATGTCAGCCTGCTGGGTGGAGTTCTGCTGCTGGGCGCACAGGCCGGCAGTTTTGAGATGGACCGAATTGCAGACTCCGTCTCAAAACTTCAGTTGGTTCCGCTCTCCATACACCTAGCGGCGCTGCTGCTTGCCGTAAGCGCCATCATCAAGTGCGCACAACTTCCATTGCATGGATGGCTGATTCAGGTGATGGAAGCGCCCACACCGGTCTCCGCACTTCTCCACGCGGGTATTGTGAACCTTGGCGGCTTCATGCTGATTCGGTTGGCGATGGTGATCAACACGACCGAGGCGGCACAGGCTTTGCTGGTGGCTGTGGGTTGTTTCACCTCCGTGATCGCCTCGCTGGTGATGACCACGCGCATCAGCATCAAGGTGCATCTAGCCTGGTCTACCTGCGCCCAGATGGGCTTCATGCTGATGGAGTGTGGGCTGGGGTTGTACGCGCTGGCTTTTCTGCATCTGCTGGCACATTCGCTCTACAAGGCCTATGCGTTTCTGAGTTCAGGAGGGACGGTCAACGAGGCGAAGATGAAGGGTCTGACGGCCGCGCTCCGCGCTCCGGGCCCTGCTGTGCAGATTGCCGGCGGAGTATGCGGACTGATGGTGGCGGCGCTGGCAGAGCACGTATGGAGGCATGCCGGACGGATGGATGCGAACGCGGCGTTTCGTATCGCGGTGGTGGGGTTTGCTGTAGCCGGGCTTCTTGCCGCAGTTCGCTCCGTGCGTGGCCTGACAGGAGTGCTGATCCTTGGGGGAACATCTTTTGCAGTGAGCGTGCTCTACTTTGGGTATGACGGTCTCTTCCAGAAGGTTGTGCCCAGAGAGATCCTGCACGCTGCACAGCATCCCATCCTGCTGATTCTGGCGCTGAGCAGCTTCAGCGTTCTCTACGGCATCCAGACGATGATCCGCGCGTATCCTCTCGGGGCGCCGGCCACGATGCTGTATCCCTGGTTTTATGCAGGGCTTTACCTGGATGAGATTTTCACCCGAGCCACGTTCCGTCTGTGGCCTTCGACAGAGTTTTCAAAGACAACGAAGCGGAGAGACGCGATGCAGGCATTCGAAGGCACAGGACAGAGTTTATGAAGAATCCCCATCACATCCCTGAGAGAAACTCCGAGACAGGCGCAGCAGGGGAGGCGGTAGAGACAGCCTGCGGCCGCATTGCCCCAACCTGGCCATTGGATCAATTCATCGCGGTGAACCCTTACTGGGGGTTTCGGGGTGAGTCTGTCCGTCAGGTTGCGCAGTCCCTTGAAAGCTACTCCGGTTCGCACATGGTGATGCCGCGCAGCTATTATCGGGAGCGGTGGAATGCGAGGTCACTGCGCCCGGAGCATATCGAAGAGGCGCTGCGGCGCTGCGGCGCGAGGCTCTCCCTGAAAGAGGTACGGGAGGAGCTTGAACGCGAGGCTCCATCGGCTCCGCGGATTCCGCTGATGACGACGATTGCGGACTCCACGCGCGATCTGCTGCATGGGATGTCTCTTGACGACTTTGTGAAACACAACATAAGCCAGCACTGCGCGTCTTACTTTGACCACTCCCAGTCCTCATGGGATACGCAGCATAAGAAGAACCTATTCCATAGCTGGTTGCGCCACGCATCTGCGGACAGGAGTCCGTGGCTCTTGATGGGTCTGCATGATGTGCGCAGCCATGCGCGCTCGCTTCCGAGCGAACCACTGGCGATGATTGAGGTGGGTTTGCAGAGGCTGCCGGTACCGAAGGAAGGATGGGCGGACTACCTGACTGCGCTGCTGATGAACATGAACGGCTGGGCGTCATGGTGTGCGTTTGAGCGTTGGCAAGCGGCGCTGGCTGAGAGAGAAGATGACCATATCGTGCAACTGCTGGCGATACGATTGGCGTGGGAGCACTATGCGTTTCTTCATCTGCTTGGGTCGAAAGAGCCGACAGCCTGGACGATGGGGTGGGAGAGGTTGCGGGCTTGGCGGCAAGAGGGGCGCGCCGAGGCGTCTGTTGACTGGATCTTCCAGGAGGCACTTGAGATCGCCTACCAGAGCGATCTCTGTGCTGCACTGAGGTCCAACTTTCCGACGGCCGCTGCGGAGGATGCAAGCGCGCCGCAGGTGCAAGCCGTATTCTGCATTGACGTTCGGTCGGAGGTGTTCCGGCGGGCTTTGGAGCAGTGTTCCAGCTCGATTCAGACGCTGGGCTTTGCGGGGTTTTTCGGCTTGCCGATCTGCTATACGCCGCTGGGTACGAGCGCGGAACGTCCGCAGTTGCCTGGCCTGCTGGCTCCTACGCTACGGGTGTCTGAAAGCACAGGCTCAAAGAAGACGGACGACCAGATCAGAAGCCAGAGGCAGCGCAGTCTGGGCCTGAGATTTTCATGGAAAGAGTTCCGGTCGTCCGCGAGTTCCATGTTCACGTTTGTTGAGTCCTGTGGGCTGTTCTATGTGATCTGCTTATTGAAGAGCACGCTCCCGAAGTTGATGCTGAAGGGTAAAGCTAGCGACGGAACGAGGGTGCAGCATGCTTCCCTGCGCCCATGCCTTCTGAATGGCGTCGACAATGACACTGCTTCCGTTGAAGCGCTCTGTGATCTGGCCGCAGGCATTCTGAGAAACATGAGTCTGACGAAGGGCTTTGCGCGGCTGCTTGTTCTAACCGGCCATGGCAGCGAGACGGCCAACAATCCACACGCGGCAGGGCTCGATTGTGGGGCCTGCGGTGGCCAGACCGGAGAGGTGAATGCGCGGGTTCTGGCGGGGCTGCTGAACGATGCGGGGATACGTGCCGGGCTGGAGGCGCGCGGCATCGTGATCCCTGAAACAACCTATGTTCTGGCAGCACTCCACAACACGACGGTGGATGAAGTGACGGTGTTTGACACGGACCTGTTACCGGAGAGCCACGCCGGGGATCTGCTGCGTTTGAAGTCCTGGCTGAAACAAGCGGGGCATCGGGCGCGAATGGAACGGGCGGCCGGGGTCGGCATGGAGGCGGATGGAGCGACCTCAGACCAAGCTTTGCTCGACCAGTTCCGGGTGCGCAGCCGCAATTGGTCTGAGGTAAGGCCGGAGTGGGGACTGGTGAACAACGCCGCTTTCCTGGTGGCTCCTCGCATGCGCAGCCGGGGCCTTGATCTGGCGGGCCGAGTCTTTCTGCACGAGTACGAGAGCTTGAGGGATGCTAACGGCTCCATCCTTGAAGCGATTATGACCGCTCCGATGCTGGTGACGAACTGGATCAACATGCAGTACTACGCGTCCACTGTGGACAATCGCCAATATGGGAGCGGCAACAAGCTGCTTCACAATGTGGTGGGCGGACGCCTGGGCGTCTTTGAGGGCAATGGCGGCGATCTTCGGATTGGTCTGCCGCTGCAGTCACTGCACGATGGACACAGCTTGCGCCACACGCCGCTGCGGCTGAGTGTCTTCATCGAGGCGCCACAAAGTTCGATTGGCGCAGTGATTGTGAAGCACAAGGTGGTCGGAGACCTTATCCACAATGGCTGGCTCCATCTGTTCCAGATTGCGCCGGAGGAAGGGACGATATCCCGCTATCGAGATGGAATCTGGGAACCGATGGAAGTGCGTGAGTTGCGTGCGGCGGAAGAAACGGTCGACCAAAGAGAGATCTATGCGTAGGAATCTGGCGGTGCAGCAGACGGCTCCTTGGCCAAGCGCTTGAAGATGGATTCAGTCTTATCGCTTTGGGGGTGGTTGCTGACTGCGAAGCTCCGTCAGCTTGAAAGACGGGTGGAATCGTCTGCGGTTCGCAGGTTGTGCTGAGGCTTTCTGCTTGAGTGGTAGCCCAGCTTCCGGATGGAAGGGCAGAGAGCCAGGATGGGTGCCGGCTGACGCTTCCGGGCTGAGGGTGGGCAAGACAGGGGCTCAACAAAGTGCGCGGGTGGTATGGCGCCAGACCAGGCAGAGCAGGATAGCGGCTGAGGCGAGGGCGATCAAAAGGCCCCACCAGAGGCCGGCGGCTCCCATTTTCTGATGGAACCCGAGCAGAATGCCGAGCGGCATACCGATGCCCCAGTAGCCAACAAGCTGAATGAGGAACGGCATGCGGGTGTTACCGGCCCCGCGCAGGGCACCGGTTGCGGTAACCTGGACGCCGTCAAAGAACTGGAATCCAGCGGCGATGAGCAAGAGAGGGACTGCGGCTGCGATGACGCCGGGGTTGGGCGTGAAGAGGTGGGCGATCCGGCTGGGGATGGCGAGCAGCAGCAGGGAAGCACAGAGCATGAACAGGGCACCGAGCCCGATCCCGCTCCAACCGGCGGCCAGCACGCTGCCGGCTTGCGCAGCGCCGATCCGCATGCGTCCGATGGCGTGGCCGACGCGCACGGAGGTGGCCGCGGAGATAGCGAAGGGGACCATGTAGGTGGTGCTGGCGCATTGGAGTGCGACCTCATGCCCGGCGAGGGACAGAGGGCCGAAGGTGGCAATGAGAGAGGTTACCAGGGCGAAGATGCCAATTTCAGCGACGATGGAGGCTCCGGCAGGCGCGCCCAGAAGAAAGAGACGGCGCAGATGGGAGAGTTCGAACCATCCGAGACCGATGGGCAGCCTGATGCTGTGCTCCGCAGGTGCGGCCGACCCGGAGGGTAGATGCGGGGTCAGGTTATCGCGGCTGCGCAGGCTATGCTGGAGCCCATAGTGGTGGGTCCGTTCGCCGCGCCACACCGCGATCAAAAGGACCAGCATGAGGTAGAGCCGGGCGAGGCTGGTGGCCCAGGAGGAGCCGGTAACGCCGAATGCCGGGATACGGAGTGTGAGCAGCCCGAGGTGGAGATGGTGACCAAAGATGAGAGCCCAGTCGCCGGCCGCGTTCACCAGATTGGCCGTGATGAGAGCGAAGGCGATGGGGCGACCATGATGCTCTGCCTGCAGATAGCGGCGGAGGGTAAAGTACAGCAGCAGGGGAAGCGTGCCATAGTTGAGACCCTGGAGCGCCGGGGCGGCCTGCTGGAGGATGGCATGGTCAACGGGCAAGCGCAGCATGAGGAGCGGGGTGAAGGCGAAGAGAACGGTGAGCAGCGCGGAGAGAAGGACGGCCATGACAATGCCGTGGAAGAGCCAGCGATTGGCCTGATGCTGCTCTTTGGCTCCCACGGCCTGGGAGATGAGGGTGTCCAGGCCGAGCAAGATGCCGCTGACGCCGAAGCAGGCGAGGTTAAAGGGAACCTGGGCCAAGGCTGCGGCGCTCATCGGCAGGGCTGGGTTGGGAAGGTGGCCGAGCATTATCGTATCCACGAGGGACATGGAGATCCAGCCCAGCTCACCGGCGATCAGCGGCAGGGCCAGGCAGAGCAACGGGGGTAACTCCGCGCGAAGATCGCTCCGTTTCAGGCGCATGGGGGAAGAGTAGCGCAGACAAGCGCTGCAATGCTTGGCTGTGGGCTCCGGGGGGTGATGTGGGTTGGCGCAAGGGCGCGCAGGCTGAAAATGGGGCTGTTGGGGAGGGCCGCAAGACTCAGATTCCTTGACATCACCCCTACGTTCCGCGATGCTTAATCCACAGGTGCGATTGACGGGCGTCTGCGGGCGTGTGTTCAGGGGAGACTCCGATGCTGCGGAGGCGTTCTGGCGCTTGCTCTTTACCCGGTGCTTGCCTTGCGGGCGAGCGAGAATCCCCCATCTTGAGGCTTCAGAGAAGCCGCGGCCGGCGAGGCATTGGATGCGACGGCGCGCAGGTTAGGAACTTGACGTGAGTGCTTTGGGTTTAGCGGTAGTGGCGAGCGGCGGGTCGATCATGAGCCAGTTTGGCGGCATTCCGCTGCTGTTGTTGATGTTTGTGGGCATGTATTTTCTGTTGATTGCGCCGAACCAGCGCAAGCAGAAGGCCTGGGCGGCGATGTTGGCTTCCCTGAAGCCAGGCGACCGGGTGACCACCAATGGCGGGATTCGCGGCGTGATTCTGAGCGTAAAAGATGACGTGCTGGTGCTGCGGACGCAGCCGGACGGGGTGAAGCTGGAGTTTGTGAAGAGTTCGATCGCGGCCGTAACCACGGAAGAGGATTCCGGCAAGAACTCCTGAGGCTCAACGCCCGGGACGGATTCATCTTTTGTCAACCAAGTAGACTTCGGAGTACCCACAAGACCCAGGGATGGGAATGCAATGAGACCCTGGGATTAAGGAAACAAGAGAACAATGGGTAGGAATCTGGCCAGCAGAACAGGCGCTATTGTCGCGGTCCTGGTGATCTTCATCTATGGAATCTTCGGGATACCGTATGGGGGGTTGAAGGCCTCGCTGGAGAGGCGTATCAATCTTGGTCTGGATCTGAAGGGCGGGACGCATCTGGTTTTGCAGGTGCATGTGATCGAGGCCGTGAACTCGGATACGGATCGCGATGTGCAGTCGCTGAATACGGCCCTGGCGGCCACCGGCGCCACGGCCGCCAAGCTGGATCCGAACAATCCCGAGGTGATTACGATCTCTGGCGGTTCCGAGGGGCAGCAGAGCGCGATTCACGACATCATCACCGGGACGGAGTATGCCGGTTATGATGTGACCTCAACCGGCATCAGTGGCTACAAGATGACTATGAAGCCCACCGAGGTGCAAGCGATTGAAGCGCGGGCGCTGGATACATCCATCGACACCATCCGCCAGCGAGTGAATACCCTGGGTGTAAGTGAGCCGCAGATTGAGAAGTATGGTCTGGGCGACAATGAGATTCTGGTCCAGTTACCGGGCGTCTCGGATCCGGGCCGGGTGGAGAGCATCATCCAATCCACGGCCAAGCTGGAGATCCATGCTGTAGTGGCAAGCTATGGCAGCATGGCGGAGGCGCAGCAGGCCAATCCGGCGGGGATTCCTCCCGATGACGAACTACTGCCAGGCAACAACGGCGAGGGTGGACCGGATGAGTACTATCTGCTGAAGCGACTGGCGATTGTCTCTGGCACCGACTTCCGCGATGCTCAGCCCTCCACGGATGAGAATGGCCGTCCTGACATTACCTTTGATCTGACCACGGAGGCCGGGGACCGCTTCTACAAGTACACCGACGCCAACAAGGGTACTGGGCAGATGGCGATTGTGTTAGACAATCGGGTGCGCGAGGTAGCTGGAATCGAAGGCGCTATTCGCGATCAGGGACGGATCACGGGCGGATTTACGGAGCAGCAGGCAGAGGATCTGAGCCTGATGCTGCGCACCGGATCGCTACCGGCCTCGATCTCTTATCTGGAGACGCG
The DNA here is from genome assembly GCA_049977105.1 of Acidobacteriaceae bacterium. Classification (GTDB taxonomy): domain Bacteria; phylum Acidobacteriota; class Terriglobia; order Terriglobales; family Acidobacteriaceae; genus Granulicella. The sequence goes on along the minus strand of JBMFGX010000004.1, from coordinate 89,379 downwards.
GACGGTGGGGCCGACGCTAGGCGCGGCGAGCATCCATGAGGGCGTGATGGCCTCCATCGCCGGCCTGGTGGTGGTGCTGATCTGCATGCTGATCTATTACAAGGGTGCCGGCGTGAATGCCAATCTGGCGCTTATCCTGAATCTGCTGATTCTTTTGGGATTCATGGGCTTTACGGGAGCTACGCTCACGCTGCCGGGCATCGCCGGCGTGATTCTGACAATTGGTATGGGCGTGGACTCCAACGTGCTGATCTTCGAACGGATTCGCGAAGAGCTGAAGCTGGGCAAGACCGCTGCGGCGGCGGTGCAGGACGGCTTTGGTCATGCATGGACCACCATTTTTGACACTCACGTTACGACGATCGTTTCAGCGGCGATTCTGTTCTTGTTCGGCTCTGGTCCGGTGAAGGGATTCGCGGTTACGTTGACGATTGGTTTGATGGCGAACATCTTTACCGCGGTCTTTGTCTCGCGCACGATCTTCGACTTTCTGTTGACGAAGAAGCCGCGCGGGACCATGGAGCTATCGATATAGAACTCAGCCAGAACGGAGAGCAGGGCGGCAGAGGAAACGGGCGGTAGAGTGGACAGTAGCTTGTAGACGATTGGTTTGGATATGGGCCCGGAAGGATGTGGGCCGGATACTCTCAGCTGGCGAGGATGTCAGCAGCCTGCAGCGTGGGCGAAGGAAAAGACACGTGGAACTGTTTCATAGCGCAAATATCAATTGGCTGGGAAAGAAGTGGTACTTCCTTGGCTTCAGCCTGATCTTTTCGGTGGCCGGCCTGTGCAGCATCTTCTTCTGGCATGGCATTCCGACGGGCGTGGATTTCAAGGGAGGCACCGACATTACGGTGCAGTTCAACAGCGCGCCGCATGAGGATGCGATTCGCAAGGCGCTCTCCGACGACCACATCCGGGATGCGACGATCGAACGCATCTCTGACGTGGGCGGCGAAATGGTGGGCAACAAGGTGGTGATCTCTCTGCCGTTATCCTCTGCGCAGGACACTGCGCATGACGAGGGCCGGTCCCAGGTGGAGCAAGCCTTGAGCACTGGCTATCACGACTCTGGTTTCCGCGTGGTGGCAGTTGATATTGTGGGACCCACGGCGGGCAAGCAGTTGACCCATGAGGCGGAGCTGGCCACGCTGTATTCGCTGCTAGGCATGCTGATCTACCTTTGGTTCCGCTTCGAGTTGATCTACGGCGTCGCAGCGGTTGTGGCCGTCTTCCATGACACCTTGATCACCATCGGGTTCTTCTCTCTGACGAATCAGGAGATCACGCTGACGGTAGTGGCGGCGCTGCTGACGCTGGTGGGCTATTCGATGAACGACACGATTGTGGTGTTTGACCGCATTCGTGAGAACCTGGCGCTGAACCGGCGCGATAAGCTGCCTGACCTGGTAAATCGCAGCATCAACCAGACGCTGAGCCGAACGGTGATGTCTTCCGGTCTGACCTTTCTGACCGTGCTTTGTCTGTTTGTGTTTGGCGGCGAGGTGTTGCGGGGCTTTTCTTTCGCTCTGGTGGTGGGCATCACGATTGGAACCTACTCGTCCATTGCCGTGGCGGCTCCGATGCTGGTGGCGTATCAGGAGTGGCGGGCCAGCAAAGCGCCTGTGGGCAAGCGAGTGGCGCTGCCTGCCGCCAAGGGAGTTCGTCGTTAGAGAGATCTACAGTGAATGAGGAGCTGTCGGCAGATTCCGGTGCGACGGCAGAGCGTGGAAGCAATCGTCACCTGCGGGCCGCAGGTGGTACGCGCGTCGCGTTGGGCAACATCCCGCAGGGTGGGATGTTGCAGCGTTCCGCAGCGTCTACGCTGGAGCACCTATGGGCCATCTTTGGAGCATCTTTGGGGCAGCGCAGGAGTTGCATCGTTTTCAGGGCAATTTCCCTATTTTGATGGGATTGCGATAGGATGCGACAGAAGGACAGTGATCGCACCCAAGTCAGTTTCATGAGAGGGAGCTGTTCTTTGAATTCACATTGGATGCTGGGTTGTTCGGGAGAGTTTTCTCCACGGAGCATAAATTCTGTTCCAGCGGGAACAATCCGAGTCACTGTGGTGTCTATAGCGGCATAGATCTTCCTCCCTCAGCGGGAACGAGGTAGCTTAAATGTTCGAAGACGCACTGATGGAATCCGGCGGGAAGCTGAAGACGAAATCCAGATACTGGATGATCGCTACCTTCATCTTCAATCTTTTGATTGTTGGCTTGATGATTCTGATTCCGCTTTTGTATCCGGAAGCGCTGCCGCGCAACTCCTTGACCGCGTCTCTGACCGCGCCCCCGCCGCCACCGCCGCCGCCACCACCACCCCCGCCGCCAGCGCCGAAGATCAAGGTGGTGGAGATTGACAACGGGCTGCATGCGCCTACCAAGATCCCCAAAGACATCAAGATGATCAAGGAGTCTGCGCCTCCACCGAACACGGCGGGCGTAGCCGGCATGGAAGGCATGGCCGGCGGAGCTCCGGGTGGAGTGTTTGGAGGGATCATGGGCGGGCATGGACCTGCTATTCACGTGGAGCCGCCGAAACCGACGGGGCCGATGCGGATCTCTGGCGGCGTGATTGCGGGTAACCGGATTGCGTTTGTTCAGCCGGAGTATCCGCCGATCGCGAAGATCGCTCATATGAGTGGGGTTGTGGTGCTCCACGCGCTGATCTCGAAATCAGGAAGCATCATCAATCTTTCGGTAGAGAGCAGCACAAACCCGATGTTCAACAACTACGCACTGCAGGCCGTGAGGCAGTGGAGATATCGGCCCTATCTTCTGAACGGTGAGCCGACCGAGGTAGACACTACCATCACGGTGAACTTCTCTCTGAACGGAGATGATTAGGTATTGAGGGATTTGGGCGCGGACATCGGTTGATTATTAACCGCTGCGTCAACAGCGTACCAAAGAGCTCTGACTGAGGTATGGTAAAAGTCTCAGTGGCAATTTACCGAGCGGCAGAACGGCGCCGATTGGGGATACAAACGTTACGGTTGGAAGAGGTCAATCCACCTGTTCCAACCAGAAAGCATCACCGATAGAACCTCAGGGATCTATTGCAACCAAGCTTCAAGCAGTACTGGCAGCACCAGTTCATACGTCCATCCACCAGGAGGAAAGACTTCGTGATTCTCGTTCATCTCGTTAACTTCGCTCATACCCCCGCCGCGCTGGCAATGTACTTCCAGGATGCGGCACCTCAAGAGATTGGTTTTGGCCCTGCAGCCCTCTGGGCGCAGATGGGTGTCCCCGCCAAGCTGGTCGTCCTCCTGCTCTTCATCATGTCGATCTGGTCGCTGGCGGTGATGATTGATCGGGCGCTTTACTTTTCGGCGGCGCGCAAGCAGTCGCGTGAATTTGCTCCGAAGGTGGCCGGTGCGCTGAAGGAAGGCCGTCTGGACGAGGCGATCAAGGTGGCCGATCGGTCCAAGAAGTCGCACCTGGCAGAGGTGGTGACCGCGGGTCTCACCGAGTTCCGCTCCTTCGGTTCCGGTGGCGCTATCTCCGCAGAGCAGATTGAAAGCTCCAAGCGGGCGCTTGAGCGCTCCGAAGCGATTGTGCATGCGAAGCTCAAGAAGGGCCTGGGTGGTCTGGCGACCATCGGATCCACGGCGCCGTTCGTTGGTCTGTTCGGAACGGTGGTCGGTATTCTTAACGCGTTCAAGGCGATTGCGACTACCAAGAGCCAAGGTCTAGCGGCTGTGGCCGGTGGTATCTCAGAAGCCTTGGTGACCACGGCATTCGGTCTGCTGGTGGCGATCCCAGCGGTTATGACCTTCAACTACTTCACTGGCAAGGTGGAGGCGTTCGATGTGGAGATGGACAACAGCTCCTCTGAGCTGGTGGACTACTTCATCAAGCAGTCACATCGCTAAACCTGCGGCAGGGCCTGAGGGCAGGCCTTGAACGCAGCCAAAGGAAAGCTTGCGGGAATCATGCTGCAGGAGCCCGGACGCCGAAGCGAACGGCGTCCGGGTAAGCAGTGACCGCAGTGCACAATTCTCAGGGACGGCGCCGCAGACGGCTGCCAGAACCCGAACGGAGCATTTTTATGGCAATTGCAAAGCGGGACGAGGGTAAGAAGGTCAACTCGAACATCAACGTGACTCCGATGGTGGACGTGATGCTCGTGCTGTTGATTATCTTCATGGTCATCACGCCCATGCTGGGCGACAAAGTCACCGTGAATCTGCCGCGAGTGACTGCTGCGACGATCATGGAAGACGCTAACAAGGAAGATGCCATTACGGTGTCCGTTACCCGCGACGGTTCCGTGTTTGTGCGTGCCGACAAGGTCGGATCGGATGCCGATGTGACCGCCAAGGTAGAGGCCCTTGAGGCTCTGAAGACCAATCCGGGCGACGACAAGAGTGTTTATTTGCGGGCTGATGAACGGGCCAACTTCGGCAAGGTAGAAGACGTGATCGATGCTCTTCGTACAGCGGGCGTGAACACCTTGAATCTTATGACAGACAAGACGGCACTGGACTAATCAGATCAGGATTCGCCGAGGAGAGATGGATGCGCGCCGCACAGAGGGCGTGGCGACTCGGCCAAGGAACAAGGAAGAATCATAAAGGAGTCTTGCTATGGCAATGGGCATTTCCGCCTCGGGCGGCGCAGTTTCAGACATGAACGTGACGCCGTTGATCGACGTTCTGCTGGTGCTTCTGATTATCTTCATGGTGATCCAGCCTACGGCGCCGAAGGGCCTGGATACGGTGGTGCCGCAGCCGCCGAAGGACAAGAATAACAATCAGGTGGACAATCGAGTGATTGTGGTTCAGGTACTCAACACCGGAGCTGTGCCGACCTACAAGATCAACGATCAGGCATTTCCTGCGAACCAGATGGCCAGCGAGTTGACCAAGATCTTCGAGACCCGGCAGGAGCGGGTGATGTTCATCAAGGGTGACCCCGGGCTCGACTTCGGCGCGGTGGCGCAGGCCGTGGGCTTTGGTAAAGAGGCGGATGTGACCAACATCGCTATCATCACGCCGGGAGTGGAGAACGCGAACTAACCTCGCGCTCCCCTGTTCCAGCAGAGATACAAAGCGCCCCAAGGCGGCAAGGATACTTGTCCGCCTCGGGGCGTTTTCTGTGCCTGCTTGACGGAGCGGCGTCAAGGAACCTGATGGCCGCCGTCTACTAATCCCCTACCCGCCCGGCCCTACCGTATGTATGTGACGCTGTGTGTTGGGATCTGTTGGATCGCAGCTTCTGGCTCGCTCCGCGGTGGCGAGAAGCTTCAGGCGATGGCGAGCGGTGGCCAGTGGTGGAAAGAGTGGGTGGATCCGATGGGAGCAGCAGAAGACTTGGAGGGCTGATGGGCGACAATGAGATCTCCCGAGCGACGACAAACAAAATTCCCGACCGGCGACGATGATTTGACCAGGCGAAATCCAGCGGTAGAGGGGCTACTGATTGGTCACAGACAGCCAGGTACGGAGGCTGTTTGTGTTGGTGAATACGGAGAAGGAACAAGAGACAGCAGCGGCGAAGGCGGGGATGGACGCGAAGACAGCGCGGAAGTGCCGTCGGCTGAGGAAGGCAGTCCAAAGGCCTTTGCGTGGCTCTGTGGATGGGGTTGATCGAGAGAAGAGGAAGTCGAATCAAGCGGAGTGCTGGTAAAGGCCAAACCAAAGGGCCTTCCCTGTGGGAAGGCCCTTTGGCTTAGGAGGAGAAGGCTGTCAAATTACGGCAGGGGTATGGATGGGAGCACTTACTGCTGCGGAACGATTCCGCCGTGCTCGGCGATCTTTTCTTTCTGCAGTTCGTTGGCCTTGCGGGCTCCCATGGCGCGCTGCACCCATGCGTCCGCCTGTGCCAAGTCTGCCTTGCGGGCAGCGTCGTTGCCACACTCAAGATCCGCCTTGCGGCGATCAGTGAGATTCAGGTATGCCATGGCGTCATCGTAGTTCGGATTGATGTCCACAGCTTTCTGAAGATACTTTTGGGCATCATTGACCAGATCGGAGTTGGCGGCAACCAACTGCTGGCAAATCTGTTTGGACTTCTTTACGTTGCCCTCGCCGTCATCCTGGAGCCCTGCGGAGGCGAGGATGTTGGTGGCGTTCTTGTAGGCCTGTGTCCAGTCAATCACACCGAGCGTGTAGTAGGCCTGGGAGTCGTGCGGGTCAAGCTGGATGATCCTCAACTCATCGGCCTTGGCTTGGTCAAATCTGTGAATATTGCGATCCAAGGAAGCCACTTGCCGCAACGCGTCCAGGTCATTTGGGTTCTGGGCGAGAACGGCGTCGAAGCCATTAATGGCCTTCTGCGCAATCGCGATGTTCTGCGGTGTGGTGAGGTCAGGAATGACTTGATAACTATATGCGGTTGCCAGGTAGAGACGGCTCTCTGCACTGGTCGGGTCAAGCGCGACGGAGCGTTGAAAGAAGTCCACCGCCTCTTCATACTTGCCTGCTTTGAAGGCCTGAACACCCTTGACGAGCTGATCTCGCGCCTTGAGTTTGGTGCAGCCTATGCTACTTCCAAGTATGACAAGCAGCGCTGCACTTGCGGTGATTCGTGCACTAAGTTTCATCCGTAAACCCTTCCCAATGATTTGACAAAATCCCCCGCGGCCCATTGAAGGGCTCTGTTATCAGAATACTACTACCATCCTTGGGCCTACATGATTGTATCGTTCACTACGTGAGTTTGTCAGTGTGTGACGGCTGCGACGAAACGTTCCGGGTACATGGGCGCTGGTCCTTTCTGCATAAGGCCGCAGCATTCTTCTGGAGGCGTAGCGTGGGGCCCGGACACTCGGTGGGCGATTTCTGCCGAAGTGACATATATCTGTGGACGCTCACTTTCCGGGAGCACCTGGCAGCAGGAGCGAGGCGATAAGCGGTCGGGGGAGAGGCGGTATGAGGGAGACGCCTCCGCGACCTTGAGGACTGGCAGCCTGGTCTTTCCAGCGGGCGCTGAAGCACGGCGCGCCTCCGTAAGGAAGATTGTTCTCCTTTTAACCTTTGCGCTGTTTTCTGGCGGTTCTTTTCCGGTTGAGAGCGGCTCTGCCGGGAAGTTTTTTGGCGGCGAATCGTCTGGCCGTTGATCTACCGGCCGACGCCGCCGAAGACGCGGAGCTCTTGCGTGCCGCTGTTGGCCGTGTGGGCGGAGCGGCGGCGGATTTGGCCAGCCGCTGGAGCTTGGCGGCATGGAGCGCCAGCATCTCCTCAATCTGACGCAGCAAGACAGCGGTTTGCATGGGCTTGACCAGCATCTTGTCGGCGCCGATGTCCGCCCAGTCGTCATCCGGGAAGGAGGTGAGAAGCGCAACGGCAGGATGGTAGGGCGCGGAACGGGCGGCCAGGATGACGTCCCGGCCAGCGGCGTCGCTTTCCATGCGCATATCTGTGATCACCATCTGGTACTCGTTGAGCTTGATCCTGGAGCGGGCTTCGCGCGCGCTCGCGGCGGTATCCACCTGAAAGCCGTTGAGTTCAAGAACGGTCTTCATGGTCAGCAGAACAGCTACTTCATCATCGACAAGTAGTATGCGGCGTTTTGCCAAGGGAATCACTCCTGCTTCTGCAAACCTCGGACGAGCGGCCAGATCTGGTCGCTATCACCGGTTGCGCGAGATGAGGGGGACTGCGATCACCCTGAGGATCGATTCACGATCCTGCGCGTCCGAGGTACAGAGTGACGAGCAACCTTGACTTCCAGAATACGCCACCGTAGCAGGACGCGCGCTCATCTTGCAGTCTGTCAAGGTGATCTGTCCGGTTGGGTTCTGCCGGCAGTTGGCTGTTGTGGGAGGGCGGAGGCTGCGGGGGTAATCCTCTTCCCTGGATGGGAGCAGGCGCTACCGAGGGGAGCGGTTGCGCCTATCGCGCAGGCGGAGCAGGCGGTTCATTGACCCGCCCTGAACGAGGATGGAGAACACGACGATGATGTAGGTGGTGGGCAGGATCCAGCGGTTGGCCGGTGTAGAGGGTACTGCGAAGGCCAAGGCGAGGCCGAGGCCGCCACGCAGGCCTCCCCAACTGAGTACGGCGATGGAACTCCCGTAGAGCCGATCGGCGGGCCGGGCAGCCGTGGGGCTGCGCATCTTGCGCGAAGTGCTGAGCAGTCCGAGCGCCCGGACGGTTCCTACCATGGAGCTAACCACGCCTACGCGCACGGCGAGCACCATCAGGATAGCGAGCAGTCCCAGCAGCAGGTCGCCACGGCGAAACGGGATGGAGAGAACTTCCAGTCCAAGCAGGACGAAGAGGAGCGCGTTCTGGAGTTCGTCGGTGACCTCCCAGAAGCGGTCGATGACTTTGTGATCCATGGGCTCGGATCTGCTGGGGAGGGACGAACGTTGGCGAGAATCGCCTTGAAGGAGCCGGCGCAGGCTGATGCCGGCAGTGACGGCTTCCATAGGCGCGGAGAGATGGAGAACCTCGGCGAGCGCATAGCCGCCCAGGGCGAGGGCGAGGGTGATCAGAATCCCAACCGGGTAGGATTGCGTCCTGCGCATGAGGAAAGAGGCCAGCGAAGCTCCGAAAAGGGCCAGCAGAACGCCACCGCCGACCTGCAGAAGGAAGATCCAGCCGATGTTGAAGGCGGTGGGGCGGGCTCCGCTGGAGGCAGAGAGAAGCGCGAGAAAGATGGCGGCGCCGATGCCGTCATTGAAGAGCGACTCGCCGGCTAGCTGAGCCTGCAGATGGCGTGGCGCGCCAGCGCGCGTGAGCATCTCCAGGACAGCGATCGGGTCTGTGGGGGAGATGAGAGCGCCGAAGAAGAGACAGGCCAGCCACAGGGGATAAAGGCCAAGCAGAGGAAGCAGCAGCCACATCAGGGCGGCGACGGCTACGGTAGAGAGCACGACGCCGGGAACCGAGAGCAGAGCGATCAGCAGACGCTCCTGGGACAGAGACTCCAGATCGAGGAGGAAGGCTCCGGCGAAGAGCAGCATGGGCAGCATTCCGTGCAGGATGAGGGAGCCGAAGTGGATCTGCTGCACCAGGCGGAGCGCCCAGGCGTGCAGACTGGGGGCGCGAACGCCGATGGCCTGCAGCAGGAGGGAGAAGAGGATGGTGAGCAGGACGCTGCCAATGGTGACCGGGAGTTTGAGCCAACGGGAGCTGATCCATCCCAGCCCGGCGGCTATCACAAGCAGCGCCCCAAGGATATGCAGTGTGGTCATGGCGGAGGGGTCCCGTGGTTTGAGTCTATCTGGATCCTGCCGGGAGGAGCGGATGAGGTTCTGGGATGCCCCGTGGGGAGACGACGTCGAGAGGGTACAGAGCAAAAACATGGAATCAGACCGCGCGGAAGAAGGTGCCTGGGGGCTGGTGCGGAGTGGCAGAACGGCTGGACGAGAGGCGCGTGGCATCTGGCCAGATGGATCGGCGGTCAACGAGGGACTGGGGACGGGAGAAGATCGCTGGGGCGTCGGCATACGCAGAGTCCTTTGCGCGTGGGAACGAAGTGGACAGTCGTGCGGCCAGCCTGTGCTGTAAACTAGAGTTTCAGCGAGTCTACAGGGCCCAGGCGAGCAGCCGTCGTTTCTCTGCGTTGCCGGTGTAATTGGCTGCGCCGGGGCCGATGCTATACTTGCCAGTGCTCCGGGATCTTCGCTGGATGGCAGCGGGAACCCAAACCATTTCTCTGAACGTGGCCGCAGAGCCTGCGCGCCGTGGAGGCCGAAGATTCCACCATTCGATAAGCGTTCCGCAAAATCCCTTGTCCGCACCAATGAACGTATCCGCGCGCGCGAAGTTCGCGTGATCGACGAGAACGGAGAACAACTGGGTGTTATGCCGCCGTTTGAGGCCCTGAAGATGGCCCGCGAGCGTAGCTTGGATCTGGTGGAGATCTCGCCCAACGCGGTTCCACCGGTGTGCAAGATCCAGGACTACGGCAAGTACCTGTATGAGAAGGACAAGAGCGAGCGAGCGGCGCGCAAGAAGCAGAAGGTGATCACCATCAAGGAAGTCAAGTTTTCGGTCACGGTGGACGAGCATGACTACCAGACCAAGAAAAATCAGGCGATCCGGTTTCTTGGTGAAGGCGACAAGGTGAAGGCGAGTCTGCGCTTCAAAGGCCGCCAGATGGCACACCGGGATCTGGGATACAAGATCATCAATCGCCTGATTATGGACATCGGCGACGCGGGGACGGTGGAGTTCATGCCGCGCATGGAGGGTACGACCCTGCATGCCATTCTGGCCTCAACCAAGAGGGCAGACTCCGCGCCAGCGGCGGTCAAACCCAAGGCCGTTCCCGAGGCACCTGGGGCCTGACGCCTGACGCCTGGAGAATGCAGACAGAGCGCCCAGCTTCCGGCGCGAATGGACGCCCCTCCCGGCGAATAGAGGCAGAGCATTACCGATGGCCTTGCAGCGTCATGCTGCTCCGTGGTCCTTCCAAGCCGCCAGGGCAGCGAGGTGTCCGCACATGCCATGCACGCCGCCGCCGGGGGGCGTGGAGGAGCTGCACAGATAGATTCTGTTGTTGCTGGTGCGGTAGAGGCTGGCGGTGGGGCGGAAGAGGAGTTGCCCCAGCGACATTGCGCCGCCACTGATGTCACCGCCGATCAGGTTCGGATTCCACTCCTCCAGTCCCTTGGCGCTGCTTACGCGGCGGTCGAGCACACACTCCGGAAAGCCGGGAGCGTAGCGTGTGATCTGGTCTTCGATGGCCTGAGTGCGGTCCAGGTTGCAGCCGGTGGGCACGTGGCAGTAGGCCCAGGCTGTGTGTCGGCCGGCTGGGGCCCGAGCCGGATCAAAGAGGCTGGGCTGCACCAGGAGGACGAAGGGACGAGCCGTGGAAGGCTGGCTCGGGGAGCCGTAAAACGCCTCCTGCTCGGAGTGGGCAATCTCTGCCAAAGAGCCGCCCAGATGTACCGTAGCCGCGCGAGCGCACGCCGCGGCCCGCCAGGGGATGGGTTGGCTAAGAGCGTAATCGATCTTGAAGACCCCCGGCCCACGCTGAAAGGACGCCAGGCGCTGCCGGTAGCCCTCCGTCAGATCCTCACCGGCGATGCGTAGCAGCGCCTCGACGCTGGTGTCCAACAGGGTAACGTCGGCGTGTGGCAGGTCGTCGAGCCGGTCGACTTCAACGTTCAACACCACCCGGCCACCGAGAACGCCCAGCAGGCCGGCCATTGCGTGGCTAAGGGCCTGGGCACCGTAGACTTCGGGGATGGCGCTGCCAGCCACCGGCCAGCCGCCAGCCTGTGCGGCTGCGGAGAGCAGAATTCCCGCAGCCGCGCTGGCCGCACTGCTGAGGGGCAGAACGGAGTGTGCGGCGACACCGGCAAATAAGGCCTTAACCCGCTCGTCCTGAAAGAGCGTGGCGGCCAGCAGTTGTGCGGGCAATAGCGCCGGCGCTCCAAACGCTGCCATCACCCAGGGATGACTGGGCAGGCGGAGAAGTGGCTGGGTTGCGTCCTCCAGCAGACGGGGCCAATTGCGCACTGCGGAGGAAAAGAGCCAGCGCCAGGCTCGGGCGTCCCGAGGGCTGAGCTGCGCGGTGGTGGCTTGCAGGGTGTGCTCCAGCGTGAGGGCGGAGCCATCGTCGAAGGGATGCGCCAACGGAGCGGAGGGATGGATCCAGCGCAGGCCATGATCGGCCAGGGGCAGACTGCGGTAGAACGGGCTGCTGATGCCCAGCGGAAAGGCAGAGGCGCCCAGATCGTGGTGAAAGCCGGGCAGGGTGACTTCAGCATTGGAGCAGGCTCCGCCCAGGGCAGCGTTGCGCTCATAGACCGTAACCGCAACGCCACGCTGGGCCAGCGTGACGGCTGCCGCGAGGCCATTGGGACCAGAGCCGATGATGTTGGCTGTGCGCAGCATAGGGAGAGCGGGGGAGGGTGGCGTGGCTGCCTGCAAGATCATGCTACGCTACCCCTCCCCGCAACCAGGGCTCTTGATTGTCGAAGCCGGATTTCGAGCGGCGAAGAGGAAAAGATCTGTCCGGAGAAGACGGCGTGTCTGGCGAATCGCCGCAATGCTTGCGGATCAGCGCAGGGCTAGCGGATCACCGCGATCTTGGTCTGCCGTCCGCAGCGCACGGTGAGTTCGCGCGGGCGGCTGGCGAGATTCAAGACCTTCTCGAAGGTCTTCTCTCCGTCCAGAAAGACTCCGGCGGTCTCCACCTGAGTTTCCGCGGCGCGTCTGGACTCTTTAATTCCCAGGCGAACCAGCAGCCGGGCAACATCGACGAAGGCGGGATGATTCAGGTCTTGCTGCGCGCTGTGGAGCGAGGCAGCATCCATGCGAGCGACGTCAGCCAGCGCTACGGCAATCCTCTCCACATTCTCTGCGACGCCCTTCTGCTGGAACTGCGTCGCCCAGTCTGCAGCTGCGTCGGCGGCTGCAGATGCGCCGTGGAAGTCACTGGTGATCTGCTGGGCCAGGTTTTTTTTGGCTTGCATGGCGTGCAGCTTCTGCGCAGCGACCTCCGTCCGCATCGCGTCGATGCGGGACTGCGGAAGGTCGGTGAGGAAGGTCCAGTAGCGCCACATCAGCTCATCGGAGATGCTCATCAGCTTGCCGTACATCTCCGCGGCGGGCTCCTGGATGCCGATGGCGTTGTGGAGGGACTTGGACATCTTCTGCAGGCCGTCCAGACCCTCCAGGATGGGCGTCATCAGGATGATCTGCGGTTTCTGTCCGGCGTCGCGCTGCAGGTCGCGGCCACGCATCAGGTTGAACTTCTGGTCGGTGCCGCCCAGCTCGACGTCGCATTGCAGCGCCACGGAGTCATAGCCCTGGGCCATGGGGTACAGAAGTTCGTGGACGTGGATCGGCTGCTCATCCTGAAAGCGTTTGTGAAAGTCTTCACGCTCCAACATCTGGGAGACCGTGAACTTGGCGGCCAGGCGAACCATGCCGGCGTAGCCGAGCTTGTCCAGCCACTCGGAGTTGTAACGCACCTCCGTCTTATCCCGGTCGAGGATCTTGAAGACCTGATCCTTGTAGGTTTCGGCGTTGCGATCGATCTCTTCGCGGGAGAGCGGCTTGCGGGTCTGGTTCTTGCCGGTGGGATCGCCAATCAGCGCGGTCGAATCGCCGATCAGGAAGATCACCGTATGGCCAAGCTGCTGGAAGTGCTTCAACTTGCGCATCAGCACGGTGTGGCCCAGGTGGAGATCCGGCGCGGTGGGATCAAATCCGGCCTTGATGCGCAGCGGGACGCCGCTGCGGCGGGAGTCTTCCAGGCGCGCTGCAAGAGCCTCTGGGGCAGTGGAGGCAACCGGGGGAATGATCTCGGCAGCGCCCTTGGTGATGAGGTCAAGCTGCTCGGCGACCGGGGCAAATTGGTTGGCTTGGGATTCCGTTGGCATGGGTCAGTCTGAAGTATAGCCGCGTGGGCGAAGTTCCACTACGGCTTGGCGGCTACTGGCGCGATGTGGTTTTCACCTTGCTGGACGCGCAGCAGCCTCTGTTGCATGGCGCCAGAGTCTTGTGAACGAGGGGGCAAGGTGCTGTGGGAGTTCCTGCGCAAGGGAGCTGCGCGAAGAGCCTGGGCAGAGGCGGGGGGCGAAGTGCTGTGCATTGGAATCCTGCCGCGGACCTGCTACAACGTTGGCATGGGTCTTTCCACACAGCAGGACGGAGCTTCCCTCTGCTTGCACGGCAAAGTTGTCCTGGTGACTGGTGGATCGCGGGGGATCGGCGCGGCGACGGTGCGCCTGCTACAGCAGGCTGGGGCGCGGGTGGTCTTCAGCTATCGCCAGGCGCAGTCCCAGGCAGAGGAGTTGGTGCAGGCCTGCGGAGGCGAGAGTTGCTGCCGGGCGCTGCGCCAGGAGTTGAGCTGCATCGAAGATGGACAAGCCCTGGTGGCCGCAGCGGTAGAGGTCTTTGGGCGGCTGGACTGTCTGGTGGTGAACCACGGCATCTGGCCAGCGCACGACCAGCCCCTGGCCAGCATGCCTGCCCAGCAGTGGCGCACCACTCTGGGGGTGAATCTGGAGAGCGTCTTTGGGCTGGTGCAGGCCGGAGTGGCGCAGTTGCTCAAGCAGCCCCTCCCGGAGGACGGCGTGCGGGGACATCTGGTGCTGATCGCCTCTACCGCAGCCCAGCGCGGGGAGGCGTTCCATGCCGACTATGCGGCCAGCAAGGGGGCTTTGCTCTCACTCACCAAAAGTCTCTCCAGCGAACTGGCTCCGCAGGGGATTCTCTGCAACTGCGTGGCTCCGGGATGGGTGCGAACGGAGATGTCAGAGGCCACGCTGAGCGACCCACAGGCTGCGGAGCGCGCGCTGCGGCTGATTCCGCTGGGCCGAGCCGCCGAGCCGGAGGAGATCGCTGGGCCGGTGGTTTTTCTCTGTACTCGATGGGCGGGCTTTGTCTCTGGAGAGATCTTCAACGTGAACGGAGGCGCGGTCCTGGTTGGGTGAGGCAGGCGCTGTGCGCAGAGCAGGGACGCGGCGAGCAACACAGATCCCGCAGGACTGGCCGAAGCTCAGGCGGAGAACGAAGAGCCGCAACCACAGCTCTTGGTGGAGTTGGGATTGATGAAGTTGAAGCCTTGCCGTATCAGGGTCTCTTCAAAATCCAGAACCATGCCGGCCAGGTAGAGGAAGCTCTTGGGATCGACGAAGATCCGTACCGGCTTGCCGCCCGAGGGATCATTGGGAGTCTCAACGCCGGCGCCGAAGGTGAAGACCCTGTCGCGCTCTCTAGGTTGGGTGTCAAAGCGGATGTTGTAGCTGAGGCCGCTGCATCCGCCCCCCTGCACACCCAGCCGCAGACCTCCCTGGTCGGGCGAGATGCCCTCCTTGCCCATGGCTACCCGAATGCGTTTCAAGGCATTCCGGGTGATCTCAATGGAGGTTCGGGAGCGAGGCTCGTGGCCCTCCGGGGTGAGCAAAGCCATCCCGGAGAGAGGATCCTTCGTCTTCTCCTCACTCGGTGCGGGTGCCGTCATGGAACGGCTGGTGTTGGTCGAAATGGAGACTGTGGACATCATCCGACTCTCAAAGTCCGTAGCAAGGAACTAGCAAAAACCTAATTGGCGCTGGAGTTATTCCCAGCGCCCGGTGGGTTGCAGGGATTGTTTGTCCGGATGCAGCTCTGCGGTGCTGCTTCAAGCTACCGCAACTGCGGACTCAGCCGAAGTGGTGACGCCGTTCTTTGCCTTCCAGTCGCCAATGGCTGCGCGGATGGCATCTTCGGCCAGAACCGAGCAGTGGATCTTCACCGGCGGCAGGGAGAGTTCTTTGACGATATCGGTATTGGAGATGGTGAGGGCCTCAGACACCGTCCTACCCTTCACCCATTCGGTCGCCAGGGAGCTGGAGGCGATCGCCGAGCCGCAACCGAAGGTCTTGAACTTGGCGTCCTCAATCACCTGGGTCTCCGGATTGACCTTGATCTGGAGACGCATGACATCGCCACACTCCGGTGCGCCCACCAGGCCGGTTCCAACCTCGGGGGAGTTTTTGTCAAGCGTGCCAACGTTGCGGGGATGCTCGTAATGTTCAACTACCTTTTCGCTGTATGCCATGGTTTGGGTTCCTCTTCTGCGGAGCGGATGCAGTGTTCTGCATTCCGCACACGCCGTCTCTAGTTTAGATGATAACTCGGACTGTTTTGGTGCGAGAAGAAAAATCTGGTGAAATTTGCATCGTGTCAGGTTGGATGCGGGACGAACGGAGGTGGCGGAACTAGCCAGGCCCGACTGTGTTTTGGAGCTGAATCGTGCTGTGCCTTGCTTCGAGGCTTGAGTGCGTCTGGGGCAAGGCACAGGGCCTACGGCGTTAGTGCGCCGCCCACTCGATCTTGGTGAGGTCGATCCCTTCCTTGACCATCTCGTAGAGCGGGCTCAACTCGCGGAGCTTCTGGACGACGTCGATGATCTTATCGGCCACAAAGTCGACCTCTGCCCGGGTGTTGAAGCGGCCGATGCCGAAGCGGATGGAGCTGTGCGCCACATCGTCGCCGAGTCCCAGGGCCTTGAGCACGTAGCTGGGCTCGAGCGTGGCGGAGGTGCAGGCGGAACCGGAGCTGACGGCCACGTCATTGATACCCATGAGCAGGCTTTCGCCCTCCACGTAGATGAAGCTGATGTTCAGGTTGCCGGGCAGATGATGTTCCATGTTGCCGTTCACCCGGACGTAGTCCAGCGTACTGACGAGTCGGTTCATCAGATGATCGCGCAGCTCTTTTTCGCGTTTGGCTTCGCTCTCCATCTCTTCCATGCAGATCTCGCAGGCCTTGCCCATGCCCACGATGCCGGGCACATTCAGGGTGCCGGAGCGCATGCCGCGCTCGTGGCCGCCGCCGTTGATCTGCTCCGCCAGTTGCACGCGCGGGTTGCGGCGGCGGACGTATAGGGCACCCACGCCCTTGGGCCCGTAGATCTTGTGTCCGGAGATACTCATCAGGTCAATGTTGTCGCTCAGGACGTTCACGGGAATCTTGCCGACAGCCTGGACGGCGTCGCAGTGGAACAGGACGCCCTTCTCATGACACAGCTTGCCGATCTCTGGAATTGGCTGGATCACGCCAATTTCATTGTTGGCGTACATGATGGAGACGAGGATGGTCTGGTCGTCCACGGTCCGCTTGAGATCCTCCAGATCGATGAGGCCATCTGCCATCACTGGAAGGAAGGTGACGCGGAAGCCGGACTTCTCAAGGCGCTTACAGGTGTCCAGCGTGGCCTTGTGCTCGGTCACCTGGGTGATGATATGGTTGCCACGCTCGCGGTACATCTCGGCTACGCCCTTGATCGCCAGGTTGGTGCTCTCCGTGGCGCCGGAGGTGAAGACGATCTCCTTGGCCGTGGCTCCGATGAGCCGGGCGATCTGTTCGCGCGCCTTCTCCACGCCCTGCTCCGCCTCCCAGCCAAAGGAGTGGTTCCGGCTGGCGGCGTTGCCAAAGATATTGGTGAAGTAAGGCATCATCGCGTCCAGAACGCGGGGGTCCAGCGGGGTTGTGGCGTGGTTGTCCATATAGATGGGCAGCTTCACGCCCTCGGGAAGAGGTTGCTTGGATTGGGTGATGTTCAGTCCTGTGGTCTCGGCCATGGTGATTGCTCCTGAAAGGTCGCGCTGAAGGCGCGTGGTGGTGCGGTGCTACTGCTTGATTGCCTAGGTACTTGAAACACGCTTACACGTTCGACTCGCTATTGTTTTCTCACTACTGCTTCCTCGCTACGGCCCATGCTTCCCCAAAATTTCCGTAGCCTGCTTCATGGCTTGGTTCTCCCGTTTGCCCGCCGACCTGGCGCGGGCGTTTTGGCGTTGGCCTCTAGCGCTCAATCGACACCAGCCCGCCGGCCAGGGGCTCAGAGAGATGGTCTACAGGTTCGATAAGGTCCGAGACGCTGATGTGGGAGAGCAGGCTGGTGATGCTCTCATTCACCTTGCGCAACGGTTCTTTGATGGTGCAATGCCCAGCGAGGTCGCAAGGACCGTGTATGGTGATGCAACTTGTAATGAACAGCGGCCCATCGATGGCGCGGATCACCTCAAAGGCTGAGATGCTGGAGGCAGGACGGGCCAAGGCGTATCCGCCGTTAGCGCCGGCGTGGGAGACCAGCAGACCTGCGCGAGTCAGAGTCTGCAGGATCTTGGCCAGCAACTGCGGAGGGATGTGATAGGCCGCGGCAATATCCTTGGCCGAGCGCGCTCCGGAAAGATGGAGATCCGGACCGGCTCGCTCGGCTAATTCCGCCTGTTCGGCGAGGTACTTGAGGGCCATCAGGCCGTAATCCGCTTTTTTGGTGAGCCTGAGCATAGAAATTGCGCACAGTAGACGTCAGAGATGCGAAGCAAAGTCGTGCTAGAAGAAGTCTACGACTTCATGGGGCAAGATGCAAGACCAAAAAGGTCGTATATGGCTAGATGATCCTCTTCACGCGGGCTGAGGAATTCGCACAGTCAGAATCGATTAACATGAGAGCATCTGTGGAACGTGATGTTCCTGCGGTCTGCCAGCTTCAGTGAGTGCCCTTCGACAATTTCGAGCTACCCCGAACTTATTGACGTTGCTGCGGCTGTTTGTCCTTCCTTTTCTGGTGATTACCATCCTGTACCGGCATTGGGGCCTGGCCTTTGGTCTGCTTTGGGTAGCCGGAGTGAGTGATGGTCTGGATGGACTTCTGGCGAGGATGCTGCAGCAGCGGACCACCCTTGGGCAGTACCTGGATCCGATTGCGGACAAGTTACTGCTGAGTACGCTTTTTGTGGTGCTGACCCATGTGGGGGTGATCCCGCGCTTTGTGACGGTGCTGGTGCTGAGCCGGGACATCGGAATTCTGGTGATTGCGACGCTGCTCTTCGTTACCGGCCTGCTGCGCAACTTCCCGCCCAGCAAGCTGGGTAAGCTGAACACCCTGGTGCAGATTCTTGGTGTGCTGACGGTGATGACCTCAGAGGTCCTTCGCCGTCCTGGGCTGGAGGATCTGAGCGTGGTCCTGTTGTGGACCATCGCCGTGCTGGCTCCGCTCTCTGCGGCCGAGTATGCGTGGATTGTGATTCGGCGAGTAGGCGGACCGGATGCGATGGATGGGGCCGTGGAAGAGTAGGGTTGGAGACGAGAGTTGCCAACGCAGAGTCCGGCTGTATCCGCCAATCGGGCTGTATCCGCCAGTTGGTCTGTTTGCTGGGCCAGCAATATCAGCCGACTCAGCGGGTGCGCGACATAGAAGTGGCGATTCGGAAGATCTCTTTTTTGCGGCATAAAGCCGAGCGTAGTATTCCTCTCGGCAAAGAGGTGGAACATGCCGGACTCTCTGCTTGACCTTGAAGATCGTCGCGCTGCCGTTCAGAGGCAGATGGCCCAGTTGGGGGACATGCGCTCGGGTTCCATTACGGGAACCATCGGGCGCTGCGGAAATCCAACCTGTCACTGCCATCGGGCCGGTGGGGTCGGCCACGGTCCCTACTACCGACTGACCCACAAGGTGAACGGGAAGACGGTCACCGAGACGTTTTCCTCTCCGGCAAGTTTGGCCAAAGCTCAGCGTGAGGTCGCCGAGTGTCAGCGCTTCCGGGAACTGGGTGAGCAACTTCTGGAGATCAATGAACAGATTTGCAAGCTGCGGCCAGTCGCCGAGGCAATGCCGCCAGACCGGGGGAAAAAACGGGGGGAAGCGATCCGCCGGGAAGTCACGCGCGAAATAGATCAACTTCTGTGCGTCGTTTTCAGTGGCCGGCGCAAGAGCGGGCGCCTGGACCTGGAAGCCGTCGAGACAGCAGTGCGAGCGGCCATGCACCGCGCCGGGGCCGCCGCCTTGACCGAGTTGCTACAGTTTGCCGCCCCGACTACTCAAGAGGAGCGTACGATCGCCTGCCCTTGTGGCCAGCGCGCCCAGTATCGGGAATTGCGCTCCAAGCCGGTACTTGACGGTCGTGGGCCAGGCGCAAGTCTTGCGTCCCTACTATTTGTGCCCGCACTGCCATCAAGGCCAGTTCCCCGCTGACCAGGAACTGGACATTGCCAACACCGAGTTCTCGGCGACGGCGCCGAATGGATCTGGAATCTCGCCGACTTGCATTCCCCAGGCGCCATCCAGATCGTCGACCTCTATCACGCCCGGCAGCATCTTTGGGAGTTGGTGCGCAAGTTATATCCCAACGACACAGCCAAACAGAAGGTCTGGATGAACCAACACCAGCGACACTTGCTCGAACAAGGGAAGATCGAAGCGCTGGTCCTCGCCCTTCGCTCCATGGATGCAACCCATCCTGAAGTCATTGAGAAGATTCGCGTTGAGGCAAATTACTTTGAGAGAAATGCTGAGCGTATGCGCTATCCCAAGTTCCGCCGCCTGCACTTGTTTGTCGGCTCCGGCGTCATCGAAGCCGGCTGCAAGACCGTCATCGGCTCCCGTCTCAAGCAGTCCGGCATGTTCTGGATCATCCGCGGAGCAAACGCTATCGTCGCCCTCCGCTGCTATGTCGCGCACCCTACGCCAGAAATTTGGAGTCGCCGGAAAGATTACATAGAATGGGTCTGGCAAGATGAATGAGCCAGATCGTTCGCATCCACAGCCACACGAGCCTCCCCACTCACGCCCGCTCTTTCACTCCCCCTGGGTGATCTGCGCGGTAGCCTTTGCGCTGCGGGTAGCCGTGATTCTGGTAGCGCATACCTATCGGATCCGCACCATTGGAGGAAACTTCGACTTTGGCTTTGAAGCCGGGCGGATTGCGCGCTCCCTGGTGACAGGGCATGGTTATGCCAACCCCTTCAACGGAATGTCAGGCCCCACGGCCTGGCTAACCCCTCTCTATCCACTGCTGCTGGCTGCCGCCTTCAAACTTTTCGGGGTTTATACCCACGCTGCCGCGATAGCCGTTCTGGTGGCAGATAGCGCATTTTCCGCGTTGGTCGTTCCCGCCGTCTATGAGATCGCCCAGCGCTGCTTTGATGCGCGCGGGGTGGCGCGTCGGCAATCCACCGCAGCTGCGCCGGTAGCGCTGTGGTCGGCCTGGATGTGGGCCGCCTATCCCCCGGCCCTGCAGTACGCTGTGCATTGGATATGGGAGATGTCGCTTACCGTGTGCCTCTTTAGTTGGGCGCTGGTGGTCACCTTGCGGCTGCGCGGAGTGGGAGAAAACAAACAGACCGGAGCCGAGAGACAAGGCGCTCAGACAGCCCCAGGGAACGCTCCTCTGCTGTGGTTCGTGCTCGGCGTGTTGTGGGGGCTTATCGCGCTCTGCAACTCTTCTCTTCTGCTCTGCCTGCCTGCCTCCATGGTCTGGGTGGTCTGGCCGCAATTTCGCTCGGGCGGTCTGCGCCGCTGGCGGGTCTGGCGGAACGCTCTTGCCGGGGCCATGTTGACCACGCTTGCGTTCACTGGGGTTCTGGCCCCCTGGGTGGCTAGAAATGAGCGCGTGATGCACGCCTTTATCCTGACGCGCAGCAACTTCGGAGTGGAACTCTACGAATCCACCTTGTTTGCCAACGATGGATTTCCCTGGGGAGCCTCGCTGCCCATGTGGCCGGGCGACCCCGTCTTCCGGCAGTATGAACGCATGGGCGAAGTCAAATATGCTCAGATGCGCCAGCGGCAGGCCATCGCCAACATCCGTTCCCGTCCTGGCCAAATCGCCCGTTGGACGCTGGATCGGTTTCTCTTCTTCTGGGAGGGTATGCCGCACGCCGCCAACGGACGTCCCATGCAGGAGTATCTGCGCGAGTTCAGCTACTCTTTTCTCAGCGCCTGCGGATTGCTGGGCCTCGCGCTCATGCTGCGCCAGAAGCTGGAAGGAGCAGGTTTGTTTGCGCTGGTCTTCGCCCTAGTCCCCCTGGTCTATTATTTTGTGACGGTGCAGTCCCGTTTTCGCCATCCGATAGAGCCGCTCATCGCGATTCTGGGGGTGTATCTCTTCCGCTCCACAGAAAAGTCAGCAAGAAAGGCATAAAAGAGTCGATGAGGACCATGGAGGTATTGGTTACCGGAGGTTCGGGCTTCTTTGGCGGCGTGCTCAAGCGGCGACTGCTGGAGGAAGGGTACGCCGTCACAAATATCGACCTGGTGCGTGATGAAGACGCTGGAGCCGAGGGGCTGACCAGCGTGCAGGGGGACATTCGCGACGCGGGCTTGCTGGCGGCGTTGTTTGCAGAGCACAAGTTTACGGCGGTCTTTCATTGCGCGGCGATGTTGGCGCATGACGTCAAGGATCAAAATCTATTGTGGACCAGCAATGTGGATGGAACCCGGCTGGTGGCTCAGGCAGCTTTTACTGCGGGCGTCAGGAAGATGGTCAACATCTCGTCGAACTGTCTGTGGGCCGAAGGGTTTGGCAGGCCGGTCACAGAGGCTGATGAGCCCGCGCCCGTGGAGCTATACGGCAAGTCAAAGCTGCAGGCTGAGCGAGAGTTGGAGGCGCTGTGCCGGCAGCATCCGGAGTTCAAGGTTGTGTCACTGCGTTGTCCCACCATTATCGATAGCGGCCGGCTGGGACTGCTGGCGATCCTGTTTGAATTCATTCAGGACGGCAAGAAGGTCTGGGTCGTAGGGGATGGGTCCAATCGCTACCAGTTCATCTATGCGCAGGATCTCGCCACAGCTTGCCTGCTGTGTCTAACCTATGACAAGTCGAACCTGTTTCACATCGGCTCGGACTCGGTACCATCCATGCGAACCATGTATGAGAGTGTGATTCGCGCGGCGGGGAGCTCCTCCCGCGTCGCCTCGCTGCCGCGTCGGCCCGCGATTGCCATGATGCGGCTGGCGCACCATCTCAAGATTTCCCCCCTTGGACCGTATCACTATCGCATGATCGCAGAGAGCTTCGTCTTTGCTACCCAGAAAATTCGTAAAGAGTTGGGTTGGAAGCCTACGCTGACCAATGAGGAGATGATGCTGCGGGCCTTTTCGTACTACAGCCAGAACCGCAAGGCGATTCATGCCCGGACCGATGTTTCCGCGCACTCCAAGGCTGCGCCGATGGGCGTGATCCGGCTGTTGAAGTGGCTCTCCTAGATTCAGGCAGGAAACGGTAGACGGTGGGAGGTAGAGAACCACCAGTAGAGAGCCAGGAAGTGAGTGAGATAGAGGATGGGACCAAAGATTCTGGTGCAAAGATTATTGGAGTCGGCGCAGATGCCGCGCTACGCGCACGCCGGAGCCTATGGAGATCTGGCGGCGGATCTCTTTGCCGCAGAGGCCGCAGTGCTCTCTCCCTTGGGAGAACCGGGCTCGACGCAAGCGGTCAGGACGGGGCTTGCGCTGGAGTTGCCCTCCACGCATGGAGCCATGGTCGAGGACCGTTCGGGGCTGGCGATGCGCGGGATAACCACGCTGGCTGGAGTAATCGACCCAGGCTATCGCGGTGAACTGAAGATTGTGCTCACCAACCTGACCAGTGAACCGCAGACGGTGGCGCCCGGACATCGAATCGCGCAGTTGCGAATCGTGCAGAGGATCCAGGCCACCTTTGAAGAGACGGACACGCTGACTGAGGCGCCACGTGGAACGAGCGGTTTCGGTTCGACCGGAGCATAGCGCTCCCTCCGCTCGGTCAAATCCTCCCGCGGTCATCCGTCTCCGCCAGCGTTGCTGTGCCCTGGGACTGCCTTCTTGTCGATGACGATTCCAGCCAGGCACGCGACGGCCTCTGCATGGCTGAAATGTCGCCCGGTAAGGCGGGATTCGGATGCCACGGGTCCACCGGCGTGGGCTACGCCTGGGTAGAAGGACAAGGTGTAGGATGGCAGTGGCGCCCACAGTGCGTAAGCAA
This sequence comes from Acidobacteriaceae bacterium, assembly GCA_049977105.1. Taxonomy (GTDB): domain Bacteria; phylum Acidobacteriota; class Terriglobia; order Terriglobales; family Acidobacteriaceae; genus Granulicella. Next base: position 66,222 of record JBMFGX010000004.1, on the reverse strand, counting down.
GCAACTTAAGGAGATCCCCATGCTTCAAAGAGGTTGGATTGCAGCAGGATGTGTCATAGGGTTGGCAGGCTGTCTCGGCTTGGCTCAACTGGTTCGTAATAGGAACGTCTTAGCCGCCGGCGAGTTGCTGCCGGTGGGGAGTATGGCGCCGAACTTTACACTGCCGTCGCAGGAAAACAAGCCGGTCACCCTCGATCAATACCGGGGAAAGTGGGTAGTCCTGTACTTCTATCCCAAGGATCAGACGGCGGGCTGCACCATTGAGGCGCACAACTTCCAGCGCGACCTCAAAAAGTATCAAGCCCTCGATGCAGTGGTGCTCGGCGTGTCTTTGGATACCGTGAATAGCCACCAGGCGTTCTGCACCAAAGATTCGTTGACCTTCAAGTTGTTGGCGGATCCAAACCACAAGGTGGTCGACGAGTATGGCGTCCCAGTCAAATCATTCGGCCCCATTCATTATGCCGAGCGCGACACCTTCCTCATCTCACCCCAGGGCAAGATTGTGAAGGAGTGGCAGGTCAAGGATATCCAGGCCCACAGCGCGGAGGTGCTGGCGGCGATTCGGGAGCACAAAGGCGAAACTAGCCAGATGACCAGCTCGAAGGGGCTTTGAAGCATCTTCTGCGCAGGCGTAACGCGATGCCGGTTTTTCCGGGGAGTCCGGCAACCGGCAAAATCTCTCTGGCGGAAGAACAGCAGCACCCCCCTCGCCTCAGCGCTTCAGCAAACGCAAAAACGCCCGGACCTCCATCGAAGGAGCCGGGCGCTTTTGCTTGCCTTGTACTTCGGTTATGGCTTCCGAGGTTACTTCTTCGGCGCAGCCTTCTTCGCAGGAGCCTTCTTGACGGCCTTCTTAACAGCCTTCTTGACGGCCTTCTTCGCAGGAGCCTTCTTGACGGCCTTCTTAACAGCCTTCTTTGCAGCTTTCTTCGTTGCCAAGGTCTTACCTCTCATAGTCGATTTTTTACTGCTTGTGCTCTTGTTGCCGACTGCCTTTTTCGAGGCAGACTTACCGCCGCGCAGAGCACGTGTTGCCTTCGCGGCAGAACTTGAAATCTTTTTGCCCACAGCCTTCTTACTGGCCTTTTTTGCAGCAGTCTTCTTCACCGCCTTGACGGCCTTCTTCGCGGGCGCTTTCTTGACGGCTTCCTTCTTCGCAGTGGCCTTTGCCTGCTTCTTGGCGGCAGCCTTCTTCTCAACGGCCTTCTTTGCCGGGGCTTTCCTGCCGACCTGGGCCGGAGCACTGGGCGCTGGCTGAGGCGCCGGCTGGGGCGGAGCCTCAAAAGAGGACGCGGTTACGGAAGAGGGTATGTAGACCTCATTTGTCTCGATGCGATCGACCGAGATCACGTTGAACTCTTCCTCTTCTTCCTCATCAAGCGAGTCCATATCGTTCAGATCGTCGGTCTCGTCTTCTTCGTAGCCTGCTGCGTAGAGCTTGATCGTTTCTTCGTCCTGCAACATAACGTTCTCTCCCAGCTACTTGATCCTTGCGTTTTGGTTTCGATTACTTGGTTCCCAGTATCCCGTCATCGTCTTCGGTCAAACGCCCTTGACGGCGAGGTGTATTTTCAGAGCCGGGTGTCTCTGATGCTCTAGAGACACTCTTCACGCATGATGACAACAGGATTACGCGCGAAGGCATGAAATAGCAAGCACCTTTTTGGGGGCAGTGCATTTTTTTCTACTGGGGCTGTTGCTTCGTCACCTTCTTTTTGGCTTTCTTCTTTGCGTCTCTCGTCCGGCTCGCAGGGTGCGAAGAAGCCTTGCGATGGGTGGTCGGGTGTCGCAAGGCCGCGCTGGAACGCTGCCCCGATCGCTGCTTGGATCGTGTCCGAGACGTATGCGAGCCCCTCCTCCTTCGGCGTATGCGAGGGGAAGAAGCCAGGTGAATCGGCTCGACGACATAGAGCGACCGTCCAGGCCGCACGTAATTGGAATGGAGGTGATTCCATGTGCGTAGCTGCTCCACGGTAACGCCGAACCGATCCGCAACGGTCACCAGTGTGTCCTTGCGGCGCATGCGATAACGCGCGCCGGGAGCCAGTCGACTGCCGGCCTGCAGCGGAATCACCAGTTCATCGCCGGTTTGCACTGGGCCGGTCAGGCCATTCACTGAGGTCAGCTGGCTCACATTGGCGTGCAGCGAGGCTGCAATCTCATCCAGAGTCTCGCCGCTCTGCACTACATGAAAACGCCAGCGAGTGCGGTCTTCCTCGGGAATGTTCTTCAGGCGATCAAGAAACATCTCGCGGCTGCCCACTGGCAGGTGCAGCGTGTATGGAATGTCCTCCGGCGTGGAGAGCCGCAGCAGGGCGGGGTTAAGGGAGACAATCTCAGCCAGCGTGGAGTTCGTAAGGTCGGCCACCAGCCGCATGTCGATTGCGTAGCTGGTGGTCACGTCATCGAAGACTACCGGTGGGTCGGGAGCCACGTCGGCAAGCCCATACAGCTTTGGGTTCTTGGCCATGATTGCCGCGGCGATGATGCTGGGCACGTAGGCTTTGGTCTCGCCCGGCAAAACGTTCATGCGGTACAGTTGCCAGTAATCTGCGTAGCCGGTTCTGGCTACGGCCCGCTGCACGTTGCCGGGGCCCCAGTCGTAGGCTGCCATCGCCAGATACCAGTCGCCAAACTGGTCGTACAGCTCCTTCATGTAACGGGCGTAGGCCAGGGTAGACTGCTCAGGATCAAAACGCTCGTCAAAGAAGCCGTTGCGCTCCAGGCCATAGGGGCCGCTGAAAGGCATGAACTGCCACATGCCGCCCGCGCCGGAGCTGGGATTGACGGCCTGCGGCTGAAAGCCAGACTCGGCTACGGCCAGATAGATCAGATCCTGGGGCACACCCTGAGCGCTCAGATCTTTGGAGATCATCGCGCTGTATCGTCCAGCTCGTTCCAGAGAACGCTCCAGGTGAGCGTGGCCGGTTGGTGAGTTGGTGAAGTAGTTGATCCAGCCCGCCACGTAGTCATTCACCACCAGCGGAAGATCGGATTTGGTGGTCTTCAACTCCGTGGCGATCTTACCCACCAACTCCGGGTTGGCAGGGAAGGTCACCTCATTCGCCGCCTGGGCCGGAGCCTCCTGGATCTGTTCAGAGAAGCCGTTGCCCTGCTTCAGCGCGAACATCTCCAGGGAATTGATAGCGGAGAGAAGCTGATCGAAGGCGTCGGCGAGCTGGGGATCGTTCTTCAGGTCCATGCCGCTGGAGAGCATGGTATCAACCGCAAAGTCAAAGTCCTGGCGCGCAGCGTCCAGGCGATTGTTGTTGTAGTTCTGTACGCCGGCCTGATAGCTCGCCTCGGCTTTGGCGATCAGCGCTTGTACAGCTTCTTCGTGCTGTGCAGCGATCATCTGCTGCTCGACGCTCCTGGCCGGAGCCTCCGCCTGGGTTTGAGGCGTAGTCTGCTGCTGGAGCGCCGGCGCCGTGCTGTTGGCCGCAACGCTGCCAGGAGCGGCGGCGCTGCGGCCGTTCTGGCAGCCGGAGAGCGCCAGAGCCAGCAACGGAGCCCAGGTGGCCACCAGGGCGCCACGTCGGGCTAAGAAGGTAGCTCTCAATTTCTGCATCAACCTCCCCATTGTAAGCGGTGCCGCGTGAATCCCACCTCCTGCGCCGAAGCGGCCACATCTCGCATTGCACGCAAGCTGCCTCCACTCCTGGGTTTGCGATCCGTGGGATGTAAGATGGAGACTATAAGGCCCACCCCACTCTGGTGCGCAATCACCGCCCGTCGGAGTTTCGGTTTTCTCTCTCCATGGATCCATCTCACATCCGCAACTTCGCGATCATCGCGCATATCGACCACGGCAAATCAACCCTTTCGGACCGGCTGCTGGAACTGACCGGAAGCCTGAGCTCGCGCGAGATGCAGGCCCAGGTCCTGGATGCCATGGATCTGGAGCGAGAGCGCGGCATCACTATCAAGGCGCATACCGTGCGCATGATGTACACCGCGTCGGATGGAGAGACCTATCAACTCAACCTCATCGACACGCCCGGCCATGTGGACTTCAGTTATGAAGTCTCCCGTTCGCTGGCCTCCTGCGAAGGCGCGCTGCTGGTGGTCGATGCCTCGCAAGGGGTGGAGGCTCAGACACTGGCCAACGCCTACTTAGCCATCTCCCACGGCTTGGAGATCATTCCGGTCATCAACAAGATCGATCTTCCCAGCGCGGACATTGAACGCACCAAGGAGATGATTGAGAAGTCGGTGGGCCTGCCAACCAAGGATGCCGTGGCCGTCAGCGCAAAGACTGGACTGCATGTGGCAGACATCCTGGAGGCTGTGGTCATGTTGCTGCCGCCGCCCAGAGGCAACGCCGATGCGCCGCTTCAGGCGCTGATCTTTGATTCATGGTTCGATGCCTACCGCGGCGTCATCGTGCTGGCGCGCATCATCAACGGCCGATTGCGCAAAGGCGACCGAATCCAGATCATGTCCAACGGAAGGCAGTTCGATGTGGAGTCGATGGGCGTGATGACGCCCAAACCGGTGGAACTCACCGAACTCAGCGCGGGCGAGGTTGGGTTCTTCGTGGCTACCATCAAGAATGTCGCGGACACCAAGGTGGGCGACACGATCACCCATGTCGACCGGCCCTGCGAACATCCTCTGCCCGGCTTTGAAGATATCAAGAGCATGGTCTTTGCCGGTCTGTACACAGTGGACTCGCATGAGCATGCGCTGCTGCGTGATGCCCTGGAGAAGCTGCGCCTCAATGACAGCTCGTTCAGCTTTGAACCCGAGTCCTCCGTGGCGCTGGGCTTTGGCTTCCGTTGCGGTTTTCTAGGTTTGCTGCATCTGGAGATCATCCAGGAACGGCTGGAGCGGGAGTACAACCTGGACCTGATTACCACCGCGCCCGGCGTGCGTTACCGAATCACCATGACTGATGGGTCCGTGCTGGAGGTGGACAATCCCTCGCGCTGGCCGGAGAGTACGGAGATCGAGCAGATTGAAGAGCCGGTGATCACCGCCAAGATCCTCACCAACGAAGAGTACGTGGGGGGGATTCTCAAACTGGTGGAGGAAAAGCGCGGGCGGCAGCAGAACTTTGAGTACGTCAGCGAGACCCGCGTGATGCTGACCTATGAGTTGCCCCTTAATGAGATCGTGCTCGATTTCTACGACCGGCTCAAATCGGTATCGCGCGGCTATGCCTCACTGGACTATCATCTGGCCGGATCATGGGTTTCACCGATGGTCAAGATGGACATTCTCATCGGCGGAGATCCTGTCGATGCGTTGTCCATGATCGTGCATCGCGACTCCGCCTACGAACGGGGCAAGGCGCTGGTGGAGAAGATGCGCGAACTAATCCCGCGGCAGATGTTTGAGGTGGCGATTCAAGCGGCAATCGGCTCAAAGGTCATCGCCCGGTCCACGGTATCTGCCTTGCGCAAGAACGTCATTGCCAAGTGCTACGGAGGGGATATCAGCCGCAAGCGGAAGCTGTTGGAGAAGCAGAAGGAGGGTAAAAAGCGGATGAAGCGGATTGGGAAGGTGGATATTCCGCAAGAGGCCTTCTTGGCGGTATTGAAAGTCGGAGAAGAATAAAAAAACGAATTCAGATGAAGACCAGGGAATCGAATCGGTGCCCTACCGGCAGAGACGGCTACGGAGCAAGTTCTTCAAAAACAACGAGAAAGGAGGCTCGAAGGCCTCCTTTCTCGTTGCTGGAAGATTGCCGCGCGACTACTGCCGCTGGGGAGCCGCCGGGGCGGCATGCTGGGGGGTGGGGGCCTGGGGTGGCAGCGGGGCTACGCCAGAGGCCGTGTTGTACGCATTGATAACGGCCTGGGTAATGTCCGTCTCGCGCTGCCACCACAAAACCGTAGGGAGCCCTTGGGCGCCGCCTTCATTCAGCAGCACCGTGAAGCCATGATCCTGGGCGTACTTCACGGCTGTACCGCCGAACTTCTGAGCAATCTTGCCGTAAGCCTCCTGCACATCCTGATTGTAGGAGTTCTGTGCATCTTCTACGTTGCGTTGCAGCGCCTTCTCTTTATCATCGATACTCTTCAGGCGGGCAGCGCGCTCCTCGTCGGAGATAGTCGCAGGTAGCGCCTGATACTGCTTCTTGAGTGAGTCGACTTCATTCGAGAGCGCCTCAATGGCATCTTTCTTGGGCTCATACTTCTTCTGGATATCAGCCACGGCCCGTTGGCCCTCATTGGTGGCAATCACTCCCTGCTCGAAGGCAATGATCGCGATCTTGGCTGGAATCGCTTCAGGTTTAACCTCCGCTGGCGCTGACGCAGTGCTGGCTGCATGGGCGGTAGAGGATCTGGTGGTCTGGGCAACGAGGGAGGAAGCTGCGAGGCCGGTCGCCAGCGCAGTAGCAACAACAAAGGTACGGTTCATGCGGTATGTAAGGCTCCTTACAAGAATCCGGATTCCGGAGATTTCGGCTGGGTTACTCTCGGCGCCAATCGCCGCAGGGAAGGCTGCCGCACCTTCCTCCGCCCTTTGGAGCACCCGAAGGTGTTGCCGACTTGCTCTTCCTTCTCGTCTTAAGAGGAAGGAAAAGCTCGCGGGCGCGAGAGGACAGTAGGCTCAGCGCAATTATATGGAGACGATCGAGACGGGTCAATCAAGCCGCCGGAAGGATCCCAGGACCGATAGATCGGAGTTCTTCCGAAAAAACGTAGTCTGGAAAAGAACAATTCCGCTTTTTGGGTGATTTCGCCGGTTTGCCGCTCGTACTTGGGTGAAAACAATAGCCTCAGGTTTGGCGCTCGGATTGCTCTTGTAGTAAGCAGCGGAGTTCAGGTGGCAAGGTCAAGCGTGCTTGGCCCTAGGCTAGGTTTGATCACCTGTTCGCCCGTCGTGCTTGAAGCGGCAGCGCCGCTTGAATCTCTGGAAGCCCTCAAACCTGCCAAGGAACTGGGAAGAAAGAGAGTTACGGGATTCAATCTCCCCGATGAAAAGAGGGAGGTCCCCCCATCAGGCAACGGTCTTTCGAAGAGCAGTCGCTCCCAGATGACCCTTCAGGAGGCCAGTGACTGGCTATTAGGGGCTAGGGCCATCTTCCGGGGAGGGGGATGGCCCAATGTCTTTTCCAAAGCTCCTTGCGTGATGAAAAAGAGGAGTTGCACTTCTTTTCGGTCCAGCGTAGAATCAGGATGTTCCGTTGGCTAGGGTCACGAACGCACCGTGAACCGTCCGGTGGGTTCTTACCTGGTGAGCTTTCAGAGCTAGAGCGCGGGTTTCCGCAGTGGCCGATCATGAGCTTGCATCTCCAGCTTGGCCTCTGCAGATGCTGAATTATCGCGAAGCGATCAACAAGGGGTGCCAAGAGCGTAGCCCATTATTCCAACACCATGCTTTAGGGTGAATAGAGAGCGTGTTGCGGAGATCAAGCCACAGAGGCTTCAACCGGAAGAAGTTCCATCCAACGGAGCAGACCAAATCAAGCGAAGCAAAGCCTCGCGAACCACAGCAAGCCAGCGTAGCGAACCATAGGGAACGGAAGAATCGCTCCGTGATGAATGCAGCAAACACGCAGTAGAGAAGCCTAGTCGTCGCGCGTGAGCGCCGGAGCTATGGCAGTAGAGTAGATGGAAAAGCAAGGCTACCGCATCCTTGCCCAGAGCGGATCGGATCGAGCCATGGAATCCAAAGACGGGAGCCTTGGGCTACCCCCAAAGAATGGATAGTACCAAGTGCGTCGGAGTGCCGTAAGCCGTTTGCCGGGTCTCGTGTGTGGACCGGAAGCAATCCATCCGCGCAGTCTGAAGCCCGGATCGACAGTGACGGCCAAAGATGTACCAAAGAGAATCTTTGAATCTGCGCCTCGGACAGACGACGCTCCGTTCGCCTTCCAACCCACTCCGGTTAGACCCGGATGGGCTAGACTCAAGCGCATGTCTCATCGGCCTCAAGCCTGCAATTGCAAGGGGAAACAACAGTACCATGTCAGAGCAGAATATAGCAGCCACTTCGTCGTACAACGCGACGGAGGATTATAGCGGCGGAGATGACGGCAATCCAGAGTACGGCTCGCCAGAGCTCGGAGAAGCCAACGACGCAGGCCAGCCGGGTCCCAGCATGGGCCAGAGTAAAAGCAGCCGCCGTCGTCGCCGCAAGCGAAAGAGCAAGATAGCCGGCGACGGCTCGGCCAGCTCCAGCCCCGAGGTGGAGACTGGTCCAGCGCTGGTTCCCTTGGTTATGGAGGGCGAAAGCCTGGCGCTGGCCGCCTCGGCGGGGATCCAGCCGACGAGGAAACAGTCCGCCCCTGCCCAGCCAGCGACCGGCAAACGATGGAAAAAGAAGTTTCGGGATCGCGAGCGGCGCGGCGGCGGTGCAGCCCGGTCGGAAAATCCCGGCAATGACTTCCGGGCCGAACCTGCTCCATCCAACGCCTACGGCAACGGAAACGGCTACCGACCGGACAACTTTGGCAACCAGATTGGTGGGTTCAAACGCAAAGGGAAGAATGGTGGCAACCAGCCACGGGAACGCGGGTTTGTAGGTCCCATGGATCACAGCTATCGCGAAGTGGGCGAGTTCGGCGACACCCCTCCCTCCACCATTCAGATGCCCGGACAGCCGCGGCGCAGCGGCCATCGCCACACAGGCGATTCGCAGCCCATCGACCGCTCCATGCCGCGGCCCATTCCTATTCCTGAGGGAGCCCAGACCCACATCTACTTCTTCATCGAAGAGCTTTTCTTTCAGGCTAAGATCCAGGAGACAGCGAAAAAGCTGGGGGTCAAGGTAGCATTCCTCAAAAATGAGAAGGAATCTGTGGCAGAGTTGATCGAGAGCGATAAGAACAGACCCGCTCTCATCGTCTTTGACCTGAATAACGCCAACGCCAAGCCTCTCACCTTGATTCCAAAGCTAAAGGCCAAGCTCAAGAAGTCAGCCTCTATCATCGGCTTCCTCTCCCACCTGCAGGGTGATCTCAAGGCCAAGGCAGTTGAGGCGGGTTGTGATGTCGTCATGCCACGCGCGGCCTTCAGCCAGAATCTGCCCAACCTCCTGCGCCGCTACGGAGTCGAAGAGGAAGACGAGATCAACTACAACTGCTGATCCAGACCAAGAACAGCGCCAGAATCGCTGTCAGGTCCAGAGCGCTTTCAACTCAAGAGGTCACCAAACCCAGGGGTGCCTATCTTTGGCGTCACCTTTTGCCAAAGGCATGGGAGCACGCCCAAACCGTTGGGAGCTGTGAACCCTTGTATCGAAGATGCTGGTGTTATCGCGTAGCCACGCCGGCTATTCCACCTACCTCATCTGCCCAACACACCTTCTTTTGACGTGACCCTGTGGCGTGGTGCCGCTCATCGCGCGCAGACTGGTGCTTCAGCGCAGGGAGCTACGCTGAGCACGAACCGGAGCCGGGCCAGATTCAAAGATCCCACAGTCCCCTGGGCTGGGGGCGGCCCTTGCAAAAACTTCGCAATCGGTACAAGCTCAGATCTGCCATCGCGATCAAAAAGCCCAGTAATGCGATCGCGGTTAATACCGGCCCAAGCAGCGTACTGGCTACAACGCGGAGCGGACCGCCAATGGTGCGCGAACTCCAATCCGTGTCTTTAGGAAGAACGGTTTCACCGCTCGGTCGGGGGTTCTGCTCCGGATTACGGTCCTGTTCGGTTTGGATAAGCGTCGCCATGGCTTCTGACGGTCTTATCGGCTGCCAATCCGGACTCCTTTAGCTTAATCGCCCCAGGAGAGCGCAGACAGCAAAAGAGCCACCACCGAACCCGTTACCTTACTGGCTGACAAATGGATTGGGAGTTCCCGGCGTTCCAACCGGTGGGGCGGCTGGGTCGTAAGGGCGCTGGGGTTCTTCGGGGCGCGCAGGGTCCACCCCATGCGCAGGCAAGGGTGCGCCCCGTAGACCAGCCAGAATCTGGGTCTGGAAGTCAGATGCTGAACCAGGAGAGTTGGGTAGAAAGAGCGTATTCGTCCCGCCCCGAGTGCCAATGTCGCGCAGCGTATCAAAGTACTGGGTCAAAAGAACCAGGGCCATCACCTCACCGGCAGAGGTGCTGGGGACCCCCTGCTGGAAGTGTTCAATCGAGGCGGAGAGCCCATCGATAATGGCTTGGCGTTCCCGCGCGATGCCGTTGCCTTGAAGCGCTTTGGACTCAGCCTCGGCCTCCGCTTGCTTCACCTTGAGTATCTTCTCGGCCTCGCCGCGCGCCTGGGCGGCTACCTGGGTCCGCTGTGCGGCGTTAATATCATTCATCGCTGCCTTCACCTTGGTGTCCGGAATGATATCGGTCACCAGCGCGGTCAGGATGTTGAAGCCGAAGCCGGACATGGTCTGGTCCAGCTCATTCTTCACGGCGACGGAGATCCCCGACTGTTGCTCGAACGTCTCGTCCAGAGTGAGTTTGGGAACATGGCCAAGGATGGAATTGAAGACAAAGGACTCGATCTGTTTCTGGGGTTGCGAGAGCCGGTAGAAGGCATCGTAGATCCGGTCATCCAGTACCTGGTACTGCACGCTCACTGGGATCTGGACGAACACATTGTCGCGAGTCTTGGTCTCCACAGAAAACTGGGCCTGCTTTACCTGCAGATCAACGTAGAACATCCGTTCGGCAAACGGAATCAGCAGATGGGGGCCGGGCCGAGTGATGCGATTGAACTTGCCGAAGCGTTCCACCACGCCGGCGGTGAAGGTGCGTACCTGGTAGTAGGTCTTGGCAACGGTGATGAGTACCGCCAGGCCGAGAATAATAAAAAGGATAACGGGGAGGGGCATGCAAGCTCCTTTCGCGCCACGGACCAGGGCGATACCGTTCCAGTGTAAGGCATGGACGACAGCTCTGTGTCCTCGCCATTCAGGGCTGCGCCTTCGCTCTGTCCTCAAGTGCCTCCCAGCAAGCATCTACGCGGCGAGGCTTAGCCCACCCACCGAGCCACGAGCTTGGCCAACCCTTTGGCCAAGCTCTTCACCATCGTCCTGTAGCCTGCTCTAGTGGGCAGATCCTAACCCATCATGCTGGTGGTAGTTGGGATACGGCGGAACAGGTATTGCGGGAATGGGATGCTCCTTGAGTTGCTCCATCACGATCGCAACCGAACGCTCCAGTTGCAGATCGTGACCCGCTGCAACATCCTTGGGCAACTCTTCCACCTCAACATCCGGGGGAATGCCATGTCCCTCCACCTCCCACTCGCCATGCAGTCCAAAAATGGCATACCGCGGAGCCGTCACTGTACCGCCGTCGATCAGCACAGGATAGCCTCCTATGCCGACCAGACCGCCCCAGGTCCGAACACCCACCAGCGTTCCCAGCCCGGCCTTGCGGAAGTACCACGGCATGGCATCGCCACCAGATCCCGCGGACTGGTTGATGATCATCGCCTTGGGCCCAAAGATCGCTCCCTGCGGATCATGCACCGCCTCCCCATCTCGTCCAATCGCGCCGCTCAATGGCTTCTGGCCCAGCACGTTGACGATATAGTCGGCGATCAGCCCACCCTCGTTGTAGCGCTCATCCAGCACCACAGCCTGCTTTTCCAGTTGTGAGTAAAAATACCGGTTGAAGTTGTCATATCCGGCGCCGGAGGTGTTGGGCATATAGATGTACGCCACCTTGCCGCCGGAGAGCTCATCCACCTTGCGCAGGTTCGATTCAATCCAATCGAGATTTCGCAAACCCCTCTCAGAGTCCACCGGAACCACGGTGACATCTCTCCCATCGCTCCCGTCCGATTTCTGGCCTACGCGTATCACCGTCTGCTTGCCTGCCGTCCCATCGAAAAAGCTGTATAAGTTATCGGCCGCCGTAAGCTCACGTCCATTCACCGCCAGAAGATACTCGCCAGCCTTCACATTGATTCCGGGTAGCGTGAGGGGCGCATGCAGTGCCGGCGTCCAGTTCTGTCCGTTGTAGATCTTTGCGAACTTGTAACGGTTATTCTCCACGACGTAATCGGCGCCCAGCAGTCCTGTCTTTGGCCCATCCCCCGGCTCATGCGGTCCACGGACAAACATATGGCCCACTTCGATCTCGCCCAGCATCTCATTGCACAGGTAAGTGAACTCCGCTCGCGACGCCAGCCCATCCAGATACGGCTCGTACCTCGCATAGATCGTGCTTAGATCCAGCCCATGCAAGTTGGGATCATAGAAGAAGTCTCTCTCAATGTGCCACGTCTCCTCATACTCTTGCCTCCACTCGGCTCGCGGATCGATGACCGCAAACATCCCAGTGTTCCGCACTGGCTTACCCAGCGTAGCCTCGGGCGAGCCCGTCTTCAGTTGGGCGATCGGCACAATGAACCAGCTCTTGCCGCGCATCGCCAAAAGCTTCTCGCCATTGGCGGAGATTGCAAATCCGGTCAGGTCGCTCAGTACCTCCTCGGTCTTTCGCGACTTGGTGGTAAACCTCCACAGAGCGCGAATCCGGGGGCCATCATTGTCTGACGGACGCCCCACCGGGCCGCCCTCGGCCAGAAACAGTACGCCGCTCTTGCCCACCTGCAGATCGATGTAATTGTGCGCCGGGATGGGCAGCGCCAGAATCCGATTCCCGATCCCGGCAAGGTCAATGACCGTCGGCTTCACCTGCTCCTTCTTGGCTGCGCTCGTCTTCTCGTCGCCTTTCGCGGCCGTCTTGGCTTGGCTGCTGTCAGCACTCGCATCGGAGTCTTGCTGTGTCTCCGCCGGGGCGTCATCACTCTTCTTGTCGGCATCCGCAGTCACCTTCTCGTCACCGCTCTCCGGCGGCACGGGAGAGATGCCATCCTTCGCCAGCACAATCACATACGCGCTACTGCTGGTCGCCCGGTCCAGCGAGGACAGATCGATCCCAGCATCCGACGGTCCATTGTTCGTCGATGCCGTAAAGTACAGATACTTGCCGCCGGAGTCGAACACCGGGTCCGATGCATTGCTCATCCCGTCGGTAATCTGTGTAGCCTTGTGCGTAGCCAGCGAATAGAAAAACACCGCATGGAGTTGATTCTGGAGATCCCGCGTATAGGCAATCCACTGTGAATCCGGCGACCAGCTCAAATGCATTCCCGCCCCGAACCCTGCTCGCAACGCCGTATCCACCAACACCGGCTTGCCGCCGGCCACATCCACATACCACAGATGCAGATGCGCATCGGTATACGCAATGTGCTTGGAGTCGGGGGACCACTGCGGATGGTAGAAGAAGGAAGGGTGCGGCCCCAGAGGAATCACCTTCGGCGGCAGCAGCCCATCCTGATCGCGAATATAAAGTTGATACTCGCCCGACGCATCGCTGAAGTAAGCAATGGACCTTCCATCCGGAGACCACGCCGGATCTCGCTCCGCCGTTCCGGGTGTCCTGGTCAGGTTGCGCGTGTCCCCTTTCTCTGCCGGCAGCGTAAAGATCTCTCCATGCGCCTCGGCCACCACGCGCACGCCGGTCGGCGATATGCCAATGTTCTGCACCTCATTGGCGGGAATATTCTTCAGGTGCGGCGCCAACTCCGGAAGGTCTCCATGGATGGTGACCTCCACAGCGTGCTCTTTGCCGGTAGCCAGATCGTAGAGGTGCAAGGAACCGAACTGTTCGTAGACCAGCGCGCCCGGCCCTGCCGCAACCGTCTTCAGATCATATCCATGATTCTCGACGACCTCTGAGACGGCCTTGGTCCCCGTGTCATAGCGGAACAGCGACACCGGCCCGTTCCGGTCAGAGAGAAAATAGACCGTCTTCCCCTCCCATACCGGATTGAAGTCATTCGAGTTCTCCCGCGGAACCTTCACCAGGTCCAGGGTCTTCATGTTCACCAGCCACACCTTCTTCGTCTGTCCGCCACGGTAGTGCTTCCAGGCATCCTCCCACTGCTGGATCGGCTCATAAGCAAACGTTCCGCCGTCCGGCGAAAAGCTGCCCTCGGCAGCAGTTGGCAGCGGAAGCACGGTCGGTATTCCGGTCCCATCTGCGCGCTCCTCAAAGATCTTGGGGAAGTCCGAATAGCTGGTGCGCATGGAGGCGAAGAGCACATCCTTGCCATCCGGCGTCCATCCCACCGCCAGGCTGCCACCTGGAGCCCAGGTCAATCTTCGGGGCACGCCACCCTCGGCGTTCACCACGTAGACATCCGCCTGTCCGTTTTCCAGAACCGAGTAAACAATCTGCCTTCCGTCAGGAGAGAAGTAAGGCCCCGCCGTGACCGCACCTACCGATGTCAGTCGCTCCGCATCACCGCCGGAACGCGGCACGGTCCATATGTCGTCCGCATAGAGAAACGCGATCTTGTCCTTGCTCAATGAGGGATTGCGCAAGAGGAGCGGCTTGGCGCTCTGAGCCCATCCAACCACTCGCAGGCTGGCCAAAACCAACAACAAAACTGCCCCAACCGTGCGTCCAAAGCAAATCCGTATCCAAGACATGGGTTAATCCTCACGAACCTTCTGTGCTGCAAAGTACTCTCGATCTTCTGGTTCGGGAGAGGATAACATCCCCGGCCCATGGATTGCCCCTTTGCTTCGTCTCCTCAGCAGAATCTGAGGGCAGAAGGGGGAACAAGGCAGGTGAAACGTCCGCGGGAGTATGATCGATTAAACCCTTCGATTCAACTGCATACATCTACGGGTGCATTATCAAGTGAGTCGAGGCTTACCGCCCTTCATCCGCTCCGTTGTCGAGCTTTCCATGTCAACCGTCCCCTCCCTCTTCGCCCGCAACGTTTGCCGTAGAACGCGGTTTTGATAGGCTGTTGGAGCACGGAGGTCCCATGAACCGCCGTAGTTTTGCCAAAGTTTCCGCACTCGCCCTGGCATCAACACGCGTCCCATCCTTCGCACAAAGCTCTGCTGCTGAGAAGCCCTTGGGCTTTGCACCGGTCGGCCTGGGCACCATCTCCAATATCTTTATGCGCGCATGTGCAGCCTCGCGGTCTGCGAAGATCACTGCACTGGTCACTGGCCATCCCGAAGAGAAGGGAGAGAAATATGCGGCCATGTACGGCATCCCGAAGAGCTCCATTTATACGTATGAGGAGTATGAACGTCTCGCCGAGAACAAGGATGTGGACGCGGTTTATATAGGTCTGCCCAACAGCATGCACTGCGAGTATACGGTGCGGGCTGCAAAGATGGGCAAGCACGTGCTTTGCGAGAAGCCAATGGCAATTTCGAGCGCCGAGTGCCGCACCATGATCGATGCCTGCCAACAGGCGAACGTCAAACTGATGATCGCGTACCGCATCCAATACGACCCGACCTGGATTCAGGGGATTCAGATCATCAAGGACGGCGGTATTGGAGATCTGGAATCGTTTCAGGGCGGCTTTTTCAACCGGCAACCTGCCGGTGCGTGGCGGCTTAACCGCAAACTCGGCGGCGGAGGCTCCGTGCTGGATGTCGGCATCTATCCGCTCAACGCGATCCGGCACATCACGGGTGAGGAGCCGGCGAACTACACCGCTGTGGTGGCGACGCGTGACCATAGCGGCCGCTTTGCTCAGGTCGAGCAGTCGGTGGAATGGACGATGAAGTTGCCGTCTGGCATTATCGCCTCGTGCGGATCGTCCTATGGCCAGGACGGGCCGAGCTTCCTGATCATCAACGGAAGCAATGGCTATCTCCAGTTTGAGCCTGCCTTCATGTACGACGGCATTCACTTGACTGGAGATGCAGCAGGCAATTCCATTGATGTGGCAGGCACCGGAAAGCTTCCCTTCCAGTTCACGCTGGAAGCTGATTATTTCGCCGACTGCGTCCGCAACAACAAGCAGCCGCAGTCTGGCGGCGAAGAGGGCCTGAAGGATCTTCTTGCCATTGAAGCTATCTACCGTGCGGCGGGCACCCCCATCGCATAGCCTGTACTACATAGAGGAGAGACCATGAACACCTGGACAGTGAGTTTTGCGATTCTGCTTACATGCGCCGGTGGAGTTGCCTGCGGCCAGACGCGACCGACGATTACCGGCATCTCCAATATGGGCATTTATTCCACGGATTTGAGGAAGACGGAGCAGTTCTTCGTGCATGATCTTGGCGCCTTCAAAGCACCGGATCCGCAAAATCCGAAGGGTGTCCGCTTTTATTTCAACCGCTTGCAATTCGTAGAGGTTTTGCCGCTTCCTGTGGGCCCGCCTTCGGTGAATCGTTTTGACCATGTTGGATTTACCACCTCGAACGCGGAAGGCATGCGCAGCTATCTGGCTGCGCATGGCGTCGCGACCCCGGCCGCTGTTACGGTTGGCAGCGATGGCAGTCGCTACTTCGATGTCTTGGATCCCGAAGGCAACCGGGTGCAGTTTGTGCAGCCGCCGGCGCACCCGCTGAAGGTGCCTGTGAATCCTTTGAGCGACCATATCATTCATGTCGGGTACATGGTTCACAACGCTACAACGGAAGACAGGTTCTACCGCGCTCTGCTTGGCTTCAGGCCCTATTGGCGCGGCGGAATGAAGGATGGCGACACCGACTGGATTTCGATGCAGGTTCCCAACGGCACCGATTGGATTGAATACATGATGGTGAAGGGGCCAGAGACAAAAGGCATACCGCCGACAGTATCGCTGCAGGCGCTGGGTTCAATGGATCACTTTTCTTTGGGCGTGCAGAATATGGAGAAGACCGCAGATGTGCTTTACGCGGAAGATCGGTTTAGCCCCAGACACTCACCCATGCAACTCGGCCGCGACGGCAAGTGGCAACTGAACCTCTATACTCCGGATGACACGCGTGTGGAGTTTATGGAGTTTCAACCTTCGGTGAAGCCTTGCTGCTCTCCGTTTCTATTGCCAAGCCCTACAAAGTAAGTAGCAGCGAGTGAACGGCGGACGGAAGGCCATGCAGTTCGAGTTGCGTGAAGAGAAAGGTGCGGTCGATCGATGCAACGCTCCAGGACTACTCGAAAACTACTGCTTCTTGTTGGCTCTGTAGTGGCCATCGGATCTGCATCCTCTGTGGCAGGGGTATTGCCGCGCGATTTGATGGCTTCGGTAGACGCAGCCGCACCAGCGAGCGGATCCGTGCAGCCGCACGTGGTTCGACTCAATCCCGGGCTGGACGCCTTGATTGCGCCGGGAACCCGGATAGAGAGGGTGGCTGATACCTTCAAGTTCACGGAAGGCCCCATGTGGCGCCATGGCCGACTCTGGCTCTCAGATGTTGTAGGAGACAAAGTCTACGCGCTCTCAGCCAATGGCAAGGCGGAGGTGCTGATCAATAAAGCAGGCGGCTACATAAATCCTCCGCCCGGCGCCTATCTCGGACCCAATGCGATGGTGACGGACAAGGATGGAACCGTGCTGCTGGTGCAACAGGGAGGCCGCAAGATCGTTCGCATTGTCGGTGGAGCGGGGCATCTGGAGTTGGAGCCGTTTCTTGCAACCTATGACGGCAAGAAGTTCAACAGCCCAAACGACCTGGTATTTGCGCCGGATGGTTCGCTGTGGTTTACCGATCCGCCGTACGGGCTTGCGTTGGGAGATAAAGATCCTGCCAAAGAACTTCCGTTCAATGCGGTCTATCGCTATGCAAACGGCAAACTCACACCCGTCATCAAGGACCTGACACTACCCAACGGCATTGGGTTTTCGCCCGATGGCAAGATACTGTATGTATCCAATTCGGGGCCGACGATGTATGTGATGCGGTACGACGTGGGATCCGACGGAACGGTTTCAGGCGCGCGCACGCTGATTGCGTATCCGCACCCTCAGGGAAGAGGCGTGCCGGACGGTCTGAAGGTGGATACAGCCGGGAACGTCTGGAGCACGGGCCCGGGCGGCATCCGAATCATTACGCCTGCGGGCAAAGTGCTTGGAGAAATCATTCTGCCGCAGACGGCGTCGAATCTTGCCTTCGCCAATGGCGGCAAGACGCTCTATATCACCGCCCAGAGCTGCGTCTATCGCATCAAGGTGCTTACGCCGGGAGAGATGCCGCTGTATCGGAGATAGCACAGAAGAGCGGACCGCCCGCGTTGCAGCGTTGGCTTTCTGCGTAGCGACTGAAGGAAGAAACAGGGAACGGCCAGCCACGAACTATTTCGGGGCGGTCTGTTCTTGGAGTTCGATGCGGCCACGGATCAGGCAACGCGGTTTTCCAATATTCCGATCCCGTCGATCACGATGCGGATGATATCCCCTGCCGCAAGAGTGAAGTCGTCGCCGGGAACGATGCCGGTTCCGGTGAGCAGAAAGACGCCGTGAGGAAAGCTGTTGTCGCGGAAGAGGAAGCTGACCAGCTCTTTCGGGTCGCGCTTCAGTTCAGCCAGCGTCGTGCTCGCTGCGAAAGCGGTTCTGGCCTGCCGCACAATTTCGAGATGGATTCCTGTGGTTGAATCCAATGGATCTTTCGACAGTAAAATGCAGGGCCCCAATGCGCAACTGCCATCGTATATCTTGGCTTGCGGAAGATAGAGGGGATTTTCTCCCTCGATATCGCGTGAACTCATATCATTGCCAATGGTATAGCCCACAATTTCTCCCCCGGGATTGATGAGTAGCGTCAGCTCAGGTTCAGGCACCGACCATTTCGCATCGGAGCGGATGCGTACTGCCTCACCCGTGCCGACAACGCGGCGGCCAGTAGCTTTGAAAAACAGCTCCGGCCGCTCCGCAGCGTAGACGCGGTCATAGAAATTACCGCCACCTGCGTCTTTGCTCTCTTCGATCCGCGCGCTACGGCTCCGATAGTAGGTGACACCCGCGGCCCAGACCTCCTGGTTCACGGCAGGTGCCAGGATGGTGCTCGCGTCAAAGCGGGCAACGATGCCACGATCAATGGCTGCGCGCGCAAGAGTGTGCAGGTGGCCGCTAGACAGGAGTGCATCCCAATCCTCTGTGTCCACAAGATAGAAGCTGCCGCTCTCTTCAACAAAGTTTCCTTGCGATGTGCGATAAAGTTTCATGTTCTTTACCCTCTGGGGTTCGTTTCTACAGATGGATCAAGCGGGGCCTGGGGAGCCGATGTCTGCGTAAGCTGTGCGATGATGGCATCGGCATCATAGACGCATCCTCCCCAGACGCCCCCGCTGGCGTGAACCAGCGCCGCCCACAAGCGCGTATCGTCTGGCAGAGCAGGATGCGGCGCAAGGTCAGCTCTTGGCGAGCGAAGCGCAAGACGGCGACGGCCCTCTTCCGCGGAGAAGCTCTCCTCTCCTTCGCCTATAAGATTCACTGTGCCATGGAGCGCGTTGCGATCCACCACAATCTCAATCAGGTCGCCCTCAAGCACACGACCGATCGGCCCGCCTG
Source organism: Acidobacteriaceae bacterium (assembly GCA_049977105.1). Taxonomy (GTDB): domain Bacteria; phylum Acidobacteriota; class Terriglobia; order Terriglobales; family Acidobacteriaceae; genus Granulicella. The sequence goes on along the minus strand of JBMFGX010000004.1, from coordinate 47,052 downwards.
CCAGGGCCTCTGGCGAGATATGCCCAATGCACGCGCCGGTGGAGACTCCGCTGAAGCGCGCATCCGTCAGCACCGCGACGTGTTTGCAAAACGGAAGACTCTTGAGCGCGGAAGTGATTTGGTAGATCTCCTGCATTCCCGCACCAGCGGGACCGCCGCAGATCAGAACCATCACGTCGCCGCGCGAGACCTCACCTTGCTTGATGGCCAGGATCGCTGCGGCTTCGGTGATGAACACGCGTGCCGGGCCCACATGGCGATAGAAATTGTTCTCGTCGATCAGAGACGGATCGATGGAGGTGCTCTTGATCACACTACCCTCGGGTGCAAGATTGCCGAATGGAAAACAGACCGTGGGCGTTAGGCCGCGTGAACGAGCTCGATCAGGCGACAGGATGACTTCCTCGGGGTCGACTCGATCCAATGTGCGTAACCGCTGACGCAGGACGAACCGCCGCTCGCTTTGCTCCCACCATTGGAGGTTTTCTTCCAGAGTCTCGCCGCTCACTGTGCGCACGTTGCCTTCCAGCAGACCCGCGCGACGCAGATGCAGCATCACCTCCGGCACGCCACCGGCCAGAAACACCTGCACGGTGGCGAAGTTCCTCGGCCCGTTGGGCAAAGCATCGACGATGCGAGGAACCGAGCGATTGACGGCGGTCCAATCTGCTGCCGACGGCCGACGCAGACCCGCGGCATGGGCGACCGCGGGGAGGTGAAGCAGGAGATTGGTGGATCCGCCGAACGCAGCATGCAACACCATCGCGTTGCGGACGGCAGCGTCGGTCAACACATCTCTGGCGCTCACTCCAAGCTGGATCATCCGCACCATCGCACGCGCGGAGCGTGTGGCTGCATCCAGCCAGACAGGCTGCCCGGATGGGCTCAGCGCCGTATGTGGCAGCGATAGACCCAATGCCTCCGCGACCACTTGCGACGTGGCGGCTGTGCCCAGAAACTGGCAGCCCCCGCCAGGCGTCGCACAGGCGCGGCAGCCCATCTCTGCGGCATATTCCAGCGTGATCTGCGACTGAGCATAGCGCGCACCGATGGTCTGCACCTTGCCTGCGTCCTCGCCATTCTCAGGAAGCAACGTCACGCCACCGGGCACCAGGATGCTCGGCAAAACTCCTGAAGATGCAAGCGCCATCATCATCGCCGGCAGGCCTTTGTCGCAGGTCGCAATCCCGATAACGCCCTTTCGTGTGGGTAGCGATCGCATCAGTCTACGCAGAACAATGGCAGCGTCGTTCCGATAAGGCAGAGAGTCAAACATGCCCTCCGTACCCTGCGTCCGGCCGTCGCAGGGATCAGTGCAAGCGCCTGCGAATGGAACGGCGTGAAGGTTATGAAGCTCACGCGCTGCTTCGGCTACCAGCAGGCCTACCTCCCAGTGGCCGGTATGAAAACCAAGTGCAATCGGTGTGCCGTCCTGCGCCCTTAGGCCCCCGTGCGTGCTTAGAATAAGAAACTCAGGATCGAGCAGGCGTGGGATCTCCCATCCCATACCAGCGTTCTGGCTCAGTCCAAACAGGTTTCCAGAGGGCTGGGTCAGCAGCATCTCCGGCGTGATGGGCAAAAGACCTGGTGGGCCAGGAGCATGCGTCTGCGTCTGTTGAAACAGCGACGGTTCGCTGTCCAGAATCTCAGCCGCGTTGATCGGACGGAACAAAGGTCCTGTCATGTCCGCCTCCATGCCTCCTTAAACGATAGTACGGTCCGCCTGCGGCATATCGGGCAGGAACAGCATCAGGATTGCAGCCACGATCAGCGCTGAGGACATCAGCAAGTAGCCGGCTTTTGAATTGCCCGTCACAGCTTGCAGCAAACCAACCAGATAGCTCCCGAAGAAGCCGCCTAACGCACCGCAACTGTTTATGAGCGCCATCGCCTTCGCCGTGGCGTTGCGTGGCACGCGCTCAGGCACAATGGCAAAGAACGGTCCGTAAGGCGCATACATACAGCCACCTGCCAGCACCAGACACACAAACGCCAGAACGAAGCTTCTCTGCGCAAAGTGGAAGGAGCCAAACAGAGCCATGCCTGAGGCGAGCAGGAATGGCCACACCACCGACCGCAACCGCCGGGTTTTGTCGCCAATGGTCGCGGCGAGCAACATAAGAACTATGGCGGCAAGGTATGGCAGCGCCGACAGCAGGCCGATCCTGGTCATGGAAACCGTTGTGCCTCTCCGGACAATTGTTGGAAGCCACAGGACAAAGCCATACACTGCCAGGCTCCAACAAAAGTATTCTGCCGAAAGAAGCAGCACGTCAGAGCCAAACCATATCTTTCGCGCGGATGTCACTGGAGCGATATGTGTCTGCTCCTCCGCAAGGCGCCGTTCGAGTTCCTCTCCAGCCTGCGGCCCCAGCCACTTCGCCTTCGAGGGCCGATCACGCACAATCAGAATCCATACAACAGCCCAGGCGATGGCCGGCAATCCCTCTGCAATAAATGTCCTCTGCCAGCCGAGCCGGTCGATAAAATAGCCCGTGATCGTGGACATCCACAGCACCGTCACGGGATTGGCCAGTATCAGGATGGTATTGGCGCGCGAACGCTCGGCGCGGGTGAACCATCGCGACAGCAAGAGCAACATCACAGGAAAGACGAGACCTTCGGCGACGCCGAGCAGCAGCCGATCGAGCGCTAAAAGCCAAAACTGGTGAATCGCGCCGGTCAGGGCAGCGAAACTTCCCCACGCCACCAAGGCGACAAACACCGCTTTAGCAATGCTGAATTTATCTGCCAGGATCGTGCCAGGAATCTGGGATGAAAAATAACCTAGGAAAAATAATCCAGCCAGAAGCGATGCGTTCTTCGCGCCGATGTGTAACGTAGCTCCAAGGCCTGCCGCGATCCCAAACCCAAAGTTCGCGCGGTCGACGTAAGCAAGGCTGTAAGTAATGAAGATCGCCGGCAGCAGATAGAGCCAGCGCCTGCGCAGGCCGGTTTCCACCTCAATCTCATCGTTTATCGCAACTTCATCGGGATTGCTGCTGCTTGTTCCGCCGGGCCGAGTGTTCATCGTCTTCCAGTCGTAGGACCGATCTCGATGGCTACTGCACTATCCAATCTAATCCACCGCGCTGTGGCCGCTCAGTGAAGTGGTTCCCGCGGTTCGAACGGTTTTTGTTGTTTCCTGAGCCGGTATCCCCTCATCCGGGCTGGATGGGGGGACTACCGCCAGAGATTTCGTGCTCAAACTGGCGCCAATATCTCAGACGGATGGAGAAGATCAGCGTGCCGCCTCGCCATTCCTCGGGATCTGCCACATCTGCGCCGTCATTTGAAGTCACGCTCTCGGCGCATCGTCGCAAACAGGAGTTCACCCCGCCTCAGGCAGCGATTGGGTTGTGCGGGACTGAATCTCCAGAAAGCACTGGATCAGGGCCACGGCCGCTGGAGTCACGCCGGCGATGCGACTGGCTTGGCCTAGCGTCAGGGGTCTGACGCGATCCAGTTTCTCCACCATCTCGCGGGAGAGACCGCTGCAGGCTCGATAGTTGAACCAGGTCGGGATCGTCCGCGCTTCGTCGTCTCGAAGCCGCTGGATGGCTCGCTGTTGCTGGGCCAGATAGCCTGCGAACTTGATAGCCGTCTCCACGGTCTTCATCTCGTTGCGCACCCATACGGGCAGAGTGCCACCCTGCCCGTACTCAGCCGCTGCCAGTGCAGCAAGCCAGGGGACAAACTCGGGCCGTGTCTCCCGTTGGCTCTCCAGGTCGGGTAGAAGCGCGGGCAGCACCGTCTCCACAGTGATCGAGGGGCGCTTCAGGAGTTGTGCGTAGAGCTCGCCAGCCGTCAACAAACCGACATCCGCGGTCGTCCGTACTTCGCTCCGGGTGTTGACCTGCAGTGCTGCGGTCACAATGCTGAGCCCGGCGCCGGTCAGCCGTGTGGTTTCCAGCACCCGCTGCAGAGCTGCCGCGCGGGCCTGCTTGGCCTGAAACGCTTCCCACGCCACATCGTCAATCAGTCCCAGCCGCCGGCCATGCGGCGTCAGTCGAGCGTCCGCGTTGTCGATGCGCAGATGCAGCCGGAACTCCGCGCGAGAGGTGAACATCCGATACGGCTCGTCGGTCCCCTTTGAGATCAGGTCGTCGATCAGGATACCTGTGTAAGCTTCGGTGCGGTCCAGGGTAAAAGATGCCGATGTCTCCTCCGCAGCGTCCTCTTCGTTTGGCCAGCTATTCTGTTGCGCGCGCCGTGCAAGCAGCGCGGCATTGATGCCGGCAATCAGACCCTGGCAGGCAGCTTCCTCGTAGCCGGAGGTTCCATTGATCTGACCGGCAAGGTACAGGCCGCGGAGCCGCTTCACCTGCAGCGTACGATCCAGTTCTGTCGGGTCAATCGCGTCGTACTCAATCGCGTAGCCGGGACGCAGCATCTCAGCGTTCTCCAGCCCTGGAATGCTATGCACCATCGCCTGTTGCACATCCATCGGCAGGGAGGTGGACATGCCGTTGATATAGATCTCGCGAGTGTTCAACCCCTCGGGCTCCAGAAAGAACTGATGCGAAGCCTTATCCGGGAAGCGGACCACCTTGTCCTCGATCGACGGGCAGTAGCGCGGCCCAATGCCGGAGATCTGCCCGGTATACATCGGGCTTCGATGAACATTGGCCCGGATCAACTCCAGGGTCTCGGGGGTGGTGCCGGCAATGTGGCAACAGATCTGGCGCAGCGGAGGTTGCCAGCGGACCGCTGCGGGCTTTGCTGGCCGACTGCCGGGTTTGCCGGAGTCGTCTGTCGAGTTCACTATCTCGGACTCGAGCGCCGCCAGTGACCGAAAGCTGAAGGGTGTGGGGTCCGTGTCGCCCGGCTGTTCTCTAAATCGTGACCAATCGATGGTTCGGCCATCCAATCGAGGGGGCGTGCCCGTCTTCAGGCGAGTCTCACGCAGACCCAGCTTCTTCAGATTTTCGCCCAGCAGAATGCTGGCGGCTTCGCCGGATCGGCCCGCGCTGTAGGTCTGCTCTCCGCAATGGATCAGGCCGTTCAGAAAGGTGCCGGTGGTCACCACCGTCGCATGAGCGGCGACGCGCCGTCCATCGCGCAACACCACGCCGGTGATCCGCGCCGTGCCCGGCTGCAACCCCTCTTCGCGGATCAGATCGACCACCTCAGCCTGCTTGATGAAGAGGTTGGCGATGGACTCCAGCTTCTCCCGCATCTTGCTGCGGTACAGGGCCTTGTCGCACTGGGCGCGCGGACTCCACACAGCAGGGCCGCGGGAGGTATTCAGCAGCCGGAACTGGATGCCGCAGGAGTCGGCCACCTCGCCCATGATGCCGCCCAGCGCATCGATCTCCCGGACCAGGTGGCCTTTGGCGACACCTCCTATGGCTGGGTTGCAGGACATCTGCGCGATCAGGTCCAGATTCAGGGTGAACAGCGCCGTGCGCAGTCCCATACGTGCCGCTGCCGCCGCGGCCTCGCAACCGGCGTGTCCGGCGCCAACGATCAGAACGTCGAACTTCTCTGCAAAATTCGAGCCGCACAGGGCCGAAGAAGAACCAGGAGTGTTGGATGGGTGGGCGAGAGACACAGACCCCTATTTTAACGGACAAAATGATGCAGCCCTTCGCTAGACTCCGCAAAACTTTGCGCGCCGGTAGCATAGACAAGAATCCAGATAAGAAACTGGAAGAAGAATGAGACGAGGAACGAAAAAAGAAGATCGACAGAAAACCGGAAGAAGAAGTCGGAGCAGAAAATGGGGAGAGAGGGTAGCAAAACAGACATATGGTGCAATTGAATGCAGTTGAGGCGCGCGTCCTGGGTGCATTGATTGAAAAGGAGATCAATACGCCGGAGTACTATCCGCTGAGTTTGAATGCCACGGTGAACGCCTGCAATCAGAAGAGTAGCCGGGAGCCGGTGATGGAACTGGCCGAGGCCGAGGTGCGCAGCGCGCTCTTCGAGTTGGACCAGATGGGGCTGGTGCGAACCATCGCGGAGACTCGGGCTACCAAGTTTGAGCATCGCGTACGCGATGTGCTGAATCTGCGCCGGGACGAGGTAGCTTTGCTGTGTCTTCTGCTGCTGCGTGGTGCGCAGACGCCGGCCGAACTGCGCGCGCGTTCTGAACGGATGTACGCCTTTGACGATACGGCCGCGGTGCTCTCCGTGTTGGAGCGGATGGCCGCCCGTGCGGAGCCGCTCACCCAGTTGCTGGAGCGCCAACCCGGAGCCCGTGAGGTGCGTTGGGTGCACCTGCTCTGCGGCCCGGTCACCGAAACCCCTGCCGCTGCCCACCCTCCGGCGCCGGTGGGAGCTATCCCGGCAGACGGCGTCGCCGAGCGCGTTACGGCGCTGGAGCAGCACATGCAGGCATTGGAAGAGCGTCTGCGGGCTACAGAAGAGCGTCTGCTTGAATTGGAAAATGCAGCCGCTAAGCCGGAGCCGTAAGCCGTTCTAACGTCTTCTCCAGGCTGGCAGGATCTTCGACGTTGCTGGTGGAGAGGCTGCGGTCGATTTGGCGGTTCAACCCGGTCAGGACCTTGCCCGGACCTACTTCGATCGCATGTGTGACGTTGTTCTGCGGCAGCATTCCGATGCATTCTACCCAGCGGACCGCTCCGGTAACCTGGCGGATCAGTGCCTCGCGGATGGCGTCCGGCTGCGTGAGCGGCTGGGCATCCACGTTGCTCACCACCGGGAACTGGGGTTGGGAGAGTTGGATCTGCGCCAGCCACTCGCTGAGTTGGATCTGCGCGGACATCATCAACGGACAGTGGAAGGGGGCGCTCACCGGCAGCAGGACGGAGCGCTTCGCGCCCTGTTCCTTGCACAGCGCCGCAGCGCGCTCCACGGCCTCTTTGGAACCAGAGATCACCGTCTGTTCGGGGCTGTTCAGGTTGGCGATGGTCACCATCTCATTCGGTCTTCCCTCAGCTCGTTGGAGCTCATCCGTCACCCTCCTGCAGGCGTCCTCAATCTCCGCCAGGCTCAGGCCAAGGATGGCCGCCATGGTCCCCTCGCCAGCCGGAACGGCGCTCTGCATAAACTGTCCACGCGCCCGCACCGTGCGCACCGCGTCGGCAAAGGTCAGCGTCCCTGCGGCCACGTGGGCGGAAAACTCGCCCAAAGAGTGGCCGGCGGCCAAGCGGACAGGAAGGTTCCGCGCCCGAACCTCGGGCTCCAGGACGCGCCAGGCGGCGATAGACACCGTAAGGATGGCCGGCTGGGTGTGCTCGGTAAGTTTCAGGGTCTCTTCCGGGCCGTTGAAGATGATCTCTGAGAGAGAGAATCCCAAAGCCTCATCTGCCTCCTCGAACACCGCCCGGGCAGCAGGATAGTTGTCGTATAGGCCGCGGCCCATACCCACGGTCTGAGAGCCCTGGCCGGGAAAGAGCAGCGCAAGGCCAGGAGTGTTTTCCGAGTTCATCATCGCGACCAGTGTAACCGTCTCCCGTGCCTGCCGTCCTGCAAAATCCAACGCTATGCGGCTTCGCCTGCCTCGGAAGCAGACGGTTCATGGAACGGTGAGCAGCGAATTCCACCCTGTGCCCAGGCCAGCCTGTCAGGAACCATGCGCCACGCCACGAGGTACGAGATAATAAATCCTCAGATCGAGTTGGACAATGACGAATAGACCCCGAGGGGAAGGTTGTAGCCGACTATGAGCGGAGCAAAACCAGTCGCGGAGGGGGGTGCAATGTCGCTGGAGGCAAAGAACGCTGGCCAAGGATTTGAACTGCGGCCCGGCGTCGCGCTGTGCGTGGATCTGGACGGGACGCTGGTGAAATCTGACACCCTGCTGGATACGATGCTGGTGGTGGCGCGGACGCGCCCTCTGGAGTTATTGCACCTGCCGGAGTGGATCGCCCAGGGTCGAGCCGCGTTCAAGCAACGCCTCACAGGGCTGGTGGAGCTCAATGTGGAGCACCTGCCATACAACCGCCCGCTGCTGGAGTACCTCAATCAACAGCATGGCCAGGGCCGGGCTATCTACCTGGCTACGGCCTCCGATGCAGTTCTGGCGAACCGCGTCGCGTCGCATCTGGGAATCTTTGCTGGGGTATTGGCCTCCGATGGCGAGACCAACCTCGCAGGAGAAAACAAGCTGGCCGCGTTCCGCGCTCGCTTTGGAGATGACTTTTCCTACATAGGGAACGCGCGGCCGGATGTGGCTCTGCTCGCGGCCTGTCAGGCGCCCATGGTCGCCAATCCAAACCTCGCGCTCCGCTCTGGCTTGAAGCGCAACGGCACGGCGGTCGCGGCCTCTTTCAAAGACCGGCAACCGGCGCTGCAGAGCTGGCTCAAGGCCATCCGTTTGCATCAATGGGCAAAAAATACCCTCATCTTTGTGCCGCTCATGCTCGCTCACCAATGGCATCTGCGCATGCTGCTGGCAGCGGCGACGGCGTTCTTCAGCTTTGGACTGTGCGCCTCTGCAACCTACATCGTCAATGACTTGCTGGATCTGGAGGCCGACCGGATCCATCCCAGCAAGCGGCGCAGGCCGTTTGCCGCTGGGGATCTGTCCGCCATCTGGGGCGTGGCCGTGGTGTGCCTCCTTCTGCTGGCCTCGCTGGCGCTGGCCCTGGCTTTGCCCCGCCTGGCTGCGCACTTGCAGCACTCCATGCCGCTCTTTCAGTCCTCCAGCTTCCTGGCCTGGCTGGGCTTGTATGCAGCCTCCACCTTGGTGTACTCCCTCTTCCTCAAGCGCAAGTTGCTGCTGGATGTCTTTGTACTCAGCGGTCTCTACACCGTGCGCATCCTGGCGGGCAGCGCCGCAACGGGAACTCCCGTCTCCGCGTGGCTGGCTGGATTCAGTGTCTTTTTCTTCCTTTCACTGGCCTTTGTCAAACGCTTCAGCGAGTTGGAGAGCCTGCGGGAGCGCGGCGGCTCGGTGAGCACCGGTCGCGGATACATGGTCGGGGACCTCGAACAACTGCGCGCGCTGGGGACGGGTTCCATGTACGCCTCCGTCGTCGTGCTCACGCTCTACATCAATAACCCGGAGACGAACCTGCTCTACCAGCATCCAGGCCGGCTGTGGATGGTGGTTCCCGTGCTGCTCCTGTGGCTCAGCCGTATGTGGATGCTGGCCAGCCGAGGGCAGATGCATGACGATCCTGTTGTCTATGCCATCACGGACAAGCGCAGCCTGATGCTGGGCGCGCTCATGGCGGTCGTCGTCTGGTGGGCGCTGTAGAAGCCTCCGGGAAGGCGCGCTGAAGCAGCAAGCGAAGCGTGGCAGAGCTTGTTCTGCTTCGCAAACTCGGCTCAAGTCCAGGCTGAGGGTTCAGTCCCTTGCTGGACCCAAACTCTGCCTCTCACGCACCATGTGCCTGGAAACGGCTCCCGCGGAAGACGGTTCCCAGAGAAGAGCTGGCCCACCCTGCAAGCGGGCGCTCTCATTTATCCTGAAAGTTCTACGTCATGAGTGCAGCCATTCCTGAGTTGAAGCAGTTTGATGAAGCGGAGCTCGACCGGGTTTTTACCGGCTTAGAGTCCGAGGTGGCAGCGCAGGCCCGCACGCTGACCAGCGCCGAATCTTTAGAAGCCTTTCGCCTCCATTGGTTGGGCCGCAAGCAGGGTCGGCTGGGGCAGCTCAGTGCCGCTTGGTTGAAGTCTGCCCCGGCCCAGGCCAAGCCGTCTTTAGGTGTGCGCTTCAATCAGTTGAAGGCGCAGATCGAATCCCTGCTGCAAGACAGCCTGCAACAGAGACAAGCAGAGAGTCCCCACTCCAGGCTGGACATCACCCTGCCGGGCGCAGCCCTGCGGATCGGCGCCGAGCACCCGCTCGTAAAGACCATGGCGGAGATCGTCAATGTCTTCCAGCGCATGGGGTACTCGGTGAGCCTGGGGCCGGAGGTGGAGACCGACTTCTACAACTTTGAAGCCCTCAACTTTCCTCCCAACCATCCCGCGCGCGACACACAGGACACCCTGGTGATCGCCGCGCAGGAACAGAAGCCGCTGCGGGAGCGGCTGCTCATGCGCACCCATACCTCGCCCGTCCAGATCCGTTCCATGCTGGAGCAGGCTCCGCCGCTGCGTCTGGTGATACCCGGTAAGGTGCACCGCAACGATGCCGCTGACGCGACGCACTCGCCCGTCTTTCACCAGGTTGAAGGGCTCTGCGTGGACACCAATATCACCTTCAGTGACCTCAAGGGCACGCTCGATCATGCCATGAAGGCGTTCTTTGGCTCCGCAGTCAAAACGCGCTTCTTTCCCAGCTTCTTTCCCTTCACTGAGCCCAGCGCGGATGTGCAGATCTCCTGCATCTTCTGCGCCGGCAAGGGCTGCCGAAAGTGTAAGCACTCGGGCTGGATCGAGCTGCTGGGTTGCGGCATGGTGGACCCCGCGGTCTTTGAGGCCGTTAACCAGCGGCGCTTGCAGATGGGCCGCGAGCCGGTCTATGACACCCGCAAGATCAGCGGATTCGCCTTTGGCATGGGCGTCGACCGCATCGCCATGATGAAGTACGGAATTGGCGACATCGGCCTGCTTTACTCAGGAGATCTCAGGTTCTTGGAGCAGTTTGCGTGAATATTCTTACCCAGTGGCTGCGCTCCTATCTGCCCGGACTTCCGGTAGACGATCGCCGACTCGCCGAAGATCTTACCCTGCGTGGAATCGCCGTCGAAGGGGAGTTTTCCGCCTCCTGCGGCGGATCCCTCTACGAGATGGACATCACCACCAACCGCGTGGACGCGATGAACCACTACGGCGTAGCGCGCGAGGCGGCTGCAATCTATCACCTCAGCCTGCCTCCTTTGGCTCTTGCCGCTCCGCTGGATCAGACCCGTCCCGGAGCCGGCTTTCCCGTTCGTATCGAGGCCCAGGATCTCTGCGGCCGTTTCACCGCGCGCGTCATTCGCGGCGTCACCATAGGACCCAGCTCCGGCATCATCGCGGAGTACTTCGCAGCGCTCGGCCAAAAGCAGATCCTGGCGCCGGTAGACGTCACCAACTTCACATGGATGGCCATGGGGCATCCCACGCACGTCTTTGACCTGGACAAGGTTGAGGGCGGAATCGTTGTGCGCAGAGCCCGCGCGGGCGAGACGTTGCGGCTGCTGGACGGCTCTGAAAAGACGCTCTCCCCGGACGATCTGGTCGTAGCCGACGAGGTCAAGGCGCTGGCGCTGGCCGGCGTGATGGGCGGCTGGGACTCGCGCGTCACGGAGCAGACGAAGAACATTCTGGTCGAAGCCGCATGGTTTGATCCGGTGGCGATCCGCTCCAGCTCCCGGCGGCACGGCCTGCATACCGACGCCAGCCACCGCTTTGAGCGCGGCGCGGACTTCAACGCGGCCCCGCTCGCCAGCCACGTGGTCGCTCGGCTGGTGGTTCAACAGAGCGGCGGAGAGGTGGAAGGACCGCTGGTGGATGTGGTTGTTCCGGCGATCGCCGCCAGAACCGCCCATCGGCCGGCGATCCGGCTGGAGCTAAGTCAAGTACGGCGCATCCTTGGCAAAACCGCCAGCGGGGAAGACGCCGGGCCCGGCATCACCGAGGAGATCGTCGCCCAGTACCTTACGGCTTTGGGATGCGACTTAACCCGCCAAGCCGTCGGAGACTATGCGGTCAAGCTGCCCAGTTGGCGTCTGGACCTGGAGCGCGAGGTCGATCTGATCGAGGAGGTCGCCCGGGTCTACGGCTACAACCGTTTCGCCAATACCCTGCCGGACTTTCAGGGTGCGGTGCTGGAGCTACCCCACGCCAGCCAGGAGGCTGCGATTCGCCAGACCTTGCGCGCGTTGGGATACACCGAGGCCATCTCCAGCACCTTCGTCTCTGCGGAAGAGGCAGAGGCGTTTGGCAGCGCGGAGCTGGCCGGTGGCGTGGCTGGCGCTGTGCCTATGGGCAATCCGCTCAGCGCGGAAGCTGGTATGCTGCGGCCCTCCCTTGCCCCGGGCATGGCGACCATGCTCGCTCACAACCTGCATCGAGATGTCAGTGACGCGCGATTGTTTGAACTGGGCACCGTCTTTGCCGGCTCAACAGAGGCAGTCAAGGAGCGCATGGGTCTGGCGCTGGGAGCTACCGGTGCAGCGAGATCTGCCGCCAACCTCTACCCGATTGAAGACGCTCTCTTCTTTGAGGTCAAGGGAGCCATCGAGGCGCTTCTAGCCAGGTTTTCAAATACCAGTCCCGCCCCTTCCATCCGCTTTGACGCAAACCAGCTGCCGGACTGGATTGAGCCCGGGCGCGGGGCGCGGGTCTGGTTCAACGCAGAGATCATCGCCGTCTTCGGTGAGTTGAGCGCGCCCCAGTTGCAGGCCCGCAAGCTGCGCCAGCCCTGCGTCGTCGCCAGTATCGATGCCCAGCGGCTGCTTGCTGCTCCCCTTCGCCAGCCTGTTGTCGCAGAGCTCTCCCGATTCCAGCCCGTAGAGAGAGACTTCTCCTTCGTCTTTCCAGATGCGGTGACCTGGGCGGCGATCGAAGCCGCGCTGCGGGGTTCGGTCGCGCAGGGCGCCGGTCCTGCGCGTGACCCCGCCGAGCTGCGCAGCGTGCGTCCTCTGGAGATCTTCCGCGATGCCAAGGGCAAGGCCGTGCCGCTTGGATCGTACTCTCTGCTGTTGCGCGTGGTCTTCCAGTCCACCCGGAACACGCTCGCTGAGCAGGAGATTGCGCTCTGGACGGAGTGGGTGGTCGCGCAGTTGCAACGCCTGGGTGGTCTGCAGCGGGCATAACGCCGGCTCGCTCCGGATGCCGGAAGCATAACGGCAATGGCGCGTGCAAGCCCGTCCATCCAGAAAAGGGAACTCACGGAGGTACCCCAGGGGCAGATTGCCGGAAATCCTCATTCCGGCGTCCTATACTTCCAGTAGAGAGCCGTGCCTTAAGCACGGCAACCTCGCGTCTGGAGCGCATTTTGCGCCCTCCAACGCGCGGAAGGAGTATGCGATGGGATCGGCAAGCATCAGCGTCGATGAGTTTCAGGCTCTGGAGCAGAAGGTGCTTCAGACCGTCGAGCTGATCAAAAAAGAGCGTGAGGCGAGATCCGTGGCTGAGGCTGCGCGCGCCGCCGCGGAGGCGCAGGTTGCAGCTCTCAAGGCAGATCTGGCAGTACGCGATCAGGAGGTCGCTGTGCGCGCGCAGGAGATCGCCGTTCTGCGACAGGAGATCTCCGGGTTGGGCGTTGCCCAAGCCGAGGTGGAGAGCCTGCAGCGGGAACGGGAGGCGGTCCGGCAGCGTGTGGAGAAGATATTGGCAAGGATTGAGGAAGTCATCTAGCAGCGCTTGAACCACTGCGGTCTTCGCGGCTTTTCTCCCGGTCGTGGCGCTCTTCTGGTTGTTGCGGCCGCAGTTGGCTGCTGCAGACAAAGCGCGACGATTTCCAGGTGCTGCGCTGCGGGAGTTCGGGTTGACGTCCTTCGTCTGTTGCAGGGCCGTACCTCAGCAGGAAGAGAGCAGGAAGAGACATTGGCAGGAACACAGACAAGCAGCCAGACAGCGATCTCACCGGGCCAACCTCAGGCGCGCCCGAACGATAGCGTCGTCGTCGAGATCTACGACCAGATGTATCAGCTTCGGGGGGTAGATCCAGCCTATATCGAGCATCTCGCCGCAGTCGTCGACGACAAAATGCGCGCCGTCTCTTCTCATGGAGCTACGGTCGATTCACTGCGCGTGGCCGTGCTGGCGGCATTGAATCTGGCTGACGAGTTGGTGGCTCTGCAGGCTCGATATCAGGCGCTCTCCGCTTCGCTGGAGGCCGGCCGCCAGGCCGCAGCGCAAAATGCGGTGCGGTCGCGGGCCGGCTCGCTGATGGGGATGTTGGATGAGGTCCTTGAGGAGCGCAAATTCGGCTAAGCACCCAACCTCCAATCTCTGCCTCGAATTTCAGTTTCGAACTCCTTCTGCGAGCGTTGCCTGGCTGCTCGCCTTACATTGAACTACGGACGTCGATTCGCCTCCCGCTTGCGCCTGCTATCGTTGTGCAGGATGATGGAATCCATCTGCATCTTCCGTGGCGAGGGAGCCATGTTCTTCAAGGCGGGTGTTCTTTCGTTGGTGTTGGCCTTCCTCGGCCCCGGCGTAACCAACACGCGCGCCCAGGCGGCAGCAGATGCAACGAATGGGTCGTCCCCAGCGCAACCCAGCTATCTCTCCAATCCGAAGTTCCGTAAGGCCATCAGGCAAGGCTGGCAGATGGAAAAACAGCAGCACCCCGGGTTCGCGATTGAAGCCTATAAGACCGCCAATAAGATCGCTGGCGGCGGATGTGAGGTCTGTCTGGCCGGTCTGTATCGTGCACAGATGATGCAAGGCAGCGACAAGGACGCTGTTCATACGGCAAACGCCATGGAGGCTGCCGCGCAGACGCCCGTAGAGAAGTCCGTGGCTGCATACAACCGGGGCATGGCGCTCATGGCCCAGGGTGGCAATCGGCCCAAACCCGCCTTGTTGGAGCAGGCGCGCGCCGCCTACCGGCAGGCGTTCGATCTCGATCCGCAAAATGTCTCGGCGCTGTTTCATGAGGGCGAGGTGCTGGAGTGGCAGGGCAAGACGGACCAGGCTCGCAAGGACTTTCAACTTTGCCTCGGCACGTTGCACCCCGGGGACCCTGCCTGGCTGCGGGTAAAGCACTTCGCCGACGATCCCCAGCGTGCGCTGCAAAAGATGGCTCCCGCATTTCAGGTCACCGCTTTGGACGGATCCACGTTCAACCTGGACGCGATGGGCGGCAAGGTAGTTCTCATTGACTTCTGGGCAACCTGGTGCGGCCCCTGCATTCGGGAGCTTCCCCACTTGAAGAAAATTGCCACAGAGTTTGCCGGCCAGCCGCTGGTAATGATCAGCGTCAGTATGGACTCCAACCCGTTAGCCTGGAGGCAATTCGTGGAGAAGCACGAGATGGCCTGGGTGCAGTACCGCGACGCGGACCACAAGCTTGCCGATGAGTTTGGGGTTAAATCCATACCCCACTACTTCACCATCGACTCTGACGGCGTATTGACCTCCGAGATGATGGGCGAGGGATCCAACATCGAAGGAAGGTTGCGAAAGCTGATTGCACAGGCGGAACAGGCCAGCCAGGAGCGAGCCAATTTCACTGCACCTGTCGAGCGCAAGGCGCCCTGACGCAATCTACGGTGCGGTCGCGTGTCTGGCGGAACTTCCCCCCTCTCAAAGAGGGCAGGTGAGGGAACACCAGAAGTCACCCCATTCAGCGGTCAGTAAGGTAGGCACGTCATACACTTTCCCGCAGTTATGTGCCTGCAGATTCTACAAACAGCCCATGTAGATGGCACTGGAGCCCAATCGCGCCTCCGTCTATCCTGCTCAGTTGGTCCTTGCTCAAAGACGGCAACGTGACGTCTCGCACGCTGATCCTTTGTAGTTCAGGCCTGGAAGCTTGCTGGCTCAGGGCTGCAAGGTTTTCTTGAAGAACGCCGCAGCGGCCTGATACGCGCTCAGCCAGTCACGATGCAGAAGGAAGCCGTGGACCTCATCGGGAAAGATCAGCTCCTGCACCGGAACGTGGCGCGCGCGCAGAGCCTCAGCCAGAATAGGAGTCTGGGCGTAGGCGACATCCGGATCGTTGTCGCCGTGGATCAGAAGCACGGGTGAGCGCCAGCCGTCGATCGAGCCCAACGGTGAACTCTGGCGCGCCCGGTTAGCGATCGCGTCCATCCCGGCGAAACTCCCTTGCTTCCAGTCGGAGGCGTTATCTTCAATGTTCCAGTCGTGGACGCCGTGGAAATCGACACCGGCAGCAAACAGATTGGAGTTGCGCGCCAGCGCCAGCGCCGTCAGATATCCTCCATAGCTCCCTCCCCAGATGCCGACCCTATGGGGATCCACCCCCGGCAGCGAGTCAAGATAGTGCACCGCGGCCAGAACGTCGTTATACTCCTTCGCGCCGGTTGCGCCGGCGTTCCTGCACGTGCGGAAGTCCAGTCCGTAGCCGATGCCGCAGCGGTAGTTCACAGAGAGAACGATGAATCCTTGCGAGGTCAGATACTGGTTCATCGCATAGGCGTTTGAGTAGTAGTCCATCGCGGGATAGCCAAGCAGCATCTGGCGTTCGGGGCCGCCGTGGAAGAAGAGGATGGCCGCTCGCCGCGTCCCGGCCGGCGCTGGGTTCTCCGGGGTAAAGAGCTGGCCGTGCAGATGCAGGCCGTCGCTGCTGTCGAAGAAGACCTGATGCGGCGTCACGAAAGAGGCGGCTGGGTAATCCGGAGGCAGGAAGCCCGGCCGCAACGGGGTAATCTTTGCCTCTGGCGCTCCACTGGCGGCGATCAGCGCCGGATGCATCGGCATTCGCACGTCAGAGACCATGGCTGCCAAGGTGCCGCTGGAGGTCATCTGCGGCATGGTCTGGTTGCCTGCTCCAGCGGTCAGTTCCACCGGAGCCAGCTCTGGATGGTTCAGGTCAACCCTCCACAGGTGCCTGCGGTCCTCATCGCGAAGGTCCCCGCGCAGCGCGCCCGGACCCGGCCCGCCTTGTTCCGCAGTTCTGGCGCTTGTGTTCCTGTGTCCGGCAGCTCCACCTGCAACCTCATTGGAGCTATAGATCACGTAACGCCGATCCGGGCTCAGGGTTGCATCTTCCACCTCAAAGGGCCCTGGCGTCAGCCACTCCACGCACCCGTCCCCAGTAATGTGGATCTGGTAGAGATGCACCCATCCATCGGCCTCGCTGTAGAAGACAATCGAGTTCTCCGTGGCGAAGATCAGGCGCGGTTCGCCCGTGGCCAAGTGAGGCAGCACACTGCCCGGCTTGTTAGCCGCAGGCGTAAACAGGGTGCGGGTCTTTCCCGTGGCCACATCCGCGAGCTCAATCGACCATGGATTGGGCGAGGTGCGCGGATTGGCAAACTCCCGGTCTTGAACAAAGGGCGAGCGCAGCCATGCGATCTGGGAGCCATCCGGCGAGAAGACCGGGGCGGAGTCGTCGCTGCTGGTAGGATCCACAAAACGCAGCATGTGGGCCTGCAGGTCATAGAGCGCAAGGAAGCTGTGCGAAGGTTCGTTGCGCTCACTGCGGTGACTGATGTAGGCCAGCAGATGCCCATCCGGAGATAGCGTGAGCGAACTGGCATAACCTCGATCGAATACCAGTTGGTGAGCCGAGTCCGGAGGCAAACCCTTGGCCGAGTCCGGTGAGCCGACGTCGGAAATCCAGATCTCGCCCTGATGCACAAACAGAACATTGCTTCCGTCGCGGGTGAAGAGCGGCGAATGGCCGTCGCCTATCACGGCGGACCTTCCATCCAGCCACTGCACCCGCACCGTCAAGGGAGTCGGCCGCTGCAGGTGCGCCGGATTCGCTGGCTCTCCGTTAGCTCCCCGCTCTGCCCCGTAGGTGTAGGCGATCGCTTTCGCGTCTGGCGACCAGGCTAACTGGGAGATATCCTGCGCGTCGTCTTCGCTGTTGTGGGTAAGCCGACGTGGCTGGCTGGGAATGGAACCTTGAGCCACCCACAGATTATGTCGGCCCTCGTGGTCCTCCACCCAGGCAAACAGGTTGCCTTGGGGCGCGGCTGTCAGGCTGGTGGCGTAAGGAGCGCTCAGAGCCTCACGTAGCGTAAACGGCTGGGGCCCATACGAGTGGAGTCCAGCGGCGGCGAAGCAGGCGAACAAAAGCGTTACAAAACGGCCCATGCGGCGAGGATAATCGTTGGCCCTGCTCCAAAGGGGCGAATTGCCCCGCTGGAGCATCAAGATGGAAACCTTTTAGCTCCCCTGGCTCTGCGCCTTCAGGCGTTCTGCGGTGTAGTGCGCAATCAGGGCATCGATGGTGGGCTGCAGCATGCCTTCCATTACCATCCCGAGCTGGTGGTTGGTCAGTCCGATGCGGTGGTCGGTAACCCGGTTCTGGGGGAAGTTGTAGGTGCGGATCTTCTCGCTGCGATCGCCTGTGCCGACCTGCTGTTTGCGCTCTGCGGCCATGGCTTGGTGCTGACGTTCCATCTCCACCTCATACAGGCGAGAGCGCAGAACCCGCATCGCCTTCTCGCGGTTCTTGATCTGCGACTTCTCATCCTGGCAGCTCACCACCGTGTTGGTCGGCAGGTGGGTGATCCGAACCGCCGAGTAAGTGGTATTTACGGATTGCCCACCGGGCCCGGAGGAGCAGAAGGTGTCAATGCGCAGATCCTTCGCTTCAATCTTGACGTCCACCTCCTCAGCCTCCGGCAGCACGGCCACGGTGATGGCGGAGGTGTGGACCCTGCCCTGGGTCTCGGTGGCGGGCACGCGCTGCACCCGATGCACCCCAGACTCATACTTCATCTGAGAGTAGACCTTTTCGCCTTCGATGATGGCCGTTACATCCTTCAGGCCGCCCACATCGGACTCCGTCTGGGAGAGGATCTCGACCCTCCACTTGTGCTGCTCTGCAAAGCGCAGGTACATGCGGAAGACCTCGGCCACAAACAACGAGGCCTCATCTCCACCTGTGCCGGCGCGCAACTCCAGTACGATGTTCTTCTCGTCGTTGGGGTCCTTGGGCAGCAGCAGCACTTTCAGCTCCTCTTCGCAGGCTGCCAGCCGCGGCCGCAGCTCCTCCATCTCTGCCTGGGCCATCTCCCGCAGACCGGGAT
This sequence comes from Acidobacteriaceae bacterium, assembly GCA_049977105.1. GTDB lineage: Bacteria > Acidobacteriota > Terriglobia > Terriglobales > Acidobacteriaceae > Granulicella. Next base: position 28,528 of record JBMFGX010000004.1, on the reverse strand, counting down.
CGCTCTCGGCGAGCATGGCCTGCGCATCGGCGATGGCGTTGCGCAGCTTGCGGTACTCGCGGAACTTCTCCACGGTGGGCTCCAGATCGCGGTGCTGTTTGGCCACCTTACGAAAGTTTTCCTGGTCGTTGACGATCTTCGGATCGGAGAGCTGCAGACCTAGCTCTTCATAACGGGCTTCCAATTGGTCGAGGTGGTCAAACATACGTTGCTCCTCCTGCGTGGGGCGCAGGGATGCTTGCAGTCACAGAGGGTTGGGATGCGCCAGAGAGCTTCGCGCTCCCGGGCATGATTCATGATCTTAGATCTGCCTGCGTCTTTTTCGATCGCTGGCGTTCTTCGGATGACGGATGCGCTTCGGAGAGAAAGAATCAAGACCCGAGATGCTGAGATGGATAACGATGGACGCGGCCTAAGGTTCGTGCCACGGCAGGTTCGAGCAGCTACGCAAAATCGCGGCGCGCGGCTTGGGCAAAAGCCGCATTGCCGACATCAGGACGCACTGCAGCTTGGTCCTCTGCCGACGCCAGTCGTGGCCTCTCCGAATCGATGTGGGTCCATTCCATACGGCTTATTTGATGGTACCGCGAACCAAACCGATTCGCGCGCCGCGGTGCCTCTGGGGGTCCCGACTTGCAGGTGTCACTCATGCATCCACATCAACGCAGCCACCTGCGGAGTCCTCCTCACCGCCCGGCAGCGTGCCAGCCTGCTGAGCCTACAATCCAATCCGCCTCCCCGACTGCCAACACCACGGACCACCCATCCCGGACACTCCCTCAAGCAGGAAGTGGATCGAGCAGGAAGTGGATAGATAATGGTTGGGTGAAAAGTTGGATTGAGATCTCTGAGAAGCGGCTGCTGGAGAACCTGCGCGCGGTGCAAGCGCTCGCCAGTGACGAAGAGGACGCACCGTCGCCGAGGATCACCCAGACCCTCGGCGTCATCAAGGCCAACGCCTATGGCCATGACGCCGCAAAGGTGGCGCGGATCCTGGCCAAGGCAGGGCTGGGCTGGCTGGGCGTGGCAGATGTGCCGGAGGGTGTTCGGGTGCGCAAGACGTTGCTCCGACCAACGCACTCAGAATCCGGCTCAGCATCCGGGGCCACCCCCTTTCCCATGCGCATCCTGGTGATGTGTGGTCTGGAGGAGGAAGACTATGATCTGCTGGTGGAGCAGGACCTGACTCCGGTGGTCTGGACCGTAGCGCATCTGGAGATGCTGGAGCGAGCGGCGGCAGCCTCCGACAAGGTGGTCCCAGCCCATCTGGAGATTGACTCCGGAATGTGTCGGCAGGGAGTGGATGTAGCTGGAGTTGCGGAGGTAGCGCGGCGGCTTGCGAACTCCCGCTGGGTGCAGTGTGAAGGCGTTTTGTCGCATCTGGCCTCCGCGGAGGTAGCCGGCTCAGAGCAGACCCGCCGCCAGCAACAGAGATTCGAGCAGGCATTGCAGGTGGTGGTTGCGGAAGGAAACAAGCCCGCATGGCTGCACCTGGCTGCCAGTTCCGCGGTCGATGAGGGTGGAACTCTGGCCTGGATGCGGAAGCTGGCGCGCAGCCACGGTGTCGGGGTTCTGGTTCGCCCCGGAATTGCGCTGTACGGTTACTGCGTTCCCACGACCACCGGAGTCTTGCGGCCGCTATTGCAGCCCGTCTTGACCTGGAAGACGCGGGTGATTGGGTTGCGGCTGTTGGATGCAGGAGAGAGCGTAGGCTACGGAGGTACCTTTACCGCCCGGTCGCAGATGCGGCTGGCGCTGCTTCCCGTGGGCTATTCAGATGGATTTCGCAGGGCCGCGTCCTCCGGTGTGGGCAACGGCTGGGTGATGATTCAGGGCCGGCGAGCTGCTGTGGTGGGCCGGGTGTCCATGAACCTGACCACTGTGGATGTCACCCAAATCGAAGGGGTGGAGGTGGGTAGCGAGGTGGTCCTTCTGGGCCGCGGCGTCACTGCGGACGACCATGCGCAGTGGAGCGGGACTATCTCCTACGAGATTCTCTGTGGAATCCGTGCGCGGCAACGCTGAACGCAAACGGAACATGAACGGATCGAGGGTGGCTTTCTGCTCGGCGCAATGGTTGGCCTTTGCGAGACGATAGACTGGTAGTAGATGCTGGCGCAGCTTTATGCAAAGTGGATGTATGCGTGGGAGACCGCGCTGACCACTCGGGATGAGAACCGGGTGGAGCGGCCGTTGGAATGGGGATTCGAATATTTGGCGGAGTTCGGCGGGGAAGAGATGGCCGGCCGCGTTGAGCGCGGCGAGATCTCCGGGCTGGCGGCGATGATTGAGCTGAACCGCAGAATTGTAGCCGACCCGCAGCGGTTCTATAGCTACCGCACCCCCACCGACTTCCGCATCGAGCAGCATTTTCCTGCACTTTACCCCACCAACGTGCGTCCGGAGACTCTGGAGCAGGAGCGCGAGTGGAAGCGCCGGGCCGAGGTGGGCGAACTGCGCAAGGAGCCCTTCCTGCGCTTCACCTCTCAGGTATCCACGCCTTATCCGGAGAACGATACCGTGAACGCAAGATGGTATGAGGCCAGCTCGGAATCGTCTCCTAAGGACAGCAAAGGCAGACCGCTGCCCCGCCAGGCGATGATCGTCATGCCACAGTGGAATGCGGATGCGTTCTCTCACAATGTGCTCTGCGAATTGTTCAACCGTTTCGGAATCTCCTGCCTGCGGCTCTCCAAGCCTTACCATGATGTACGGCGGCCGCCGGAGCTGGAGCGCAGCGACTACGCCGTCAGCGCGAACGTCGGACGCACCATTGCAGCCTGCCGTCAGGCGGTGGTGGACATTCGGAGCTGCGTGGACTGGCTGGAGTCCAGGGGCTATGAGCAGTTCGGTGTGCTCGGCACCAGCCTGGGGAGCGCCTATGGCTTCATCGCCGCTGCCGTGGACCCGCGTCTGCGCGTCTGCGCATTCAACCACGCCAGCACTCAGTTTGGCGATGTGGTGTGGACCGGGCAGAGCACCCGGCACATCAAGGCCGCCTTTGAGCACGCCGACCTCAGCCAAAGTCAGGTCCGGGAGATGTTTGCCGGAGTCAGTCCCATGAGCTTCATGGAGCAGTTTGCGGCCAGCGGACGGCCACGCTGGGAGCAAGACAAGCCCCGGCGCACGCTGGTGGTCTATGCGCCCTATGACCTCACCTTTGTGGTGAAGTACTCGCGGGAGGTGTTGCAGAACTTCGCCACCCACGGCGTGGACTATGTAGCCAAAGTGTTGCCGTGCGGCCACTATACAACCGGAGAGGCTCCCTACAAGTATCTGGACGGATGGTACCTTGGCTCTTTTATCTGGGGAGCGTTTCGTCGCCTGCGTGCGCCGGAATAAAGTCCAGCGCAGGCAGACCGGGCGAACAGCGGTTTGGCTCCAGGTTTCGTTTCAGGGGCCACTGCGTCCCTCCGCGCCGCCCCTATCAGCACCAATCTCATAGAAGTTGTTTATTATCAATATCTTGCGAAGAACACCTGCGAAGCTCCAAACTCTCCCTCCATTGAGTCGGCCTGAGCTGGGTTGCTGCGCTGGGGTCAAAGACGTTGCGCCGGGTTGAAGTGGTACGGTTGTCGCCATGACGGTTCTTTCGCCCCGGAAGGTTCTTCGCGGAGGGACCATCCCTGCCGCAGAGTCTCTCTCCTGCTCGCTTCCTGCGGTCTACACGGCTATCGTGAACAAAGCTGCCAAGAAGTATAGTGATAGCTTTGGGCTAGGGGACGGTTTGGACGGCGATGAAGCGTGAAGTCCATAGAACCTGGAAGCAATCGTTCCGAAGGATTCCATCTCTGTGCAGGCATGGGTGGAACCGCCGCAGCCGTGTGGCCAGGACCTCCCTGGCGCTGCTGGCGTTCCTTGTCCTCTCCTGGCTGACGAGGATTACCGGTATTGCTCCGGGACTGATGTTTGTTCTGCAGTTACTCGCCTGGACCATCCTCGGCCCGCTGCTTTTGGTTCTGTTCTTTCGCTGGTTTGCTTCCCGGCTGATGTGGAAGGTGCGCAACCGCCTGATCCTCACCTACCTTCTGATGGGGCTGGTGCCGGTAGCGATGGGCTTCACCCTGACCGCGATAGCGGGCTATCTGCTGGCCGGGCAGTACGCCACGGATATAGGTCTCTCCAGCCTGAACCATGCCTTGGCGAGGATACGGGATGAGGCCGGGAGCGCCGCGGTTTACGGTCCGCAGCGCATACAACCCGGGCAGAAAACGCCGACTCTCACCAGCCGCACCAGCGCCGACAATGCCGGCGATAGCTCCTTACCGAGCGATATGGGCATGCTGGAGAAAGAAGATGCCACACCGCTCGCCTTGCTGGAGTTGCGCGGCAACACCTGGGTGGAGAGGCGGGGCGGAGCAAAATCGCTCGTCAACCTGCTGTCCGGCGAACCGCCGCCGAAGTGGCTGCATCCCGGATTTCAAGGAGTGGTGGAGCAGAATCGGCAGCTCTATCTCTGTGCGGAGGTCAGCGCTCCACACAACGGCAAGATCGTGGTGATGCTGGCCAGCCGTGCGTTGACCCGGGCTGAGCTGAACGTGCTAGCCAAAGGGCTGGGCCGGATCATCGTCACCCCTGCATACAACCAGTTGGCGAATGACTCAGAAACGGAGGAGGTGCAAGTCGGAAACGACACCAAGGTGAAGGTGGTTGGTCTGGATGCGCTGGCGAAGGCCGGCAAGTTCGATCAGGTTTCCAGTGCTCCGCTACCCCACTCCCGCCACCCCTATCTAAATCCACCTGTAATTGCATCGCCTCTCACCCTTCCCATCACCTCCTGGAGCACGGGCGAGAATATTCCCGGCCTGCTAGCAGTTATCTCCCGACCTGAGTTGCTCTACCGTCAGCTCTTCGCCACCTCGGTGAGCATTGGAACGTTCGTAAAGTGGATGCTGGGAGTGCTTGCCGCTTTCTTTGCTGTGCTGGAGGCCGTGGCCCTGCTGATGTCTTTCCGGTTGAGCTGGACGATTACCCGCTCGGTGGCGGATCTCTATGAGGGCACACGGCAGATCGACGCCGGCCATCTGGAGCACAGGATTCCGGTGCGCCGCAATGACCAGCTTGCCGCCCTGGCCAGATCCTTCAATGGCATGGCACAGTCCGTGAGCGAACTTCTGCTGCAGCAGCAGGAAAAAGACCGCCTGCTGCATGAGCTTGCCATTGCTCAGGAGGTGCAGGCTACGCTGTTCCCCAGCTCGCCCACCCGCGCAGGAACGCTGGAAGTGCATGGAACCTGCCTACCGGCCAGATCGGTGGGAGGGGATTACTTTGACTTTATCTTTGGCTACGGAAGGGATCAAGGATTGCAGAGCAATGGCTCAAGCCACGTGACCCTGGCGCTTGGGGACATCAGCGGCAAGGGAATCTCGGCCGCTCTGTTGATGAGCGCTCTGCACTCGGCTCACCGCGCCTTCAGCGCCGCACAGGCGGAGGCAGGCGTAACGGCATCGCCGGCAAAGTTACTCAAGCAACTCAATAAGCACCTCCATCGCAGCACGCAATCCGCGCGTTATGCCACGCTGTTTTTAGCCACCTACGATCCCGCGACGCGACGCCTCACCTACTCGAACGGCGGTCATCCACCGCCCGTGGTGATCTCCCAGAATGGCAATGTGCGGCACCTGGACCAGGGAGGACCTGTGGTGGGACTGCTGGAGGGAGTGGAGTACGTGCAGGCCAGCGTGGTCTTGCAGCCCGGGGATCTGCTGATGGCCTATACCGACGGTCTCACCGAGCCGGAGCGGGACGGCCAGGAGTTCGGAGAACAGCAGCTGATCGACTTTGTGCAAGCCAGGAGCCAGGAGCCATTGACCACGCTGGCAGCGCACATGCTGCAAGTCGTTAAGGAGTGGATCGGAGACCGCGAGCAGCCCGATGACATGACGGTGGTACTGGCGCGCCAAAGCTGAAAAGTTGGTTCATAACAACAAAGTGGAAGCCTTCCTATTGCACTCCGCCTCTCCTATGCTTCCACAAAACAAGGTCCCTGGGTGCGCATCCTCCTCCAGCGTAAAATGGAGGTCTATGCCGATTGATTTGAACGCTCCCCTGAAGTCGAGTGACCCCGAAATCGCTGCCCAGATCGCAAACGAGGTTCTGCGCCAGCATGAGGGGCTGGAGATGATCGCCAGCGAGAACTTCGTATCGCGGGCCGTTCTGGAGGCGGTCGGAACGGTCTTCACCAATAAGTACGCTGAGGGCTACCCCGGCAAGCGTTACTACGGCGGCTGCGAGTTTGCCGATGCCGTGGAGAATCTGGCTCGCGACCGGGCCCGGCAATTGTTTGCCGCCGAGCATGTCAATGTGCAGCCGCACTCCGGTTCCCAGGCCAACGCGGCAGCCTACATGTCTCTGCTGGAGCCCGGAGAGACCATCCTCGGGCTGGACCTGGCCAACGGCGGTCACCTCACCCACGGGCACAAGCTGAACTTCTCCGGCAAGCTCTACCGCATCGCCGGCTACAAGGTGCGTCAGGATACGGAGGTCATCGACTATGACGCGCTGGAGGAGCAGGCCATCGCGGAAAGGCCAAAGGTGATCGTGGGAGGAGGCTCAGCCTATCCTCGGCAGTTTGATTTTGTGCGCCTGCGGCAGATCGCTGACAAGGTGGGCGCGAGGCTGATGATCGACATGGCGCACTTCGCCGGACTGGTTGCCGGAGGGGTCCATCCCAGCCCAGTGCCCTATGCGGACGTGGTCACCACCACCACCCACAAGACGTTGCGCGGCCCCAGGGCGGGCATGATCCTATGCCGGGCCGAACTGGCGGCAGCCATCGACCGAAGCGTCTTCCCGGGTCAGCAGGGTGGCCCTCTGGTGCATGTGGTGGCGGGAAAGGCCGTCGCGTTCCAGGAGGCGCTCCAGCCGGAGTTCAAGGTCTATGCGGCTCAGACCATAGCGAATGCCAAGGCGCTCTCAGATGCCATGCAGGCTGCCGGATTCCGCGTCGTCTCCGGCGGCACGGATACACACCTCATCTTGGTGGACGTGTTTGTCAAAGGCATGCTCGGATCAGAGGCCGAAAGGGCGCTCGGTTTGGCCGGGATCACCGTCAATAAGAACGCGATTCCCTTCGATACCAACCCTCCCCTCAAGCCCAGCGGTATTCGCATCGGCACGCCGGCGCTGACCACGCGCGGGATGAAGGAGGGTGAGATGAAGGTGATCGCGGGCTGGATCTCTCAGGCCCTCGAACATCGCAACGACGAAGACCGGCTGGCTGCCATCCGCATGAAGGTGGCAGAGATGGCCGAGGCGTTTCCCTTGTATGACTGGCTTAGAGAGAAAAAATAGGCGCGCCGACGCGGAACCGGGTCATACCGGTTGCGCTGGAGTGAGAGTTTCTGGTGTGCTTTTAGCCGTGCCCCTGCCACAGATGACAGGGGCCTTCGCCACTATGCATTGGCAAACAAAAACAAGAATGACGAACCACGTGAAGGCTGGGCCGTTCTGCATCGCCTTCTGTCTGGCTTGGCACCCAGAGCTAACCCGTTTCGGTCGGCACCCTTGCAGGATCCGTCGTCGGTCAATTGCTCTCTGAGATCCGCTCTTTCCCTTGTGCAGGCTCCCTGTCGAGTTCAGCTCTGGGCTCCGTCCTTCAGCCCCCGCACCCACAGCGCATCCACATGTGTGGAATCATGCATCTCCAGGACCGGCGAGGTAGTCGGCGTCCGAATATGAAACAAATCGGCGCCTGCCACGTCCTCGAGGAAGATCGCCGGCCGGGCGTCTTCCGCCAACGCCGTGATCTCAATCTCAGAGAGACTCACGTTCTTCACATGGCGCAGATAGAAGCCCTGCGAGGGCATGGGACCGAACATGTGAGGCTCCGGATAGCTGTCTGCATCTTCGGGTGGAGTGATTGCCGCCTGCGCCTTCGTTCCGCCCCCGCGATGTTGAATCGAAATGTTGTGCAGATGGAGGTCTTCAATGGCGTAGCCGGGAACCCCGCTGAGGACGCAGCCATACTCTGAAAATGAGTTCGAGCAAACAATGTTGCTGATGTTTACCCTGCGCAGCACGCCGGTATGGGTAGAATCCGCGGGACCGCGTAGACGGCTGCCCAGGCGAAGGAAGATTGGCGCGGAGACGATGTCGCGCATGGTGATATTGGAGATGCTCGCATCTTCCAGATGCGCGCCGTCAACTGTCTCCAGCGCCAGCCCCTGGCAGCCGTCGAACGTGCAGTTCGCGATGGTGATGTTCTTGAATCCGCCGTTGGATTCGGTACCGCACTTGATCCGTCCTACCTGCGGCGCACGTCTGGATGCATCAAATCTCTTCCATGTGCCATCGATCATCGTGCCGAGCTGATAGGCTCCCGTCACATAGCAGTTGGCAATCTCCACATTCTCTGTGGCGCGCAGATAGCCCAGCGCGTAACTGCTCTTCAGCACAATCCCGTCATCCCAGGGTGAGTTGACGGCGCATTGGACGATCCGCACATTCCGGCAGCAATCGATGTCCATACCATCACGGTTCGTATCGATGGTCAGGCCGTCGATCAGCAGGTTATCGACTCCGGTCACCAGAATCCCGAACCAGCCGCCTTGCAGAATCTGAAACTCCCGCAACTGCACGTTGTGGCAGTTCTTCAGGCTGATGGACTTGTTCCCCACTCCTTCGACGCGCTGCTCCTGTGGACGATGGCTGTGTGGATCGTTGCTCCTCACCAGCCCACGCCCCCAGATGCGGCCCGGACCCGCGATAGAGATGTCGTGCAGATCCTCACCCCAGATCAGGCTGTTTCGCCAATGATTGTGACCATAATCCTGATACGCTTCCCAGGCTTGCGCGGGCCCAGGCGAATCGTAGCCACCCGCCTGTCCCTCCGGCAGCGGGTCGGCTGCGATGATCACTGCACCCTGATCCAGATACAACGCCACCTTGCTCTTTAGTCGAATCGAATAGCACAGGTACTGGCCTGCTCCAAAGTACACGGTTCCGCCGCCGCGCTCTGCCGCGGCCTCAATCGCGCGGTTGATCGCCGGCGTGTCCACGGTGAGGCCGTCGCCTCTCGCACCAAAGCTGCGCACATCCAGCAGGCCGGCCGGCTCACCTGGCGGCGTCCCTGTACCTGTCTGGCTTGAGCCTTCCGCCACAGCGCGCGGCATCACCCCTGCGGCGGCGCCCGTAATGCCCAGCCCCGCAAACTTCAAGAACTCCCGGCGCACGTTCTTCGACAGAGCCTTTTCCATCATCTCCTCATCTGTTTTTTGATTCTTACCATCGCCAGCTTCGGAAAACTTTCATTCCGGCTTGATTCTATTCCTCTGCAGAGGGCCGCAAGGAAAGGTGCGTCACTCTGCTACGGTGCAGCCCGCTGCAGAACGGCTACGTCAAACCGCTTCAGCGTGACGGAGTGTTGCGATCCGCCGCTGAGCACATTCCGGAAGGCCGAAGGCAGGTTGACGGTCTCCGGCGACCGGCCAAAGTTGATCAGAATCCAGACCTCGTGCTGCGCGTCAGAGCGAATGTAAAGATCCACTCCAGGGGGTAGCGAGCCAAATTCCGGATGTACGCCAGCCTCGGCCATCATCCACTTCGCTGCGTTATCCAGCGTTGCCCCTTCCAGTTCCGCACCGATGTAGGTGATGCTGCCTTGGCCCACTTTGCGCGTGATGGCTGCAGGCTGGCCATTGAGCCAGCCCAGGGGCGTATTCCCGTAGCGCATCAGAACATGCGTCTCCGGATTCGAGGTGGAGAGCAACTCCGCCCACACGTGCGTGTTGCTGCTGCCCCATACCCCAGAGACAGGAACGGTGGAGTCCAGCGCATAGTACTGCTCTACCCTTCCACCCAGCAGAGGAACCAGCGGACCCGGTTGACGTTCCGTCTGTAGCCCGTTATCGATGTTCTTCATCCCAGAGCGCTGGGTCAGCACCAGATGGCCTCCGTTGCGAACGTAGCCGATCAGGTTCGCTGCCTCTTTGTCCGTGATCAGGTTCAGCGCCGGAGCGATCACCAGCTTGTACTGGAAGAGATCCACGTCCGGGCTCACAATGTCCACGGAGTGCGCCAGCGCGCGTATCGCGCCATAGTAGCTCACCATGGTCGCAATCGGATCAAAGGCCTGGTTATGGCGCTGCCAATCGATGGCCCAGTAGCTTTCATAAGAGTGCAGGATCGCCACTTGAGAGTGAACGGTGGTGCCTGCAAGCGCGGGACCGGCCTTGGCAAACTCCTGGCCGATCTGGGCAACTTCCGAGTACAGCGGGACAGGAGTTCCGTCCGCGCCCAGCAGTGTGCCGTGGTACTCCTCCTGTCCATTCAATGCGGAGCGCCACTGCCAATAGGAGACCGCGTCGGCGCCGTGGCCGATGTCGTGCCACGCCATCGCGCGGACCTCGCCCTTATCCAGTGAGTTGTTATCCGGCGACCAGTTCACGAATCCCGGCTGCGTCTCCATCACCCAGAAGTTCTTACGCAAAAAGCCGCGCGTCAGGTCGTGCTTGGCGCCGTTCTCCACCGGGTTCAGTTGTCCCGTGCCGATGTAATCATCCCAGGAGGCTATGTCCAGATCCCGCGTCACCGTGTAGGCGTCAAACCCATCGAAGAAACCCATCAGGTTCGTGGTAATAAATTGACGCGGGTCGATGTGGGGCCGCAGAGCGCGGAGTTGATCCCCCTGATAGCTGCTCCAGGTGTCGGAGACAAAGCGCTTCCAACTCAAAAGCAGCCCAGGATTTCCATGCTCCGTCTCAATCGGAACCTGCGACCAGGCCGTGTAGGTTTGGCTCCAGTAGGCGGTTGTCCAGCGGGAGTTCAGATTGTCCAGCGTCTGGTAGTGAGCATGGAGCCAGTTCTCAAACTGCGCTTTGGCAATGGGGCCGTAGGACAACGCCGCATACTCATTGTCGATTTGCCATCCGATCACATCAGGATCATGGCCAAATCGTCTGGCCTCCTGCACGTCCATCGCATACACCAGTCGCCGATACAGGGGGTCGGCCCAATTGAACTGCTGGCGGTTGCCGTGCTGATCCAGACGGCCATCCTTCTTCACGCGCAGAGTCTCAGGGTACTTGCTGGTGAGCCATGCCGGCGGAGCGGCGCTCGGTGTGCCGATCACCACCGCGATGTGGTGTCTCTCCGCGGCGCGGATCGCGCGGTACATCCAGCCCAGATGATATTCGCCCTCCGCGGGTTCCAGTCTGGACCATGCAAACTCACCGATGCGGACAAAGCGGATGTGGGCTGCCTCCATCAGATCCAGGTCAGCGTTCCAGCGCGACTCCGGCCACTGCTCGGGGTACCAGGCCGTGCCCAGATACAGCGCCGGAGGGGAAGAGGGCGCGGCGGCTAGCGGAACTCCCGCGGCAGAAGGCGGAGCGACAGAGGCAGGGGCGACAGGCGCGCAGCGGGCCCCGCCGGGATAGGTCAAGGCTGCCGCAAGACTGAGGGCGAGAGGAAGACAGAAAATCTTCATAAAGTGATCCTACTCAATAGCTCCGTGGTTCGGGGCGACATCCAGGGGGAGATGTCCAATGGCGCATTCCGGACCGCGTCCTTCCGCAGTGGCCGAATCATTCCTGAATCGTTTGAATTACTCTTTACAAGAGCTGAGCTTGCGCTGCGTAGTCGTCGTTGTTTGGAAAAACCACGGGCCGTGCAGAACAAACAGAAGCAAACAAAATTGCGAAGAACAACTACCATTGCCAACAGCAGCGACTGTTGCGATTCCAGAAAAGCAATCAAGGGCCGCATCGTGGCCAGGGAAGGACAGATAGATGAGCATGAGGTTCTGGGCGAAGATCAGCCTGGCGATAGGCTGCGGATGTGTCGCTACGGGTTGGGCGGGCATGGCCGCGGGACAATCAAAATCAAAGCCGGTTCGTACGCCGGCCGCAGCCAAAGCCAGTATGCCCTGGATGAACACCGCACTGGATCCAGACACGCGCGCCGATTTGATGATCCGCCAGATGACCCTCGATGAGAAGATCCAGCTCGTGCACGGTATCGGCTGGGGACCGCTGGAACCAGGAGCTTACGTGCCGCCCCAGGATAACGGCGGCGCAGGATTTGTAACCGGCATTCCTCGCCTTGGCCTGCCGAACCTCAATCTGGCGGACTCAGCGGTCGGCGTGCGTATGGCGGCGTTGGATAGCCGCTACGCCACGCTGCTGCCCAGCGTGATTGGAATGGCGTCCAGCTGGGATCCCAGCATGGGCCTGCTGTATGGCTCCGTGATCGGCAGGGAGCTGCGTGCCCAGGGGTTCAACATGTCCATCGGTGGGGGCGTGGACCTGATTCGCGAGCCGCGCAATGGCCGCAACTTTGAATATGCCAGTGAGGACCCGGTGCTGGCCGGAACCATGGTGGGCAAGCTCGCTATGGGGGTCCAGTCCACCCAAGTCATGGGTGACATCAAGCACTATGTCCTCAACGACCAGGAGACGGGCCGCAACACCTACAATGCAGTGCTGAACCGGCGGGCTATGCAGGAGACGGATCTGCTGGCCTTCCAGATCGCCATCGGCATGGCCCACCCTGCCGGCGTCATGTGCAGCTATAACCGAGTGAACGGAGACTACGCCTGCGAGAATGACTACACCCTCAACCAGGTGCTTAAACAGCAGTGGGGTTTCAAAGGCTTTGTCCTGTCAGACTGGGAGGCAACCCACAGCACGGTGAAGGCCGCGCTAGCCGGGCTGGATATGGAACAGCCTGGCGATGTCTACTTCGGCGAGCCTCTCAAGCAAGCGATTCTGGATGGTAAGGTGCCCAGAGCGCGCCTGGATGACATGGTCCACCGAATCGTGCGCAGCATGATCGCCAACGGCGTAGTGGATGATCCTCCCGTGCGCAGCGTCGTCAATCCGTTTCAAGGCCGCGACGATGCGAAGAAGATTGAGGAGAGCAGCCTGGTTCTCCTGCGGAATCAGGATGACATTCTGCCTTTGAACGCCGGGGACAGGACGATCGTGGTGATCGGTGGCCGTGCGGATGTGGGCGTTCTCTCCGGTGGCGGGTCGGCCCAGGTTGACGCGCCCGGCGGCCAGCCCGGTGGCTCCCGTTGGGGCGTTCCCGTCTACTTCCCCTCCTCGCCGCTGCGTTATCTTACCCAGCAGGCAGAGACTGCAGCAGACTGCGGCTCCGGCGCGGCTCCCAGAGATGCAACGCCGCGGGTCAAGGTCAGCTTCAATGCGGGGACCGATCTAACCCAGGCCGCCCAGGCTGCGGCTCAGGCCCAGGTGGCCATCGTCTTTGTCACCCAGTGGATGAGCGAGGGCATGGATCGTCCCACGCTCAGCTTGCCGCACAATCAGGATGCTCTGGTGGAGGCCGTGGCCAAGGCCAATCCCAACACCGTGGTGGTGCTGGAGACGGGTGGTCCCGTTTCCATGCCGTGGCGCAACCAGGTAAAGGGAATTGTGGAAGCTTGGTTCCCGGGTATCGGTGGAGGCCAGGCCATCGCCGATGCTCTCTATGGCCGGGTAAACACCTGGGGCAAGCTACCCGTAACCTTCCCCGCCAGCGAGTCGCAGCTACCGCATCCGCAGGTAAGCGGACTGACGTCCAATACCGGCAACAACGGCATGAATGGCGGCTCCAAACATGGTGAAGAGGCTAAGAACTTCACCGTCGACTACAACGTGGAGGGCATGGAGGTTGGTTACAAGTGGTTCCAGGTGAAACATGAGACCCCGCTCTTTCCCTTCGGCTATGGGTTGAGCTACACCCACTTTGCCTACTCCGGCCTCAACGTAGATCCTGGCGCCCGGAGCGTGAGCTTTGTGGTGAAGAATACCGGCGCGCGCTCCGGCGATGAGATCGCCGAGGTCTACGCCACGCTGCCCGCCGCTGCGGGTGAACCGTTCCGCAGGCTGGTGGGGTTTGCCCGGGTGAGTCTGAACGCCGGGGAGAGCCAGACCGTGACGGTTCCCATCCGGCCACTGTATCTCAAGATCTTCTCGACCCAGATGAACGGTTGGGAGCGTCTGCCGGGAGCGTACACCTTCGAGGTAGGGGGTTCATCGGCCGATCTGCCCTTGCGAACAGATGTGCAGCTCGCGGCCCAGTAAGCCGAACCAGCTTCTCGCGAGCGCACTCAACACCGCTGGAGCCGACCAGAGAACGGCTCCAGCCCGATGGTTCCTTTCAACCCCAGCAGTTCCATTGAATTTTGGCGGTTTGCTCGAATCTGGTCTGCGGAAGGGTCAGCATGGGATTATTCAGACGGGAACAGCTTTTTTCGCAGATGGGTCTGGTGATGGTTGCGGTCATAATGGCCATAAACCTCTCCGGTGCCGGCGCTCAGCAGTTGACGCTGCGGCGAGGCGATGCAACCGTTGTCGTCCAGCCGTATGCGCCCAACGTCGTGCGGGTCACGTTGAGTCTGCTCAAAGGCCGTGCGCTCGCTCCTCCGGGCTACGGAATAATCGCCCAGCCGCAGGGCCAGGGATGGAGCGTTCAACGCGGATCCAACGGAGATGTGCTGCGCTCCCCGCGCATGGTGGTCACCGTCTCTCCGCAGGGCAAGCCCTACCATGTCACGGGACAGGCGGCGGAGATTCCTCGCTACTTCATCGGTTCCAACCCCTGGGTTGGCGTCAAAGTGACAACGCCGGATGGCAAGACGCTGCTGGATATGCAGAACTGGCAGATGTCTGTGCCCAACAACAAGGATGGCAATCGCGGCGTGCTGAATGATCGGCATCCCGGGGACGATCCGTTCTATCAGGTAGGCGCCGGCTTTGCCGCACCCAGCGATGAGCACGACTATGGCCTGGGTCAAAATCAGTTGGGGTTTCTCGATCGCCGTGGCCACGTAGTGGATTGCGAGCAAAACTACGACGCTCCCGGCGGAGAGACCATCTGCGTCCCCTTCGTGGTCAGCAACAAGGGCTATGGGCTGCTGTGGGATAACCCTTCCAAAACCACGGTAGCCTTTGCCATCAATGGCCAGACGCAGTGGATCTCCCAGGTGGGCCAGCGGGTCTCCTTCTTTGTCATCGCGGGCCAAAGCTACGACGAGATCTATGCAGGGTACCGTCTGCTCACCGGCTCCACGCCGATGCTTCCCAAATCAGCCTATGGATTCATCCAAAGCAAGCAACGATACCGGAGCCAGGCGGAGTTGCTCGCGGTGGCTCGTGGATACCGGCAGCGGCATCTGCCCATCGATGACCTGGTGATTGATTGGTTCACCTACACCCGGATGGGGCAGATGGATATGGACCCCAGGCTGTGGCCAGATCCAGCGGAGATGAATCACGAGCTGCACGCGATGAACTTCCACGTGATGATCAGCGTGTGGCCGCGGTTTGTGCCCTCCGACCGGTACTACGGCATGCTCCTGAAGAACGGTTGGCTGGAGCATCTGGCCGATGGAACACCCACCAACGGCTTACCCTACGACCGCGCGGGCAGCGACATTGACACTACAGACCCGGCCGCCGGCCGGTGGTTCTGGGATGTCATCGATCAGAACTTCGTAAAGCGGGGCTTCGATGCCTTCTGGCTGGATGAGACCGAGCCCGACCTGCCCCCGAACGGCAGCTATCTGCATGTGGGGCCAGGTACGGAATACTTCAATGTGTACCCTCTGTTTCATACCTCGGCGGTCTATGCCGGCATGCGCCGGGATATGCGGCAACGTGCCTTCATCCTTGCCCGCTCAGCGTACCTTGGAGCGCAGCGGAACGGAACGGTCTTCTGGTCCTCCGATGTTGCTCCCACCTGGAGCGTCCTGCGCCGACAGGTGCCGACCGGGATCAACTTTGTGGCCTCTGGAATGCCCTATTGGAGTACGGACATCGGCGGATGGCAGGCTCTGCCGGCTTATCACCACCCGCAGCGGCCAGTGCTGATCGATCCCAGCGATGCTCGAGCTGTAGTCGGGCACGACGACGACTATCCCGAGCTCTACGTGCGCTGGTTTGAGTACGGAGCCTTTCTGCCCAACTTCCGCACCCATGGAACCCGACCGGAGAATGAGGTCTGGAGCTACGGCAAACAGGCTGAGCCGATCCTTGCCAGGTTCCTGCGCCTGCGCTATCAGTTGATGCCGTATATCTACTCGCTGGGCTGGAGCGCGCATCAGACCGGCGCTCCCTTTCTGCGCGGCCTTTTCATGGACTTCGGTAATGACCCGAACGTCGCCGACCTCGGCGACGAGTACATGTTCGGCCCCGCACTGCTGGTGGCTCCGGTCACAGAGCAGGGAATGACCAGCCGTGAGGTCTATCTGCCCGCAGGCACCGACTGGTACAACTTCTGGACCCATCAAAGGCTGCATGGCGGTCAGCGGCTGCTGGTAAGCGCGCCCATCGATCAGATTCCACTCTTCGTGCGGGCAGGCTCTATCCTGCCCCTCGGAACCCCCGTGGAGAGCACCAATCAGGTGCAGAAGATCGCCAAAGTGCTGATCTTCCCGGGTACCAACGGGTCGTTCGACCTCTACAGCGACGATGGCACAACCTACGCGTATGAAACGGGAGCCTATCAGATCAGCCATCTGCAATGGAACGACGCGACGCAGAAGTTCTCGCATAGCGGCGCGGATGTGGGCTTCGCCAACGGTGAGGTGGTTCAGGTCGTCAAATAATCCGGCAGAGCCCCAAGTTCCGAACCCTGAACTCAGGGCCGGAACTCAGGGCCGGAATCCAGATGCAGAATCCAGCGCCCGCAGCGTTCAGCGTCGGTGCCTGGATCTCCGCTGCTGAATCACCGCCGCGCGCAAAGCGCGTTATAATCCATCCACGAGTAGGTGCGGCGTATGTGGATACCTTCTAATCCGAGCACGACCCTGAGCCAGATGCTACGGCAAGCCAGGATGCGAGTGCGCCTCTATGCGCACTCGCGCGCCCTGCCGAGCAGCTTGCGCCCCAATCTCTTCTCCGGCGACTAAATTACGACTGCGCCCGGTGTATCCCTCTACGGATGCACCTCATTGATCCTGGCGCACCTCTGCGCCGGCGCATACCAGCTCCAGCGAAGATGGAGTTGAGCCTCAGCTCTTCCCTCGTTAGAACATGGCTGGGCCTCTCCAGGCGAGACCGTCGTGGCCTTCTTCCTTGGGAAGCCGCCCAGCGGCATCGAGGCTATCCCACTCCACTGCCAGGAAAATGGCTCCAGGCCCGTCGCCTCTTATTCGCTTCTTCCGGATAAAGAATCGCTGCGAGCTTGAGCCTTCACGCCTCACCAGCGGCATGGCCATGCGGCCTCGTCCGGAGTCCCAGGAACCACAAACCGGCGCAGGCAACCGCCATGCAGAATGCGAGAACTTCCATGAGCAAACAGATTGACGCAACGCAACACGTCGCTAGCCCAGAGATGCACGCACGCTTTGGCCCGAAATTTGTAGTGCCGGTTCCCGGCCCACGCGCCAAAGCGGTGGTTGCTGAAGACGAACGCTACATCTCCCCCAGCTATACGCGTGGCTATCCGCTGGTGGTCAAGCGCGGCTTCGGGTGCCGCATTGAAGACGTCGACGGCAATGAGTTTCTTGACCTCACCGCCGGCATCGCCGTCACCTCCACCGGTCACTGCCATCCGGAGGTGGTCAAAGCCGTGCAAGAGCAGGCCACACAGCTGCTGCACATGTCCGGAACAGATTTTTACTATGATCTGATGCCCAGGGTTGCAGCCCGGCTCTCCGCCATTGCGCCCATGCCCGGGCCGCATCGCATCTACTACGGCAACTCCGGTGCGGAGGCCATCGAGTGCGCCATCAAGTTGGCGCGCTATCACACCGGCCGCCAGAACATCATCAGCTTTGTGGGCAGCTTCCACGGCAGAACCATGGGCGCTCTCTCGCTCACCGCCTCCAAGGTCCAGCAGAAGCGCCGTTTCGCACCGTTTGTCCCCGGCGTCACCCACGTGCGCTACCCCTACGCCTACCGCGGATGCAGCGGAGGCCCGCAGGAAGAGCAGGCGTTCGCCCTTGGCTGTGCGCGCTATATCGAAGACAAGCTCTTCAAAACCCTGCTGGCTCCCGAGGAGGTCGCTGCCATCTTCGTCGAACCCATCCAGGGTGAGGGCGGCTACGTGGTGGCCCCGGATATCTTCCTTCAGGAGATTCGCAGAATCTGCGACAAATATGGAATTCTCATGGTTGTCGATGAGATCCAGTCCGGCGCCGGCCGCACCGGAAAGTGGTGGGCCATCGAACACTCCGGCGTGCAACCGGACATCGTGTGCATGGCGAAGGGCATCGCCTCTGGCATGCCGCTGGGCGTCTGCCTGGCCCGTGCCGACGTCATGGACTGGGCGCCGGGCTCCCATGCCAGCACCTTTGGCGGCAATCCAGTCTGCCTGGCCGCAGCCCTGGCTACCATCGAGATTATCGAGCGCGAGGCCATGGCCAACGCTGCATCCGTCGGAGCCGCAGCTCTGCAGCGCCTCGGAACCTGGGTCAACCGATATCCCATCGTCGGCGAGGTGCGCGGCCGCGGCCTGATGATCGGCGTTGAGATCGTCACAGACAAAGAGACCCGGACGGCGTCCGCCGAACTGCGGGATAAGATCGTCGATCTGGCCTTTGAGCGTGGCCTGCTTCTGCTGGGTTGCGGACCCAACACCCTTCGCCTCTGTCCCCCGCTCGTGATCTCCCCGCAGGAGATGGAGGTCGCGCTGGACCTGCTGGAGGAGAGCATAGCTCAGGCAATGCAGTAAACCTGCCTCAGCCAGCGCCCGCGTCTTTCCAAGGAAGTGATTCGGCGCTGGCGAGGGCTCCTCCGGCAGTTACGCTGTTCCCATGCGGGTAGCGTTCCAAGGCCGGAGAGAGCCTGAGAAGGCAATACAAGAGATGGCGACGCAACAGACGCCAACCCAAGAGATGGAAGGAGAAATGCCATGACAAACTCTGCGGTTCTGCTCGATCAGGTTTCACCCCAGGACGAGGTTCACCCCTTGCTCACACGGCTGGGGGTAGCGCAGATCCTCTCCCAGCCAGCCGGGTCGGCGGCTCCGTCCTCCACCCCAGAGCTTCCGGTTCACACACCGATCAACGGTCAGGTGATTGCACGGCTGCGGGAGACCAGTGAAGCTGAGGCTAGCGATGCCATTGAGGCCGCGCACCGGGCCTTTCTTGTCTGGCGCAGCGTTCCGCCTCCGCGGCGCGGAGAACTGGTGCGCGTCTTCGGAGAGGAGTTGCGTGCGGAGGCGACTGCGCTCGGCCGGCTGGTCACGCTGGAGACTGGCAAGATCCTCTCCGAGGGCCTGGGTGAGGTGCAGGAGATGATCGATATCTGCACCTTCGCCGTCGGTCTTTCGCGGCAGTTGGAAGGTCGCACCATCGCCTCAGAGCGCGCCGACCATCGCATGATGGAGACCTGGCATCCGCTGGGCGTGGTGGGCGTGATCTCAGCATTCAACTTCCCGGTGGCCGTCTGGTCGTGGAACGCTGCGCTGGCTCTGGTCTGCGGCAACGCCGTGGTGTGGAAGCCATCCGAGAAGGCACCCCTGTCGGCGTTGGCCACCCACGCCCTGTTTCTGCGCGCCGCAGCCAAAGTGGGCGGTGTTCCGCCCGGCCTCTGCGCTATGTTGCTGGGCGGCGCTCGTCTGGGAGAGCTGCTGGTGGATTCACCTCGGATCGCGCTGCTCTCGGCCACCGGCTCCACGGCGATGGGCCGGGCCGTCGGTCCGCGTCTGGCCCGGCGCTTCGGCCGCGCCCTTCTGGAACTCGGCGGCAATAACGCGGCCATCGTGTGCCCCAGTGCAGATCTGGATCTTACCCTGCGCGCGGTCGCCTTTGCCGCCTTGGGAACCGCGGGCCAGCGCTGCACCACGCTGCGCCGCCTCATCGTCCATCAGTCCATCTACCCGGAGTTGATCCAGAGATTGAAACAGGTGTATCGCTCCGTGGTGGTGGGCGACCCACGCGCCGCCGGAACGCTCGTCGGCCCCCTGATCGACCAACGCTCCTTTACCGCTATGCAGGCCGCGCTGCAGGAGGCTCGTAGCCACGGAGCCCAGGTTACAGGTGGAGAGCGCGTTGAGGTTGCAACAGCCGACGCAGAGGCCGGGGACGCTGCCTTTTACGTGCGGCCTGCTTTGGTGGAGGTCGCGGACCAGATTCCGGTGGTCAAGCGCGAAACCTTTGCGCCCATCCTCTACGTTCTCCCGTATCGCGAGCTGGAAGAGGCCATTGCCCTGCACAACGATGTCTCTCAGGGGCTCTCCTCGTCCATCTTCACCTTGAACATGCGGGAGGCGGAGCAGTTCCTCTCCGCCTCCGGATCGGACTGCGGCATCGCCAACGTGAATATCGGCACATCCGGAGCGGAGATCGGCGGAGCCTTTGGCGGAGAGAAGGAGACTGGCGGAGGTCGCGAGTCCGGCTCCGATGCCTGGAAGCAGTATATGCGGCGCGCTACCAACACCATCAACTACGGAACCAGACTCCCCCTCGCTCAGGGCGTAAGCTTTGAGATCGAGCCCAGCCAAGGATAGCGCTCTGCGTATGCCCGGGCGCCGCAGTCAGCTCCAAACAAAAAGTCCCTTCCCCGCGCGGAGCAGGAAAGGGACTTGCATGCCGCTGTAGAGCATTTTGGAGCTGCTGGGCCCCCGGGGAAGGACATGCACCACCGTCTTTCGCAAAGCAACCCGCCCATCCCTGTCGAGCCTTGCACCACGCTCGCAACAAATCTCTTTATCGCCGTTGTAGTCGAGATTCTTCGATGGCCGGAGGATGGGCCGACAGAGTAAAGTAGTCGACATGAGCCTGCAACGTCTTCCCCTCTTCCTGTCGGAGCGCGGCCCTCTTGAGGCGTTTCCTCTGAAAACAATCCTCTTCAGCCTGGTCTTTCTGCTCGCGGCTCTGCCCGGGCCCTTGGCTGCACAGCACCCGGACCCCGCCCCCGCTGCTACGCCGCCAGCCAAGGCCTCTGCGGAGTTGACTCCGGCAGAACTGAAGGCCATCGAGTTGCCGCCGGACAAGTCTGTGGAGCAGACCATCACGGTGCATGGCAAGACGCTGCACTATACCGCGACGGTCGGAACGATCCGCCTCACCGACGACAAAGGCAAGCCGACCGGCGATGTGATGTACACCTCCTACGTTCTGGATCACGACAAGGGCGCTCCCGACCGGCCGGTGCTCTTTGCGGTCAACGGAGGTCCGGGAGCCTCCAGTGTCTATCTCAACCTGGGAGCCATCGGGCCAAAGCACCTGGGCTTCGCCGTCCAGGGTGACTCGGCCAGCGATCCGGCTACCCTCACCGACAATCCCGGCACCTGGCTGGACTTCACCGACGAGGTCTTTATTGACCCGATTGGAACTGGCTTCTCCCGGTCCCTTGTTTCGGACGCGGAGACCAAAAAGTTGTTCTACTCTCCCACGCCAGACATTCAGTACCTGTCGCTGGTCATCTACAAGTGGCTGGTAAAAAATGACCGCCTGTTGGACAAAAAGTATCTAATCGGCGAGAGCTATGGCGGGTATCGCGGACCGCGGATGACGCATTACATGCAGTCGACCCTGGGCGTCGCCATGAATGGCCTTATCCTGGTCAGCCCGTATCTCAATCCGTCCTTTGGCAATGGAAACCTCTCGCCCATCCCATGGATGATTACGTTGCCCTCCATTACGGCAGCGTACCTAGAGCGCCAGCACAAGCTGACCGCTGACGCCATGCAGCCGGTCATCTCCTATACGGAAGGCGACTACGCTCAGGCTCTCATCAAGGGACCGCAGGACAAGGCCGCTACGGACGCGATGATTGCCAAGGTCACGGCGATGACAGGACTCGATCCGTCGTTTGTGCGGTACTCGGGAGGACGATTGAATACGGAAGCCTATCTCCGCGAAGTGCACCGCGAACAGGGAGAGATCGGCAGTGTGTATGACTCGAATGTGACCCTTCCAGATCCCTTCCCCTACGCGCCCATTCAACAATCCAACGACCCCATCCTGGAGAGCATCATCGCTCCCACTACCACCGCGATGGTCAACTTCATCACCAACACCGTCGGATGGAAGACAGACGCTCAGTACTATGCGCTCTCCTATAAGGTGAATCGGGAGTGGGACCGCTCCGGCCGTACGCTCCGCCAGGGGGCCGTGGATGATCTGCGCGAGGCAATGGCCGCCGACCCGAAACTCAACGTGTTGGTGGTACATGGATGGGATGATCTCTCCTGCCCGTTCATGGGGTCGCTCCTCACCCAGAATCAGCTACCTGTGAAACTCGCGAGCCAGTTCTCGGTGCATGAGTTCCCGGGCGGCCATATGTTCTATTCGCGCTGGTCGAATGGATCTGGACTGCATTCGCTGGGCGAAGACCTGGTGGAAAAGCATTGAGGACTGCGTCGGCCAATCGTGCGAGGGCTTTGGTGGACCAATGCCCGACCTTCGCATGGCCGCTTGTTGCCTCTTCTCCCGCCAGCGAGAAGGATTTCGCCTGATCTGCACAGTTCGGCAAAGGCAATCCTTCTCGCTGGAGGATTTTGTGGTGGAGCGTAGATAGAGGGAGCGTGCAGCCGCATTCTTGCAAACTCAGGCTCTGGCGGAACTGCGGCTGGAAGCCTTGGCGGACAAGGGTTGGGCTGCGGTTCGGAAAGATTAGGGGGAACTGGGGTGATTCTTTGGTTTGTATTGCTGGGTATTACCACCGGATTGCGGTCGATGACGGCTCTTGCAGTACTTTGCTGGTTCGCCTGGCTGCGCCTGCTGCCGCAGGCTGGGTGGGCTCATTGGGCGGGGAGTCTGGCTGCGGTCGTCCTCCTCACGCTGGCCGCAGCAGGCGAGTATGTGGGAGACACTTTGCCACAGGCGCCCAATCGAATCGCCCCGCTGGGGCTCACAGCGCGCTTCGTCCTGGGAGCGCTCTCGGGCGCACTGGCCGCGCAGTCGCTCTTTGAGCCGGTGGCTGGAGGCGTCATCTTTGCATCCATCGGAGCGGCAATCGGAGCCTTCGGTGGCTTTCGCCTGCGGATCTTCTGGTCCAAAGCGCTGGGCAGGGACTTGCCCGTTGCGCTGCTGGAGTCTGCCATCGCTCTGGGGCTAGCCGTGCTCGCCTGCTGGCAGTTGCACCAGTTTCTGCTGATCATCCAGCAGGGACTGCCCTCGGGTGGTCAGTAGAGCATATTCGTTGTGAGCGGAGCCTCAGTGCCTGTGAGTGCAAAACATCCTGTGCTCAGGCTCGCGTAGCCAGAGCCATGCGGGGAATCTGTGCGTAGTCGTTCTCGAATCGGTAATCAGTCCAGATTCCGTTCGCGGGTTTCTCCAACAGTCTGCGGATCGAATCACGCTGTCCATAACCGATCTCCAGCGCTAACAGCCCACCAGATCTCAGCGCCTTGTGCGCTGCCGGAATCAGACGGCGATAGATCTCCAGACCCGAGGGTCCGCCGAACAGAGCGGTGTGCGGCTCATGCTTCAGCACCTCGTCGGGCATCGTCGCTGCTTCATAGAGTGAAACGTACGGCGGATTGGAGACGATCACGTCAAAGGGAGGCGCTGAGGCGAAGTGCGCAGCGCCGAGTAGATCGGACTGCAAAAACAAGATCCTATCCGCCAGTCCGAGCCGCCCGGCGTTGTGTTCGGCGATGGAGAGCGGATTGGGATAGAGGTCGGTCGCGGTGACATTTGCCCCAGGCAGATGCGCGGCCAGCGCGATCGCGATCGCGCCCGTTCCGGTGCCGACATCCAGGATGCGCAGCGGTTGCCCCGCCGAGCGCAGCTCCGGCTGGGATGCAATCCACTTCAGCACCGCCTCCACCAGCAGCTCCGTCTCAGGGCGGGGAATCAGCGTGTCGCGCGTCACGCGCAGATTGAACCCGTAAAACTCCTGCACCCCGGTCAGATACTGAATAGGTTCGCCAGCGGCGCGGCGCGTCACCAGGGAGCGGTAAGAGTGCAACAGCGTGGAAGAAATCTCGCTTCCCGCATGCGCGATCAACCACGCGCGGTCGCGGAACAGAAGATGCGCCAGCAGGGTGTCGGCCTCACGGCGAGGGATGGAGATGGAGGCTTCGGCCAGGGCTTCGCGAAGGGTCATAGAACAGGGAAGGGCCTCATCGAATAGCAATTTACGCTGTCCTGCTGCCGCTTAGCGTCAGGGGCTTCACTCCCGGACTCCGCCACCCAGGAAGACTGACTAGGAACAGAAAGAATCACTTCAGATGTAGCATAGACGTTTTGCGCCTCACCGTCTTGCGGCCGGGCAAACAGGCCGTCTCTTTCTATGCGGGTAAAGATTTTGCATACCAACGTTCCAGCGTTTGCGTTTAGAGAAGTGAGCGCGCAGATGGCAATCGAAGCCCGCGAGTTTCGCAGACTGGTAGAGACTCACCAACGCATGGTGTTCTCCCTGGCGCTGCGCGTCACGGGCGAGTATGGCGCCGCCGAAGAGGTAGCGCAGGATGCGTTCCTGGAGTTGTATCGCTGGCTGGGCGCGGACCGTACCCAGGCGGACGGAGAAGAACACGTGCGCTTCTGGCTGCGCCGGGTCACCGTGCATCCGGGGCCGGATGCACGGTGGGGGAAGGACCGTCGGATTGCATTTGGCCGCAGGGATAAAAAGCCAGACACCCTGCCTCTACAATGGGGGGCGATGTCTCTCTTTTTTAACATCGCCGCCACCAGCGCGGCCGGCGGTCGGCGTGCGCAACTTGCGCTACCTCATGGCATAGTCCAAACTCCGGTATTCATGCCGGTGGGCACCGCGGCTACGGTAAAGGCCGTGGAACAAGGAGTGCTCGAAAGCCTCAACGCTGAACTCATCCTAGCCAATACCTACCACCTTTATCTGCGGCCGGGCCATGAACTGATTCGGCGCCTGGGAGGGGTTCACCGATTTATGAGCTGGCCGCGTCCCATGCTCACAGACTCCGGCGGATTCCAGGTCTTCTCCCTGGCCCAGTTGCGCAAGATCTCGCCGGAGGGTGTGGAGTTTCGCTCCCACCTGGACGGCAGCCGCCACTTCTTCTCCCCCGAGCACTCCATGGCGGTTCAAATCGCCCTCGGCGCAGACGTGATGATGGTCTTCGATGAGTGCGTGGAGACTCCCGCAAGCTGGGAACGCACCCGGGTTTCGATGGCGCTCACCCATGCCTGGGCCGAGCGCTCTCGGCAGTATTGGCTCCAACACCGTCAGGAGACGCCGTGGGCGCAGCCCGGCCTTCCCGGCGAGGGTCAACACCAGGCCCTGTTTGGCATCGTGCAGGGCGGAATGTACGCCGATCTGCGCCGGGAGAGCACTCTGCGCCTGGTGGAGATGGATCTACCCGGGTACGCCATCGGCGGGCTGGCCGTGGGAGAGCCCCGCGAGGTGACGCGAGAGATGATCGCCCGCGTCCTCGAGCATCTGCCCGCCAATAAGCCGCGCTACGTGATGGGCGTGGGCTATCCCGACGAGATTGAGGAGTACGCACGCATGGGCGTGGATATGATGGATTGCGTCCTTCCTACCCGCGCAGGCCGCCATGGTCTGGTCTTCGTGCGGCAGGATCCCGCGGATCGCACCAGCGCGGTGCAGCGGCTGAATGTGAAGAAGCTGGAGAACGCCGAGGATCAGCGGCCGCTGGATGAGGGCTGCGGATGCATGGTCTGCCGCAGATACACCCGCGCCTACCTCCGCCACCTGATCTCCAGTGGTGAAGCTCTGGGCGCTATCCTGAACTCAATCCATAACCTGGCGTTTTACATGGAGACCATGCAGCGGGTGCGCTCCAGTTTGGCCGCCGAGGGTCTCCGCACGCCGGCGTAGATCGTCGCCAGAGTCCGGTAGGCACAAGACCGGTAGCGCGCGGGGTGCATACTGACTGGGAGGAGCAGCATGAAGGCTTTCGAGTTGCAGGGTGCTTTCCGAAGCCCGGTTCCGCGCTGGGTGCGGGTGCTCTGCGTCCTTTCGCTCTTGCTCCTGCAAGCGCTGCAACTGGTGCATGTAGCCCGGGCAACCTCATCGAGCTGGGATGAGCCGCATCATCTCCTGGACGGTTACACCATCTGGAAGCTCCACGACTATCGCCTGAACCCTGAAGTCCCTCCCTTGATCAAGCTCACCGCCGCTCTACCTCTGCTGGGGATGCATCTCACCGTGCCGCCAAATCAGGGGCGAGAGGATCCTACCGAGGCCTTTCTGGACGGCAAGGCCTTTGTCTTCGGCAACGGAGGCGACCGTGTGCTCTTTCCCGCGCGGATGGCCGCCATGAGCTACGCCCTGGCGCTCGGCCTGCTGATCTATCTCTTCGCGCAGGAGATCTTTGGCTTTTTCGCCGGGATCTTTGCTCTGGCGATGTTTGTCTTCGATCCGAATTTTTTGGCCCACGGAGCCATGGTTACCACCGATGTGGGAGCGGCTTGCTGCTTCCTTGCCTCGGTGTATAGCTTTTACCGTTACTACCGGCGTCCCAGATGGGTGCGGCTGGCTGTGGCTGGCGTGGCGCTGGGGCTGGCTCTCTCCGCCAAATACACCGGCATCTTCCTTCTGCCGATTCTCGCCCTGATCGTGCTGCTGGAGGCAGCTTTTAACTCGGCATCCAGCACGGTCCGCCAGCCGTCTGCCGACAGTCACCCGCAAGCGGAAGCCGCAAACCACGGCGGCCTGGCGCAGACCTGGAGCGTGTTGTGGCGCAGAGCGGAGGGCCTGCTCGCGGTGGGGTTAATCGCCTGGGTCGTCGTCTGGAGCTTCTACGGCTTCCGCTACCGCGCCGCCCCTGTCGGCAAGGATCTGAATCCTCCCCTCGCCGAGTATCTCACCCAGATGGATGACCAGCGCGATGCCCGCATCCTGGGGCTGATGGCCCACTACAAGCTGCTGCCGGAGGGATATCTTTGGGGGCTGGAGAACACGACACAGGTCGCCGATGACGACACCAGCTACTTCTGGGGAAGGGTGTACCCGCATGGCAACTGGGAGTATTTTCCCGTAGCTCTGCTGATCAAGTCTACGCTGCCCTTCCTGCTTCTGCTGGTCCTTACGCCACTGGCGTGGTGGGGTTACCAGCGAACGCCCGCAGCGCAGGCGGGCACCCACTCCGCGGCCAGGGATCTGATCTTTCTGCTCGCACCCATAACCGTCTACATGGCCATCTCCATGAGCGCGAATATGGATATCGGCATACGCCACATGCTGCCCGTATATGCGTTTCTCTATGTGCTCTTAGGCGGCACGGCCATGCTGCTGCTCCAATGGGATCTGCGCTGGGCCTGGCTGCTCTCTGCGCTGCTGGCCTGGCAGGTAGTCACCTCGGTGCAGGTATCGCCTGCGTATATGGCTTATGGCAATCGGGCCTGGGGCGGCCCGGCCAAGGTAGACCGCTATCTGGGCGACGCCAATACGGATTGGGGCCAGCAGTTGAAGGCGGTGAAGACCTATCTGGACCAAAGGCATATCACCCACTGCTGGTTCGCGTACTTTCCTGATGGCTCCATTGACCCGTCTGACTATGCGATTCCCTGCCGCCGTTTACCCACGGCCAATCTTCTCTGGTGGCTCGATGTGCCTGTGCCAACGCCTCCGGTGATCAGCGGGACCGTGCTGATCAGCGCCTCCGATCTGGAGGGAATCGAGTTTGGCGACGGAAGGCTCAATCCCTATCGGCAGTTCTGGAAGATCAAGCCGGTGGCTGTGATTCAGCACGGAGTCTACGTCTTTCAGGGCACGTTTGAGATCCCACTGGCCGCAGCACTGGCAGAGGCGCAGGAGGCTGAGGATCTAAGCGACGCCGGCCAATCGGCCGCGGCCTTGGCAAAAGCGAAAGACGCCGCGCGCCTGGCTCCGGACTCAGGCCAGGTGCAAGACACGCTGGGCGACGTGCTGGCCGCCGATGGACAGAAAGCGGCTGCATTGGCGCAGTATCAAAAGGCGCTGCAGCTTCGCCAGAGCGTGCGGCCGGATCTCCAGGTGCAGGATATTCAGCAACTCAAGACGAAGATTGCACAGCTACAGAGCGGAGGCAACCAACCAGCCGGTTAGATTGGCAGGAAAAATTGCGCAGGTCGCCCTATCTCTATATCTGCGTCTCTGGTGGTGGATCGGTCGTCTTGCATTCTTCCACCACAATCACCAGGGCCCACCGCTGTCGCTAAATCCGGGTAACCATGTCATGCTCGCCGACAATCTGCCAGAATCAGCGGAAACGGGCCAGGAGCATCCAGTTGCCGCACATTCACAAAGCCTGCTTCTTGTAAGCATGTCCGAATCTCGGCAAAGGAGTATGTATTGCCCGCTGTGGTATTCACGAGCATGTTCACCGCAAAGATCAGGCCGTTCAAAGGACCACTGCGTTCTTCGTTGACCAGAAATTCAGCTATCGCGATCGTGCCGCCGGGAGCCAGCGCCTCAAACGTTCTTTTCAGCAGCAACCGGCCGCGTTCTTCCCCTTCCGAGTGAAGGATGTGGCCCAAAACTGCCACTTGATGGCCTGTCCCGAACTCGGCTTCCAGCAAATCTCCTGGCACGAACGTGAAGCTCTCCATCAAGCCGAATCTCTCCTTCACCCGGCGTGTAACGGGCAGAACGCCCTGCCAATCCACGGCCCGGACCCGGACCTTCGGCGATGCCTGCGCCAGCGCGATTCCCCAGACTCCCGATCCGGCGGCCAGGTCGAGCACCGAAACTGTCTCATCGATCTTTGA
>JBMFGX010000003.1:0-140687 GCA_049977105.1 Acidobacteriaceae bacterium | reverse complement strand
CATGTGTTTTCGCCGAACATGACGGGCGACTTCAAGGTCTCCTGGAGTCGGTATTGGGCGGACTCGCCAAATGGCGTCAACAAGCCGAGCGATCCCACCTCAATCGGTCTTACCATGCCGCTGCCACCCACCGTCGGGGTCCAGTACTTCCCGCAGTTCAACATCCTGGACGGATGGGGCACGGGCTTTTTGAACGGCAGTGGTGACGGCACCTTGTTTGGCAACGACATCTTTGCCAGTGCGAGCGTCGTCAATGATTACTCGCTCAATGTGGACTTCACTGCGACGCACTCCAGGCACACCCTGGAGTTTGGCGGCGAGATCGATGAGGATCAGTTCGGAGGCTATCCTTACGGTGGCGGCAATGCCAGCGGCGTCTTCTCCTACGGCTCCGGGTTTACCCAGTACGATCCGGAAAATGCTTACTGCTACAGCCCCTCCGGCTTACCCAACCCAAGCTGCAACACCCTCCAGAATGACCAGAATGGTTCTGCTCTGGCATCCTTCTACCTTGGCTACCCGTCCGGCGGCAACATTTTATGGGTCGGATCGCTCATGGAGGGATACCCCGTCTTCTCCGTCTACTTCCAGGACGACGTGCGGATCACAAAGCGCCTTACCTTGGACATGGGAATCCGGTATGACGTTCAGAGGGGCTTGCGCGAGCGGCATAACTTCTTGAATCGCGGCATCTGCATGACCTGTATTAACCCCATCGGTCAGCAAGCGTCTTACCAGGCAAACGTAGCCAATGCCTCCAATGTAGCAGCCTGGAATGCGGCCGGCATCAACGTGTCCAGCCTGTCCACCGTGCTGGGCGGCATTGAGTTTGCGGGCACCGATGGCCAGTCGCGGGATGCCTACAACACCGACTGGACAGACGTGGGTCCACGCTTCGGCTTCGGCTTTACCGTCAATCCCAAGACAGTCATCCGGGGCGGTTACGGCATCTTGTACTCCTTTGGACTGGAGGGCGGCTCCAGCGTAGGCATGGCTCAATACACGAACTACACATCGTCGCTCGACTCCGGCATCATACCCACGAATTACTTCCAGACCGGCAATCCGTTCGCATCCGGATTGGTGCCGCCTACGGGCGATAGCCTCGGCTTGCTCACTGACCTCGGCAATGGCGGTGTCTCGGTCGACTTCCCCAACCGCAGGATCCCCATCGAGCAGGTCATGTCCTTGGGCTTCCAGCGTGAACTCACCCACGGCATCGTACTCGATGCCAGGTATGCTGGAAACTTCACCAATCGTTTGCGTACGTTCCTTTGGAAGAACGGAACGGCAAGTCTGGCCCAGGAAGAGAAAGCGATCAACAATCCCGCCTACTTCAATGGGCAGGTCCCGAATCCGTACTACCAGGTTCCTGGCATCTCTGGACCTGGGGAATGCGGCACCGCGCCAACCATTCCCGCAGTCGACCTCCTCACCATTTTGCCTCAGTACTGCAGCCCCGGTGGCACAGGACTGGTGGGGGAGTATAACGCTCCCATTGGTGGTAACTTCTACAACGGCCTGGAAGTAAAAGTGAACAAGCGCGTGACCAGCGGGTGGGGCAACGGGCTCAGCTTCCAGCTCGCCTATACCTTCTCCAGAACCATCAACGAAGACGGCTATGAGAACGGCTGGCCTTACCAGGACCTTCACCGCATTCATCAGATTGGAAACAATGATCGCACCCATGTGATGGTGCTCACCTCGGTCTACAACCTGCCCATTGGCCGTGGAGGCCTCCTCTGGAGCCATCCCTCCGATCCCGTGAATGCCGTAATCGGCGGATGGATCCTGGGAGCCGTCCTGACTGCGGAGAGTGGAACACCTGTGGGAGTCGATACAGGTTGGTACTACACCTGCACCCATAGCTACCGCCCCAAGGGTGGGACCCGGTTAGGCGACTGGTTCTCCACGGCCAACAATCCGAGCCAATGCTGGTCAGGCATACCACCTTACGGTCTGATGAACCTCACTGGCACCACGCAGCAAGTTCGCAATCCTACCATCCCGGATCTGGATCTCTCCCTCATGAAGACCTTCCCGGTATGGAAGAAGGCGACCTTCCAACTGCGCATGGATGCCTTCAATGCAACCAACTCGGTTCTGTTCGGCGGCCCCAACACCAACCCTGGAGCCGGACCCGCCACCTATACTCCGGGCTCTGGTTGGAGCGGCTTCGGAACCATTGGTCCGGACCAACAAAACGTGCCAAGGGTGGTGCAAATCCAAGGTAAGTTCCAATTTTGATCCCTGGGAGCGAACAGGCCACGCCTCGCTTGAAAACGCGTGGCCTGTTCGAGCCATTTCCATACCTATCTCGATCCGGGAGCGGCAAACCCCAGGCAGGCGACAGAAAGGCCCAATACCTGCAAAGGAGGTGGTTGTGGCGGAGGAGGAGTTAGCGGAGCGGTCTGTGTCGGGCGCAGGAGCCTCTTGCCATCGAACACCGCTCGCAGTGCGGCAGCTAGAGTCTTTCTTTGTAACAGGCGCGGCCCGGCGCTCGCGCTCGTCCACCCGATTCCTTGCTCCGGTCTCACGAAACCAATGGTCCTGCGAGCAGCCCCTGCAGTCTGTCTCTCAACAAATCAAACTCGTTTTTAATCGTGCAGCAAGCTCAGCCCACAAACCCTGTCGCACCATCGCCTCCGGCTTCCGGAGGGGTCGATTGAGAAATCAAAACTCTCTAGTGTGCTCTTGAACCGTTTCCAAAGATGTGGAGATCCAATGCATTCCTTTCGTAGCCATTTCCTTTTCGGGCCGTTGATCGGTCTGCTCCTGGCTGGCGCCGGCAACGCCCAAACGGCCCAAAAGCCCAACCTCGAAAAGGATCCCACGCTCTATGTTGTGGGATACGCACATCTGGACACCGAGTGGCGCTGGGAGTATCCGCAGGTCATCAATCAGTATCTGCGGAACACCATGGAGTACAACTTCAAACTCTTTGCCAAGTATCCGCACTACATCTTCAACTTCAGCGGAGCCAACCGCTACCGCCTGATGAAGGAGTACTACCCACACGAATTTGCCGAAGTAAAACAGGATGTCGCGGCAGGTCGCTGGTTCCCAGCCGGATCCTCCATGGAAGAGGGCGACGTCAATGCGCCCAGCGCAGAGGCAATCCTCCGCCAGGTTCTCTACGGCAATGAGTGGTTTCAACGCGAGTTTGGCAAGAGCAGCGAAGAGTTCATGTTGCCCGACTGTTTCGGCTTCCCGGCCTCTCTGCCCACCATTCTCGCCCACGCCGGGGTCAAGGGCTTCTCCACGCAGAAGCTCACCTGGGGCTCCTCGGCCAACGTCGGCGGACCAGATTCATTGGAGAGAACGCCGGTGGGCACGCCATTCAACGTCGGCATCTGGGTGGGGCCGGATGGAGAGAGCGTGGCCGCCGCGCTGAATCCCGGAGCCTATAGCGGAGGCATCAGCACCGATCTCAGTACGCCCCTACCGCCCCTGCCGCCCAATCCAGCCATGAGCGATGTTCAAAAGAAGATGGCTGCCTTGCAGGAAAAGCTTCAGGCCAGAACCCCGGGAAGCAAGATCAGCCCAGGCGACCTGCAGCAGTTTCTCACTCTCCGCACCGAGCAGGAAGGAATCGAGCTGGCTGAGCAGCAGAATGAGGATCGGCGCTTTCAGGGCGACTGGGCCGCGCGCGTGTTGAATAACGGAAAGGTCACAGGAGTCTTCACGGACTACCACTACTACGGCACTGGGGACGTCGGCGGCGCACCCAGCGACGACTCGGTCAAGCGGCTTGAGGCCATCGTCACCAAAGGCACAGTCGGCCTTCCACCGCAGAACGGGATGTACTACCGCGGTCAGAATCACTCTCCCTGGCCTCAGGTACAAGTGGGCGAAGGTCCGGTTCACGTCATCTCCGCCACCGCGGATCAGATGTTCCGCGACCTCACTCCTGCCGAGGAAAACTTACTCCCTCGGTATACCGGAGAACTGGAGCTTACCAATCACTCTGCCGGCTCGCTCACCTCCCAGGCCTATCAGAAACGCTGGATCCGCAAAGAAGAGTTGCTGGCGGACGCGGCAGAAAAATCCTCCGTTGCCGCGTCGTGGCTGGGAGCGCGTACCTATCCCATGGAGCGGCTCAATGGCGCGTGGACGCTCGCCATGGGAGCTCACTTCCACGATCTCGCCGCAGGTACGGCGACCCCCAAAGCCTATGAGTTCGCCTGGAATGATGACGTCATTGCGCTCAATCAGTTCGCGGATGTGCTCAAGAGCGGCGTCGAGGGCGTCTCAGCAGCTCTGGACACTGACGGCCCGGGCGTCCCCGTGGTCGTCTTCAACCCGCTCAACATCCAGCGCGATGACATCGTGAAAGCTGCCCTTCACTTCCCCGGCGGCCTGCCCGCCCAGGTCCATGTCGTCGCGCCGGATGGCACAGTGCAGCCCGCCCAGATCTCTGACGGCAAAGTGCTCTTTGAAGCCCGCGTCCCCTCTGTGGGCTACGCGGTCTATCACGTCCAGCGGGGAGCCGCCGCCGATAGCCAGGAGTCAGCGCTTCATGTAAGCGGCGACCAACTGGAAAATGCCTACTATCGCGTTCGCTTGAACGCCGATGGCGACGTCTCGAGCATCTTTGACAAGCAGACAAACCGCGAGTTGCTCGCTGCTCCGGCGCGCCTCGCTCTCTCCTACGACAACCCCTCCCAGTGGCCCGCATGGAACATGGACTGGGATCAGGAGCAGGCCCCTCCCCGTGAGTATGTCTCCGGCCCGGCACAGATTCGCGTAGTGGAGTCAGGTCCCGTGCAGGTTGCCATCCAGGTAATCCGCGTCACGGATGGCTCGCGATTTATTCAAACCATCAAGCTCTCCGCCGGCGACGCCGGCAAACGGCTTGAGTTCGCAAACGTCGTGGACTGGAACTCCCGCGAGCGCAATCTCAAAGCCGTCTTTCCCTTGACAGCCTCCAATCAGATGGCAACCTACAATCTGGGCATCGGAACCATCCAGCGGCCTACGGCGCAGCCCAAAACCTTTGAAGTCGCCACTCACCAGTGGATCGATCTCACCGATATGAGCGGCAAGTTTGGAGCCACCATCCTGACCGATTGCAAGAACGGCTCGGATAAGCCCAACGACCACACCATCCGCCTCACCCTCATCCGGACCCCGGGAACAAGGGGCGGCTATCCGGACCAGGCAACACAGGATCTCGGCCACCATGAGTTCTCCTACGGCATCTCCGGCCACGCCGATGGATGGCGTTCTGCCCAGACGGACTGGCAGGCCGAGCGTCTCAACGACCCGCTCCTTGCCTTTCAGGCCACCAAACACAACGGCGAGCTGGGCAGCACCTTCTCGCTCGTCAAGCTGAGCAATCCGCGCATCCGGATCATGGCCCTCAAAAGAGCCGAGGCGAGCGACGAGTACATCCTGCGTCTCGTAGAACTCGATGGTAAGCCACAGCCGGATGTTCACATCTCGTTTGCTTCACCCATCACCAGCGCGCGTGAGGTCAACGGCCAGGAGCAGCCACTCGGAGCCGCGAAGCTGGAGGACGGTGCTTTGGTTGCCTCCTTCGGTGCTTATCAACCTCGCACCTTTGCCATCCGCCTCACGCCGCCACAATCCAGCGTCGCAAAGGTGCGCTCCCAGCCCGTCTCCTTGCACTATGACCTTGCCACGGCCACCAATGTCGGCACAGTCGACAAGACTGGCTTCGATGGCAAAGGAGACGCCCTTCCCGCAGGGATGCTTCCTGCTCAGCTTGGATTCAATGGAGTCGTCTTCAAGCTGGCGCCGGCCAAGACGGGCGTCCCGAATGCAATCGTAACCAAAGGCCAGAAGATCGCGCTGCCTCAGGGCAGCTTCAATCGCGTGTACATCCTGGCGGCCTCTGATGACGGCGATCAGAAGGCGGTCTTTCAAGCCGGCTCCTCCAAAAAAGAACTCGATATCGAAGACTGGGGCGGCTTCATCGGCCAGTGGGACGACCGCCAGTGGAGCTCCGTAGGCGGCGGCGACAGCTACGGCGAGATGATCGGCCTCAAGCCCGGCTTCATAAAACGCGCGGAGCTGGCGTGGTACTGCTCCCACCATCACGACGCAGTCGGCAAAAACGTAGCCTACAGTTACTCCTATCTCTTCGGCTACCAGATGAATCTTCCTGCGGATGCCAAGACCCTGGATTTACCCGACAATCCTCACATTCGGATTCTGGCGATCTCCGTAGCCCAGGAGAACCCGGCTACCCATCCCGTGCAGCCGCTCTATGACGTGCTACCCTCTCCACATGCCGGGCCGCCGGACTTTTCCATCTCGGCGCCCGCCGATCTATCCGTCTCGCAGGGCATGAGCCACTCCGCTCACATTCTTCTCATGCCTATGGGGGG
Source organism: Acidobacteriaceae bacterium (assembly GCA_049977105.1). Classification (GTDB taxonomy): domain Bacteria; phylum Acidobacteriota; class Terriglobia; order Terriglobales; family Acidobacteriaceae; genus Granulicella. The sequence goes on along the minus strand of JBMFGX010000003.1, from coordinate 134,334 downwards.
CTTCCATCAGCAGGTTCATCTCAGCGCGTCGGGAGCTCCCCAGGACGTGCATCTGGCCTTTGAGCCGGTCACGGCGGGCGAGCGCAGCAGCCTCACCGTCGTTGCGTCCGCTAACGCTTCGCCTTCCACCAGCACCATTACCGTTTCGGCCACATCGGGCAACCTGATCCACACCGCAACCTTCAACCTCAAGGTCACGCCTGTGTTGAAGAACACGGTGCCCGTAAACCTCTCCTCGGCGTACAACGTACGCGCCATCGAGCGGAAAGGCGCCAAATTCTCCTCGGAAGATAGCATGGACGGCGATGGCTCCTCCTTGGCTGAGGAGACCCTGGGAACCCAGCAAGTCGGCGATCAGGTTCGCTTCAACCTCGGGCCGGCAGGCGTGCCGGATGCCGTCACCAGCCGCACCGTCACTCTTCCCAAGGGAAGCTTCGCAAGCCTGCGCCTGCTCGGTACCGCCGTAGAAGGAGATCAGCGCCGTCAGATCTTTACCATCAATTACAGTGACGGGACATCAAGACCCTTTATGCGAAGCCTCAGCGATTGGGCCGGTTCCAGCGGCCTGCGCGGAGAGACCGATGCGGTTCAGGTTCCGTATCGGCTGCAGGGAGATGGCTCCGTCGATCCCAACCCATTCCACCTTTACGCCTATAGCTTTCCGCTCGACCCAAACAAGCAGGTCACCAGCCTCACCCTTCCGCAAAACCGGAACGTAATCGTATTCGCGATTACGCTTGTGCCGACAGAAGCAGGAGAAAATGTGCCGACAGAAACAGGAGAAAATGTGCCGACAGAAACAGGAGAAAAGTAGATGCGAATCCGTCAATTATTTCCATGCACGGTCGATCGTCTACCCGTCATGCGTCGAGCTGGCGATCTCCGGGTTGCGTGTCGGCAAACCGTCAGGAGGCCTCGAATTACAGCGCGCCGCTCCTCCATCGGTGGTCTTCCTCTCGTCCTGCTGGCTGCCCTTGCGCTGCAACCGGCAACTCCGGCACAGCAAGTGAGCGGCGGTACGGACAGTCCGCTGGCAGACACCAACGGTCTGGTTGGTACCGCGCCCCTCGATCGACAGATTCTAATTGGCAACGCACCACCTCCCGGAGAGCAGTTATATTCGGGATTTACCACGCCTGCGGCAGTTCTGCCTCATAGTTCCACTGAACTGGGCCCCATCAACGCGAATCTGGATCTCAGCTATCCGGCAGGCGTGCGAGCGCCATACTTCTACCCCAACCGGATGATCTATGGATTCAGCGGAGGATCTCACGGCCTTCCCAACGTCATGCCCATGGTAGGCGACTGGACTGTGCCGCCGGAGCGCAGCGCCTCGGTGTATGACAAAACCCGCGAGAAGTCGTCCCCTGGCTACTACAGCGTCTATCTCAACGACTACCATACCCTCGCGGAGATGACCGTTACCACATGGACAGGGCTCTTTCGCTTCACCTTCCCACACTCCCAGAAAGCCCACATCCTGATGGACCTGGGGCGTCGCGGAGGCACTGTCGAGATTCTCGACGACCATACCGTGCGCGGACGCAGTCGCGGTGGGCATCGCTATTTTGTTGCCGAGTTCTCGCAGCCATTTACCAGCTACGGAACCTTTAAGCAGAATCCGCCCATGCGGCCCGGATATTCCCTGCTGGGGGGCAATCAGGTCGAACCAGCAGCACAAACTATCTCAGGGAACTTCGCCGGCGTCTACCTCAACTTCCACACCACCATGGGCGAACAGGTGCTCGTGAAGATCGGCTCAGGGCCCAGCTTCCAGATCGCTGAAGACCGCCTCAAAACGGAGCAGCCAGGTTGGGATTTTGAAAAGATCCGCCACCAGGCGGAAGATGCGTGGGCGCAGAAGCTCAATCTCATCCAGGTCAATGGCGGAACCCGCGAGCAGAGGATGCTCTTGTACTCCTGCCTCTATCACTCGTTCTATAGCCCTCGTCTTCTCGCCAACAAAGGTGAACAGTTCTATAATCCGAACGGAAACCTCGAGACGGCAACCTATAGCCGCTATGGGCCAGTGCCCTTGTGGGATACAGGACGCAACCAGATCGTCCTGCTCACCCTGCTGGAGCCCAAAGTAAAAGAAGATATCCTGCGTTCGGAGTTGGATGCTGCGCGGGAGACCGGCTATATGGAGACCTCCTTCCACGGCGACAACGCCGTCTTCATGTACCTCGGGGATTGGGAGCGCGGGCTCAAGTTCGATCGCGCCGCCGTCTACCAATATCTGCGCAAAAATGCGATGGATCCGAACGGACCCCGTTCCTATCTCGCCGAGTACATGCAAAACGGTTGGATCTCCGATTTCATTCCTCCCGGAAATCCTGACCCGCCTTATGCCGGCGGCAAGGCAGGTGTCGCAACCACCCTCGAATACAGTTGGGACGACTATGCCATGGCGCAGTACGCCAAGCGCCTGGGTAACGAAGATGACTACCAGATGTTTCTCAAGCGCGCCCACAACTACAGGAACGTCTTTGATCCCAGCACCGGCTTCATGCGCGGCCGGACTGCCGACGGCAAATGGATCTCTCCCTTCGATCCTCGCGAACCGTACTACAACTTCATGATGAAAGAAGCCTCCGGGTGGTCCACCCTATGGCTTGTTCCGCACGATGTTCAGGGCCTCATCAATCTCCTCGGAGGTCGCCCCCAGTTTGACGCCAAACTGGATCAGTTCTTCAACACCCCCTACACGGCCAAGGGCATCTGCCGGGACTGCACCGGAGTTATTGGGCAGTATGTGCAGGGAAATCAGCCAGACCAGCAGGCAGCCTATCTTTATGATTGGGGTGGCCAGCCGTGGAAGACGCAGAAACTCGTCCGGCAGATCCTGGCGCTCATGTATGGCAGCGACTATTCCGGCTTCGCATTTCCCGGAATGGATGACCAGGGCTCCACGTCATCCTGGTATGTCATGAGCGCCCTCGGCTTCTATCCGGTTGATCCATCCTCACCGGACTACATCATGGGCAGCCCGATCTTTGATAAGGCGACCATCCACATGGGCAACGGGCACGACTTCACCATCCTCGCCCACCACAACTCGCCGCAGAACATGTACATCCAGTCGGCAACGCTGAACGGAAGGCCGTGGAATAAGCCCTGGTTCAGCTACTCGGATATTGCAGACGGAGCCACGCTCGTCCTGACCATGGGCCCGTCGCCCAACCAGCAGTGGGGAAGTGCTCCTCAGGACGCGCCACCGTCCATGACCCCCCAAGGCGATACGCAGAACGGAGGTGGGGCATCGCCCTCCAACTGACTGGAGACCGCCTCGGCGCGGTCCAAGGTTGTCTTCCCTCACGCATCACTCGGGAAACAACCTCTCCATCAACTCCAACGGCTCATCCGTCACCCACTTCTGCCGCTTCTTCATAACGGAAGCTCAACCAAACACCCCCTCAGGGCTGGGTTCTTAGCTTGAGGCCAAAACCAATGACGAAATACGCTCTGGAAACATGCAACTTAGCAGCTTGATCGGGAGGATCGCAAAATGACTTTTCATCCATTTCATAAGATAGGCCGTTTCGTTCTGGGCGCATGCGTGGTCAGCTTCGCAGTCATGGGCATCAGCGCGCAAAGCACTTTGCCAAGCGCCCCTGATTCCTCGCGTATAGAGGTGTTTACGGGATACTCCTACTACTGGTTGAACAGTAGGATCAAACTTGAAGATAACGACAATCAGAACTTCGGCTATTACGGTGGAACCTTTGGCTCCGTCGTTGCTGGAGCCATGGGCAGCGGAGCCTACTACTTCAATAAGTTGGTCGGCGTTGAAGTGAATCTTACCGCCAACCCGAATGGTCAAGGTGACGGCTTCTACGGCTTCTATTCCGGACCCATCTTCCGCTGGAACTTCCACAACATGACCCCCTTTGTCCACGGCCTCGTGGGCGCTGTGGATGGCGTTGGCCCCAACAATCCGGGCGCCGTTGGATACAACCCTTACACCTGGGGCCTTGGCCTGATGCCTGGCGGAGGCGTAGACATTCAACTGCCCTTCTTCAACCATCGGCTTGGATGGCGTCTGCTGGAGGCCGACTACCGCTACGACCATATCGACTTTGGGGTTGCGAACTCGCTGGCCTACGTCCAGGGTGGACGAACCAATATGAACGGGATCGAACTGAGCTCAGGTCTGCTCTTCCACTTTGGTCACGTCCCGCCGCCTTCTCATGCTCAGGGCCTCGCGAAAGGCACTGATACGGAGTGACCTGTCAATGCCTGCACGGATGTGGGGTTGTTTTTGTTTTTTGCTTTTGTTTTTCGGAGGACAGGGCCCAGCAGCAGTCGAAGCAGAATGGGCGACGATTGATCAGTCTGATATTCGCGGGTCGGAACCGCATAATCTTGATCCGTCGGGAGCTGCCTCTGACTAAAGTCGCGAGCCCGGCTGAGCCCGTCGCATAGAGCATACGAGGATTCTCCTTCGTGCTGGCTCCGGCTGCGGCTGGCTCTGCCCAATGTTTCTATAAGTTACGGGTTTCAGACTCACGTGAGCGACTGTCCGCGTGCTTGCGGCCGCGACGGCGTTGCCGGCAAGTCCGCGCTACTTAACATCTCCGAGACTGGGTCCACGCTCATCTATCCCCTCTTCCAAAGATGGGTGGCTGCGTAGGAGAAGGTTGATTCCGGCCTGCACATCACCGATGCAACCATCGGCTCGGGCGTGGGCAGCACCCAGGCGATTGCTGCAAAAAATCACCGCTCTACTTTCCATTATGAAAGGTTATGCTAGACTTTCCACAATGGAAAGTGAGGGATGCAGGATGAGCATGATGAGAGAAGAAGCTTTGGCCGCGCTGGAGGCCAAGAGTCAGGCGGAACGACGTTTGGCGCAACTGTCACCCTGCCCGCGATCTCGGCACGCCGCGTTCGCCGCAGTTATGGCGATCTTTGTGGCCAGCCCCGCAATCGCCGTGCCTTGGCGCTTCGCCGCGCTCGCGGTGGTGTTGGCTGCTGTTGCGTTGATTGTGCAGTGGGACAAGAGGAGGCTGGGGGTGTTCATCAACGGATACCGTCGGGGCAAGACCCGCCTGGTCACTCTGCCGCTACTGGTGATCGAATTGGGGCTGTATTCTGCGAGTCTTTTCTTCGCCAAGTTTCCCGAAAGGCCTCGCCTTGCCTTCGCCCTGGCGGCCGTAGCCTTTGGGATGGCCTACGTGGGCAGCATGATTTGGCAGCGGGTGTTTGTGAGGGAACTCGGTGTCTGAAGCAGCCAGCGTCGTAAAGGGGTTTGAGCCGCTGCTACAAGCCGCGGCGCGTTTGCAGACGATGGCGGTTCTGGTGCAGGCGCAGCAGGTTGAATTCGCGCGGCTCAAGGAGCTAACAGGCAGCAGCGACTCTGTGATGTCCAAGCATCTGGCTGCGCTGGCCGATGCCGGCTTTATCAAGCTGAGGAAGGCGGCGGCGGACGGGCGGCAGCGAACCTGGGCTTGCGCGACACGCGCCGGCCGGAAAGCCTTCCGGGACCACGTTGCGGCGCTGCAAAGCATCCTTGCCGGGGAGCCACGGACGTGAGCGATCGGAAGATGCGTCGAACAAGGATCAAACTCTTGAGGCTTAGCAGGCGGACGGCCCGTTCGCGCTGTTGGTTCGTCCTGCTCGGCCGACGATGCCGCGAGAGATAGTACTGGCTGAGGCAAGATCGCCGTGGGGCGAACGGAATTTCGCCTTGACAGGCGCCAATGCTACCATTTAGGGTTCTGCATCGGAAACCGTTTTCCGTAGGCGCCGCGCCGAGCGCTGGAGAAGGCGTCGCGGCGCCCTCTTCCCGCAGGTGAACGAGAGGCTGGTCGAAGAAGCAAACAAGGGAGATACGATGCCGAAATCTGCTGTTCCAGGAGGTTCTTTGCTCAACCGCCGCGATCTACTTCGCGCCTCCGCCGCGGCAGCCGCCGGAGCCGCAGTGAGCCAGCCGAGCAGCGCGCTTGGGAGTGCGGGAACGGGAGCAGGGCTGCGACCCGGGAGCTGCTCTACGCCTCGCTCGGCCGTTGCAAAGACCCAGTATGGCAGGGTGCGGGGCTTTTTGGATGGGGGCTTTTCACCTTCAAAGGCATTCCCTACGGCCAAAGTACAGCAGGAGAGAATCGCCGGCTGCCCGCGAAGCCCCCTGTGCCATGGGAGGACGAATATCCGGCCCTTATCTACGGTGCAAACTGCCCGCAGATTCTGCATGACTGGACGGCCATTGAGCAGACGTTCCTGCAGGATTGGGACGACGGTTGGCAGAGCGAGGACATGCTCAAGCTGAACGTCTGGACCGCGTCCCTTACGGGAAGCCGTCCGGTGATGGTTTATCTGCACGGCGGAGGATGCAGCTTTGGATCGGCTTATGAGCTGCCTTCGCAGGACGCCGCGCAGTTGGCGAGGAATAAAAGCGCGACCATGGGAGGGTTTCGATGAAAGGACGATTTGTATTGTTTGCGATGGCAATGTTGGCTGTGCCGTATCTGTCAACGGCCGCGGCTCAACAGGAGGCGCCAAACGTGCCGGAACACCTGACAGCAAGCATTGATACGGAACAGACCGCAGAGCCTGTGTCGAAATACATCTTCGGCAGCTTCATTGAGCATCTTGGGCCGCTGATCTATCGCAGCCTATGGGCGGAGATGCTCGACGACCGAAAATTCTACTTTCCCATTACCTCTCAGCAGAGCGAAGCTCCGGCCCGGCGTGGCGGCGGGTTTCCGGGAATGCAGCTTCGCACGTGGCGTCCTGTAGGTCCCGACCAGGATGTTGTGATGGATGAGGAGCATCCGTTTGTTGGCGACCACAGCCCTCGGATCGAACTCGACCCCTCGCTGGTGCACGGCATCAGCCAAACCGGCATTGCGCTGGTGAAGGGCGAGAAGTATACGGGGCGGATCTATCTTCGCGGGACGCCGGGCGCCAGGGTGAAAGTTTCGCTGATATGGGGCGAAGGCGCAAACGACAGACAAACTGTTTCGATCAGCGCGATCACCGGCGAGTACAAAAGATTCCCGCTGAGCTTCACGACCGGCGCTGACACCAGTGCGGGCACGTTTGAGGTTGTGGGAACAGGCAGTGGGGATTTTCATATCGGCACTGTCTCCTTGATGCCGGCCGACGCCATCGACGGATTTCGACCGGACACCATCGCGCTGCTGAAGAAGCTTCATTCCGGCATGTGGCGTCTGCCGGGCGGCAATTTTCTTTCTGACTGGAGCTGGTACAACGGCGTCGGCGATATTGATAGGCGGCCGCCGACGTTCGATTATGCGTGGAACGCCATGCAGCCCAATGATGTTGGCCTGGATGAGTTCATGACATTGTGCAAGCTGATCGGTGTGGATCCGTATCTCACGGTGAACGCCGGCTTCGGCGATGCGCACTCGGCGATGGAAGAGGTGGAATATATGAACGGGGCTACAAGCACGCGACTGGGCGCGGAACGCGCCCGAAACGGCCATCCCGCACCCTACCACGTCAAGTTCTGGAACATTGGCAACGAACCGTGGGGCACGTTTCAACTGGGATACACGCCTTTGAAGTATTACGTGCTGAAGAACAATGAGTTTGCAAAGGCCATGCGCGAAGCCGACCCGTCGATCACACTGATCGCTTCCGCAAAGATGCTGGAACCGATGTTTTTGACGGGTGAGGACCGGGCGAAGTACGCGGACAACATCGCTCCTCTGTTCGGATCGGATGTGGACTGGACCGGCGGCATTCTCAAGGATTGCTGGGGAACATTTTCCGGCATCGCGCAGCATTGGTATGAAGGAGCAGGTACGCATTTCGACGTGCAGAAGGCAAAGAGTCTGCCGCTCGACGCACCCACAAGCGCCGCCGAAGTGAAGTACGATCCGACGACGCTGGAGTATGCGCGCCATGCCGGCGATGTGATTCTGCGCCACGCCGAAGAGTGGGAGGGCTACCAGCGACGCTTCCCGGAGATGATTCCCCACAAGATCTTTCTATCCATTGATGAGTACGCCTACGGAGGGCCCGGCGGAAGAAGGATGAAGGGTGGTCCGAACCTACAGTCGGCGCTTGCTTATGGGATGTTACTGGACGAGATGATGAGGCACAGCAGCTTCATCACCATGGCGGCGCATACGATGGGCACTTCTGTGCTGAATATCACGCCCACCGGTTCGGTGCTCAATCCTGTGGGGCTGGTGTATGAGTTGTACGGCGACCATTTCCCGGGCACGATTCCGGTGGCGGTGAACGGCAACTCGCCGCAACCTCCGACCGACAGCAAGGAATTTGCGGAGGAGCCAAAGGTCAGTTCCGGAAGTCCGACCTATCCGCTGGACTTGTTCGCGGCAATTACTCCGGATCACAAGTTCCTGGAAGTTGCGGTTGTGAATGCGACGGAGAAGGAACAGAAGGTGGATCTGAGTGTGACGGGCGCGCGGGTTTCCGGAGCTTCTACGCTATGGATGCTGAGCGGAAAAAGTCTGGACGCCGTTAATCCTGTGGGGGCGCTGCTGCAAGCGAGGATCCGGGAGATCCCCATGGATCATGCTCCGCAGAATATATCGGTGGCTCCCATCAGCGTGAATGTTTATCGCTTTCCGATCGTGGCGCAGTAGCTGCCGGCGCACAACGAGGGTGCGAGGCCGGAGAGCTAAGCGCATCGATGCTGCCTTCACCCGGAGACGAGAGTTTTTGTGATTGGGCTAGCCGTTCTATCGCGAAGTGAGACTTGATCGAGCACCAGGCCGGGATCCACGGCAAAGACGGTAAGGCGATGCTTGCCGACGGAGATCCGGCCAACCGATGCGCGAAGCGGAATCTGGTTATCCAGCACGCCCAGACTGCGAATCGGATTGCTAGCGACCCGGGTTTCGCTGGACGCGAATGGGACCTGAAGGACCTGGGGTGGAAGATCGTCCCAACGCATTGCGACGCGCAGTTGCAACCCGGGATACAACTCGTAGGTGGGAAGAACGTGGAGGGTCAGTTCTCCGTCGAGGCATGTTTCAGGCACGTCTAGCGAGTACTCCATTCTGGGAGCGGAGGTGAGTTGGGTTGCCGGGTTCCACTGATTGGCGGGGATAGCAGGCCACAGGGCCATTGCGCCGCTCGACCAGCCCAGCCCCTGCACCTGAAGCCATCCAGCACGACCGACGCCGCGGTTGACCGCACAACTCTTTGCATCGCACAGGAGCAAGGGCGCAGATCGCGGCTGCGGAATCGGCTGTTCCGTGACTGGTTGCAACCACGGCCATTGCACGGCCGCCCAGGTCCGATCCAGCGTGGTTCCGCCCATGGTGGCAAAGTAGCGCCATTTCCCATCGGCGAGCTGGTTGTTATACCAGGACACCTGTTGCTCGATAAAGGTCCGCCAATGCGCGACCTGCTGCTCATTTTGGGATGCAGCGGCATTGTTGAGGTGAGCGAAGCGATCGTAGAGGAATACCAAGCCCGTGGCCGCCAGCATCTGCGCGGGATAGCCAAACAGTTCAAAGAATGCGGCCTGGCTGCCCTGCGGAACTTTTGCCGAAAACTCGTCCTGATCTATCAACAGGCGATGGTAGTCGGCAAGCAGGGCTTTGGCCTCCGCGTCCGGCAGAGACGCGGCCCATTGCCGGTCCATGCATTCAGGCTTGCGTATCTGGCCCAAGCGGAAGTACTCGGTCGTCCAACGGGCGACGCCGTCCGAGAGTTCGGGTCCGCAGACGTTGGCGGCAAAGCTGCGCAGAAATTGGGGCTGCGCATCAGGACCAAATGCTTCCGGATTCCATGCCATACGCGCGGCAAAATCCACGCCTATTTCGCGGGGCTTGATTCCTCCCACGTTGATGACCCAGATGCTGCGGGTGTCATTGTCCCATGCCTTTTTCAGTTCCTCCCACATGAGCGCAGGCGGAGTGGTATTGAGCCAGCAATAGGAATGGGGCGAACCGAGATATTCGATGTGGTAATAGACGCCGGCTCCGCCGGGATGATTGCGCTGTTGGGGCGTACTGAGTTGGCGAACATAGCCAAAGTTATTTTCCGGCCAGATGATGGTGACATCCGGAGGCACTTCGAGGCCGGAGTTATAGACAAGCAGGGCTTCCTTGTAGGGCACGTAACACTCTGCGACCGGGCCCCATCGGCGGGTAACGTAGCGATGCAGCATGGCACGCTGGATGGCAAAGATCTTCTGCACCAGCGACCGCTCCTGAGGAATTGTTTGCACGCCGAGCAGGGGACCGTCGACGGGGCCACGCATTCCCAGTGTCCATATTGCCTCATATTTATTCCGGCTTTTTACCGACTGAAGCCAGAACCTGATGATGTTTCTGCTGTTGGTGACGAAGTTCCACGGACCATTGGCCTTGTTGGCGAAGAACGTGGAAGGATTCCCGAGCATCGGCTCAACGTGGGAGGAGCCCATCACGATGGCATAGCTATTTGCCAAGACGGAGTTTTCCGGGATGGCTCCGAAAGGCGTGGAGCTTGCATGCATGGCAGGCCAGAGGAAGTTGAGCTTAAGCCGAAGCATAAGGTCAAATACCTTTTGATAGGTTTTCGGCCCGAAGTTGCCCAGGGAGGGGTCAAAGGTTTTAATGGCCCAGGGTTTGATCCCCCAGTCTTCATCATTGATAAAGATCCCGCGGTATTTTACGCCGGGTTCGCCGCCCAGGCGTCTGCCCGGAGTGACGGCCACTGCCGGGGCTGGATGCACTGGCACATCGGCCCACCAGAACCACGGTGAAACGCCGGCGGCCTCACAGAGATCCATGACACCGTAGGCTGTTCCGCGGCGGTCGCTGCCGACAATGACCAATGCCCGCTCGATTCCTGGAAAGGGATTGGTTACGGTTTGCCAAAGGGATGCTTCCCATTGGCCTCGAATGGCGGAGACGTCCAGCTTGCCTTTGGCAACCAGATCATCTACCCAGCGGCTTCGACCAAGGGCGCCGATCACGACGGCGACGCCATAGGCTTCCACTGTGGTGGCTACTTTGGGTTTGTGGCCCGTGACTCGTTCCAGGTCATCTGCGAGCATGGCCGCCGCAATATGCACGACGGAATGGTCGCTCTGATCGAGAAGAATCGTCGCCGCTTGTTTGGGGGAGGATAGGAGAAGATCTCCTGTGCTTGCCGGCCATTGATGGATGACTCGGCAGAGGCCAGGATCCGCTGTCTGTGCGGCCCGCGCAGGCCGGGGGCGCAGAAGCCATGTTCCTACCGCAGCCAGACCTGTTGCTCGCGCAAATTCTCGACGATTGATCATCCTGAGACCCCCATGGTACCTGATTGGTAGCAGCGATTGCGATGCAAATTCTGGTTGTGGCGAGATTGCGTGCCCGGGCTTCCAGGATTGGCATGAGCGTGTTGCCCGAACGGACGGTATGCGGACTGTTCACTTGCTTCTGCCGCCGGATATATGATGGGCTGACGACAGAGGCGGAAAGAGTGATTGACTTGGTTTGACACACGAACTATGAGGCGCACCTAGTTGGGTATTTTCTTTGCTCCTACGGGAATCCTTGCCGACCTGTCAGAAGCGATGCGTCAGGAACAACATGGGGGCGTTGCGAAGCATCGCTGGATGGATGGCGCAGGCCACGCTATGACAAGAAACCGTGATCCGCAGGCAGCAGTGAAAGGTGAATGCTAGCAAAACGATGTCCGAAATCTTCGAATTGAAGAACCCCGATTTTGAGATGAGTCCGCAAACGGGGATGGTACGGCAACATTATATTGAATGCGCGCGATACCTACTGGAACGAGCGTTCAAGCACGTCAAAGCGTTTGAATCCCCGATTGTCTTTCCTTTGGTTGCGGGTAAATCCTATCCGCGACCCGGCGATCCGGAGTGGCGTACCCGCTCCCATGAGTTTGAGGCCCTGGAACGTACGTTTAACCTCGCTGCTCCTCTGGTGCTGCTTGATCCGGAGACGATGATCCATGGTTTCAAGCTACGCGACTACTACTGCCACCACTTCTACAACGCCTTGACACGCGGACACGCCAATAGCTTGCCTGACCCGGAAGAGCTGCCTGATGCGACGTATCAGTTTACCTGTGAGATTGGTGGATTGACGAGGACGCTGCTGCTGATGCCTACGGTGCTGTGGCCCTATTACAGCGCAGAGCAACGTGACGAGATGGCGGCTACGATTTCCAAGTGGGCGCATCACCGCACTACGCAGAACAACTGGCGGCTGTTCAACATCTGCGCGCTCTCCTTTCTGAAGAAGAATGGATATTCCATTGATGACGAACTGTTGAAGAGCCACCTTCTTTGGATTGCGTCTTACCACGCGGGAGATGGATGGTATCTGGAACAGAGCTATAACTACTACACCATCAGCCTCTTTGTGGTGTACGGCACCATCTGGAATCGAGCCTTTGGCGACGACCACTATCCGGAGATTGCGGCTGTACTGGAGAGGAGTTTCAACGAGTTATTCAAGACGTACCCGCTGTTCTTTGGCCGTGACGGCTATATCAACATGTGGGCAAGAAGCATTTGCTATCGGCTGTGGATCTCAGGTGGTTTTCCGGCTTCGTTTCTACTGAAATCTCCGCCTCCGATCGACCCTGGCTGGGCGCGGCGCCTATGCTCCGGCTCTTTGCTGCAGTTTGTCACCCGGAGTGAGTTCTACGAGAACGATATTCCGAGTCTGGGGTTTTATGGCCATCGTGAGTTTGCGATTCAGAGCTATAGCTGCCCAGCCAGCCCGTTTATCATGTTTCTTCCCTTCATCGCACTGACGCTGCCGGAAGATTCCCCGTTCTGGACGGCTACAGAGAATGATGGCCTGTGGACAGGGCTGGCGGGCGAGTCAAAGCGCACGGTACTGGAAAATCCGGGTTTGGTTCTGGTGAATCACGGATCGACGGGGACCTCTGAGATCCTCTCCGGAAAGGTTTACGACGACGATCATAATTATTCCAAGCTGGTTTTCAATACCCACTTTCCGTGGGAGGATCACGATCCCGAGGGCGGGACGTCGCAGGAGTATAGTTTCCGCAGCCTCGACCCGCGCGATTTGCGTGGTGCGGATATCAACTTCTATCTGACAGGACGCGCGATAGAAAACTCAGCGGCACAGAGGGCCGGATTCTCTACCTCGCAGAGCATTTTATTCAATGGAGTACGAGACGGTGTGCTGTATCGACAGTTGCTGATGCGCAAACCGCCGAACAACGGGGTAGGGTACATTCTTGATCTTGCGGAGATCACGATACCGGGTGGTGTAGTTCGCGTGGATCGCTGCCGGCTGGCCTTTGAACATGAACTGACTCTAGGGCATTTTGGGTTACCGCATCTGGCCGGCGGAAGAGCGGAGATCCAACGGTTTACGGACGGCGGGCGGGAGGTGCTGACGGCTGCGGTTCCGGGCAGGCAAGTAGCGATGGCGACCTACCGCGGCTGGGATGGGCTGGAGGTGCGTCGGCACACCGGATTCAATGCGGAGTCCGGCGAAAGCACGGTTCTTTTTGCTCACCGCAAGCGGCTGGCGAAGAACCCCGCGATGGAGCTGATGATCTGTGTGATGCTGCATAAGACAGATGACTCGCCGTGGACGCCGGAAGATTTGAGTCCGTTGCGGAGCGTGGAGTTGAAGGACGTCATGCCGTCGGGATCTGTAGTCGGCGCAGAACTCACGCTGAGGGACGGCTCCGGCTACGTGGTGGACTTTGCCGATATCGACGGCCGAAGATCTTGCTAGAGCTGCTTGCCGCGAGATGCCAGGCCATGGCCGGATGCGCCGGATGGGAGTGGGAACGAGAAGGGAACTGATGCAAGTTGCGTATGGAGTTGCGATCGAGCCCGGGGAGAGAAGCGATATGGGTAGCCTCCAGAGGCTCCGCCGTTTGGTTCTGGCTCCGCTTCGCGCGGTGGGCTACGCTCCAGGAGAGCCGAAGCCTGCCCTCTAAAACTCAACCTTGGAAGGGGTGGGCGAAAGCGAACGGCTGAAGTGGGCCAGAACCGGTTGCCAGCGGCATCCTGCTCCTGCTCAAGGAGATGCATTGGCGCTGCCGCTTTGGTTGGAGACTGGCCAATCTTGCCGCGCCAATCTGGACAGCATTGCGCCTGGCTAATCGATGAGCGACTGAATGATGGGGCAGGTTCCGCGCTTGCGTTTAAGTTCGCACTGGCGAACCATCTGCCGCAAGGCGTCGCGGATGGATGTGAGAGCTACAATCTTTTCTTCCACCAGATGCAGCTTGTTGAGCGCCAACTCGTGCGTTCTGCTGCAAATCTGCGGGCCATCGAGATTCAGTAGGTCGGCAATCTCATGCAGACTGAAGCCGAGAGCCTGCGAGCGCTTGATAAAGCGTACGCGACGGACGTCCTCCGGGGAGTATTCCCGATATCCCTCTAAAGGCCGTTTCGGCTCTTGCAGCAGACCCGCACGCTGATAAAAGCGGATGGTCTCTACGCCCACGCCCGCCGCTTCCGCCAGCCTGCCTATCGTCATGCGCGCTTTCATGCTTGACTCCGTACCTATGTACGGAGAGTACTCTGAAGTTGGTAGAAAGGCAATGGAGACGCATGGCATCGGAACATCATGCATCAAAGAGATCGGAATCCGGAGTCTTGGCGCTGGGAGGTCTGGCGGCAATTCTCGCCTCCACCTGTTGCCTGGGGCCGCTGCTGCTGATCACTCTGGGCTTCAGCGGAGCGTGGATCGGGAACCTGAGCAGGCTGGAGCCCTATCGTCCGCTGTTCATCACCTTGGCGCTGGTCGCCTTGTTCTTTGCCTGGCGACGCATCTATCGCCCAGCGGAAAGATGTCTGCCGGGCGAAGTCTGCGCGTTGCCGCAGGCGAAACGACTGTATAAGATCCTGTTCTGGGTGGTCGCTGGATTGGTGTTGATTGCCCTCTCCTTCCCTTACTTTGCGCCGTTTTTCTACTAACCAAAGAGGAGATTCTGTTATGAAAACCATCAAATTGACACTTGTTTCTGTGCTGCTGGCCGCATCTCTCCCCGCTCTGGCCGCAGCGAAGACCGTCACTCTGGCAGTGCCTTCCATGGACTGCGCAATCTGCCCCATCACGGTAAAGAAGGCGCTAAAGGCTGTTCCTGGCGTTTTGAAGGTGAATGTTAGCTTTGCCAAGAAGGACGCGGTGGTCACCTATGACGACGCTAGGACCAACGTGGGTGCTTTGACGAAAGCGACTGCAAATGCGGGCTACCCGTCGAAGCCGGAATGACGGGCAGAGGAGCTTTGTCCCAACGAATCTCCTCTCTCTGACGGCGCTCTGTTCGTAGGCTTTCCGCCAGGACATCTCTACGCAGGGCGGTCATGGTCTTCGCCTTGATCCGGGCCTTGACCCATTCCGCGAGTCGCGATTCCACCTCCGTTAGCTACGCAATATCAACCACGCTCGACAGATTGCGCCAACCGTAACGCATCCCCGTATCAGGAAGAACAGAATGACCGAGAATAGAACCGTCGAACTGAAGATTACCGGCATGACGTGCAACAACTGCGCTGCGCATGTGCAGCAGGCGCTTGAGGCCGTGGCTGGCGTGAACAAGGCTCAGGTTTCTTACCCGAATGCGATGGCGCAGGTTGTTCTGGAATCAGAGGTTCCCTTGCAAAGCCTGACCGAGGCAGTGGCCAGGCGCGGCTATGGCGCATGGCCGCTGGACCGGGACACACCGGTGCCCATGCGCGACGGACAAGGTTTGCGCGTTGCCATCATCGGCAGCGGCGGAGCGGCCTTTGCCGCGGCCATTCGCCTGCAGGAAGGTGGAGCGGAGGTGACCATCATCGAGCGGGGCACCACCGGCGGCACCTGCGTCAATGTTGGATGCGTACCCTCGAAGATCCTTATCAGCGCTGCTCATGTGGCGCATGTGCGAACCACCAGTCCATTTGATGTCGGCATTTCTGCCCTGCGGCCCAGCGTCAACAGGGCGGTATTGCTGGCCCAGCAGCAGGCGCGCGTAGAAGAACTGCGCAGGGCGAAGTACGAGTCGATCCTTGAGAACAGCGCACGGATCCGCCTGGTTCACGGTGAGGCTCGATTCAAGGACGGTCGTACGCTGCTGGTGAATGGATCCGATGGGCGGGAACAGACGATTGCGTTTGACCGGGCATTGATTGCCGCCGGGGCGTCTCCCGCCATTCCATCCGTCGCCGGGCTGAGCGGGACGCCATTCTGGACCTCAACCGAGGCCCTTGCCGCACAGCGCCTGCCGGAGCATTTGATCGTCTATGGCGGCTCCTATGTTGCGCTGGAGCTGGCGCAGGCCTTTTTGCGGCTGGGCAGCAGAGTGACGCTGATTGTGCGCTCCAGAATTCTTTCGCACAGCGATCCGGCTATTGGCGAGGCCATCCACCAGGTCCTGACGGACGAAGGCATGCGCATTGTCACCGGCAACGAGATCACCCAAGTTCAATACCAGGATCGCCAGTTCACTGTCGAGGTCGGCGACGAGCGGATCGTCGGTGACCATCTGCTGATGGCGACCGGTCGCAGGCCCAATACCGCTGCCCTTGATCTGAAGCATGCCGGTGTGCTCACCAACGCACATGGCTCGGTTGCCGTAGATGAGTTTTTGCGCACGTCAAACCCGGATATTTACGCGGCGGGCGATTGCACCACCAATCCGGAGTATGTGTATGTGGCCGCCGCGGCCGGCACGCGAGCTGCCGCTAATATGCTGGGCGGCGCTGAGCCGCTGGATTTATCCGTGGTCCCCGGCGTGGTCTTCACCGACCCGCAGATTGCGACGGTGGGTTTGGATGAAGCGACCGCGCGCGAAAAGGGGATTCGCGTAGACTCGCGCAACCTCTCCCTGGACAACGTTCCCCGCGCTCTTGCCAACTTCGATACGCGCGGGTTCATCAAGCTGGTGGCAGATGCCGAGACAGGCAGGCTCCTTGGGGTACAAGCCGTGGCCTCACAGGCGGGTGAGTTGATTCAGACGGCAGCGGTGGCCATGCGAGCTCAGATGACCATCCATGATCTTGCCCAGCAGCTCTTCCCGTATCTCACCATGGTGGAAGGAATCAAGCTGGCTGCGCAGACCTTTACAAAGGACGTGAGCCAACTCTCCTGCTGCGCCGGGTAGCAGGCGGCCTGCAAGGAATCGTTCTTCACCATCCGCATCTCACGCTTTGCCCCCCATGGAAGCTTCAGGTCGGGTGCGGAAAATTGGTCGGCAACTCCGCAAAATCTGGCTAAAACAGAGGTCCGGGGGGGCGAAGATCGGCCTTTTCTTTGCCCGGCATCTCAGCGGGTATCCCTGTCAGGTTTGCGTATTGACCTGAGCACGCAAGCCTGTCGGTGACCCGGATGACCGGGAAGACGCGCCTCTATGCCGGGGCCCACGGTTCTACCTGCAGAAAAATCACCCTCGCGGAAGCGGATAGAATCAATCCAGGGGACAGCTCCGGGTGCCCCAGTTTGAGACGTTCCAGCGGCCTCCACCAGCCCTTTTCATCCTGCGGAAGACTGTCACTGTCGCGTCGGTTTTCCTCATGCAGGATGCAAGGGTGACGGCGGAGGGTTCCCAGAGTGTTGAGTACGAATACGAACAAAACACGAAAGTAAGAGGACGCATTTCAAGTTCATGGCTAAATCACTGTCATTCACGGGATTTGTTTGGAAGAACCTGCAGCGCCGCAAGCTGAGGACCCTGCTCACGTTGGCCGGAATCGGAACGGCAGTGGGCGCGTTTGTTGGTCTGGTAGGCTTTTCCACGGCGTTTGAGCAGCAGTGGTTGAATATCTACTCCAGCAGCGGCACAGACCTTGCTGTGATTCGGGGAACCTTCCTGAACACGTCGATGGACGAATCGACGGTGGCAATGATCAAGGATCTGCCCGATGTCGCGCAGGCTTCGCCGACGATCTTCAATCTGATGGATCTAACCCCCGAAGTGAACGCGCTGGTCTACGGATGGAAGGCGGATGCCTTTCAGTTTCGTTCCTTGCAGATTGTCAAAGGGCGGCGATTCCAGGACGGCAAACCGGAAGTGCTGCTCGGCGACTTGCTCGCGCAGGATCTGAAGAAGGCCCCCGGAGACACGCTGGAGATTCAGGGCAAGGACTTCACGATATGTGGCATCTATCATGGTGCTTCAACGCTGGAGGCAGCCGCAGTCGTGATGCCGCTGGATCAGTTGCAGGCTTTGAGCAGCTTGCAGGGCAAGGTTTCCACCATCGATGTGCGGCTGCGACCTGTTCCCCATGGAGTGACGCCACAGGAATACGTCAAGCAGGCGCAGGCTCAGATTCAAGCGGCTCTACCGGGTATGCAGGCTGTTCCCGCGGCGGAACGCGCCAGCGACAATCAGTTTGTGCAGCTAGCCCACGCTTCCGCCTGGGGAACATCTTCGCTCGCTCTGCTGATCGGCGTATTTGGAATCGCCAATACCATGGCCATGTCCGTCTTTGAGCGCACCAGAGAGATCGGCATCATGCGCGCCCTGGGTTGGAACCGCTGGAAGGTGCTGGCGCACATCGAGATGGAAGCGGTTATCCTTGGCCTGGGCGGGGGATTGTTCGGCATCGCTTTCGGATGGTTTGCTCTGCAGGTGCTGGCGTACTTACCGCGAACCGCGGGTCTGGTTTCGGGGTCACTCCATGGACAACTTGTAGCGGAGGCGGTGGGCATCGCGGTGTTGGCCGGGTTGATCGCCGGAGCGCTTCCTGCGTGGCGGGCAGGCAAGCTCTCGCCGGTCGATGCGCTGCGCTACGATTAGCAGCTCTCGCTCAGCAGCCGTTCACGCTTGGGAGTGGGGAAGCGTGCCCGTCGCCCCCGTAGCCCTGAAACCCAGCACCCAAGAGTAAGACAGCACGGAAAAGGACCATGGCAAAGTTCGGGGCATTTTGTTTTCCAGGCAGAGGTCATCTTCATCCCATGACGGCGCTGGCGCATTCCTTGCAGCGGAAGGGCCATGAGGTGGTGATCTTTGGCATCGAGGACACCGGGCCCGTGGTGCGTGAAGCAGGTATCCCGTTTCAACCCATCGGAGCGGAAGACTTTCCGCCCGGTACGTTGAAGAGGCTGGACGAGCAATTGGCCCAGCTCAAAGGAGTCGCGGCCCTTCGCTTCACATTGGAGCGGGTGAAGAACTCAGCGCGTATGGTTCTGCGGGACGGACCAGAGGCGGTGCGTGCGGCCAAGATAGATGCCCTGCTGGTGGATGAGGCGGAGTTTGCCGGCAACGTTGCAGACTATCTCGGCCTTCCCTGGATCTCCATTGCCTTGATTCCCCCTTTGCTCGCCGACGACCGCTTTCCCCCGTTCTGGCTTGGCTGGGCGGCGGGGCAGGATTGGCTCAGCCGTTTGCGGAACCGGGTTGCCATCCATTTGTTGCTCAGGATTGCGACCCCCATCGGCAGAGTGGTGGAACAGCAGCGCAGCGCCTGGGGATTGAAGCCTCACCTGCGTCCTGAGGATCAGCTTTCGCCGCTGGCGCAGATTACGCAATTGCCGGAGGCGCTGGAGTTTGAGATTCGCGGTGAAAAGCCGGCCGGATTGCACTACACCGGACCGTTCGTCCATGCTCAGCAACGTCCGGCAGTGAGCTTTCCGTGGGACCGCCTTGACGGACGCCCACTCATCTACGCATCGCTGGGCACGCTTCAGAACGGCTCAGAGGCAATCTTCAGAATGATCGCCGATGCCTGCGCCGGACTCGGCGTGCAGCTTGTCCTCTCCCTGGGCGGCGGAATGGATCCGGCGATGCTCGGAGCGTTGGCCGACGATCCGATTGTGGTGAGCTACGCTCCGCAACTTGAGCTTCTGCAGCGAGCCACGCTGGTGATCACCCACGCTGGCCTGAACACGGTTCTGGAGGCGCTCTCTGAGGGAGTACCGATGGTAGCCGTGCCTTTGGCCAACGATCAGCCCGGCGTGGCGGCCAGGCTGAAAGCGCGCGGCGCCTGCGTAGTGGTTTCACGCCACAGTGTAAGTGCTGCGCGGCTTCGCAAGGCGGTAAGGCTGGTGCTGGAAGAGGCGAAATACCGCGAAGCGGCACGGTTCTTGCAGCGCGCGATTCAGCAGTTGGACGGGCCTGGTCGCGCTGCCGATCTGATCGAACAGGCGCTGGGACTCGGTTCGGCGAAACTCACCGCTTGATCTGCGAACTACGGGCATTGGTAAGGTGTGGGAGTAGTGAAAGAGAACCGAATCAAGGTGACGCAACGCTGATACTGGCTGGCGCCGCGCACCCACGCACCGTCCTTCATGCAGATTTTGTCATCTGTCGACATGGACCGCCGTTCGTTAAGCTTGAAATCCCGCTCTTTCGATGAACATGGAATCCTGCCTTTAGATGAACAAGACTTCATCCCAGCGGGGCTCACTAGGCATGGTGCGGCTTCGTCCCTAGATAGAGATCGACCATCCTCTCCGTTACGAGGTACATCATGCATCCTGCCGAAAACCTTCGCCAGACGCTCAAGAAGGAGCCATTTGTAATTGCTCCGGGCGCCATGGACTGCATCTCCGCTGCGGCCGTTGAGCAGAACGGCTTCTCCGTGATCTATATGACCGGCATGGGCACGTCCGCCAGCCGCCTTGGCCTGCCGGATTATGGCCTGGCCACCATGACGGAGATGGTGGCCAACGCATCGGCCATGACCAAAGCCGTCCGAATCCCCATCATCGCTGATGCGGACACCGGCTACGGCAATGAACTGAATATGACCCGCACCGTCATCGAATACGAGCACATCGGAGTTGCGGGCATTCATATTGAAGACCAGGTCTCTCCCAAGAAGTGCGGCCACTTGGACCGCAAACAGGTGATTCCGCGCGGTGAATTTATCAGCAAGATCGCCGCCGCCGTTGCGGCCCGCGAAAACCCTGATTTTCTTCTGATTGCGCGTACAGACGCCGCCAGTGTTCTGGGCTATCAGGAAGCCATTGATCGCGCCAATGCCGCCCTTGACGTCGGTGCCGATATGGCGCTTGTCGAAGCGCCGGAGACCGTCGATCAGCTTCTGCAAGTGCCGCAGCGGGTGCATGGCCCGTGTGTGCTCAACATCCTCTTTGGGGGCAAAAGCCCGCTGCTCCCTTTTAATGTCATTGCGCAGGCGGGATACCGGCTGGCGTTTCTGTCGGACATACTTCTGGGCTCCGCCTTCGCTGCCTATGACAACGCATTGCGGAAGGTGAATGATGCCCGCCAATCTGCCTTTGTGCCCAGCCTGCCCCACATTGCTCCCGCCAAAGAGATCTTCAAGCGCCTCGGCTCGGAACAATGGGACGCCTTGCGAGTCGGCTAGCGTGCATCGAGGGCATAAAATACGCAGAATCTGGGGGTGTGTTCCTGCATTCTGCGCGGATGACAGAATGGAAATGACAAACCTTCTCATCGGTCAGTGGCTCGCCATAGCCACCTAACGCTTCTACGCACCTGCAATCTGGAGTGTATTTTTGCCCTATCGTCTGGTTTTATCTTTGTCGTGCCTCTTTCTTGTCACGCCGCTTTTGGGCGGGCAATGGGCGTCGGCGCAGCACGCTACCGCGTTACAACCGTTGCAGCCCGCACAGGTCTCCCAGCCAGTTGTGATCCCGGCCTCCTTCCATCTGAGTCTTGCGCCGGATGTTGCGCCTGCGTTCCTCGCTCAGCCGATGCCTGTCGCCACGCCCGCGGATGCAAATCTGCCTGACGACCCCGATGTTGCATTGCAGCACGCTGCGTCGGCTTCACCCACCGGCATTTCTTCCAGTTCTGCCCAGGCCGCCAGCCAGTCTACTCCTCCAAACTCCACGCAGCCTCTTCCGCCGCCTCAACCCAAGCGCATTCTTGGGATGGTTCCCAATTACCGAGCCGTCAGCGCCGGAGTGGTGCCCCCTCCGCCTACGGCAAAAGAAGCCTTCATGGACGCAACCGATAACGCCTTCGACTACTCCGACTTTGTCTTTGTCGGCCTTACCTCCTTGATAGCTGAGGGGGACAATGCGCATCCTGTCTTTGGTAAAGGCGTCCGGGGGTACTGGTCGTACTACTGGCGCGGTTTCCTGGATAAATCCGACGGCGACTACTGGGTGGACTTCATCCTGCCCACAGCGTTTCATGAGGATGAACGCTACTACGCCAAGGGCCGCGGTACACTCCTCAAACGCGCTATCTATGCCGCCTCGCAGGTGATCATTACGCCGGACTACAACGGCCACAACACGATTAATGGTGCCGAGCTGCTTGGTCGTGGCGTGGCGGAGGCCGTTTCCGTCACCTACTATCCCAGCCAGTACGCTACCTTCAGCGTCGTCGCCTCGAAGTATGGCTATGCGGTGCTGCGCGACGCTGGTATGAACGTCTTTCGTGAATTCTGGCCTGACTTCTCTGTGCGCGTCTTGCACCGTCAGCCCTAGATTCATCTTGTGGAGGCTAAATTGACGATTGTTCTCGCTGCGGATGTGATGCGCCCGGTAAACCGTGGCCAGGAGCGCACCCGGGTCTTGGCTATCGCTGCCTCCAGACTGCGGTCGGTCCCAGCGCGAAGGCCGTCCCCGCCTTGTCCTGCTCTACCACCCGGCTGGCCGGGTGGTCAGGGTCCGGCTCAGCGAAGTCACCTTCTCCACGGTGCGGCTTCCCGGTTCTCGCTCCGCCTCATGCGCCTGGGCGTACCGCTGCCTCGCCGGTGCCGCCTCTATCCCAACGCTACCGAACGATACGCTTGGCAGTCATTGCCCTCAACCCGAACTTCAGACTGGCCCACAGCAGTCGACCGGCCATCTCAAGGCTCAACTTTCTGTGTTTTCGAGTTCCCATCGTGAACGAGTGTTCATGTTCATTTTTTGTTGGAGAAATAGAGTGGGCGTTGCGGTGATCTGAGATAGGTTGCTAAAGTAGACAGGGAGTATCAAATGCAGCGGAGGCGAAGCTGAAGGCACTGTCTGAGTGGCACGGCGTAACCCCGTCTCCGGAGGGGACTTCGCATCATGGTTGATGCAACCCTCGAAGTCAGCGAGCTCCACAAGAGCTACGCAGAAGGCCGCATTGAGGCGCTGCGCGGCGTGGACCTGACTATCGCTGCGGGAGAGTACCTGGTGATTACCGGGCCGAGTGGCAGCGGTAAATCAACCCTGTTGCACCTTTTGGGCGGACTGGACCGTCCAACTAGTGGTGAGATTCGCTTCAGAGGCTCCAGACTTTGCGTTGCCACCGATCTGGACTCTTACCGGGCACAGAGCGTTGGTTTCGTCTTCCAGGCATTTCATCTGTTGCCGACACTGCGAGCGATCGAGAACGTACAGGTGCCGATGCTAGCACTGAACCACCCGCGAGCGGATCGCGTGGCGCGAGCAGCGGCGTTGCTTGAGGAGATGGATATGGGTCATCGGGCGGATCAGTATCCTAACCAGCTTTCTGCCGGCGAACGCCAGCGGGTTGCGGTAGCCCGCGCGCTGGCCAATGATCCGGAGGTTCTGCTGGCCGATGAGCCTACAGGGAATCTGGACAGCGTGAACTCCGCACATATCATGGAGATACTCATCGAGCTGCAGCGACGGCGCGGAATGACCTTGGTCGTGGTGACGCATGAGCAGGAGATTGCACGTTCCGCACCTCGGCTGATTCGCATGCGGGATGGAAAGGTCGAGGCATGAGATTGGCAGCCGTGGCGCTGGCGGCAACGATGTTCCTCCCCTGTGCGGCCCGGTGTGCGGAGCTTCCCCCGGCCTTGTCCGCGGCGCGAGCGCAGGTCACCTCCGCAGACTACCGGCTGAGCGGGCGGCTGGTGCGCGTTGACGCCAACGGAGATCGCACCAGTGAGGA
This sequence comes from Acidobacteriaceae bacterium, assembly GCA_049977105.1. Lineage (GTDB taxonomy): Bacteria > Acidobacteriota > Terriglobia > Terriglobales > Acidobacteriaceae > Granulicella. Next base: position 110,643 of record JBMFGX010000003.1, on the reverse strand, counting down.
CATCAGCATCAAGGCGCACTGGTTTCCGGGCGAGCTGCGGATGCTGCTGAAGGTGAGCTCACCCAGGCAGGCACGGATTCATGCCCTGATCGAGATGCGTCAGGGAGGAGCCACGACGATACGGATTGCCCGTCCCGGCGACAAAACACCTCACGAACTGCCCTTTGATCAGTGGAGTACCGGACCTCTGGGGCAAGGATTCAGCTACGAGGATTTCGTGGAATCCTATTACTTTTGGCCGGGACAGAAGGACTTGGGAGCAGGGAGGTTCGGGACGCGAATGTGCCAACTGCTGCAAAGCACTCCTGGGGCACAGGACAGAACCCATTACGCGGAGGTGAAAAGTTGGCTGGATGCAACCAGCAGCTTCCCGGTGTACGTGGAAAAGACGCTGAAGGGTCGGCGTCAGGTGAAACAGTTTACGTCGTATGGGCTGCGGAGAACTGAGGGCGTTTGGTCCGCCAGCCAGGTAGAGGTGACGCTGCAAGGCCAAAGCGGCTCCACTCTGCTATTGATCGAGCACGGTACGCCCCGAGCACACCTTGCAAGCAAGGATTTCAGTTCCGAACAACTCACGAGGTTTTAGGATAAGGCATGCATTACCTTCTTTGGATGATTGGTTTGGCGGCGACTGTGGTCGCAACGGGTTTTCTCTATCAATGGCTGGGCGCGCACTATGACCGGTGGCGCTATGCCAGCGAGGGCCGACGGATCGACATTGGAGATGGGCGCAAGCTCTACGTGCGTGAGCAGGGCTCAGGTGGCGTCCCGGTCATCTTTGAGTCGGGTATAGCCGCCACCAACCTCAATTGGTTCCACGTGCAGGAACGGGTGTCCAGGTTTGCGTTCACGGTGTCCTATGATCGCAGTGGCCTGGGCTGGAGCAGCCCGGCACGGACCGCGCGGACCCCGGGCAACATCGCGCGGGAACTGCATGACATGCTGGAGAGTGCCGGGATCAAGCCACCCTATGTTCTTGTGGGACACTCCTTCGGCGGCCTCGTGATGCGGAAGTTTGCCTTGCTGTATCCGGACGAGGTAAGCAGCGTTGTGCTCGTCGATCCCATGCGCTGTGAGGAGTGGCCGCCTCTGGATCCCTCCAAACAGGCTCTGCTGAACCGCGGCTTGAAGCTGACCAACTATGCGATTCCGATTGCCCGGCTGGGACTGGCGCGGCTTGCGGTCACCTCGCTGCTGTGCCGCTCTGGAAACCTGGCGGAGCGCCTGGCCGGCGCCGCCGGCAATGGAGGCAAGCACGTGCTGGGCCGAGTGAAGGGCGAGGTCAACAAGATGCCGCAGGAGGTTTGGCCCGCCGTGGCCGCCCACTGGTCGCGTCCCGGCTACTATGCCGGAATGCACGACCATGTGGAGGCCGTGCCGCAGACCGTGCAGGAGATGCTGGACTCAGGGGCGATCCGTGCCATCCCCGTGCTGCTGTTGACGCCCGGAAAGTCTCAACCCCTCTCCAAGGATTGTCTGCGGCAGATTGGTGACAACGTGCAGCAGGTGATCGCGCAGGAGAGTGAGCATTGGATTCATCTGGATGAACCCGATCTGGTGATCGACTCCATCCTGGAGATGGTCACAGCCGCTGCTCCGGCGGCAGTGGCCTCTGCGCCCCAGACGCTGGTTCCAGCCGTGGCGGCCATGGCGCACGCTCCAGAGGCGTGGGCTGCCACAAGTTAAGCAACAGCCTCCATCTGTCGTGGCTACAACACGAAATTCTGCTTGGCGGGTGACTCCGTCTCCTCGCAGAACTGCTCCCGCAACACGCGACGGAGCAGCTTGCCGTTGTGATTCTGTGGAAGCGTCCCAGGAGCGAAGATCCAGATGCTGCGCGGCGATTTGTAGGCTGCCAGATGCCGACGGCAAAACTCCACCAGGGCCTGTTCAGTCGCCGCGGCTCCGTCGCGTAGTTCCACGGCCGCCACAGGAATCTCATGCATCTCCTTGTGAGGCAGCCCGAAGGCGACAGCGCGGGCCACGGCTGGATGGGTGAGAAGAACCTCTTCCAACTCCCGCACGTAAACCGAATAGCCGCCGGACTTGATGACATCCTTAATGCGCCCAACCAGGCGAATCAGGCCCAGACGGTTGCGTGTCGCCAGATCTCCGGTGCGCAGCCAACCGTCGCGGGTGAGCAGGCCATTGGTATCGGCTTCGTCTTCTTTATCCTTCCAGTAGTGCGGGGCCAGCCCGCGACGGCGGATCTGGCACTCGCCGGTCGCGCCTTGGCGCACCGGCCTTCCTTGCTCATCGACCACGCGGATGCGGAAGGGCGGCATCGGAAAGCAGAGGTCGCCGCTACCGGGCAACAGCGAGAACTCTACGCCCATCATGGCCAGTCCGCCGAGTTCCACCATGCCGTAGCCGTTGAGCAGTACGGGAGGAATGCGCCTGCCGGCGGGCAGGCGAAACAGCGCGCCATACTGGCGCAGACGCTGACGGACCTCCAGGGGTAGATGATCACTGGCTGAGAGCCACACGCGCACGCTGGCAAGACGCGCCGGGTCTGGATGGCTCTCCACCAGGCGGACGAACATGGTGGGAACACCAACAAAGGCGGTGATGCGGAAGCGCTGGGCAAGATCCAGAGCGGCGTCCACATCGAAGCGGTCCAGAAAGCAGCCGCGAATGCCCGCCATCAGGCCGTAGAGCGCGATGCTGACGGCCATGATGTGCGACCATGGCAGAGCGATCAGCGCAAGATCGCCAGGACCGAGCAGGAGTCCGGTAAGCACCGTGGAGGACCGGGCGCCCAGAAGGGCGTTGCTGGAGAGCACCGCTCCCTTGGGAAAGCCGCTCGTCCCTGAGGTGTGAAAGATGGCTACGGTTGCGGCCGGATCAAGCGCCACCGGCGGTAGGCCGGGCTCGGCGACCTGCGCGCGGAGAAATCCGTCCATGGTGTCGGGCTCGTCGTCGTCCTGGATCCAGATGCTCACCGGCAGAGCGCTGCGATCGCAGATACTGCGCTCAAAGACGGCTTTGTCGGTGACCAGCATCTCCGTACCGCTGTCGGCTAGGATGCGCCGCACCTCAGCGAGCGAGAGTTGCGGGTTCAGCGGAACGGCGATACCCCCGGCACGGATGATGGCAAGAAACCAGTGGAAGCAGCGGCGGTCATTCGTGCGATAGACACCCACCAGTTGCCCGGCAGAGAGCCCAACGCGGCGCAGAAAGGCGTCCATGCCGCAGACCTCAGCCTGTAACTCGGCCAGGCGATAAGGGCCGGTCTCCGTCACCGCGACATCGCCGTCTCCTCTTCGCCGCAGCAGTTCGTCGAGAAGATTGGCTACCGTGATGCCAGGATCACGCGCGAGTTGAATTCTGTGCAAGATGTTCATGGGGTTGTGATCGGCTTCCGGCCCCACTCGCTGGCGACACAGTAGTGGAACAGGCGATCGAGATAGTCAAGCACTGGCGGAGGACAGAGCCCGGATGGTCCAAGCAGACGTTCAGCTTCGGTGGTGTCGAACTGCATGCGCATGGTGAAGTAGTCGCGATAGGCGCGGCCGTCGCGCAGCACGCGGCGCTTGCTCCCCCACAATGCAGCGAACAGGAGTGGCCGCAAGGCCGCGAAGAAAAACTTTGGATCCACGTAGCGCGGCTGAGGAACATGGAAGTATTCAGAAGCTCGCTGCGCCACCTGCGCGATGGTTGCGCTGCCGCGAGGGCCGGCGCAGAGGTGAACCGTGCTGCCGTGAGCCGTCTGATCAAACGCAAGCCGCGCCACCGCGCTGGCCACAAAATCGACAGGCACAATATCCAGCACGGCATCAGGGTATCCAGGCACTGTACGCCACAGGCGACGCGCATAGATCTTCAGCGGCCAGTACATCATCTTGAAGCTGGAAGTGACACCGGTGCGAGAGTCGCCGACGATGATGCTGGGACGCAGAATCACGCCGGGAAGAGACCCCAGGCGCGACTGAACCACGGCTTCGGCCTCGGCTTTGGTCTGTTCGTAGGTGTTGCGATAGGTTTGGCCGACCACCAACTCGTTCTCACGCACCAAGCCAGAGCGCTCGCCCGCAACGTATGCAGTTCCTACGTATGCCAGGCTGCGCAACTGCCGCGCTGACGATGCGAAGTCCAGGATGCGGCGCGTGCCTTCTACGTTGATGCGCCGCGCCTCCTCAAGCGAGTGATCAAAGCGCACCGTGGCCGCGCAGTGAATCACATGCGTGGCTTCGCTGGAGAGGCGGTCCCACGCAGCAGCGTCGATTCCACAGTTGGGCAGGCTCACATCGCCACGATGTACCTCCACGCGCCCGCTCTGGTTGGCAGGGATGATCGCTTCCGCGCGCTGCTGTCCGGATAGCCCTGGCTGGTCGCGGATCAGCAACGCCAGCCGGGCCTGCGGCCGCTGCCGCAGAATCTCATGCACCAGTTGGGTGCCAAGGAAGCCGGTGGCGCCGGTGATAAATAGAAACTCTTCGTTCGTCATGGATAAGCCAGTCGCAGTGTAAGGACCACGGGATGGCCGGGGCAGGATGTTCTTCACCGCCAAGGCTGCGTGGATCGTATACACCATGATAACTGCCGACACCGGTCCGGCACGGACGGCTGCCGACAAAGCAGCCGGTTGCGGATGGTTGCTTTCATTCTCCACGGCGCAGGGAAGTGCAATCCTTGTGAGTTGCAGAGGCGCGCCCACACACCTTTGGCCAACTCTGCTTACAGAAAGCGGCACCTCCCAGCAGGGCAAGCGAACCCCCGAACAGTGCAGATCCAGAGTATCTACGGGTTCCCCATGGTTTGTACGGCGGTCGACGGCCGCGAAGAAAGATCCCCCGGTTATCTTGAGATAGACAAGTTCACACCGAAACTTCATGCTGGTTTCGGTGTCCTTACCTCTGAAGCCAGGATAAGGCTTTGAATCGCCTCTCAGGAGTATTCTCATGCGGTTTTCTTCCCTCTCGATGGCTCTTGGCGCACTTTGTATCTGCGCCCTCTTCGCCAACACGCTCCGAGCACAAGAACAACCCGCGGCGGGCTCGCCCCCACCGGGCGCTGCCTATCAGGCGCCCGCCGCAGGCTCCACACAACCGCCCGCCGCAGGCTCCACGCAACCGCCCGCCTCGCCTCCCGCGCCGGAGGCGAACGTTCCGGCGCCGAGGATGGCTCCTGATCCACAGCGCGCGGCGCAACGCCAGGTCTGGATGCTCACCAGAAGGCTGGGCCTTACGCCCGCGCAGCGCTCAGAGATTGAACCCATTCTGGCCAACCGGATACGCCTGATTGCGAGTATCCGCCACGATCCCACTCTTGTTCCCTGGCAAAAGAGGACTCGGATCGCGAAGATTAATAAGGATAGCAACGGCGAGATCGAGACCATCCTGAGTGGCCCGCAGATAGAGGAATACCACCAGATCCTGCAGGAGCGGCTTGCCCACCAACGCGAGATGCAGCAGCAGCGGCAACAGCAGCGGCAACAGCAGCAGCAGATGGGCGGCCCTCCGGTTGGATAGCCTTCCCGAGCGGAGAGCCTGAAGAACGTCAAACAACACATCAAATAGTGAGCGAGCCTCTATGAAAAAGATAAGCGTAATGTGCGGTCCGTTTCTGGCCTTGTTCCTGTGCGCCGTGCCCGTTCCGTCTTTGGCGCAGGTGAGTGTTGGGGTCAGTGTAGGCGTGCCGGTGCGCGTGGTGCCTCCGCCATTGCCGGTGTACGTGCAGCCACCTTGTCCCACACCCGGGTACCTGTGGACGCCTGGTTATTGGGCGTGGGGGCCGGCAGGATACTACTGGGTGCAGGGCGTGTGGGTGGCTCCTCCCCATCCTGGACTGTTGTGGACGCCGGGATACTGGGGCTTTGCTGGCGGCGTATATGCCTGGCACGCCGGGTATTGGGGCGCTCACATAGGATTCTACGGCGGAGTTAACTACGGCTTCGGCTATTTCGGTCACGGCTTTGTGGGCGGCATGTGGCAGGGCGGAGTGTTCCGTTACAACACGGCGGTGGTGAATGTGAACACAACCTATGTCCACAACACCTACATTGATCGTTCCGTGGTTGTGAATCAGAACTTCAACCACGCGAGCTTCAATGGACCCGGAGGTGTCAACGCCCGTCCTACGGCTCAGGAGCAGATGGCGATGCATGAGCAACACTTCGCTCCCACCGCTATGCAGACAGCGGGCATGAATCGCGCGATGCAGAATGCGCGTGACGGCTTTGGCTACCGCAATGCGGTCAACCGCCGTGAAGGGAACCAGCAGCAGCGCATCACGCAGGGCGTGAGGTCTGGTCAGCTAACTCCCGGTGAGACGCGGAATCTGCAGAATCGAGAGTCTAGCATCAACCGTCAAGTTCAGTCCGACCGCGCGGCCAATGGAGGCTATCTGACAGCGCAGCAGCGTCAGCAGATTAACCAGCGCCAGAACAATGTCAGTCGGTCCATAGACAGGTACAGACATAATGGCAACAATGACGCGGCCGCGGCTGCGCGCCAGGGAAGAACGCCGCAAAGCGAGAGGCGCAGAGCGTGGCGCGCCGATTATCGCAATCGGCCACAGCGCTAGACCATCCCCCTGGCACGGTCTGCTGCTGCTTCTGCGAGCATGAGCAGGCTAGCCCGTAGCCGCCCGATAGGAGAGCGGTCAGCTTGGTTTGCAGATAACCCGGCACCGGCATGGATCCGAAGAAGAAGACGATTCGGATCCATGCCGGCGTTTGGATCATCTTGTCCGTGATGGCGCAGCCGCAGACTGATCCCCGAAATGGGTAGCAACCTGAAACTTGGGCCGCGCTCACCCTCTCCGGAGGTGCATCGCTTTTCCCATGCAGATCCTACCGGACGTTCGCACAAGGGACTGCACCCAACTTCCCATAAATCTTTACATCCCCACTCGGCTCTGATGGTCAAGCCAGTTGTCGGCCTTCAGCCTCGCCAAAGGCGATCTTGCGCTCACAACTCAACCGTTGCGGCGACCTCGGCTTGCCACAAAAATGAGGCTTCGTCGCGAAACTACTCCGTTCTCAGGTGTCCAGCCTCGACTGGATCGCAACGAGATTCTGTCGGCAAGGCTAAAATGAAGTGCAAAATTGATACTATCGCGAACATCCCAGAACACGGGTATGCCTTCTATATCGCTCGCTCAGGATCGAAAGGCAGATTCATTCATGGATCGTCGGAACTTTTTAGCCTCGTCCAGCAACAATTAAATAGATTCCACCGCATGCATCCTGCAGGAGTAGCGCTCGATGAGGTACTGCGGGCCATATTCCTCCGTACCGAAGGGTCTCTGCGAAAGCCGACGAAGCGCGATCGTTGGAGCATGCCGCCGCCCAGTAGTCCCAACAGAAAGAAAATCTCGGAGCCTCTGAAGTTGCGCGGCTACTGAGACAAACTGACGGTTCTGCATTTGCTATCAGAACCCTGCATATGTTTCTATAGGAACGGTGTTCCTTACGGAATCAGGCTCGATACGGAAGCGCACCAGTCGAACTTATCAAGTCCGAACCAACAGGAACAACGTGGCGCGTGCCTCTCTTATCTGTTCCCGCTTCGGGCAAACTCCGTGAGCCACGCCAGAACAGCGACGGTCCGCGCTGTCGCTTGGTTCCGCTTCTGCAGGTGAGGCGGCCCATTTAGCTATAGGAGGCTGCATGTCGCTGGTGAAGTGGCGCACTGCCTTGGTCAACCTCAAGTCGATGCATCGCTCGTCTGCTGAAGAAGACCTCAGGATTCGCATCTGCAAATTTATCCTTGCGGCATCCTATCACCCACCCCAAGAACGGCTTTGCAGCCAAACCAGGAGCGGGCGATGAAATCCATCGTGTCTGCGTTCGCGAGCGCCCCGATAATACGTATCCTGAGCACGATCGATGCGTACATGCTGGAGTGTGGGCTCCTCAGTCTGGACAAAGGCCTCACTTCGAAGTCGGGCTGCTCGAACCGCCTCCGCCAGCCAACCTCGTGTCGCCTGCCGGCTTCGGTCAAACAGCAGCAGGGCTCAATGCCTACGATCAACCTCCGCCTTGTTCCTAACCTCTCGGACTGGTTGCCCAACGAGTGCTCTCACCAAACACCTTCCGCATGTTGGGCTTCTCTACTTCCAGCGTTGAGGCTTGGCGCGTCACAGATAAAAATATGGACCGGAAGTCAGAAAGACGGCGCCCAGCGATGGACCACCGCACTCCCGCGAAGATACCTCGGTTCCCCGCAGGGAAAGGCGGTTATGGCCTCCTTGCCTGCAAGAACGTCGACGATCAACCCAAAAGAGAGTGTCCAGCGATGACTCACTGGGAAAATAGCGGAGGTGAGTGATGAAGATGAAACGCAGAACATTCTTGCAGGTTACCGCAGGCGGAATCATGCTTGCCCATGATTGGCCAAAGGCTGTTTTGTATGCCAGTGAGAGCAGTCTGCCGGAATCTTTCCTTCATCCACCGGCATCCACTCGCGCCAAAACATGGTGGCATTGGATGAACGGGAACATCAGTCGAGAAGGTATCACGCTCGACCTTCAGGCGATGCAGCGTGCCGGCGTCGGAGGTGTTCAGGTCTTTCAAGTAGGTGAGGGCATACCAGAAGGCCCAAATGCATATGCGAGCCCTGAAAATCTGGAGCTTCTGAAATACGCAGCCAAAGAAGCAGAACGGTTGGGCTTGGAATTTGGCATGATGAACGGCCCTGGATTCTCATCGAGTGGCGGACCCTGGATTACTCCGGAACTCTCTATGCAGCAGTTGACCTGGAGTGAAACCTTCATCGCCGGAGGAAAAGATCTCAGGATTCACCTACCGGAGCCCTACAAAAAGCGTGGCTACTACCAGGATGCCATGGTGTTAGCCTTCCCATCCCTTGATGGAGAGGATCGCCCGCTGAGGGATCTGCTTCGCCGTGTTACCTCCAGCAATGGCGCCGTGGATATAGCCATCTTGACGAATGGCGATCTTTCGAAAAGTACCGAAATCACGACGGATGCAATAACCGGGAGCGCCTATCTTCAATTCGAGTTCATCGAACCCTATTCAGCAAGATCGCTTGAGTTTTATGGAGCCGCAAGGAGCCTGATTTGGGAATCCTCAGACGATGGACTCCATTTTCAGAAGATATGTGATCTGGAAATCCTCCCTCGCGACCAGATTGAAGTACCGGCTATCGCAACGTTTCCATTGACGAAAGCCAAATATCTCCGGTTGCAATCTCCCCAGAACTTCCGTGCCGCTGAGATCCGTCTATCAGGATCTCAGCGGATCAGCGAATGGCCTCTAAAGGCGAACTTTGTTCACAGAGATGACGATAAACCGTTTCCTGCAACAGGCGAGCTTCCCAAGGGATCCATCATTGATCCAGACTCGGTCATCGATCTCACAGCCAAAATGGATAGCCATGGTCTGCTGAAATGGCAAGCGCCAGCAGGCAACTGGACAATTCTCCGATTCGGTCAAACCACTACGGGCGCTCAGAACGTCCCAGCGCCGGACGGCGGTCTCGGCCTGGAATGCGATAAGTACAGCAAGGCCGCATACGACTATCATTTCAACCACTTCTTCGGAGATATGCTCCCGACGCTGCGCTCCCTCGCCTCTGTGGGCTCGGTGACAGCCGTGATTGATAGTTACGAAGTCGGAATGCAGACGTGGACAAAAGATTATCCAGAGGAGTTCCAGCGCCGTCGCGGATATGACCTTCGCAAATACATGCCTTCCCTGACGGGGCGTGCCGTTGGCAGTGGTGAGGTTTCCGACCGTTTTCTGTGGGATATCCGGAGAACTGACGCTGACTTGATGGACGATTACTATTACGGCCGTTTCGTGGAGCTGTGCCATCAGCACGGCATAACGGCGTATGCAGAGCCCTATAGTGGTGGTCCCTTCGAGGAGATGGATGCAGGCTCCAAACTGGATGTTCCCATGGGTGAGTTCTGGGTTGGGAGAGGCAATCAATACAGCATCAAGTTGGCCAGTTCCATCGGGCATATCTTCGGAAAGAGCATCATCGCCGCTGAATCCTATACCGGGAATCCAGTGTTTACCAAATGGCTGCAATATCCTTACGCCATGAAGGCCCAAGGGGACTGGATGTACACCCAGGGTCTGAATCAGTTTATCTTCCATGCCTATGCGATGCAGCCGCATCCTACGGTTCAGCCCGGAATGACCATGGGACCGTGGGGCTGGATGCACTCGCGAACCAATAGCTGGTTCAGCAGAGAGTCCGCTTGGCTGCAATATGTCAGGCGCAGCCAATATATGCTCCGACAAGGACGACTGGTGGCAGACTTGGTTTACTTCACCGGGGTTGAAGTCCCCAGCAACACACCCGTTTGGCCGGACCAACTCAGTCCCACGCCCCCGCCCGGGTATTACTACGATGTCACCAATGCCACAGGAATCTTGAACCGCATGGAGGTCCAGAACCGGCAGATCATTCTCCCTGATGGGATGAGATACGCTGTTCTGATCCTTCCGGAAGACAGAACCATCACCTTGCAACTCTTGCACAAGATTCGCGATCTGGTCTATGAGGGTGCTAACCTGGTGGGCCCAAAACCCAACCGCGTTGCAGGTCTCAATGGCTATCCGGAGTGCGATGCGGAGTTACAGCGCCTGGCGGACGAAATCTGGGGTGACGTTGATGGGCTGAGTGTGACGCAAAGAGCCTTTAACCGGGGTCAGGTCTTCTGGGGAGAACCTCTCACTGCTGTTCTAAGCAAGCTGAATCTCAAGCCAGACTTTGAATGTACCTCCCGCTCCGGCGATGCTCCCATCAACTATATTCATCGCCGTACGGAAGATGCGGACGTCTACTTCCTCGCCAACCGCCGCAGGCAATCCGAAGATCTGGTGTGTACGTTCCGGGTAGAGAACAAGCGTCCAGAACTTTGGAATCCCGAGACCGGCGACATCTCTCCTTTGAGCGTCTACGATTTGGTGGCCGGTGGCGTGCGCGTGCCTGTCACCCTGGGGCCGGCCGGATCGGTGTTTGTGGTGTTTCGAGCGGCGGCCACTTCAGAGCCTCTCCAGGCGATTACGCGCAACCGTGAGACGATCCTCACCGCCAAACCCTTCCCCAATCTCCCTCCCGGACGATACCGTGATGTGGCGAATCATTTCACGCTCTGCGTCTGGGTCAAGCCAGACGTAGACATGGGCTTGCTCCCACCAAATTCCAGAAGCCTGCTGGGCCCCAATCTTCACGCATACAGTTACGTGATCTATCCTCCTGCGGGTAATCAGGTATATGGACGGGGGCAAGCGGCCTGTGGGCTCGCCGCAGCTCGCGACGGAGTCGTGGTGTATGAAAGAACCAAGGGAGAGCCTGTACCTGTCCTGGTCGCTCATGTTGCGCTCGCCGGATGGACCCATATCGCCATCCTCTACATTGACGGCAAACCCTCCCTCTATCTGAACGGCAAGCTGGTCCAGGAAGGGCAGCAATCAGCGAACGTCGTCCACCCCGGACTTGGGGAGGCGCTTCAAGGGGACGGAGCTGCCTATTTTGATGGAAGCATGACGAAGCCCCAGTTATTTGCTGAAGTGTTGAGTCAGGATCGTATCCAACAAGCAGTGCAGGCCGGTGTCCCCCATCCAGAGGAGCCACCCGCACTTGAGCCATCGGGTAATGGGTCATCGGAACTTCTTATCTGGCAGAATGGTCCCTACATGCTGCACAGCAACAGGGGCTCGACATCCACCTTGCAGATCTCTGATATAGAGATGCCGAGCGAAATCCGCGGACCCTGGCGGGTAAGCTTTCCAGCGAACCTGGGAGCTCCCTCGGAAATCACGCTACCGGAGTTGATCTCGTTGCATCAGCATCAGGATGGGGGGGTTCGTTACTTCTCTGGCACTGCCACCTATACCAGGCGGTTCGAGGTTCCAGCATCAGTGGTCTCAATCGGACGTCACCTGTATCTTGACCTGGGACGTGTCGCAGTCTTAGCGGAAGTTCGTCTGAACGGCGGTGACCTGGGAAGCTTGTGGAAGCCCCCCTTCCGCGTGGATGTCACCGGGATGATTCGTCCCGGGGAGAACATTCTGGAAGTTGCCGTTACCAATCTCCTGACCAACCGTCTGATCGGAGATGAACAACTGCCCGCCGAATACGAATATTCAAAAAGGGAGATGCTCCCATTTTTTGGTGGAGTCATCAAGAATCTGCCGCAGTGGTACGTGGACGGCAAACCGAAGCCGCCCGGCGGTCGAATCACCTTTGCTACGTGGAAGCATTATGATCGTCAGTCTCCACTGGTCGAGTCGGGTCTAATTGGCCCCGTCGTTCTACGAACCGCCGTAAAGCGTCGTCTAAGTGCCTGAGGAAAACATCTTGGAAAGCATCATCTTCGTAAGGATTCCATCCTGACCTACTGCAAGTGAATGTGAGGTTCAGCTGTATGGATAGATCAAACCAATCTGATACCATGAGGTCGCCCTCTGCGGAAGAAAGCGTTTCTCCTGCAGGTTTGACCCGAAGAACCTTTTTGAAGCAGCCCGCATTTCTGGCCGCGGCCACTGCCTTCGGAGCCTCCCCGCTGCATGCGCTGGACGCTACGACTGCTTCTGACAAACCCGTCAAAAGACCTAATATCATTCTGTATCATTCGGATCAGTTCCGCTGGGACTTCGTATGTGCCGCCGGGCATAATCCCATGGGTTTCACTCCGAATCTGGACTCCATCTACAACCGTGGCACCGTATTTGAAAATTTTATTACTAATCAGCCATTGTGTTCGCCGTCGCGATCATGCTTGATGACGGGACAGTATGCCACCACTACAGGAGTCTGGAAGAACGGACCCGGGCTGAAAGCCGATGCCGCCACGTTGGCAACCGAACTAAAGAAAGCGGGTTATAGCGCCAACTATATCGGTAAGTGGCACCTGGCGCCATACAACATCGTCCGGGCCGGACGCGTTCCCATGCAGTATCGTGGAGGCTTTACCGATTTCTGGGTTGCAGCGAATGCGCCGGAAGACAGTACCCAGCCCTACGACAGCCAATTCTGGAATAGGGAGGGGAAGCCGGTGCCTTACGGACCGGATGTCTATCGTGTTGACTTCCTCACAGAGGTGGCGCAGTCCTTCTTGCGCATGAAACACGACAAGCCATTTCTCCTGGTCATCTCGCAACTGGAGCCGCATCAGCAGAATGGCCCCTGCGGCAATGATGATGTTTACGGTTTCGTTCCTCCAAGAGGTTATGCGGAAGACTTCCGTAGCCCCTACGTGCCTGACGATTTGAAAGCCTTACCAGGAGATTGGCCCTACGAATTAAATAAATACTATGGTGACATTAAGGCCATCGACGAATCGATAGGAAAACTTTTAACGACTCTCAAAGAAGAGAATCTCGACGAAAATACGATCGTCATCTTTACCAGTGATCATGGGTGTCACTTCCGCACACGGAACGTAGAGTACAAGTGCAGTGCACATGATAGTTCAATCCATGTCCCGCTCATGATCCAGGGACCAGGCTTTGATAATCGCCAAAGGATCCGTGAGTTGGTCGGCATGATTGATGTTGTGCCATCGCTTCTCGATTACCTGGACTTGCCGATTCCATCGACGATGCAGGGTCGGAGCTTCATTCCGCTGATCCATGACGACGAGGCTCGCAAAGCGTGGAACAATGAAGTTTTTGTCCAGATTAGCGGCAGCGCCGTATCACGGGCTCTACGAACTCCGGAATGGACCTACGTGGCGCTGGCGCCGGGTGTCAATCCTCAGCAAAATCCTGGCAGTCTGCATTACCAGGATTATCAGCTTTACAACAACCGGGGCGATCCCAATCAACTTGTCAATATGGCTGGTCGCGTCAACATGAGGGTCCCAAGCAAGAGGCTAATTCATTCCATTGGAGAACGCTCTGTGCCAGAGGTCACCGAACATCTTCGTCAGCGCCTTATTCAGCGCATGGTGGAGGCGGGAGAGGCAGCCCCGACCATCGACTACTGGCCCTATTACCCGTGACCACGCCATCCGTCGAATCCGTCAAGAACAGCCAGCCAAAGGGAATCCGCACTGAAGCGACGGATGGAAGAGCGCAGCAGTTGGATGAAGGCGCAATGTCTTGGCTATAGGAACCCGAAATAGGAGTGTTGTCAAACTCTGACCATGTCGTCGAGGCCGACTCAGGCTGGTCAGGAAGTGTTTCTATAACCTTTTGGACGTGTTAGCAGATAAGGAGTGTTTCCATGAATCGCAGAAATCGCAGAGATTTCCTCAAAAGTGGTATCGCTGCCACACTCGGCACGGGGATGTACGCACAGATGATTCCCAGGCTCTCTGCTCAAAGCCAGGATGATCCCGCGCAGGTCACACCCGAAAACAGCCTCCCGCCACAAGGGAACCCAATCATACCGGGCAGAGGTGTCTGTGACCCGCACATCAGAGTGTTCGATGGCACGTTCTATATGTATGCCACGCACGATTATTCACCCGAGAACCGTTTCTTTCGTATGGATAACTGGTGGGTATGGCACAGCGACGACCTGGTGCATTGGAATCTAGCTAGCATTCTCAAGCCGGAAGAGACATTCGTTCGCAAGCCGTTAGACGAATGTTGGGCGACCGACGCAGGCACGCGGGATGGTAAATATTACTTCTATTTCTCAGCCGGACCAAAACAAATCGGAGTCGTTACAGGCGATACGCCGGCAGGACCATGGAAAGATCCTCTTGGAAAACCTCTTATTCCAGAAGGCCTCACTCCAACCCAGGAGCGTGACCCGGGCATTCTCATGGATGATGATGGATCCAATTATATTGTCTTCGGCACGATGGACTATTACATAGCCAAACTGAATGACGATATGATCTCACTCGCTGAGGCTCCTCGGCTCATCCATTTTGATCGCGAATATGGCCCGTATGGCGAGGGAAAGGTGGACGATAAGCCCTATCTTCACAAGCGAAACGGCGTCTACTACCTGTCCTGGGGTTGCTTCTATGCCATGGGCAGCAGTCCCTATGGGCCGTTTTATTACAAAGGGAGCGTGATCGACCAGCTGAACACTGCGCCGGACTTCCGGACCGAGAACCTGGTGCATGACCGTCACGGCTCGTTCTTCCAGTTCCATGGGCAATGGTATTTCGTCTGCAATGATCAAAGTCAAAAAGGCAGTCAGCGCTTCTTTCGGAATTCGATTCTTTCTTACGTCCACTATTGCGACAACGGGGAGATAGCGCCCGTCAAGATCAGTAGCGTCGGAGTAGGCCGCTATGATGCATCGCTCGGCAGAATCGAGGCAGAAGACTTCTTCAAGATAGCAGGTGGTCAGGTTCGAGAGTGTCCCATGGGCGGTTTCGAAGTGCGTGGCCTTGCCAATGGTAGCCTCCTTTTCTACCCCAATGTTCAGAACATACCTTCGCGCGCCAAAGTGATTCTTCGTCTTTCCAGTGAAGCGAATGGAACAGGCAAAATTGAGATTCATGAAAGCAATGCCGAGGGCAAGCTGCTGGGCTCAGCCGCGATTCCAAATTCAAAGGCTTGGGATAAGTACGTGGATGTTTCAGTTCCAATCGCCACCGACCGCCAGATGCTTAACCTCGCTTTTATCTTCCGTGGAAAGGGAAGCGAACTTGCTCGATTGAATTTCTGGAAGATTGTTGCTGAAGATGCTGAGCCCGCGAAAGCCTGATCTCCTGCCCCAGCAAGAGGTCGCATAGGGAGGGAACGTTTCCGGTAGGGCATGCCGATGAGACATGCAGCTGCCTGCTTTGGAGTGGACGCCGAGGCACCGCGGCATTGGGCTTCCTTTGGGGCTTCGCGCGCTCTCCTCCAAGCCTTTGTAGTTCCTGCCCGGTGGGTGTCGTGGGCCTCTGAGGGCAAATCCGGCCCGGAGATGATTCTGGCTCTGTTAGGATGCAGGACCACGGCGGACAAGCGGGGATAACGATTCGTCGCGCAATGGCTGATGGGGGGCCAGGATAAGGTTCGCCTTGGCCTCTGGCCAGCCGCGCTTGGTCGCCCGGAAGATGGGTTTGGTAGGAGAATAGAAAGGCGGGGTTGTGAAGATGACGCCAGGGTCTGCAAGACCCGGAAGAGGTTGAACTTGGCATTTGACGGTTTGCGAGATTGGATCAAAGCGTTGGAGAAGGCTGGTGAGCTTAAAACAGTGGCAGCCGAGGTCTCACCCGTGCTGGAGATGGCGGAGATCGCCGACCGAGCCGCCAAGTCCGGCAGAGGTGCCCCAGCCGCCGGAGGCCCTGCTCTGCTGTTTGAGAACGTCGTCGGGTATAAGGGAGCGCGGGTGCTGATGAATCAGTTCGGCAGCGAGCGCCGCATGCGCATGGCCCTGGAGGTGGAATCCTTGGACGATGTGGCCAGGCGCATTGAGACCCTGCTGCATCCTGCAACTCCCAGCGGCATGATGGACAGGCTCAAGATGCTGCCCATGCTGGCTGAGGTTGCTGGGTTCTTTCCCAAAACGATCGATGCCCGGAGGGCTCCTTGCAAGGAGGTGATCCTGCGCGGAGATCAGGTGGACGTACTGCAGTTCCCGATTCTGCAGACCTGGCCGCAGGATGGCGGGCGGTTTATCACCTTGCCCTGCGTGACCACGCGAGATCCACGTTCCGGCAAGCGCAATCTGGGCATGTATCGCATGCAGGTGTATGACGGCAAGACCACAGGGATGCACTGGCAGCGGCAGAAAAACGCGGCTGAGCACCTGCGCGACCGCCTGCGCGCCGCGGCGGCGGAGACAGCCGGTGAGGTGGAGTTGATGGCCCTGACCGCCGGAGGCACGGCATCGGCCGGGGAGGGAGCGGTTCCGCAGCAGGTGGCTACGCGTATCCGCGGTGAGCGCATGGAGGTGGCTGTGGCGATTGGTACAGACCCGGCGATGACCTTCTCCGCCATTGTGCCCGCGCCGCCTGAGGTGGAGGAGTATCTGATCGCCGGCTTCCTGCGCCAGAAGGGTGTGGAGCTGGTGCGCTGCGAGACCGTGGACCTGGAGGTCCCAGCCCACGCAGAGATTGTGCTGGAGGGCTATGTGGAGCTGGCCGAGCTGCGCACCGAGGGCCCGTTTGGCGACCACACTGGCTTTTACACCATGCAGGATGAGTATCCGGTGTTTCACATCACCTGCATCACCCACCGCAAGGATCCGGTGTATGCAGCAACCATCGTCGGCAAGCCTCCGATGGAGGATGCGTGGATGGGCAAGGCTGTGGAGCGGATCTTTCTGCCGCTGATGAAGTTGACGCTGCCGGAGATCTGCGACATCAATCTGCCCGCCGAGGGTGTCTTCCACAACCTCATGATTGTGAGCATCCGCAAGAGCTATGCCGGCCACGCGCGCAAGGTGATGCATGGCATCTGGGCGATGGGACAGGCGATGTTTACCAAATGCATTATCGTTCTGGACGAAGACTGCGACGTGCAGAATCTGGCGGAGGTAACGCTGCGCGTCAGCAACAACATCGATCCGGAACGGGACATTCAGTTCACCATGGGCCCGGTCGACTCGCTGGACCACGCCAGCCGCCTGCCCAACTACGGCAGCAAGATGGGCATTGACGCCACCCGCAAGTGGTCGGCTGAGGGGTTCAACCGTCCCTGGCCACAGATGCTTACTATGCCGGCTGAGGTGAAGGCCCGGGTGGATGGTATTTGTAGGTCACTGGGGCTTTAGGCTCATGGCGCTTCTGCCCCCTTGCTCCGGGGGCGGACGCTATACTGCTGAAGGCGCGCGATGTAGCCGCCACGGCACAGGAGAGAGGATTTGGCGAAGGCGGAGATCGGCATTATCGGTGGTAGTGGGCTCTACAACATGGAGGGTCTCACCGACGTAAGCGAACTGCGGATGGAGACCCCCTTTGGAGACCCGAGTGAGGCGTTTCTGCTGGGTTCCCTGGAGGGACGGCGGGTGGCCTTTCTGGCGCGCCACGGCAAGGGGCATCGGATCCTGCCCTCGGAGCTCAACTTCCGCGCCAACATCTATGCGATGAAGTCGCTGGGTGTTACCAGCATCCTTTCGGTAAGCGCGGTGGGTAGCCTCAAGGAGGAGCACAAGCCGACGGATTTTGTGATCCCAGACCAGTTCATTGACCGAACTTTTGCACGCTCCAGCACCTTCTTTGGTGAGGGTGTGGTGGGCCACATCGCGTTTGGCGATCCGGTGTGCCCAATCGTCAGCGAGGTATTTGCCACAGCCTGCGCCGAGGTGGGGGTGGTGGGCAAGCGCGGCGGAACCTATGTGTGTATGGAGGGTCCGCAGTTTTCCACCCGCGCCGAGTCCAACTTGTACCGCTCCTGGGGGGCAGACGTGATCGGCATGACCAACCTGCAGGAGGCCAAGCTGGCCAGAGAAGCTGAGATAAGCTACGCAACCCTAGCCATGGTGACCGACTATGACTGTTGGTTTGAGGGCCACGACGCCGTAACCGTGGAGCAGGTTGTGGCCGTCATGCAGCAGAACTCCGGCAACGCGCAGCGAGTGATCAAGGCGGCGGTTCGCCTGATGCCCAAAGATCTGAGCGCAAGCCCGGCGCAGAGCGCGGCCAGGTTTGCCATTATGACAGACCGCTCCGCGATACCAGAGGCGACCAAGGCTAGGCTGGAGCTGTTGTTCGGCAAGTACTGGTAAAGGCAGTATCGGCAGCGACCGCATATCGAATGCAATCGCTCTGAAGAAATCGCTCCGCACAAGGATTTCGATAGCTCCAGCATGACAAGAGTTCAACAGCAGCAGATTGAAGAAAGAAGGTTCGGCTTTGTCCATATTGGTTGTCGGTTCGGTAGCATTTGACACCCTGGAGACCCCTAGCGGCAGACGGGAGCGCGTCCTGGGTGGCGCAGCAACGCACTTTGCCCTGGCCGCCAGCTTTTTTACCAAGGTCCGCGTGGTGGGCGTGGTGGGTCAGGATTTTTTACCGGAGCATGAGGCGGTCCTGACGGAGCGGGGCATTGATACAACCGGGTTGGAGCACGTGGCGGGCAAGAGCTTCCACTGGAGCGGCAGCTATATGAAGGATCTGGGCGCGGCCGATACCCTGGCCACCGATCTGAACGTCTTTGCGGACTTTGCGCCCAAGATTCCGGCTAGCTACCTGGATAGCGAGCATCTGTTTCTGGCCAACATCGATCCGGTGTTGCAGGCGCGGGTGCACGCCCAGATGCCCAAGGTGAAGATGGTGGCCGGTGACACCATGAACTACTGGATCGCCTCCCATCGCGAGAACCTGCTCAAGGTGCTGCGCCAATTGGATGTGCTGGTGATCAATGACAATGAGGCCCGCATGCTGACTGGCGAAAGCAACAACATCCGCGCGGCCAGGGGAGTTCTGGAACTCGGACCAAAGTCGCTGGTGGTGAAGTATGCGGAACACGGTTCGGCTGCATTCTTCTCCCAACGCAGCTTTGGCGACGGCCAGCAGCGCAAGCCCTTCCGCTCCCCAGCTACGCCCACTGAGGTGGTGGTGGATCCAACCGGAGCGGGTGACTCGTTTGCCGGCGGCTTCTTTGGTTACCTGGCCGCTCAGGAGCGCTTGACGCCGGAGGTCTTTCGCAGAGCAATGTTCTATGGCAGCGTGCTCGGTTCGTTGTGCGTGGAGGACTTTGGCACGGAGCGTCTGCAGCGCACCACACGGGAGGAGATTGACCGGCGCTTCGAGGAGTTGAAGGAGATCTCTCACCTCTAACCAGGCGCAGGCGAGGCTCCGCAGGAAGGCTCGGAGCAGAGCCGAACCCGCGCTACGGGGGCAGACCGGAAAGCATTCCGGGAGCAGTCGCCCGGTGAAGCGCGAGCGCGTTGGGATGCCGGCGATGGATAACGTGTCAGAGTCGTGCGCGCGCCAGGCGCAAGCTCTCTCAGCAAGTTTGTAACTTCCACGCTCTCGCGCCGGTGTGAAGGCCAGTACGCAGGCACGCCCGGCCATGGGAGCAAGGCAAGTCCGTCGAGCGCAGGTTGTCCGGCGGTGGAAAGGCGAAAAGACGATGACCGAGGAGAAGCAGACAGGCGGGTGGTTGGCTAACCGCAGCCGCAGCCGGTTGCGCAAACGGGGTTCGTTGCGCGAGGAGCGCGTATGGGTTCCCAACGATCCCGAGGCGGTGACCCCGGTGGTCCCAGGTGAGACCTATCCCTTCTTTGTGATGGGTGTGATGCTGGCCTTTGTGGCGCTGTACGTGTGCTATCGGCACAGCTACCTGCTGCTCTACGGCGATGCGGTGGCGCACCTGGCGATTGCGCGGCGGATTCTGGACGCGCGCTGGCCCGGTCTGGCGCAGCTTGGAGGGGTGTGGCTTCCGCTCCCGCATCTGTTGATGCTGCCCTTTATTATGAACATGCGCATGTGGCAGACGGGGCTGGCGGCGGCGCCCATGTCGATTCTCAGCTATGCGGTAAGCGTGGCCGGAGTCTGGCGGCTGACCCGCCGCATGATGCGGATGCGCTGGGCGCTGGTGGGCGTTGCCTTCTATGCGCTGAATGCCAACCTGCTCTACCTGGCCACCACGGCGATGACCGAGGCGCTGTTTCTGGCGGTCTTTGTATGGTCTGTAGTGGCGACCATGGAGTCCATTGCGGCGCTGCGCCAGGGAGATCTGATTACGGCCCGCGCCCGTATGATGCTGGCCGGACTGCTGATCCTGTGCCAGGTGTTTACGCGCTACGATGGCTGGATTATCGGAGCGGTGATCTGGCTATGCTTTGCCTGGAACCTGTGGGGCAGCGCGCCAGAGGTGCGCCGCCAGATGAGGCCCTGGTTTATGCTCTTCACCGTGATGGTGGCGATGGGTCCGCTGCTGTGGTTCTGGTACAACGCCCACTTTGAAGGGGACTGGCTGGACTTTCTGCGTGGACCCTACTCCGCCAGGCAGATTGAGCTGCGCACGGCGCCTCCGGGGCAGCACTACCGTGGCTGGCACAATATGGGCTGGTCTGCTCTGTTCTTTACTCGCACGGCGCAGGTGGATGCCGCTGCCTGGGAGTGTGGATTTGGGGTGATGGCCGCTGCGCTCTATGGGTTCTGGGTCGTAGTGCGACGGCGCGCGGAGACTGCCGTTCGCAACCGCGGAGAGTCGCTGGCGCTGCTGCTTTGGATTCCCCTGCCGTTTTACATCTACTCGATCGCCTATGGCTCAGTCCCAATCTTTATCCCGCAGCTCTGGCCGCACGCCTATTACAACTCCCGTTATGGGTTGGAGCTGTTGCCGGCGCTGGCGGTGTTTGCCGCGCTGGCGGCGGAACAGTTGGAGGTGTGGCTGAAGTCGCGCGGCCCGGCTGCGGTGCGCCTGTTGGCGACCCTGTGGCAGCCAACGGTGATGATGCTCTGCGTAGCCAACTGCCTCGCGATGATGTACTACCTTCCGTTGGTGCTGCAAGAGGCGGTGGTGAACGCCGCTACCCGGCTCACGCTGGAGGATGACATAGCCTTTTCGATAGAAGACATGCCGAAGAACCTGCCGGTGATGATGTCGCTGACCGACCACGTTGGCGCGGTGCAGAGCGCAGGACGCGACCTGCGCAGCATGGTGAGCGAAAACGACGGGCAGCAGTGGAGAGCGGCCCTGAAGGACCCAGCTCGCTACGCCGCTTATGTCATTGCCATTGAAGGTGATCCGGTGGCTAAGGCTGTGGCTGCCCACCCCAAGGGTTTGGCGGAGCTGGATGTCATCTGCACCACTGGCCAGCCCTGTGCGCACATCTACCAGTCGCTGCTGTATAAGCCAGGACAGGAGCACTGATGTCGGCCGCTCTGCGCCGGCAAGACGCAGGGTTGCGTGCAGGGAGCGGAGTTAACCCGGGGTGATATTCACCAGACCGCCCGGCGACTCTGTTTCCTTTGGGGAGAAGAAGCGGCGGATCTTCTCCGCCGTGGGCTTGTTGACCACGGCGGCGAGCGAGTCCGGATCTCTTTGCACAGTTTCCTGCAGAGCCTGAAGGCTGCCGAAGTGCTCAAGCAGCCGCTTGCGGGTCACGGCGCCCACGCCCGGAATCTGATCCAGCTCGCTGGTGCGGTCCCGCATCTGGCGTCGCTTGCGGTGGTAGGTCACCGCGAACCGGTGACTCTCGTCGCGGATCCGCTGGATCAAATGCAATACCGGGGATCGGCGCTCCAGCACAATCGGCTCGTCCTCCTGTCCATGCACGTAGAGAATCTCCTCGCGCTTGGCGATGGAGGCCAGCGGCTGGGTGACCAGGCCAAGCTGCTCCAGCGCCGCGGCAGCGGCGTGCAGTTGGCCCAGGCCGCCGTCGATGAGCACCAGCGAGGGCATCGGTTTACCCTCCTGCTGCAGCCGACTGTAACGCCGCTGAACCACCTCGCGCATCGAGGCGAAGTCATCGACGCCGCTCACCGTTTTCACCTGGAACTTGCGGTAGCTGGAGTTCTTCATGGCTCCCTTCTCCCAGACCACCATGGAGGCGACCGTCTCCGCCCCCTGGATGTGAGAGATGTCAAAACACTCAATCCGCTGCGGCGGCTCCGGGAGAAACAATGCGTCCTGCAGCGCCTCCTGCATAGCCTGGAGGTTGGGTTGGAGCACGCGAAAGCGCTGGTCGAAGGATTGCTTGGCGTTTTGGCAGGCGAGGTCCACCAGGGAGCGCTTCTCTCCGCGCTGTGGAGCGCTGATCTCGATCTTGTGGCCGATGCGCTGCCGTAACGCCTCGGCCAGCAGCAGACGATCGGGAAAGTCCACCGGTACATAGATGCTCTTCGGAACGTAGGTCTGGTCGAGGTAAAGCTGCTTGAGCAGCGCGGAAAGGAATGCCGCAGCGGAGAAGAGAAGCGGCTGAGGGTCGTCGTGCAGGGCTGGATGGGGAGCAGCTTTTTGCTCGGAGTCTGCTTCCGTTCCGACGCTCGCGTCCGGCAGAGCTTCTCCATCCGACAAAGCTTCGCTCAGGGCCATCTCCGGCAACTCCTCCCAGAACATCTCCCGCCGGTCTACAATCTTGCCGGCGCGCATGTGGAACAGGTTGAGCGCGAGCATGCCATTCTCGCAGTGGAAGCCGAAGACGTCCGCGTCTTCGGCTTCCGTAGACTCGATTCGCTGCCGGAACTGCGTCTGGTGCAAGGTGAGCAGGTGGTCGCGGAGCTTCGCGGCCAGTTCGAACTGCATATTCTCCGCGGCCTTCTCCATGCGCTGGCTCAGGCTTGCCTCCAGTTCGCCAACCTTGCCCTCCAGAAAGAGCTGCACATCACGCACGGCCTGGGCGTACTCTTCCGGCTGCACCAGGCCTTCAACGCAGGGACCCAGACACCGCTTGATGTAGTACTGCAGGCAGGCGCGGGGATGGTACCGGTTCAGGTCTACCTTGCAGCTTGGAATCAGAAAGCTGCGGTGGATCAGATCGACCAGACGGGTGGCCAGGCTGCCGGGAAAGTAGGGGCCAAAGTAAGCGCTGCCGTCCTTGCGCAGACGCCGCGTGACAAAAACTTTGGGATGCCGGTCAGCCAGGGTGAGCTTGATGTAAGGGTAGGTCTTGTCGTCGCGGAGAAGGATGTTGAAGCGCGGCTTGCGCTGCTTGATCAGGTTGTTCTCCAGCGCCAGCGCCTCCTGCTCGTTGGCTACCAGAATGTACTCAAGGTCCACTGCCTCGCGCATCAGCGAGCCGGTTTTGGCGTTGGCCTGCGCGGCGGCCAGAAAGTAGGAGCGAACCCGCGCCCGCAGATTCTTCGCCTTGCCCACATAGATCACCTCGCCCTCTGCGTTCTTGTAGAGGTAACAGCCCGCGCTGGTGGGCAGGGTCCGGATCTTTTCCTGTAGGTCCATCGGCTGCTTCCAGTCTAGAACTTCCGTCAAGGACGGCTGCGCAGGCGGCGGGCTGCCAGGGTTTGCACGCAGGTTGGCGGCCACGGAGCGGATGGATGGAATCAGGTAATCTGAAAAGATGGATGAGCGGCACGCGATGGAAGAGCAGGATGAGGCGCGGACGGCTGCCGCGCTGCAGCGCGCGGCTCAGATTATGGCCCGCCTGCGAGCGCCGGGAGGGTGTGCCTGGGACCGCGCCCAGACCTTTGACAGCATCAAGCGCTACACCCTGGAGGAGACCTATGAGGTGTTTGACGCCATTGAGCGCCGCGCCTGGCCAGAGCTGAAGGATGAGCTGGGCGACCTGCTGCTACAGGTGCTCTTCTATGCGCAGATGGCCCGCGAAGCCGGGTACTTTGATCTCTGCCAGGTGGCGGAGAATCTCAGTGAAAAACTGGTGCGGCGGCATCCGCATGTCTTTGCCGATACCGTGGCTGCAGATCCGGATGCGGTCCTGCGGAACTGGGAGAAGATCAAGGCCCAGGAGAGACAATCGCGACCGGCGGCCAGTTCATTGCTCGACCAGGTTCCGCGCACCATGCCGGCGACCATGGAGGCTGAAAAGCTGGGCTCCAAGGCGGCCAAGGTTGGCTTTGACTGGCCCAGCGCTGAGGGCCTGTTTCAGAAGCTTGCCGAGGAGACCGCTGAGCTCCGGGCAGAGATGGAGCGTGACGATAAGCCCGGGATGGAGGCTGAGTTCGGCGACCTTCTGTTCACCATGATGAACCTGGCGCGCCATTTGAAGATCGATGCAGAGTCGGCTCTGCGCGGCAGCAATGCCAGATTTCGCACCCGCTTCGCTGCCATGGAGCGCGCGAGCGGCGGAGCAGAGAGCCTGGCCACGCTGGAGCCGCAGCATCTGGAGGACCTGTGGGCGCAGGCCAAGGATGCCGAGCGGTTGCCGCCTGAGCCGCACAAGGAGCCATCGGGATCGGAACCGCAGATGCTCGCGGGTGCCGCCCAGCGGACCAGTACGGCCCAGCAAAGCCGCCCAACGGAGGAAGATCATTGAGCGAGACACCAGAGGCCGCGATCCGGATTGAGAGTTTTCGTTCGCTGGAACAGTTCGAAGAGTGCGTCCGGCTGGAACAGGCGGTCTGGGGCTACGACCCGGCGGATATGATTCCGCGCCGGATGTTTCTGCTCGCCTCTCGCATCGGCGGGCAGGTGATGGGAGCCTTTCTGCAAGGCCGCTCGGATGCTGTGGGGTTTGCCATGGCGCTGCCCGGATGTCGTGGCGGACGACCCTATTTGCACTCGCACATGGTGGGCGTACTGCCGGAGTGCCGGAACCACGGCATTGCGCGGGCCCTCAAAGTTGCGCAGCGGGAGGAGGCGCTGGCTCGCGGATTTGAGCTGATGGAGTGGACCTTCGATCCGCTGGAGATTAAGAACGCCTACTTCAACATCCACAAGCTGGGCGCAATTGTGCGCCGCTATCAGCATAATTTTTACGGTGCCTCCAGTTCGCCGTTGCAGGGCGGCTTGCCCACGGACAGGGTCTATGCGGAGTGGTGGCTGCGCTCCGCCAGAGTGGAGCGCGCTCTGCGTGGAGAGGCGCAGCCGTTTGAGGTGCTGGATCACGTGGAGGTTCCGGCGGAGATCTATGCCTGGAAGTCGTCACCGTGCGATCGGACCAACGCTCTCCAGGTGCAGCAGCGCAACGCGGAGCGGCTCGAGTCTGGGTTTGCCACAGGGCTGGCTGTGCTTGGTTACCAGCGCAATCAAGCCGGCGATGGAGCCTTTCAGCTTGGCCGCTGGGATGAGAACTGGTTGAGTTGAAGAATTTGGACGTAGCGGCTGTGCAACCCCCTTCCAGGAGTGACTGCAAATGAAGATCGATGCCATCCACCTTCGTGAAGTTCAGATGCCGCTGGCGCACCCCTTTGAAACCAGCTTTGGCGTAACCACGGGCCGCCGCATTCTGTTGGTGGAGCTGGAAGCCGAGGGCCGGAGCGCATGGGGCGAGTGCGTGGCGGGTGAGCATCCCTACTTCTCAGACGAGCAGGTAGATACAGCTTGGATCATCACCGAGATGGAGTTGGTGCCTCGCCTGTTGGAGTCGGAGATCTCCAGCGGCCGAGACTGTCCCGCGCTGTTTGAGCCGGTGCGTGGTCATCGCATGGCCAAGGCAGCCCTGGAGAATGCGCTGTGGGATCTGGAGGCACAGCAGCAGGGGGTTGCGCTGGCGAAGCTGCTGGGTGGAACGCGCGAGACCATCCCCTGCGGCGTCTCGATTGGGATTCAGGCGACGCCAGAAAAATTGATGGAGACCATTGCGCAGGAGCTTGCCGCCGGCTATCAGAGGATCAAGCTCAAGTGCAAACCCGGCTGGGATACCCGGATCTTTGCCATGGTGCGGGAGCGCTGGCCGCAGATCCTGCTGAGCTGCGACGCCAACTCCGCCTACCGCCTGGACAATCCCAGCCATATGGCGGCGATCGAGTCCTGGGAGCAGTTTGATCTGCTGATGATCGAGCAGCCGCTGTGGCATGACGACTTTTACTTCCACGCCCAGCTTCAGCGCCGCATCCGCACCCGCATCTGCCTGGATGAGTGCATCCGCAACCGCAGAGACGCGCGCGCCGCGCTGGAGTTGGGCAGCGGCAAGATCATCAACATCAAGGTGGGCCGTGTGGGTGGCTTCACGGAGGCGCTGGCCATCCACGATGTTGCGCAGGAGTTCGGCGTCCCGGTCTGGTGCGGCGGCATGCTGGAGACGGGCATCGGACGCGCGCATAACATCGCGCTCTCCTCGCTGCCCAACTTCTCGTTGCCCGGAGATGTCTCAGCGTCAAAGCGCTACTGGGCGCAGGACATCATCGAGCCAGAGGTTACTGTAAGTCCGAAGGGAACCATTACGGTTCCCACAGCCCCCGGTCGCGGCTTTGCGGAGCAGAGGGATCGGATCGAGCAGATCACGGTGCGCCGACGGACCCTTCGGAGAGGGAATCCAGTAACCGCTTAGTACGGTCCTGCTGCAACCGTTCTTCTTGCGGAGGCTTGGCAAAACGCCAAATTTTGCATCCTGCGCCGTCAGCCAATGGAGCGCAGCGCAGAATAGTCCCGCTCTCATTCAGCGGATCTACTTGCGCTTATGGCAAAAAGCTGCAGCCCAGCCAAACTCGCCATCGTTTCGCCAGGCGTGGGATGCGTGCGCAGCCCATCCAAATCCGAATCCTCTCAAGAATCTGTTGCTGGTCCTGACGACAGCCAAACTCCTCTCAAGCCATAACGCCGGAGGAACGAACGGCGCACAGAATGCCGCTGATCATGGCCACCGGACTGGGAGGACAACCCATCACCGTATGATTCACAGGGAGAATGTTGGCCACGCCGCCCCTGCTGGCGTAGCTGGTTCCGAATATGCCGCCGCAGGCTCCGCAGTCTCCCACCGCAACCACCAGTTTGGGATCCGGCATCGCCTCGTAGGTCCGCTTCAAAGCCTCTTCCATATTCACGGAAACCGGGCCAGTGACCAGCAATAGGTCTGCGTGACGCGGACTGGCCACGAACTTGATCCCTGCGCCTTCCAGGTTGTAATAGGGGTTGTTGAGCGCCTGAATCTCTAACTCGCAGCCATTGCAGGAGCCCGCATCCACATGACGAATGCACAGCGCCCGTCCCAGAATCTCCAACAGCTCCGTCTGCAGTTTCTCCACAGTCGACACACTCTGGTCGGCAGCCGGTAGAGGTTCGGTCAGCAATCCGGTTTGCAGCATGCGTGAAAGCGTGTTCCACATGGTGGTATCACCCATCCTGTCCGCTATAGGACAAATTGAAGGATTTGTTGATCAGGGGAAAATCCGGCACGATGTTACCCAGAACCGCGTACTCCAGCAACGGCCAGTTCTGCCAGGATGGATCATGGACATGGCAGCGCCGGATGCTGCCATTCGGACCGGTTTCCAGCGCAATCATCACCGGACCGCGCCATCCTTCCACCAGGCCAATGCCCAGAACCCCTGGCGTAGCCACGGGAACCGCGCTGCGGATCCCGTCTTCCGGAGTCCTGGCGAGAAGCGCACGGCAGAGTCGCAGAGATTCAAATGCCTCATCGAAGCGTACCTGCACCCGCGCGGCCACATCCCCGCCAGCCTGCACCATCAGCTTTGGACCAAGGGAGTCATACGGCGCCCACGGATGGTCCACCCGCAGGTCGCAGGCAATGCCGGAGGCTCGCGCAACCAGGCCCAGCGCCCCGAGCGCTTCGGCTGTCGCATGCTCCAGCCTTCCCGTCTCACGAAAACGATCTTGCAGTCCTGCGTGCTCATCATAGATGGAGCGCATCTGGATCAGCGCCGGCTCCAGGGTGTCGTACAAGTCCAGCAGAAGGCTGCGGGCATCCGTTGTCATATCGGCCGCCACGCCCCCAGGAACCACATAGTCCATCAGATAGCGGGCGCCAAAGGCCGCAAGGTTTGCCCGCAGCAACTCTTCTTTCAGTCGCGAGAACTGTGTCAGCCCAAACGCGAATCCCCCATCGTTGCCCAATGCCCCAAGATCGCCCAGATGGTTCGCCAGCCGCTCCTGTTCCAGCGCCAAAGCCCGCAGAGCCAGAGCGCGCACAGGACACACTGTCTCCGTTATTGACTCCAGCCCCGCACAATAGGCCCAGGAGAAGGCCACTGCGGAGTCTCCCGAAACCCGCGCAGCCAGCCGATGACCCTCTTGCTGCAAAGCGTTCTCAAAGAGTTTTGCCGCTCCTTTGTGGGTGTAGCCGAAGCGTTCTTCCAGACGTAGAACCTTTTCGCCCACCACAGAGAAGCGGAAATGTCCCGGCTCGATAGTGCCCGCATGGACAGGGCCCACGGCAATCTCGTGTACCCCATCGCCATCCACGGACACAAAGGGATAAGGCCTGGAGATAGCCGGATATGGCTGGCTACCATCCACATCTCGCCGCAGAGGGAAGAGCGTCTCCGGCCAGCCGCCGTGGCGCAGCCAGCCGCGTGAATCCGCCTCATCCGTTCCGATCCCCAGTAAATCAGTCACCCCACGCTGCATCCGCAAGGCTGCCGGGTAAAGGCCTGCCAGGCTCGGATACCGGGGCAAAACAGCATCTTCCATCAGGTGCTCCACTATCATCACCATCTCAGGCAACAGATAGGCGGCATAGATGCGAAAACCTCCATCGCGATCCCTGTCATCCGCACCCCAAAGCGTCAGCAGGCGAGCGCCGGATCGCTTCAACGCCTCCGCCGTCTCGAGCCACTGCGCGCGGTCCACACGAAAACGCTGGCTCCGTAGATTCGCAGGCAACGTGGCAGGTTGGAATTCCAGAAAGTCCGTCGCCATTCTTACCCTCCTATCAGCCGCGCTGCAACCCGATACCAATTTGCCAGAAAGAACGGCATGTAGACTCCCAGCATCAGCACCAGCGCAAGATGAAGAAACACCGGCACAAGCGCCGGGGAATGCGGTAAAGGCGGAGCATCGCTCTCCCCGAACACCATGGGCTGAACCTTGCGGAAGATGGCTGCAAAGGCCACGCCCAGAGCGATTAAAAGAAATGGCGTTGTCCATGGATGTTCCCGCATGGCGGTGGTAAGAATCAGAAACTCGCTGGCGAACACCCCAAACGGCGGCATCCCAAGAATGGCGAGCGATCCCAGCATCAGTCCCCATCCTATCGTGGGACTGATGCCCACCAGCCCGCGAATCCCCTCCATCTGTTGCGTGCCCGCGGTCTGCGAGGCGTGGCCCGCCGTAAAGAAGATCGACGACTTGGTGAGCGAGTGAACCGTCATGTGCAGCAGAGCGGCAAAGTTTGCAATCGGCCCGCCAATACCAAACGCAAACGTAATAATGCCCATATGTTCAATCGAGGAGTAACCGAATAGCCGCTTGATATCCCGCTGCCGCCATAAGAAAAAGGCACCCAGCACCGCCGAGAGCAGACCGAAGCTCATCAGCATGTGGCTGGGAAGATACGATCCAATGGACCCTTCCACCAGAATCTTGCAGCGGATCACCGCATAGAGCGCCACATTCAATAAGAGACCGGAAAGTACCGCGGAGACGGGCGTTGGACCCTCCGCATGGGCATCCGGCAGCCAGTTGTGGAGTGGGGTAAGGCCAACTTTCGTCCCATAGCCCACCAGCAGAAACACAAACGCCAGGCTCAGCACGCGGGGTTCCAGTTCTCCCTTCACCGCATTCAGGTGCGTCCACAACAGAGCCGTCATGCCCTGCCGACCCAGAACCCGCTCTGCCGCAAAGTACAGCAGAATGGTGCCAAACAGCGCCTGCGCAATGCCTACGCCACAAAGGATAAAGTACTTCCACGCTGCTTCCAGGCTGGAACGGGTCCGATAGAGTGAAACCAGAAGCACCGTTGAGAGCGTGGCAGCCTCCATCGCTACCCACAGCAAACCCATATTGTTGGTCAACAGGGCCAGAAACATCGCCGCCATAAACAGTTGGTACATGCTGTGATAGAGCCGCAGTCGGCGTTGACTCAGATGACCTCGTTGTTCCTCAATCCGCATGTAGGGTCGCGAAAATAACGCGGTTGTGAATCCTACAAAGGCCGTCAGCGCCACCAGAAACACATTGAAGGAGTCGACAAAGAACTGTTCATGCAGGTCCAGCAGCGCGCCATGCCGAAGCACACGCAGAACAAGAACTGCAACGGCAACCAGCGTCGCGCCACTCACTCCGGCATTCAACTCGGCAGCCCAGCTACGCGCTCCAAAAAGACCCAGAAGCAGCGCCCCCAGTAGCGGCAAGCCCAGAACCATCAATAGATCCAATTCACTCCTCCTTCAAGGATTCCAGATGGCTTAGATCGAGGCTGTCGAACTGCTCTCGAATCTGGAAGAAAAAGATTCCAAGAATAAAAAATCCCACCAGAAGATCCAGTGCAATGCCCAGCTCAATCACCATGGGCATGCCATAAGTCGCACTGGTGGCGGCAAAAAATAATCCATTCTCCATGGCTAGAAATCCAATCACCTGCGTGATGGCTTTGCGCCGCGTAATCATCATCAGAAACGCAAGGAAGATCACCGCGAGCGCAATCCCGATGGTATGGCGCGTGATGGTGGTGGCCATTCTGCTGATAGGTTGTGCCAACCCGAAAGCGAAGATCACCAGGCCCAGACCAACCAGCATCGTCGCGGGGATATTCACCAGCGGCTCGTTGTCCCATTGCGCTCCAAGACGCTGGATCAGCCGATGGAGAATCCAGGGCAGGGCAATCACCTTCAACACCAGGGTCAATGCGGCAGAGTAGTAGAGTTCCGTAAGTCCGGCACTGTAGGCTACCAGCAGCGTAGAGACAAACAGCACCGAGCCTTGCCACGCAAACAACGTAATCAATCGCTGCGTGCGTCGCCGTGAGAGCATCGCAAAGGAGATCAGCAGCAGACTTGCCGCCAGCAGCTTCAACAATTCCGTGATCAGGTTGGATGGATGCATGGCCTCTAAGCTCCCAGCAGCAGATGAACCAGTAAACCCAGTACAGCGAGCAGGAAAGCCATCGCCAGATACTCCGGGGCGCGGAAGATTCGTAGCTTTGCGGAGAGGGATTCAATCAGCGCCAGCGCTGCTCCAGCTACCACTAGCTTTGCCAACAGCGCTATCGCGGCGAATCCCAGCGCAAGCCCGCCATCTGCGCCGTGGGTCGCTATGCCCCAAGGCAGAAACAGTGCAAAGCCGATGCAGGCATAGTTGAACAGCTTCAAGTCAGAAGACCACTCCACCAGCGCCAGATGACGTGCTGAATACTCCAGCACCATAGCTTCATGGATCATGGTTAGCTCTAAATGGGTTGCCGGGTTGTCAATGGGGATGCGGGCGTTCTCAGCCAGCAGAACCATCAGAAAGGCTACCGCCGCGAACACCAGGCTGGGATCAATCGGAAACGTATGAGTCATGGAGGACTCCACGACGCTTGGCAATGCCGTGCTTCCAGACAGCAGAAAAGCATTGAACAGCACCATCAATAAGGCCGGCTCCGCCAGAAAGCCGACCATCATGTCACGTCGTGCGCCCATCGAACCAAACGCTGTGCCAATATCCATCGCAGCCAGCGACAGAAAGACCCGCGCTGTGGCGAAAAGACCAATGAGCGCTATCGCGTCCGCCACTCGCGCAAAAGGTAAATCGGTTGCAAGAGAAGGAATAATCGCGGCTGCCAGCACCATAGTCCCAAACAAAATATAGGGAGTCATGCGAAACAGCGGGGAGGCGTCTGTCGCCAGAGCCACATCCTTATGGAACAGCTTGCGCAACATCCGGTATGGCTGCGTCAGTGGCGGAGCCGTCCGGTTCTGAAGCCACGCCCGGCATTGCCCAATCCATCCCGCAAACAGCGGTGCAATGGCGATGGCCAGCAGCACTTCACCGAACTGGCGAACCATAGTAAGTGTGCTCATAGGACAAACACCAGTAATGCGATCAGCGTGAGAAAGCTGTACAGCAGATACAGGGCCAACCGTCCGCCTTGAAGCAGTCCAATCCAGTCCGCCAGCCGCTGGACCCCCCCCGCGATAGGCTGATAGAGCATCCGCCACAGTCGATCCTCAATATGAACTCTGTAATGAGGAGCGGCGTCGGTAGGCGCTGGCAGTTCGCGCTCCAGATGGAAAAACGTCCCAAAGATATGTCGGATCGGCTGGCCGAAGCCTTCCGCTGTGTCCTGCATCCTCGAGGTCTGCCACGGATAGCCACAGTCCCACGCAACACTTCGCCGGATGCGTCCATGGGCCAGAACACGCACCAGCACAAAGGTAACGCCCACCACTCCTACAATTCCCGCCAGCAGGATCAGTCCGCTGTAAGACGCCTGCTTCGCTGTCACCGGAGCAATCCACCAGAAGGGTGAAGCAAGGTTCACGGTCTGGCCCAGCAGCCCGCCTGTAACGGCGCCTGCGGCTCGTAGCGCAACCTCGGGCAGCACTCCAATCGCAAGGCAACCAAGCGCCAGCCATGCAAGTCCAATGCGTTCCAGCCAGTCAGCATCCTGAGCATCGGCAAGGGAAGGCTCCCGATGCTGACCGAGAAAAATCACACCATAGAACTTCACCATGACATAGGCAGCCAAAGCGGCTGTCAGCGCCAGCAGAGCTGCGCCCAGCGGAATCAGCATGTTCAGAAATGCGTGAGGAATCTGTGGGGTAAACAGAAAAGACTGTAACAGCAGCCACTCGGACACAAACCCGTTGAGCGGCGGCAATCCGGCGATCGCCAGCGTGCCGATCAGCGCCAGCGTTGCCACCCAGGGCATACGGCGAATCAATCCTCCTAGTTTCCCCAGACTTCGCTGGTGGGTTGCGTGCAGAACAGATCCCGTAGCCAGAAAGAGCAGACTCTTGAAAAGAGAATGATTCAAAGAGTGAATCAAAGCAGCCGTCAGCGCCAGTGCTGCAAATAAAGGCAAATGGCAGGCTTCAAACAGAATGGCAAGACCGATGCCGGTAAAAATTATCCCGATATTCTCAATCGACGAATACGCCAGCAGGCGTTTCATGTCGGTCTGCACTGCGGCAAAGATCGCTCCAAACAGGGCAGAGAATAAGCCGACACCCAGAACCAGCACTCCCCACCACCAGTAGCGCAGATGCAGCAGGTCAAAGGTCACCCGGAGCATACCGTAGATGGCTGTTTTGAGCATGAGCCCGCTCATCAAGGCGGATACCGGGGAGGGCGCTGCCGGATGTGCCTCCGGCAGCCAGACGTGCAGTGGTACTAATCCCGCCTTGGCTCCAAAGCCGATCAGCGCAAGCAGGAAGGCAGCGCTGGCCCAGAACGGCGTCAGCGGAGCGCCACGCATCGCATCAAAAGTAAACTGCCAACGCCCACCCTGCAGCACACCAAAACACAGCAGGATGCAGAGGGCGCCGACGTGCGCCATCAGGAGGTAAAGAAAGCCGGCGCGACGAATCTCCGGTATGCGATGTTGTGAGGTCACCAGAAAGTAGGAACTCAGCGCCATCGTCTCCCACACCACCATGAAAAAGTAGGCGTCGTTCGCAAGAAGAACAAGAGCCATGCTGGCAAGGAATATGTGGTATTGCAGACAAAGTTGCCCAGGGGAGGTGCCTTGTCCGGAGCGGAAATATCCGGCGGCAAAGGTAGAAATGCCCGCGCCTGCCATGCCCAGTAACAGCAGAAAAAAGGCTGCCAAGGGATCAAGTCTCGCATGGAAAGGCAGGTCGGGCAGTCCGAACGGCAGCGTCATCACTTCGGATGCGTGGCTGGAGAACAGAAAACGCGCCGCCACCGCTCCCATGGCAAGGCAGAGGATAGCTCCAAGTGGGAATACCATCCGCGCCACAAAACGCACACTATAAGGACGCAGCAATCCAATGAATCCAAGACCAATCCATGTCACCACCAGCCATAGCAAGAACGCAAGACAGTGTGCCATCAGAACTGCGTCAAAATGTGCCACGGTGAACAACGTTCAGGCTTCTCCCTTCAACAAGTGCGATTGCAAGTTGGTCTTACCGCTCTGTCGGCAACCCGCCGTCGTCCATCTCCCCTAAGAGTTCCATCGTGTCTTTCAAATGCTTTTGAAAATAGCGGCGCATCAGAGCGAGCACTTTGCTGATAATGGGATCGCGTACCGAATAAAAAACCTGATTGCCGACCTTGCGGTTGATAACCAGTTGCTTGGCTCGCAGCACTGCAAGGTGCTGCGAGATGTTTGCCTGCTCCATCCCTAGCTTTTCCATCAGCTCGCCGGCAGAAAGTTCCCGGCCCTCCAGCAACTCGATGATCGCGATCCTGGTCGGATGAGCCAGAGCCTGAAAGATGTCGGCCTTGAAACGGCGTAGTGCGTCCGGCATGGAGCGCTCCAAAGGAATGCGAATATTCGATCCTGCGAATATAGTATGCCATACTCTGTCCGCAAAAATCCGCAGGAATCTCAGATCGAGGTTTTTGGTGTCACGTACCGCACGCGGAAACCATGCAAGCCTCGCTCCCGGCGTGGAATGACGGGTGAACAGGAGTCGCCGCCTCTCCATCCACAGCAGAGCAAGGTTGTTCGCAGCCGCCCAAGGCTGATATCACTGACATCTCGGCTTCTGCCCCACACCTTTTAGGCCAGAAGAGCTATACGCAACCAAAGCCTGCTCGAGAATTTGCCGGGCTCCGATCGAGCGCATTTGCATTTCCTTGCCCCATCGCCGGCCACTGCGAAAACCCTTCCGGACTTCCAAATCGCAAACTGAATACTCCCGCGCCCCATGGATACCAAACGTGTGTTTCATCAGGATGACAGATATCCGCAGCGCAAACCCATTCCACTAGCTCGCGGCGCCACGCCTCACATAGGCTGTTGTTATGGCTTGGGAACCCTACCCACCGCGAACACCCAGCGCACGCCAATGCATCCGCGCCACAGCCTTGGCTGCGCTGCTGGCCGCTATCGTCATCCTCACCTTGCTCGGCCACAACCGCCTTACCGACTGGGATGAGGGCATCTATGCCGAGGTCTCCCGCGAGATGCTTCAGACCGGCTGGCTCGTCCCCCACTGGAACTCCTTCGTCTGGATTGACAAGCCTCCCCTCACCTACTGGATCACCGCGCTCTTCTTCAAGCTCCTGGGCGTCTCCGAATTTACTGCTCGCCTGGGATCCGCTCTCTCGGCCATCGCCATCGTCACCCTGCTCCACGCCTGGCTCATGCGCACCCGCGACACAGTCACCGCATGGCTCTCCACAGTGATCCTTCTCTCCACCTTCGGCTTTCTCCACGTCGCCCGCGTTGGCGAAACCGATACCCTCCTCTCCTTCGGCTGCCTGCTTGCCCTCATTGGGCTCTCCAACCTGCTTGGCCATGCTTCCTCATCCCGCGGCTGGAGCCTGTACTGGATCGGCTTCGCCGTTGCCCTTATGAGCAAGAGCGCCGCCAGTGGGACGCTCTTCTTCACCCTGCTCGCCCTTCTGCTCCTGGAGCCCACACTCCGCCTTCGCCTCCGCACTCACTTCCGGTTCGACTTCCTGCCAGGCTTCTTCCTCTTTCTTGCTCTAACCCTCCCTTGGCACTTGTTCATGCTCCACCGCTTCGGTCGAGTCTTCGTGATGCAGTACCTCGGTCTCCACGTCCTGGGTCGGGTCGCCTATCCATTCGATGGCCACCTCACCCACTGGTGGTACTACTTCCGCGTCCTGCTCTTCTCCGCCCCACCCTGGGTTCTGCTGTACCCCTTCGCCCTCTACACTGCCTTGCGCAAGCCCAGCCTGCGCCCCATGCGTGTCTTCGCTGTCTTCGCCCTGGTCCAGATCTTTGTCTTTAGCTGCGTTCAGACGCGGCTCCCCCACTATGTGGCCCCGGCCTACGCTCCCCTATCCGCGCTGGTTGCCATTTGGCTAGCAGACCGCCTCGCCACGTTCCACCTCAACCGGTTCGGCGTCCGTGTTCAGTTAGCCACAGTCGCAGCTGCTCTTTGGATCGTCATCGCACTCCTCACCGCCCATGGCCGCAGCCAGCTCCACTCCCCGCGTCTGCCCAACGGCGATGTGACCCCTGACAACCGCGAAGAGGTCGCTCTCCTCCAGCAAGTCTTCCGCCATCCCGCGCTGCTGGTTGTCTCCACCCCCGGTCCATTGCTAGACTGGCGCACCGGCAACTACAACCCCATCCCCACGGTCATCTTCTACGCCAACCGTCCCGTCCAGCAGGTTCAGCTTCACGCGCTGCCCCCGGGTACCCCCACCGACATCTACGTCTTCAACCCGATCGCGCTCGCCCAGGGCGTCACCACCCAACCGCGCCTTTTACTCATCGACCGCTCGCTTCTACCCCGAATCCCTTCTGGCTACAGCTTCCACCCCATCGCCATCTCACCCACGCTGGAGCTGGGCCTCATCGCTCGACTGCCCTAAGCGGCCTAGCGGTTACGCTTCTATGCAAGAACCCTGGAAGAAGCGGATTCAGGCTTACGCGGCGGAATCACTTCACCATCAAAAAACTTGCCCATGCGTGGGCAAATTCGGTCCCGTCCGCATCTGTGATCTCCGCCTCAGTCTTCACGAGCCGCTTGACGCAACTTTCAATCCATCCACGAACTCGAAACGTTTGATGGGGCGCCACATGGTGCCGCAGCCGGACGCGGAGTTCCGCCGTAAGCGCTGGATGGCCAGCCGCGGCAACGGCCTTTGACATCGCTTCATCGAGTACCGTGCAGATAATCCCTCCATGAACGATTCCGCGAAACCCTTCAGTGAACTCCCCAGGAGACCATTCCGCAAAGGACTCCCCACTCTTGCCCATCTCGAATTGGAGACGGAGTCCGTGCGGGTTTTCGCAGCCACAGACGAAGCACGAACCCTGTGGCGATACGGTGATGCCCGCTTTGTCTTGATTTGACTCTGTTTGTTCTTTCATGAGTCTTTCTCGTTCTTACCTTTCACTTCTGCCAGTTACCGTCTGTCGCGTATCAGGCCATCGTGGCCCCATGCAGAGCCCCAACGATCAGAGCCATCGGAGCCCTCCATCTATCCGCAGACCCGCTCTCCCGAAGTCGTCTCTGCCGCACTTCGTAGAGACCCGGTGTTCACCCGACGGCCAGTGAACACCGGATCGACATTCGGACACCCAGCTACAACGCCCTCTAAGCGGAGCGCTTACGATTCTGGGTAAAACGCGGCATACGTCTGCACTCCGCCCGAGAGATTGCGTACCTGGAACCCATGCTGCGTCAGAATTCGAGTTGCGAAGTAGCCGCGCTGGCCGACTGCACAGTTGACCCATATCTCCTTGGATTTTGGAAGTTCATGCAGCCGCGAGCGCAGTTGGCCCAGGGGAACATTGTAGGCTCCGGCGATTGGATCCACGGCGTACTCGTGCGGCTCACGAACATCCAGCAGCACCGCGCTGGTCGATGGCACTTCATCCCAGGGAGCAAGCCGCACATCGTTCCGCAGTATATTAGCGGCGATCATGCCGGCCATGTTCGCCGGATCCCTCGCCGCGCCATACTGAGGCGCATAGCAAAGATCGATATCCTCCAGATCGAACACCGTGGCCTTCATCTGGATCGCTGTGGCAATCACGTCAATCCGCCGTTCCGCGCCGGACGATCCTCCCACGGCCTGCGCGCCCAGCACCAAGCCATCGCTCTTGCGAAAGAGCAACTTCATATGAATGGGATGAGCGCCCGGATAATATGCCACGTGCTGATTGGGATGCAGGTAGATGGCTTGATAGTCTGTCATCCCGGCGCGGGACAGGGATCTCTCGGTTGCTCCGGTAAGCGCCACGGTCATACCAAAGAATCCGCAAACCGCCGTTCCCAGCACTCCGTCGAACTTCACATCGCGTCCGCATATCGCGCCGGCCGCAATCCGCGCCTGGCGGTTCGCGGGTCCGGCGAGAGGAATCAACTCCCACTGGCCCGTGACCAGATTCCTGGTTTCTACCGCGTCCCCAATCGCCCAGATCTTCGGATCACTCGTGCGCATGGCGGTATCCACTCGAATTCCACCCCGTTCCCCAATCTCCAAGCCTGCATCGCGAGCCAACTTCGTCTCCGGCCGGACACCAAGGGCAAGTATCACTAGATCGCCGCCATACGATGCGCCTGACTGCGTGCGTACCACCAATGAACCCTTATCCGACTGTTCGAAGGATGCAACCGCATCCCCCATGGCAAGCTGAACCTTATGGGCGATCATGTGGACACGCGCATACTCAGCCATCTCCGGATCCAACGGCGGCATCAACTGCTTCGCCATCTCCACAATCGTCACCTTGATCCCACGGTGAGCCAGATTCTCTGCCATCTCCAGACCAATAAAGCCTCCTCCCACCACTACCGCGCTCTCCGGATGCGTTGAATCGATCCATTCGCGAATCTCACGGCTATCGGGAATACTGCGCAGCGTAAAGATACCGGGAAGATGGATCCCCGGCAGCCGCGGACGAATCGGAGCCGCACCGGGAGACAGGACCAGATTGTCGTAGTGCTCAGTGTATTTTCGCCCCGTGATCTGATCGTGAATCTCCACGGTCTGCGCTTCACGGTTGATCTCGGTCACCTCGTGGCGGGTGCGAACCTCGATATTGAATCGGTCTTTGAAAAGTGCAGGGGTGGCCACAAGAAGTTTGGCTTCGTCGTGGATCACATTGCCCACGTAGTAAGGTAAGCCGCAGTTCGCAAACGAGACGTACGGCCCTCGATCCAGAAGCAGGATCTCCGCCTGTTCGTCCAGTCGCCTTAACCGGGCGGCGCAGGTTGCTCCGCCAGCCACACCTCCTACGATCACTACACGTTTGTTTGCCATGTTTCTCCCTATTCCATATGTGTTTTCTAGCGTTCAGGTTTTGCACTTGAAGGCCGGTCTTTCTTTGCAACACCGGCGCCCAATTCCAATTCACTTCCAACCAGCATCTCTTTTAGTTTGCACCAAACCAGTCCTATATCCGCAGCACTGCCGCCTTCGCTGTATTCGACAACTGTCTTTCCCTGGATCTGCGCTTGGGTGATCGTCCGGTCGTAGCGAACGCGTCCTACCAAAACCATTCCTCGGTCAAGAGCCTTTGCCTCGATCAGGGCGCTCATCTCCGCGTTCAGATCCCACTTGTTGATGCAGATCGCGGTCGGAATACCAAAGTGCCGTGTCAAATCGCCCACTCGCTCCATGTCGTGGAGGCCGCTGGGGGTTGGTTCCGTCACCACCAAGGCTACATCCGCTCCGGTAAGCGATGCGATCACGGGACATCCGATACCCGGCGAACCATCGATCATCACCAGACCGATCCCGCGCTCCTCCGCGATCTGCCGGGCCCCTGTGCGGACCAGGCTCACCAGCTTGCCGGAGTTTTCCGCAGCCGCGCCCAGCCGGGCATGGACCATGGGGCCAAAGCGCGTGTCGGAGATAAACCATTCGCCGTTCACTACCGGCCTCAACTGAATCGCCTCCGCGCTACAAACCCACGCGCAGACGCCACATCCCTCACAGGCCAGCGGATCAATCCGGTAAGCCGTTGCCCGCGCAGCCTCTGCAGGAGCGCAAGGATGAATCGCATCGAAGCGACAGAAATCCTCGCATTCGCCACACCCCGTGCATAGGCTGGCGTCAATGCCGGCGCGCTTGCCGCCTGTGAACGGCTCACGCTTAAGGATGTGCGGAGCGGCAAGCAGATGCAGGTCGGCAGCATCCACATCGCAGTCAGCCAGAACCGCGTTCCTTGCCAGCGCAGCGAATGAGGCCACAAGGGAGGTCTTTCCCGTGCCCCCTTTGCCGCTGATGACGACCAGCTCTTTTACCGGTTTGGCGTCGTCAGGAAGAATGGTGATAAGCGAATTCATGAGCGCCGCACCCCGCGTTCTGCTAGCTGTTCTTTCTGGCTGAAATCAGACAGATGATCCATGATCTGTTCCATCGCGGCATGGAACTCGGGCACGGAGTCACGGGCCATCTCGCCGTGCGAGTACGCCTGGGCCACGCGCCGGTCGTCGGGAATCTCAGCCCAGATCGGAATCCCTTCGCGCTGGCAGAAGGCGTATGTCTCCTCATCCCCGCTCCCAGCGCGGTTGATCACCACAGCGAGAGGCACAGCCAACGCCTGGAGCATCTCGACGGCCAGGCCTAAGTCGTTCAACCCGAACGGCGTCGGCTCGGTGACCAGCAGCACCACATCGGCCCCGCGCACGCTTTCCAGCACTGGGCAGGAGGCTCCCGGAGGGCAATCAAAGATCAAAAGGTCGCTGTGTCCAGCCTGTTCCTTGAGCTGGCGAATCAACGGCGTGCTCATGGCCTCACCGATGTTCAGCCTGCCTTGGAGAAAAGCAATCTCTCCTGCCATACCCGATTCCACCTTGCCCGTCTCGTGCATCACCTCCATGATTGCGTCGGCAGGGCAAACCAGCGTGCAACCACCGCAAGCATGGCATAGATCCGGGTAAACCAGCACCTTTTCTCCAATGCAGACGATGGCGCTATATTGGCAGAACTCTCCGCATAGGCCGCAGTGCGTACACATCGCCTCGTCGACCTCTGGATGCAGCCGGCCGATGGTTCTCGACGCTGTGATCTGTGGCTTCAGAAACAGATGCCCGTTGGGCGCCTCAACATCGCAGTCGACATAGGTGACTTGAACCCTGCGCTGTGCCGCAGCCAGAGCCAGATTCGTGCTGACCGTCGTTTTCCCGGTGCCGCCCTTGCCGCTGGCAATTGCAATTCTCATGATTGCTTCAACCATCTCCTTCTTTGATTGCTTCCAGATCAATAAGCTCGCGCGACGCGCCGTCTTGCTCTTCTCTCTCTCATTTTGTTCTGGGCGCAGAAAGCATCTCCTCAACCCGTCTGCCAAGTTGGTCCAGCGAGCACCGCAGCTCGTCGATCATCTTCTGTAAGGCTGCGACGTCCTGTGCTTGCTCTACAGGCGCGGAGACAGCCGTGGCCGGCGTCTCCCATGTGCTCCTCTCTACGCTACGGAACGTATTGGGCTGGCCCCAGTGCCGGCCCCAGTGCTGGCCCCGACCCTGGCCGCCGAATCCATTGCCAAAACCCGAACCGCCACCCCGATGCAAGTCTCCGGGTGCGGCAGCTCTGGCGCAATATCCCCGACCACGCCCCGTCATCCGCCCTTGTCCCAACGGACCTGTTCTGTCTTCAAATGGCATCTCTCTACCTCCTTGGTTGTTGTGGATCGAACCTCCCTTGCGAAGAGATTGCGATCTCAGAACGGCGTCATTCGCGCGCCGCATCGCGGACACAGCCTCTCTCTGCGTCTCTGTCCGGTCAGGAGCCGCACTGCCTCCCCGCACTTCGGACAAACCTGTGACTCATCCCACCCAACTCCCCGCAGCTTGACGCTCCCTGTTCCAGTCGCTGGCCTGCGCCCCCGGGACGATCCGCCGCCACTGCCGCGCCCTGACCCGAACTCCGCCGGCAAAGCGTCTTCTCCACCTCTCCACCGCCACCGGTGACAACCTGGCATGGCGAATGCCGGGTCGGCCAGGGAGCCGCGGAGATAGGCCGCCAGAACCTCGTCGACCGTTCCGCAGACGAATGCGATTACCTTCAGGCCGCTAGCCAGCAGCTTCCGTTGCAAGGGTGCAGAGATCGCTCCGCAGAGCAGCACATTCGCTTCAAAGCTCACCAGCTCCGCAGCGCGGTCAGAGAATGTTGTCTTCAGCAAAACCCTCTCCTGGCGGCTTACCTCAAGACCGTTCTCGGCATCGATCAGCAACAGGCGCCCTGCCACGTCAAAGACAGGTGCGATGCGTCCTTGCCAGTGTGGAATGGCGATCCTCATAACCATCTCAGTTTGCATGCAGCGGACCAAACCGTAACTCGCTCTCCAGACAGAGATTCGCCGCGCAGGCACTCTGACCAGGTGTGGCAAAATGCAATCTTTGTGCGCTGGATCACTGCAAATTGCAGCGCGGAGCAAATACAGTAACTCGTATGGCTCTTCCCGGTAGCGATCCGATCCTTGATTCAATCAACGAGGGCGTCTTCAGTGTCGATCACCAGTGGCGCATCACAGCATTCAATCGCGCTGCCGAGCGCATCACCGGCGTCCGCCGCCAGGACGCTCTTGGCCGGCGATGCTCGGATGTCTTTCGCGCCAATATCTGCGAAGAAGCCTGCCCGCTCCAGCGCACGCTGACCAGCGGCAAGCCGGTGGTGGGAGCCACGGCAAACATCATCGGCATCAACGGCAGTCCGATTCCCATTCGCATCTCCACCGCGTTACTGCAGAATCAGGAGGGTCAGGTTGTCGGCGGCGTCGAAACCTTCCAGGACCTAAGCTACGTCGAGCAACTACGCAAACAGATCCAGGCCCGGTATACGTTTGAAGATATCGTGGGGCGCAGTCCCGCCATCAGGAGTCTCTTCGATCTGGTGCCCCAGATCGCCGCCAGTTCCAGCACGGTGCTGCTGGAAGGCGAGAGCGGTACCGGCAAGGAACTGTTTGCCCGCGCCCTTCATCACCTCTCCTCGCGTGGCAAAAGACGCTTTGTGGCCGTAAACTGCGCTGCACTCCCTGACGCCCTCCTGGAGTCGGAACTCTTCGGCTACAAAGCCGGAGCGTTTACCGATGCAAAAAAGGACAAACTCGGACGGTTTGCCCTCGCCGACGGATCCACCATCTTTCTCGATGAGATTGGCGATATCTCACCCGCAATGCAGGTCAGGCTGCTGCGCGTCTTGCAGGAGCACTGCATTGAGCCTCTGGGTGGAACCGAATCCGTCAAGGTCAACGTCCGTGTGGTTGCCGCAACCAATAAAAGCCTGCAACAGTTGGTCCGCGAAGGAAAATTCCGCGAGGACCTGTACTACCGGATCCGCGTCATTCATCTCAAGATCCCTCCCCTGCGGGAGCGTAGAGAAGACATACCTCTTCTGGTTGATCATCTGGTGGCCAAGTTCAACCGCCTGCAGCAGAAGGACATCGTCGGAGTCTCTCCGCAGGTGATGGATCGGCTCATGGAGCACGCCTATCCAGGCAATGTGCGCGAACTCGAAAATATCATCGAGCAGGCCTTTGTCCTATGTCGTGGGGGAAGGATTGAAGTCCAGCACCTGCCGATCGAGATGCGGCCCGCCTCTTCCATAGATTCGGACTCCGCCGCTGCCATGGATATGCGGTCAGCTCAGTTGCGCTTGATCGAAGGCGCACTGGCCCGTCACGGAGGCAAACGTAGACAGGCGGCGCGGGAGTTGGGCATCAATCCCAGCACCCTCTATCGCATCCTCAAGCGAAAAGCAGAAAAAGCGGAGGGCGTCTCCTGAGGTCGCCCATAGGCGCCTCCCAGACCTCCTCCCAGACCGCCTCGCGCCCATCCTGGCCAGAGGCCACCGCTTCGGCGCATCTCCCCTCTCACCACAACCCGCCCCGGTCAAATCACCGCGCTCCAGAGCATTGCACTTTGCAATCCCTTACGGAAACCACCGGCAAGCTCTTGCTCCTCGGTACACACGAAAGTCTTTCCATTCTATAACTTCGGGCCTCGTCACGCGCGAGCCGAAGACTGGCACACAACGTGCTCTCACCCCTCCTGGGAGAGCACCATGAAACTCGCAATCACATCCACCGGAGAGGGCCTGAACGCATCCCTCGATCCGCATTTCGGCAGGGCCAGGTACCTCATCGTCGTTGACTCTGAGACGAATGCAGTAGAGACGGTCAGTAACGCCGTCAACTTGAACATCGCTCAGGGAGCCGGCATCCAGGCTGCCAAACGGATCATGGACCTCGGCGCACAGACGCTGATCACCGGGCAGGTAGGCCCCAAAGCCGCTGCGGCGCTTCAGGCGGGCGGCGTAGCCGTCTACGCCGCAGCGGGCCGTACCGTTGCTGACGCCCTCGAAGCCTTCAGGTCCGGCTCGCTCCATGCCATCACGGCAACCACTCCTGGGGGGCAAGGCGAATGGCCTCAATGACTGTGCTGCAGCAGTGTCACGATAAAATGCGCGAGTTGGTTGCGCAGCGCCACCTCGATCACGTCCAGGTGGCCGTAAAGGCTAGGCCCCTCACACCGGAGGAGGCCATTGGAGCGCCAACGCGGCGCGACTATCCCATTCTCGAGGGCAAAGAACAAGTCGTCCAGGCCACAGTCCTGGAGGCGCGAGGGCAAGCGTTCACCGATTCGCCCTCCGATATCTCGTGTCAACTTGGTCAAGTGCTGGCGCTGCCCCTCGACCAAAATCGCAATCGAGCCATCTTTCTCGCGACCATGAATGCGCTCATGGCCTCGCTGAATATGGTGGAGGGTGTTCTGCACTGCAAAGATGACCACCCCGAACGTTGTGCCGCCAGGATGGCCAGTCAAGCTCTTGACCAGGGAGCCCGCACCGTCGGATTGATTGGCCTCAACCCAGCGATTGCAGAGGCCTTGGTGCGCGAGTTTGGTCCAGATGCTGTTTGCATCACGGACCTTAATCCTCGCAACATCGGTCAACGCCGCTTTGGGGTGGCCATCTGGGATGGAAGAACAGAAACTCGCCAGCTGATTTCAGCTTGCGACCTGATCCTCGTCACCGGCACGGCTCTGGCCAACGGAACCTTCGACGCAATCC
The DNA here is from genome assembly GCA_049977105.1 of Acidobacteriaceae bacterium. Taxonomy (GTDB): domain Bacteria; phylum Acidobacteriota; class Terriglobia; order Terriglobales; family Acidobacteriaceae; genus Granulicella. Next base: position 65,939 of record JBMFGX010000003.1, on the reverse strand, counting down.
TGCAGGAGGCTTCCGCGCAGGCCAAACGGCTCGTTGTCTTTGGTATCACCGGGGCAGCCGTTTGCCAACTCCTGGGAATGGAGCGCTGGTGTTTTGAAGCACAGACTGAAATCAGGAACAACCGATCCTCACCAGGCTCAGTCTGAGCTGTCCAGGCTCGATCTTCCTCCGCGCGGAGAGCAAGTCGCGTCAAAAGGTCACGGCAATAGATGGCGCAATTCCAGTAAGTAGCAGGTCAAACGCACGGATCCAACAAGCAGTCCAACAAAAAGTTGAGGAGAAAACAAAGATGAGAGTAGCAATTCCACTAGCAAACGGGAAACTGGCCGTCCACTTCGGACACTGTGAGCATTTCGCCCTGATCGATGTCGATGAGGCAACCAAAAAAATCCTCAAGCGAGAGGATATTGAGGCGCCTCCCCATCAACCCGGCCTCTTGCCGCCTTGGCTGGCAGAAAAAGGCGTAAACAGAATCATCGCCGGAGGCATGGGCCAGAGCGCCCACGGCTTGTTTGCAGAACGGGGTATAGAAGTCATCGTCGGCGCCCCCGTTGAGACGCCGGAAAAGCTGATCGCTGACTACTTTGCAGAAACCCTCACGACGGGCAAAAACGCCTGTGACCATTAAATAGAGAATGCCCACCGGGCCTCCAGCCCCAGAACATCCCGGCGCACAACCCTGGCTGTGGCTGCATCTTGTCACATCAGATCCTGCAGACTGCATTCCACGGGAGTGCAGCCCACGGGATCTGATGTGACGTTCGGGAGGCAACTCACTCCGACGGCATGGGTGAAGCTCCATACTGACAGAATGCAAGAGCCGTTCGAGGCATTATCAAGCAAGGAAAATCAGACCGCTCCCATCATCAGACAGTGGTTGCGTTGCAGGTTGCCTTGGAACTGCAACGGAGCAGATCGCGGAGATTCAACCTATGGAATAAACTTCCCGAACGGCGTCACAAATCCAACCCAATCAAGACAAGGCTGCGTCGCTCCTCTCGAGGTCGAATTCCAAAAAGCTCGACCTGTCAGAACAACGCAGCCTTGCCACTCCTACTGCCGAACCACTCAAACATGCTAGCGTCAAAATATACTACACCAGCATCTCAGGGAGCATTACCATAAGACTTTCACCGCAAGTTGTATCTGCCGCGGTGAATTGGCTTGGGAATTGATCACGCCAAACTGCTCTGAGGAGAGGAATGTATTTGGATAACCAAACTGCACCTGATTCAATAGATTGAACGCCTCGAACCGGAACTCAGCGTTAACTCGTCTCGTGATAGGCAGAGTCTTGAACAAGGAAAAGTCAACATCATGGTAGCCTGGCGCTCGTACATTGGAGAGCGTGCGTGGCGTATCTCCAAACGTAAAGGGCGCGGGCTGCGAGAATGCAGCAGTATTAAAGTATTCCTTCAGGCGCGAGATGATCGGTCCATGTAATACCGGACTAGTCCCAGTCAGATTTGGCCGTAGAACCTCACTCCCGGAGTCGGAAGTGTTCTGGGTATTGATCGAGAGCGGGTAGCCGTTCTGTTCATACACGATACCATTGATCTGCCAGTTCCCAAACGCAGCGTCAAGGCCGCGGTTCCAGGTAGAGCCAAATCGTCTGCCTCTTCCAATCGGCAAGCTATAGACGAAGTTGCCGACAAACTCCCTGGAGATGTTGTTGGAAGAGACTGCGCGTTCTCCCAGCCCGTTATAGACGTTCTGGATTCCACCCGTGATGTTTCCCACATTCTGGATTCCCGACCAGTCGTCGATCTGCTTCTGACCGGTATAAGAGAGCAACGCAGTCAGACCGCTCGAGAATCGCTTCTCCATCTTAAGCTGGAAGGAGTTATAGTCCTCATAGCCTCCGGTCAGATAAGAGTAAGTGACCTGCGGGAACTGAGGAAAGGGCGCCTTCAGATAACTCAGTGGAATCGTCGGCTGGGACTCCGGTCCATTTGTGATAATCCCGTAGAACGGGTTCGGCACGCTTTGTTGAAGCTGGGTGCCTAGCGTAAGCGTGGCTGTGGTTAACTGATCAGCGTTCCAATCGGTGCTGGCCCCTTTGGTGAGATGGACGCCATGACTCCCCACATACGCGGCTTCCACCATGATGGAAGGTCCCAGTTGCCTCTGGATACTCACATCCCAGTTTTCCGTATAAGGATCTATATTGTCCCCCGTGATCGGATTCAGAAAGGAGGTTCCAATTCCTGTTAGAAGGCCCAGGGAGCTTCCCACAGGAAAGTTGATTCCGTTGGGGAAGGGATTGCTGATATAGACGGACGGGGTCAATCCATTCGGGCTTCCGACATAAGCTGTGGATGAGCCAAACCCTTCGCCTCCAACCTGGCCGGCTGCGGAGCGGTAGGAGGGGTTGTAGTAGATACCATAAGCGCCATGGGCAACCGTGTTTGCATCAATCTTCCAGTCGACGCCAAAGCGCGGGCTGAAGTCGAGATAGCGAGGAGTGAACTGGCGGCGAGCGTTTCCAGAGGTTCCAACAAAGACTGTTCCTCCAGTCAAGCCAGGCACTTCGGCTGCAAGCGGGGAGGGGATGGTAGGATCAAACGTCTCCATGCGGTTGAATCGCTCCGTGCGTGGGATGTCCAGATCGTATCGCAGACCCAGATTCAGGGTTAGATTGTTGGTTACCGTCCAGTCGTCCTGAATATAGGCCCCAAAGTATCTGCTTGTGGTTGCTGCGTCAGCCTGGTGCTTCTGCTGTGCGCCGTTGCCTACTCCCAATAACATGGTTGCAATCGAGTTGCCTGCGTTGGGAGTTGCAACGTTAGGGTCGGGTCCTTGAGTGAGTTGTTGATTGAAGTTGTATTCACCGGTCGGATCATAACTCTGGTTCGTGTTCACTTGCAGGATGTAGTTTACAAAGCCAAACTTGATCACCTGACTTCCGATGATCTTCGTGTTGTCTACCCCCAGAGAGTAAACGTTCAACCCAATGACGGCATCGGACCCCGAACCTGCATCTCCCAGACCGTAATAGCCCGATGGATAGAATCCAGGAAATAGCAGTACATCGGCATCTTGTGCGATATAGTTCGGCATGCCAAGCTCAGTGCTCGGATTGAAGCCGACGCTGAGGGGTATATTCCCCACGAACGTTCTCGAATATCCAATAGGTACCTCGGTGATAAACGACGGACCCCAGGTATGGGTGTAGTCGATCGCAGCACTGTTGGAAGACTCTATCTGGGTAATGTTGCCCTCTGCTATCTGATCAGCCTTGGGAAAGACATCCACCCGAGGCTGGTTGACCCTGCGTCCCGAGTAACGAACAAACATTTGATTGTTGTCATTGAAGTGCTCGTCGACCTTGGCGTCGTACGTGTCGATGTTCATGTGGGATGTTGCCGCGGCATAGAAGTTATTCGCGCCGGTAATCGTTCCCGGCTGATTGGGCAAAGGATAATATTTCATCACCGCCGCAGCAACGGGATTGATGTCCTGCTGGGGAATGATGTCGTTTGGAAAGGGAGAACGAATATATCCGGGGCCTGAAGGATTAGGGACCGTTGTTGTCGGATCATAAATGATCACCGGCTGGCCGGCGGGGTCTAAAAGCTGAGAGAAGTTGCCTTCGCGCTCCAGCGTAGTGGGAACAGTGTCTGTCTCCTCATATTCGCTGCCTTGGCGGAGACCTTCATAGGAAAATAGAAAGAACGTCTTGTCCTTGCCGTTGTAGAGTTTCGGTATGATTACCGGACCCGTCAAGCTAGTTCCAAACTGGCTCCTTGTGAAACTGGGTAGAGGTGTCCCAGTCCGATTATTGAAATAAGTGTTGGCATCCATCACGGAGTCACGCGCAAATTCGTATGCGCTGCCGTGGAACTGGTTCGTGCCGGACTTCAGAATCACGTCGACAATGCCGCTTCCCGTTCGTCCAAATTGCGCAGGATAAGAAGTCAGCATCACCTTGAACTCCTGCACTGCGTCCACGGAAGGGAAGGCGCCAAGGCTCGTGATCGGGACAATCGTGGGGGTCGATGCGGGAATTCCGTCAATCAGCACCAGCGTGCTTCCAGGCCGCCCGCCGTCAACGGAAAGATTGAAGCTGTTGTACTGGAAGCCGACCGATCCAGTAACTCCGGGCTCCAGATAAAGCAACGAGTATATATTTCTCTGATTCAAAGGAAGGTCCACAACGGTGCGGTTTGTGATCACCTGTCCCATGGACGATGTCGTGGTTTGCAGTTGCTTCAGATCACCATGGACTTCCACCGTCTGACTGCTGGAGCCGACAGTCAGATGAAAGTTGATGCTGGATGTCTGATTGATGGCCAGAGTGATCCCTGTCCGTTCGTCCGTCTTGAAGCCGGAAGCCGCAGCGCTAATGGTATACGGCCCTCCAGGACTTAGATCGGGGAGGGCGAAGCGACCATCTTTATTGGTCACGGTACTCGTGGTGACACCTGTCGAAGTATTGAGCGCCGTAACCTTTGCGCCGACAATCACTGCACCGGTGGAATCCGTTGCGATTCCCTGCAGGGTCGCGTTCACATTCTGTGCAGAAGATACACCCGGAGCAAGCATCCAGAAGAGCCCAAGGATAGCAAGCGCGTGAGCAACGGAAAACCGAATAAGTTTGGCGAACAAACGGGAAGAAACCTGCGGTCGCCGGATATTGAGTGTGTTATGGAATGGAGCGAAGAGATTCGTTTTCATATCTGCCTCCGAGGGTGAGAGTTGAGATTATTGCCTGGATCTTGCTTGGAAATCCCGTGCGCTGCTATGCCACAGCGGGGTTCTCGAAGAACTCAGTCAGGAGCGTTCGGACCAAAACCGCAATCAAAAGTGACGGAACCTCTGGCCGTCTGTATACAGTGTGCAATCCTGTATACGCCGTCGAGGGGCCGTTGGCAAGAAAAAAATAATGCGGCTGTAACTTAAAGAAAAAGTTTCTCCAGTAAATTCACGCAACCGATTGTGCCGATCTCGAAGAGGTAGGCAAGCTTATGCCCGCAGCTTCAGGCATGCATCCGTACCACCTTCTTTGGTCCGCAGAGCCGCCACCAGAGGGCACCCATCACCTCACCGAAACCCGCGTCTGCCACATCAACTCTTCGCTCCGAACGCCCTTCAAAGCCGCTCTGCAAAGCGTAGATCCCATGCTGCGGGGCACAACTGGTGATGCAGACATTCCCCGTGGCGCCTGGCGGCAGCCGCCTCCGGTGTTGAAGTTGAGCCGGAAACATGCAGCATGACGACGGGAACAGAAGATTCACCCATGGAGCCTCCACGCCGCATCGAGCAAGCTTCAAGCTCATCATCCGGCTCCATGCTGAGCCCTCAGCACCCAATGCTGGCCTTCACCGCAGGAAAATTGTGATCCAGGTCACTCTGGGGAGTGCGTCCGGACACAGCGGTTCCGCCAGTTCGGGACGAAACTCCATCTCGGAGATAGAAGATGGACGGCCAAAGGAACACGCACGAGGCCGGTCGCTCCTTCGCGGCGCCCAAATTGATTCTGTTGGCCACAGATCTCGAGGATGACCTCGAACATCTCCTTCCGTATGCTGTGGCTCAGGCTCGCGCCAGTAAAGCGATATGCAAACTAGTCCATGTCATTCCGCCTGCAGATGGAACCATGCTGGACGCCAGAGCGATCTTTCCGGCGGATGCTGCGGAAGCTGAACATCATGCAAAGCAAAGGCTGTCTGTTGTCGCGGCGAACCTGCGCGCTAGTAGTATTCCGTGCGATGTGCTCATCCGGCCGGGATTGCCGGCAATCGTTGTACCCGAACTCGTTCAGGAAACAGGCGCGGACCGTCTGATCCTGGGAACCCACGGACGACGCCACTTGAAAAAGTTGATCCTCGGCTCCGTCGCAAATGAGATCCTGCGTAAGGTCAGTGTTCCCGTATGCACAGTCGGTCCGCAGGTTCGCCGTCCAACCTCGGCGGAGCCGCAAAAGCTGTTACATCCTGTCTCACTCGCCCCTGGATATGAGCCATCCGCGCGAATGGCGCTCCAAATCGCCCAGTTCCACAAAGCTGCGATTACGCTTCTGCATGTTCTTCCTCATGACGCGAGTCCCGCCGATCAGCGCAGCCATCTCCTGGACTCGACGCGCACCCAGCTCGAGCAGTTGGTTCGCGAACAGGCGCCCCCCGGGATACAACCCACCCTGCAGATAGAAACCGGCCCAGTCGTCGAACAGATTCTGCATGTCGCCGAGGAGATGCAAGCTGACCTCATCGTCCTTGGAGTCAACCCAGACGAGCACCATTGGCCCATTGAGAAAGACGACACGGCCTACGAGATCATCACTCGGGCGAAGAGCCCCGTTCTTACCCTCCGGCGGCATCCATTCGACCAGGGTTCAGAGAAAGAACGCGAGCCAGACGCTCCATCCCAGTCAGGTTGAATGACATCGATGCCTCCAGTGGCATTGGAGAAGGAATGGGTACTTCCCATGGCGCTTTCTGTCAGTCAGATAAGGAAATGGAATGCTCGATGGGGGGCCCGTGACTGCAGCGTATTCGGTAAGCTCGCAACCGGCACATTCGAGCTCTTCAAAGACATCACCCGGCAGGCGACCTACTCCGGCAAGGTCGTAATCTTTCAGGAAGGCCAGTCGGCAGATAAGGTGTACTTCCTTTGCGAGGGGCAGGTAAAACTCTCCGCCAAGTCTCCCGACGGCCACACCCTGATCGTGAAGATCGCTCGACCGGGCGACGTGCTCGGACTCAGCGCCATGCTCAATGACCTGCCTCACGAGGTGACAGCCGAAACTCTTTGCCCGTGCAGCATAAAGTATGCGGACCGGCGGCTCTTCCTGCACTTTGTTCAAACCTTCGCAGAGGCCGGCTATCTTGTTGCGCGGGTGCTTGCCAAACAGTATCGTGAAGCATTCCTCAGTGCCCGGCGTTTCGGCCTTGCATCATCTGCCGTGTCTCGCATTGCCCAGCTCCTGATCGGATTTGCAGACGCGGATGCTCCCCCGGGTTCTTGCAGATCTTTCAACCTCACGCTGAGCCATGCAGAACTCGCAGGCCTTGGCGGAGTCTCTCGAGAAACCGTCACACGGATTCTCAACCAGCTTCAACGCCAGGGCATCATCTCCCGGGAGAACGGTCATCTCACCATCCTCCAGCGATCGCCTCTGGAAAAACTTGCCCACTAATCCACAGGGAGTGGAACAAGGACAGGAAGATCGCACCCCGATGGGGCAGGCCTCCGGAGTTTTGCGGCTCAGCCTTTGTGATCAAAGCCCGTCCCGCACAAAACTCTTTCTGTCTGGATGCGCACCACAGAAATCCAGGCCCTTGGGTCAATCGCCACTAGGGATAAACCCAAAGAGCGATCGCTCCCAAAGAGAGGCTAGGAGATATACGTATACCCGTAACCTCCCTTGGACTGTAGAAATGCCATTGCGCCAACGGCTGCCGGAACCATCATGGTGCCAGGAAGCAGGTGAGCAACCACATCTCCATAAACCTGCTCCTGGGTTTGTTTCAGATGGTTTTGCTCGATGATTTCGTTCATGAGACCTACAACACTGTTGTGGCAGCAGAGAAACTGGACGCCGCGCTGCTGAAGCGTCTGCATACTCCTGTCGTTATTGAAGATTGAGCCAGGATCATTGACGTCATTCGAAGAGTGGGTAGAGTTTGCTGTTGCCGGGCTGCCGGCGTAGAAGATATTGCGTTCGGCGGGCTTTCCGGTTGTGGGGTCATTGATTTTGAATAGCGTCCCAAGGTTATAGGTCTTCCAGACGTAGTCGTCGAAATCAATCAAAGTGGATGGACCGCGGGATACGGCGACAAGTTGAATTTGATCTGGAGCCAGTCCAAAGCCGAATTGAAGGCTATTCAATGAATTCAGGACATGAGCCATCAACCAGATGCTTGCGGAAACCGAATCGAACAGCTGTTTTACCTGGGCCGGACGATGCACGATGGCATCGAATGCAGCGAAGTTCCATTCTGTTTTCAGTTCGGTGTGATTTGTTTGAGCGGAAGAAGGGATGCTTCCTGCGGATGCGAAGGTGGCGATGCCTGCGGCCGCTGTAGCGACAAAGGAACGACGACTGAAAACTTCCATGCTGGACTCCTGCTTCTGTGTCACTCGCCCTTGACCCGGGAATTCGGGCCACCTGGCGAGTTGGTTGAGACGAGATTACCTCATCTGGTTGGAACCGTCGCGCCGCAAGAGTGTGGAAATTGACTGCATCGACCTCCGTGCGTTCGCTGCCTCTCTCGGCCATCGCAGAGATCATCTGGCGTCTCATGGTTATTGTCCATAGGGATCAAGCCAAGGGGAGAGAGGAGGGAGTAACATTTCGTTCATGGTGACTACCAACCGCCGTGATCTCTGTGTTGGCTTATCCTTGCTGGCGGCCGGGGCTGCCGCCTTGCCGTTTGCAAGCGAGGCAGATGCAACTCCCACGAGCGGAATCTCTGCCCCGGCGACGCAGGCAGAGACTGTGCTTTCCGTGCAACGGGTCTATCGTTTCGATCAACTTCCCGTGAAGAAGAATGCTTATGGAGAGTCGCGGGCGGTGATGCGTGGGGTGTTGCCAACGGGTGAGGCTGTGGAGGTGCATGAGACGACGTTGCTGCCGGGCCATAGGCCGCACCCTCCCCATAAACACAGGCATTCCGAGCTGATGCTGATTCGCGAGGGGACGATCGAATTCGACAACGATGGAGCCTTCGAACGGGTAGGGCCGGGCGGAGTGATCTTCGCCGCGTCAAACGTGATGCATGGGCTGAAGAATGTAGGTGAGAGCAACGCAGTTTATTTTGTAGTGGCCATTGGAGCGGAGAGCATACCCCATGATCGCCCGCTTTGATCGCTCCGGTTGAGATTTTTGCGGACAGGCTCCGCTCCCATCGCGCGTCATGCTTGAGTCCGGTTTTCCTGATCGACTCAATCGACTTAATAGAGCAGGTACTGGCTGCGGGCCGCTAAGTAGGCACCGAGTCCAGGCTGCCATGATTTTGCAATCGCGCGTGGATCCTCGCCGCGCTCAATGGCCCCCAGCGTGCCTCGGCTACCCAGCAGAAGCAGCGTCTTCTGCACCTTGAACTGCTGCGGATAGAGCCGATGCAGCACGCTTACAATCTCGACGCCCATCTCCGGGGCGTTCAAGCTGCGCCGGTCGGTCAGGGCGATCCGCACCGCGGGGATCGTCTGACCGTGGAAGGGATAGTGATTGGCGGTCTCGGCGACTGTGGCAGTCGTTGCCGTAAAGCTTACCCCCGGGATATGTCGCGCATTCAGCGCCTGTGCCACTGTGGCAGCGTTGATCCATGCGCCTCCGAAGAGTTCAAACGGCGTAGCTGTGCCGCGCCCTGCTGAGACGCCGCTGAAGTCCAGCAACCCGAGCCCGGGATAGAGAGTCGACGACGTCACGGACAGCAGATTGGGGCTGGGATTCACCCAGGGCAGGCCGGTCTGGTCGAAGTACTCCTGCCGCGACCAGTGTCGGAGCGGGACGATCGTCAGATCGGTAGCCAGATGCTTGACGCCAACGATGTACTCCGCCAACTCTCCCAGCGTCATCCCGTTGCGAACCGGCAGTGGCATAAAGTCGATGTAGTCCCCGGACCCGGTGGTGAACTCAGCATCGGATACCGGCCCTTGCACCTGTCGGCCATCGATAAGATCCGGCCGGTCCAGCACAATGATCTTCAGATCGTGGTGATACTTCGTCTCTTCCTGCGCAGCGGCCTCCAGAAAGTAGCCGGTCACGGTCTCGTAGGTGTAGAAGCGAACGCCCACATCCTGCAGATCGATCACCACCGCGTCCAGGTTCTTCAACTGCGCATGCGAGGGTCTGCGGTCGGCCTCTGTGGGGCCGTAGAGGCTGGTCACCGGGAGCCCGGTTACGGGTTCCACCTCAGCGCGAATCTGGGTTGTATCCTGCTTGCCGAAGATGCCGTGCTCGGGTGAGAAGATCGTGGCAATCTTTGCTCCAGGAACCGCCCGGGGAAGGTCGGTGGCCAGAATCGCGATGCTGGAGCGACGCTGGCTATCGATGCCGGTCTGATTGGTGAGCACGCCAAGCACCGGAGGATGACCGATACGCCGAGCCAGATCTGCGAAGGGAGCAAAGTGCTGCTGCTCCACAACATCGATGCCCGTCAGGGTTGGCTCCTGGGCCGCAGCGTGCGCGCTCGCGCCGCGCGCGCAGAAGAGGTTGGGGTCGCCACACTCGGCCGGAAGGGTAGAAGCCGGCGGTTGGTAAAGTCCCAGAGCCTCCGCAGCCGCGGTTGCCACCTGCCCGCGCAGATTAGAGATAGGTGGGTTGCCGCGGGGATGGATCGAGTTGGCCAGAAGGACGATGTAGGTGTCAGAGCCGGGATCCATCCACAGCGTAGTTCCGGTGTAACCGGTATGGCCAAAGCTGCCAACGGGGAAGACCACGCCACGCGGCTTGGAGAAGGCGCTGTCAATGTCCCAGCCAAAGCCGCGCAGATCCTGCCCTTTCACGGATGGATAGTGCGGTGCAAGCCCTGCGGCCGCTGGCGCTTCTCCGGCGGCGATGGCCGCGCGCTGCGCCTGATTGGCCTCTGCCAGTTGCCCGAGCGTGTGGCCAGGCTGCTCCGGCATGGTCATCAGCTCCAGTGTGGAGCGCTTCACCGGGAACCGGCTTGGCCGCCCTGCCAGACGATCCAGCAACGCCTGGGCAAAGAGGGAAACATCCTCAGCGGTGGAAAAGACTCCAGCGTGGCCGGCAACGCCGCCCATGCGCCGCGTGGAAGGATCATCCACCGATCCCCACAGCAGCCGGTTGAAGTCCGGGTTATTCTGCGCGTTGCCCTCATCGTCATGCGCTGTGGGAGCAATCCGCTTCAGCACGGACACATTCCAATCTCCCGGCTTGCAAGGATGCGCAGTAGCGCCTGCCGGAGCCAGACCGATGCCGGCTCCATAGATCTGGTACGCTCCGCAGGCTCGGGCCAGGGGAAGATAGCGGGTGTTGGTCATCCCCAGCGGTTTGAAGATGTGCTCTTCGGCGTAGACCTCAAGCGGCTCGCCACTAAGCCGCTGCACCATATATCCGAGCAGGATGAAATTGATGTCAGAGTAGCGAAACACAGCGCCGGGGGCTGAGATCAGCGGCGTGGTGAGCGCCAGATGGATACCCTCGGCGAAGTCCGGGCTGGAGAGCCCCCAGGGTGATTTCATCTTGATGTCGCCGGGCTCGCCAGAGGTGTGGGTCAAGAGCATGCGCAGGGTCACCTGGGCTCGCACCGGGTCGTGCTGGGCGTTAAACTCTGGAAGATACTTTTCTACTGGATCGTCAAAGCGCAGCTTGCCCTGCTCATAGAGCTGCATGATGGCGGTTGCGGTGCTCAGGCACTTGCTCAGCGAGGCCATGTCGAAGATGGTCTGCTCGGTCATGGGCAGGGCGGGCGAGGGTTGGCCGTCCAGCCCCGGCTCCCCGGCTAACTTGCGGTCTCCGTAGGCGTGTTCAAAGACCACGTGCCCGTTATGCCCAATCAGAACCACGGCGCCCGGCGGCTGATGAGTTGCCACCGCACGGTTCATCAGGGTAGAGACCACGCTGAAGTCAGGAGCATGCGAAGCCACGGGCGTCCTGGTAGCCTGCGCCTGCGCGCGGCACTCTCGCGTGCCCAGGCAGCCCATGGAGAGCAGCGCCAGCAGAACGACGATGCTGGTGGAGCTGGCCTGTGGCGAGCGTCGCCGCACTCCCGTGCCGGGGGAGAACAGACTTACCAGTGCTCCAATAGCGAAGGTTGCGGCAGCGCCGATAAGCACATACCAGGTCCAGGCGACAGGCGGTACGGTGATAGGTCCAAGGTGCATAGGGAAGACTCCTTGCCAAAGCCAGAGGTTGAGAAGAAAGCCAAAGAGCATGCCGACCACTGCTCCGGTCTGGGTAGCGAACCGGGTGAGCGTTCCCAGCAGAAAGACGCCCAGCAGAGATCCGTAGGCCACGGAGGCGATGGAGAGGCCAATGACCACCACATGCCCCTTGCCGCCCACCAGGGCGGCGTAGGCTGCAATGGCATAGAGCACCAGCGCCCAGAACACGGTGGAGGATTTGCTGACGATGGCCCGCTCACGGTGATCCGCCTGCGGCCGCAGGGGAACGTAGAAGTCCACAACCGTGGTGGAGGAGAGACCGTTCAGCGCGGCGGAAAGGTTCGACATAGCCGCAGCCAGAATCGCCGCAATCAGCAGCCCGGCGACGCCGGGGGGCATCTGCCGCACGATGAAGGTGGGGAAGATCCGGTCGGCACTGGAAAACACCGCCGGATGCTGTGCGTAGAAGACGAAGAGACCCGCGCCGATCAGCAGGAAGAGGGCGAATTGCACAAAGATCACCACGCCGGAGCTGAGCAGAGCCGCCTGAGACTCCCGCAGGTTGCGCGCAGCCAGCATGCGCTGCACCATCAACTGATCGGTTCCATGCGAGGCCATGGTAAGAAAGGCTCCGCCCAGCACGCCGGCCCAGAAGGTATAGGCCGTGGTCAGGTTCAGTGAAAAGTTGAGCATGTGAAATTTCCCCGCCGCAGCCGCTACGCTATGGATGGCGCTCCAACCGCCGTGCACGTGCGCTCCCAAGGTTCCGATGGCGACCACCGTGCCACCGGTGTAAATGGCCATCTGCACAACGTCGGTCCAGATGACCGCGGCCATGCCGCCTTCAAAGGTGTAGAGCAGGGTCAGGGCAGAGATGATGGCGATCGAGAGCAGGTCCCGGGTTCCAATGGCGATGCCCACCACAATGGAGACGGCAAAGACGCGCACCCCTTCCGCAGCCGCCCGCATCAGCAGAAACAGGCCGGCGGTAATTTTATAGAGCGTTGTGCCAAAGCGCTGATCGATGAGCTGATAGGCCGTCAGCATCCGACCCGCAAAGTAGCGGGGCAGAAACAGAAAGGCCACGACAATCCGGCCAATCATATAGCCGATCACGATCTGCAGAAAGCCGAAGTTGCCCGCAAAGGCGACGCCGGGGATGGAGATGATGGTGAGTGTGGAGGTCTCCGCAGACACGATCGAGAGCGAGATCGCCCACCACGGAATCGTGTTGTTGGCCAGAAAGTAGCTGCGCAGGGAACGGTCCGCGGGCGCCCCGCCGCCGGAGAGCTTCCGAAAACGCAGCCCGAAGAGCGTGATTCCAACCAGGTAGATCCCGACCAGCGCAAGGTCCAAGGCGCCCAGACGATGCGGGTCGGCTCCCAGCGGATGCGCAGCGGCCGGTTGCAGAAGGGCTGCTGCCAGCGAAGCGAAGTGGACGGCGGACAAAGGCGATCTCCTGCTAGAGGGTTGGCGCGGCGTGGGGCGCTGGGCTGGATGCAGGCACCGGAGCAGGTGCTGTTGCAGGCGCCGCCGCAGGAGTTGTTGCCGACGCGGGCTGCGCTGCGGGAGCTGCCGCAGGCGTTAGAGGCGGCGCCGGGGCTGGCTGCGGCGGTTGTGGAATGCCGAGCGCAGAGGCCGCAGGCAGCGAGTGGGACTGGCTCCATTGCCGCTGGGCGCTGCGCACCTTGTCGACCCGCGCGTACCACTGGGCGATGGTATAGTCGTAGTGCTCCAGCACCGGCCGCAGCCCGTCCGACTGATAGGTCTTGTTCCACTGCTCAGCGAACATGTCGCGCAGCCGGGAGTACGTATCGATGATCTCCTGCAGGCGTCCGTTCACGCCGTTGATGTCTGACAGCAGCGCGGGAACCGAGGGCCTTGGCCGGGGAGCGTTCGGGTTGCTCTGCAAGCTTTGCAACTCGGCCTGGGCTTGGGCATACTCAGCGGCCATCTCGTCGGCAAGTTGAAACTTCAACCCGAGGAAATCGATGCGGCGGGCGCCGAACTCCATGGCAGAGATGGCGTCCGGTTGGCGCAGACCGGGCTCCTGCGCCTTGGCCTGGGCGATTAGCGTGAGCGCGTGTTCAGCATAGAGACGCAGTGCAGAGTTGATCGGCCGCATCCGCCCGGCGATGGCCTGGCCGTCCGGGGACCAGGGATCTACCCAGAACAGGCCGTCGGATCCCTCGGTAGCCGCAATCACCTTGTTGTCATGAAGGAGCGTCATGGCGTTGGCGAGTTCGTCCTGCGCCTGATTGAGCAGCCCCAGCGGGTCTGCAAAGAACACCGGGGCGAAGCTATCCTGAAACTGGGCAATGGAGGATTCGCCGTGCTGCCACGCAGCCGCCGCACCGAACAGGATGCCGTACCAGTTCATGTTGGCCAGCGACTCGCCGTCGTCGTTCCACAGGGTGTTCAGCTGTCCGGTGGCACCATAGCGTTGCCCGTCGCGGGTGAACTCCTGGATGTCCTGAAGCGCCAACTGCTGGTTGGGCCACACCTGGCGGTAGTTGTTAATGGAGGGCGCAACCCACACCGGAATACCGGCCTGCGTATAGGGCCGCAGCACGCGCAGGAATCCGTGCGGGTTAGGGGAGTACCCCCACGCCACGGCAATGATCTGGTCTTTGATCTCTTGCGGAAGAGCCTTCAACAGCTCCGGATGGCTCTGGGCGATGTCTCCCCAGAACAGAATCTTTCGATGCAGAGGCTCCAGGCTGGTGACGATCCGCTGCAGGTAATCGATGTAGACCGCGCCCAGTCCCTGCGCGTCCACCTGGGAGCGTGTGCGTCCAATGCCCAGGTCGTAGGTCTCGTCGCCGCCGATGTGTAGAAAGGGTCCGGGGTAGAGCTGGGCAAGCTCCTGGAAGATCTGGTCGATCAGCGGAATCGATCCCGGCTGCCCGGGTGCGAGCACAGTTCCATGCGGAGTCTCGGCCACAGCCGCGTAGGTCTCCCACAGCAGCATGTTGCTCAGGTGCCCAATGGCCTCCTGCTCAGGAACAATGGTGATGTGATACTGCTGCGCGTAGGCCACCAGCTTGCGGGCATCTGCGGCGGAGATGCTGCCCTCCGGCGGCGCAGGCAGAGGATTGGATGCGTACTGTTGTGTGTTTTCAAAGTAGGGAGAATAGATGTTGATCTTGTAGGCCGCCAGCGTGCGGATCAGCTTCATCTGGAAGGCGAGCGTATCCACAGGGCCCCGGGAGAGATCGTCATGCAGGCCGCGGTAGCGCATGGCGGGCCAGTCGTGGATCTGCGCGGCGTGCAGCACCAGCCCGGAGGGTAGGCGTTCGATCATCTGCTTGGCCGTCTGTGCTGCGTAGAACAGCCCTGCACTGCTGGCTCCGGTCAAAGTCAGCGTGTGGGCCGCGTAGTGGATGGTGTAGCCCTCGGCACGCATCTCTGGCGTGAAGCTGGCATCGGGATAGCGCGCCAGCCGATGCAGGACGATCCGCAATCCTCTCCCGTTCGGAACTCCGCGGTCCTTCAAGGACCGGAGCAGGTCCGCCGCGGTAAAGGCGTCCGCGCCGCTGCAACCGGGGCAGAGGACGGAGACGGAGGAGACGGAGACCACCTGCACGCCGGCAATCTGCCGTGGCATGGGGATCAGGTGCAGATCAGACTGGGCATAGCTGAAGGGAGCTAGGAGAGAGGCCGCGCAGAGCAGGGCTGCGGCCCGGGCAAGAGATCGCATAGTGTTACGGTATATCAACCCGGCGGGCCCGGGGCGCTGGCCGAGGCCCTGGCGCACCTGGATCGCCCGCGAAGACACAACCCCGGAGCGCTCAAGCTTTCCGCAGGCCTACTCCGCGGCCTGTCTGCGGTCGCAAGCTACTCGCACCGGCGGCAGGCGTTGCAGCAGCAGGTGGCTGGATTCGGTCGGCAAGAGGTTAGAGGAGCGTTGAACGCCAAGGTGAACCAGGTCTACGCGCTGCTATGAATCAGATTTGGTTCCGTTATCCACTGATTTCATGAAATCCACATGGAAAACCCTTGATCGATGCCGGTCCGCGACGGATACTCGCCCTAGGGCATGCCATATCGAGTGGCAGCGATTGACGCCAAGTCCGTGAGATGAGCGCCGTGAGCCAATACTGTCGTAAAGATGTCCTGCGTATTCTCAGAGTGCCCGCCCGCAAGCTTGCCTCCTGGGAGAGGGCCGGGTTAATTGCTTCCACGGAAAACTACTCCTTTGACGAGCTGGTGCAGTTAAGGAAGCTGCGCGACCTGGCGGCAACGCGGATCTCGGTGCGCAGCATACGCCAGTCCGTGGATGCGATGCAGAAGGTCTCCGGGATGCGCAATCCGCTGCTGGAGTCTGTCGCCGTGCTGCAGGGTTCGCGGGTGGCGTTCCGGCAATGGGGCGCTCTGGTGGACCCCATGACGCGCCAGATGGCCTTTGATTTTGAGCTGGCCCAGCGCAGCGGCCTGGCCGTGGTGCAAAGGACGAATGTGGAGCCGGGCGCACCCACCCCGGACCTGCAGGAGATGTTTTTACGCGCCGTCCGCCTGGAGGAGATTCCGGACCGGATGGAAGAGGCGAAGAACATCTACGAGACGATTCTGGAGGTTCAGCCGGACCATGCGGCCTCCGCGATCAATCTTGGGACCATCCTTTATAACGAGCGCGAGTTTGCCGCGGCGGAGCGGCGCTATCGCCAGGCGGCGCAGGCGGATCCGGAGTATGCGCTGGCGCACTTTGATCTGGGCAATGTGCTGGATGAGCAGCAGCGCATGGATGAGGCGATTGATGCCTATCAACGGGCGCTGGAGCTGGTTCCTCAGTATGCGGACGCGCACTACAATCTGGCGCTGGCCTACGAGCGAATCCTGGAGCCGCGCAAGGCGCTGAAGCACTGGATGGCCTACTGCCGGCTGGACCCGGCCGGGCCGTGGGCCAACCATGCCCGGGGCCAGGTGCGGAAGATCCTGGGCGAGGAGCGTCTCTCGATTGTGGCTCGCCACGGACGAACGATGCGCATCGCCGGTTAGAGAGCGGCGCTGATGCCCGCAGCGTGGGGCGGGGACGAGGCTGGTTCTGGGGAGGCTAAGGCGCGGATGATAGGCATCGCGCGCTGTGCTGGTCTCCGAGGGAGGTGCAGAGCGTGGAAGACGGGCGGTGGGTGGGTTGGCGCTCAAGGCTTCCAGTTTGGATCGGGACTCTGGCTATCGGTCCTCTGCTACAGCGTGTCCGTCAACCGGCCGCCATCCATGGAGAGTAAGTGATCGTAGAAGGTGTCGTCGTAATTTCGGTGCCAAACGGTGAAGGATCTCAATCCCATCTCTGCGGTCCCGGCGTATTTCTGGACCACACGATCGACTGCAGGACAATTTACATTGGTGTAGCAATACTGCGTAGACAGAGACGCTTCCGCAGCATTGACCTCATCGACAATCGGCACAGCCGCGGGCCGAGTTCGCTGCACGTCAGGCAGGATATGCTGGCATAGCGTCGGCGATACAGGCAGGAACACCTCCACGTCTTCCCGATGGAAACCGACGCCGAACGAAACGAGGCCGTTAGCACGACGCTGCCACATGACCACTGGAGCATCCAAGATCACGAAGGGATTGTCTGGCGTGGTTGTGAGGTAATTCCACTGACCTCTTAACAGCTTTTCGTCGACGGTATCCATAGCCGCCTCGATCTGACGGACATAGCTCTCCTTCGCCGCCGCAGTGGGGTCCCTGTCCAGAACATGCTTGCGTACGACTTCAGCAACCATTGCGGGAGTGATCAACCCTCCGGGCATTCTGCGGCTCAGAACCCGATCCATGCTCCATTTAGCGGACACGGTGAGCACCTGCTCACGGTTATCCAGGAACCTGTCCATGTCGCGTCGGATCACCTTCTGGACGTGGCCAGACGCCTTTCTCCTGGCGTCGGATCGTAGAAAGAGCAACGTGACGTAAAAGCGTTAACTGTCGGAGCTGCTCCTCTGTGGCTAGGAAGTCTGGTTGTCCAAGTTGAAAGAGAAACCGATTGACGGGCTCCTCGAAATCGCGATTCAGGCGGCGCTCAAGAATCTCCTCCCGTCCAGCGTTGTCAGGGGACGAGAGATGTCCGTCTATGCGCGTGGCCGTTTTGGGCGACGCGTCCCAACGTGGGTGCTTACCCTTTTCATATCTCCACATTCGACGAGAGCCCGTGACAGGGTCGTCAAATGCGAACTGATCCAGCAGCTTGCGGGGCACTGTGTGGGACTTCATTTGGGGTCAAGGATACGCCGCCACGAGCAACTACGGTCGGGCTAAGGGCGAGGTCCGGGAGGGCCCCGGAACGGCGCTTTATCGCCAGCCCGCGGCTCCAGATCGTCCTGCTCCTGGACCGCACCTTGGCCTGATGAAAACATATGAACCTGGAACAAGAGCGGCTCTGCCGACCTCGGCGCCGCCCCGCGCCTGCTAGCCACCCCGGCCGCAATTTGGCCTTCGAGATGGCTCGCCGAACGCCTTGCGTCGTGCGCCCCGCTCCGGGGCTATCGACCGGTCTAGAATGAGTCAGACGTCCCATGCGCCCTCGCTTGAAGGTTGGCCCAGAACTCAGCGGAGATTTGCTCCGAGATGCCATTCCCCTCTTGGCCATTTGCTGCGAGGTTCCATTTTTGCGGCTGAAAGTCCCAGATCGCCGCCGGGACAGCTTGCCGAGGGCCAGGACCCTTTCCCTGGGCGCACACGCAACGCTTTGAAGGAGACCCGCACGATGCCTGAGCCGACCACCTTTCGTCCCTTTGTTCCAGCCAGTGAAGACAGAAAGGAGTTGTCGCTGCGGGCGCTGCTGCTCGGCTCCATCTTTGGCGTTATCTTTGGCGCGGTCACCGTGTATGTGGGCCTGCGGGCCGGCCTCACCGTAGCCGCGAGCATCCCCATCGCCGTGTTGTCGATCTCCATCCTCAGAGCCTTTGGCCGGGCGTCGATTCTGGAGAACAACATCGTGCAGACGACGGGCAATGCCGGCCAGTCCATCGCCTCCGGCGTCATCTTTACTCTGCCGGCGCTCATCTTTCTGGGGTTTGATCTGGAGAGCTCGCGGATCTTTGCGCTGGCCCTCTTCGGCGGCTGGCTGGGCGTGCTGTTCATGATTCCGCTGCGCAGGCAGTTGATCGTCGAGGAGCACGGCGTGCTCACCTATCCCGAGGGAACGGCCTGCGCGGACGTCTTGCAGGCCGGCGAACGAGGCGGATCCTTTGCCAGCCGGGTCTTCCTGGGGCTGGGTCTGGGAGGGCTCTATACGCTCTTCCAGAATGAGAGCCTGCTCCGGCTGTTTCCAGCCACGCCCAACTGGTCGCCAGACTTTGATCCGCACGGGGCGCAGATCCTGAAGGGCGCGGCGATTCGCGCCGACGTCACCCCGGAGTATCTCGGCGTGGGCTACATCATTGGAGCGCGGGTGGCTGCGGTCATGCTGGCCGGGGGCGTGTTTAGCTGGCTGGTCCTGATGCCTGCAATCATGTTCTTCGGCAAACACCTCGCCACGCCGCTCTATCCAGGGGTGGTCCCCATCGCCCAGATGAGTCCCAGTGATCTTTGGGCCACCTATGTGCGGCCCATGGGCGCGGGAGCGGTAGCCGCCAGCGGCCTGATTACCCTGCTGCGAACCATGCCGACCATCGTCAAAGCGCTTCGCTCCGGCTTTGCCAAGATGGGGTCTGCTCAAGGTGCGCAGAGGAAGGACGGGCTCCGTCCCCTGCGCACCGAAGACGACCTCTCCATGACCGTCGTGGTGGGCGGAAGCGTGGTGCTGATCCTCCTGATGTTCTTGTTTCTGGAGTTCAAGCCGATTCCCGGAGCCGAAGTCGGTTGGCTGGCAAACCTCTCCGCCGCGCTGCTGGTGGTTTTCTTTGGATTCCTGTTCGTCACCGTCTCCTCCCGGATTGTGGGCATCATGGGTTCCAGCGCGAACCCCGTCAGCGGGATGACGATTGCAACCCTCATGGCCGTATCGGCGATCTTCCTCGTAAAGGGATGGACCGCGCCCGCCTTTGGCGCCTTGGCAATCACCATTGGTGGAGCGGTCTGCATCGCCTCATCCAACGCCGGAGACACCAGTCAGGACCTGAAGACAGGGTTTCTGATCGGGGCTACGCCGTGGAAGCAGCAGGTCGCGGTAATGGTGGGCGTGATTGTGTCGGTCTTCTCCATTGGGATGACGCTGAACGCCATGAATCGCGGGCTGGAGAGCTTCAAGCAGCTACCGACGGCCAGAGCAATCTCGATTCAATCGCTTCCTGAGGGCGTATCAAACCAGGGCTACTTCAAGCGCAGTCGGGTAATGGTGCAGATGCCGCCGCAGGCAGGCGCCTCCACCGGCACGCGCCAGGAGTTGACCGACGCCAATCATTACCTTGTGCTCAATGCCATCGGGTCCTCCACGCTGGAGGATGGAAAGTACCTCTACGACCCGGCCACGGGAAAGATTCAGGTGCAATGGATCCAGGGGATTGGCAGCGAAAAGGCGGCCGCTCCGCAAGGCCGGCTGATGGCTACCGTGATCAACGGAATCCTCAGCCGGCGCTTGCCGTGGAGCCTGGTATTGCTCGGCGTGGCGCTGGTGATCGGCATAGAATTGCTCGGGGTGCGCTCGCTCACCTTTGCCGTGGGAGCCTATCTCTCCATTGGAACCACGCTGGCGATCTTCTGCGGCGGCGTGGTGCGATGGCTGGTGGATAGGGCCGCGGCCAAGAGCGGTGAAGCGTCCGCCTCCCAGGCGCAGAGTGAGATCTCTTCCGGCAGTCTCTTCGCCTCCGGGTTGATTGCAGCGGGCGGAATCATGGGTCTCCTCGGAGTTTGTCTGAACCTGTATGAGGCGGCTACGGGCAAGATGGTCCCGCAGTTCTCCGCCCGCAATCCGTTCTACAAGGACTGGGTCAGTGTGATCAGCTTCGCTGCGCTCGCCTTCAGTTTGTATTATTTCGCCAGCAGGCCTCTGGAATCAGAGAAGATAGTAGAAGAGGTTGAGAGAGAGGAACCATAAACAGATGAAGCGATGGATTGGGATACTGACGGGTGCACTCATCATGGTGCTGGCGCTGGCGCCGCTGCAAGCGCGTGCCGATGAGGCGTCCAAAGAGGCCAAGGTCAAACAGTTGTTTGCGGTGATGCGCATGGACAGCAATCTGGATGGCATGCTGCAGGCCATGCGTCAGCATATTCAGATGACGGCGCAGAATGGCGAAGGGAATCAACCGATGACGCCGGCCCGGAAGGCGATCGAGCAGAAGTTTATCAACAACGCTCAGCAGGTGATGAACCAGTCGTTTGGTTGGCCGCAGCTGGAGCCTGCCTACGTCAAGCTCTATATGAATACCTATACCGAATCACAACTGGACGGCATGCTCGCGTTTTACAAGTCGCCCGCAGGACAGGCCATGCTGAATCATGCTTCGCAGGTCCGTGACGGAGTGATGCAGATTGTGCATAGCCGCATGGGGGAGTTCGCGTCCAGGATGCAGGCACTGCAGCAGCAATACACGCAGCAGATGGGGCATTGATCGTCCCATAGGTCCGAGCAGCTAGGTGCAAGCGTTACAGACGGCGGCCGCAGGGCCGCCGCTCTTTTGCTGATGAGTCGTCAAAGGCGTGACGCGCACCTTGGAGGGTGGCGCGGGGCATTCCAGCACGCAAACTGCATTGTCCTTGGGAGCTCCACAGCTTCAGCCCGCAGACAATTCCTCTCCAGCTCCTCAATCTCCCGCAGTTCCCAAAGCTCCCGAAGCGCCTAGAGCTCCAGGATGATGGGCATGATCAGCGGGCGCCGGTTGGCGTTCTTTTGCAGAAAGCGCTTCAGGTCTCCGCGGATCTTGTCCTTCATCACCCCGTAGTCGCGGCGCTCCTCTTCGCTGGAGAGCTCCAGACTGCGCGCCACCACGTCCCGTGCGTTCCGTAGAAGTTCAGGATCGTCGGCGGCAAAGCCGCGCGTGGTAATCTCCGGCGCGCCCTCCACCTGCCCGGTGCGCTTGTTGATGGCAATGATGGGCAGAAAGACGCCATCCTCTCCCAGATGCTTGCGGTCGCGGATCACGGTGTCCTCCACCACGTCGGCGGTGGAGTTGTTGTCGATGCAGACCCTGCCGGTAGTGATCTTGCCGGTCTTTTGCGCGTGCTGGCTGTCCAGGCTAAGGATCTCCCCGTCTTCCAGCAGGATCACCTTCTCCGGGACCCCGGTCTGCGCAGCCAGTTCGGCGTGGCGCTTCAGGTGCCTGTAGTCTCCGTGGATGGGCACAAAGAAGCGCGGACGCACCAGGTTGATCATCAACCGGAGCTCCTCTTGCGAGCCGTGGCCAGAGACGTGGATCAGCCCGTTGGAGCCGTCGTCGTAGATCACGCGAGCGTCGCGGCGCTCCAGATGGTCGATCACCCGGTAGATGGCCTTTTCGTTCCCCGGGATGATGCGCGAGCTGAGCAGAACCGTGTCGCCCGGCTCAATCTTGGCAAACCGATGGTTATCCACGGCCGCCCGTGAAAGCGCGCTCATCGGCTCCCCCTGGGTGCCGGAGATCAGCACGCACAGCTTGTTCGCGGGCGTGTCTTTCATCTGGTTGGCGGGGATGATCAGTCCGGCCGGAGGATCGATGTAACCCAGATCCTGAGCGATCTCGGTGGAGTTGTCAATGGAGCGGCCGATCAGCGCGACCTTGCGTCCGTGCTTGTGCGCCAGATCCATCGCGATCCGAATGCGGTGGATGGAGGAGGAGAAGCAGGAGAAGAAGAGCCGCTTCTTGGCTGCTCCGAAGATGTCGTCCAGACGCGGAATCACAGCCTTTTCTCCGGGCGTGAATCCGCTGCGATCCACGTTGGTCGAATCCTGCAGCAGGCACAGGACGTTCTGCTTGCCCAGGTCCGCAAAGGCTTGAAGATCAAAAGGATGCCCGTCCGGTGACGAGAGATCGATCTTGAAGTCGCCGGTGTGAAGAATGATGCCCACCGGCGTATGGATCGCAAGCGAAACGCAATCCACCAGCGAGTGCGTGACGCGAATGGGCAGGATGCTGAACACCCCAAGGTTGAACCGCCGGCCGGGCAGGATCTCGGTGAGTTCGGCGTCATCCAGCAGACGGTGCTCTTCCAGTTTGTCTTCCACATAGGCCAGGGTGAACTCTGTACCGTAGACAGGCACGTTCAGCTCAGAGAGGATCCAGGGCAGACCGCCGATGTGGTCTTCATGCCCATGTGTCAGAACAATGCCCCGAACCTTGCTGCGGTTCTCCACAAGGTAGCTGATGTCAGGGACGACGATGTCCACCCCCAGCAGCTCTTCTTCAGGGAACATAAGGCCGGCATCGATGACCAGGATGTCGTCGCCGAATTGGAGAGCAAGGCAATTCATGCCGAACTCGCCGAGACCGCCGAGCGGGACTATTTGCAGTTTGTCATTCACCATGGACCTTCAGTTTAGCGCACTGCGTCGGAACGGGATGCGGCAAAGGGAAGCCATCTCGGGGCAAGGCTCCTCCGCGAGCGCGGGCCGCTGCACCAGCGTCGTGGCCTGCTAAAGCGACCGCAGGGCGCGCGCCGGCAGGGTGAAGAGAGCGGCGATCAGCTCCAGGACGCCACCCACTACCACGCCGATCAGCCGGAACGGGAGCAGCACAAGCCATACGATGGGATAGAGAATCAGCACCAGCAGCGCCGCCGGCCAGCAGAGAACCAGCAGGATGACGAAGAGCAGAAACTTCATGACGTTGGCCGCCTTTTTCCACTCAGATGTACGTAGGATGGGCCAGAGTTGTTCCCTCCCTGCGCCGCGATCGGTGGGATGGTGGAGAGAGTGCTGCTTCACTCTTGTGACGGCGTCATGCGGACGCTCGTCTTCTCTGGGACACATTCCTGCGGAGCAGGTGGGCGCTGGCTCTCTGCGCGCGACCTGTCTTTGGGAAAGCTGCTCTAATATCAGCCTGAGGTGATCTTCCGGTGTTGAGCAACTACCCGGAAGACAACAGCAGGGAAGGTTCCCGGGCGGAGATCGCCTTCCCCCGAGGGAGTGGAGAATAGGGTCAGGAAGTAGGAGGCAGAAAGATGGCGGGACGGCGCGGAGCGGCGCGATCTCCACTGGATCAAGCCGGGTTGATGGAGTACGCGGTGCGCTCGCTGAGCTCCAGGATGAGGAGCGAGCGGGATCTGCGCCGCAAGATGATGCAGCGTGCCGAGCCCGGCGAGGCAGGCGCCGCTGACGTAGAGGCCATTCTGCAAAAGCTCAAGGAGCTGCGCTACCTCAGTGACGAGCGGTTTGCAGCCGATTACACCAGGCTACGCAAGGAGAATGAGAGATTTGGGCGGCGGAGGGTGGCCCAGGGCTTGATGCAGCAGGGAGTTCCGCAGGAGCTGGCCAGCACGGCGCTGGAGGCGGCTTACGCCGAGGTGGATGAGGTAGCGCTGGCAAAAGAGTATGTTGCGCGGAAGCGGATGAAGAAGCCGGAGGACGAGAAGGCGACGGCGCGCGCCGCCCGGCGCCTGCTGGGAGCAGGCTTCTCCTCCCAGACCGTGTGGAAGGTGCTGCGCCAGTGGGGAGCCGAGGTGCAGGAGGTGGATGTGGATGAGCCGCATGACGGAGAGAGTGAAGAAGGAGCGTAGAGCCTCCAGGCAAGCGCCTGTGGCTTCAGGTTACGGGGCCCAGGTCCAGCCCTCGATCCTATGCAGCGGATCCATGGGTTGGGGCAGGCGGGGGAAGGCCTCGCGCCGTTCGGCCATTACCAGCGCGCTGACCAGAGCGTCAAACGCATCCTCGCTGGCCAGGGCTGCTTGCAGCACACTCCGTGAAAGGTCGGCGTAAATCGCGCTGCTGTTGCGCCGCGCACGCAGATACTCTGCCCGCGCATCAGGGTTGGATTTGCGCACCGCGCCGGTATTCAGACGGGTGTACATCTCCACAACCAGGGGATGAGGGTGAGAACCTGTGAGCGCCGGGCGGTCAAACGGCCATATTCGGAAGCCGGCTTTGCGCAGATGCAACAACACCTCAAACCCGCGCAGGGAAGCCGTACCCACGCTCCCCGCGCCGCCTACCTGAAAGACGCTCTTGGGAGTGATTCCCCGAACCCTGGCCTGCCGTTCGGCCTCGGGAATCCGCGCGGCAAGCTTGCAGTCGATATCCGTGGCTCGCAGCATGCGATAGAGGTTTTCTCCAGAGAACTCCTGCGGCCGCTTGCCTCCGCCCGCAGCGCCTGCCCTTCCCCAGAACCGTGGATCGGAGCCGCCAGGCGCCAGCCAGCGCTCTACCCAACCCTCCTCCACCACCCGCCGCCAGAATGCTGGAGCGCTCGCAGAGCCATGCTCATCACGCACAAACCAGGCCGGAAAGCTGAAGCAGAAGTCGAATCCCACCACCATTCTCGGCGTTTCTCGCGCCAGCTCCAAAAGCCAGTCTGCCACCTCCGCCCGCGTTCTCCCGGCCTGCAGCAGAACTGTTGCTCTGTTCCGCGCATCCGCCGTCCAGACCCCTGCCCAGATGTGCCGCCGCTGACCCGCTGCATCTACCCTCCCGGACCAGTCGATGCCTACCACACGCTGCACCGGCTGAACCTTCGCATTCGGATCCGGCTTCTTCGCGTTTGGACTCCGATTCTTTATCGCCACGTCAGGCTCCCGCGCCACCAACCGATCTACGCTTCACGCCAAGGCTTCCAGGGTCTGCACGGTCAGCGGTGGAAGCAACCCGATCTCGGCCGCCAGAGCGCGGAAGAGTTCAATGGTGCGCAGACAATCCGGGTCCAGCGTGTAGTGGATATTATGGCGGAGATAGGTGCGGATGGTCTCCGCAGAGATGGCCAGCCGCGGGGTCCACTCCTCCACCAGTTGCTCGGTGTGAGCCAGCCCGGCGTCGCGGCTGGCGGTCAGATCATCGATCAGTTGTTGCGCCGAGAGGCCGACGGCTGCAAGCGAGTCCGGGCGCAGAGCCCACACTGCGGCAACCCAGGGAAGGCCGGTCCGTTGACGCCACAGATGAGCCAGGTCGAGCCACAGCAGGGGCGTTCCCGCTGCGGCTTCAATGGCTGCTTGCCGCTCCCGGGCCAGCAGGGCCGGGTCGCCGATCAGCAGCGCGGCGTCAGCCACAGCCAGCATGGCTGCGGGGTCCGCAGGGACATTCAGAAACATAGGGTGGGTGTGGTGAAAGTGCTGAAACAGAATCTGCGTATAGGCCGCCGAGCTGCGGCTGGCGCTATCGGCTGCAACCATCTTCACCCGCTCCAGAGCCTCTGAGACAGCCAGGCCCGCGGGGTTCTTCACCAGCAGAAGGATGCTGCGTACTTCGTCGCGAGAGGCAATCGTGCAGCCGGGCACTACGGCCAGCGAGGGAGTCAGGGCGGCAATAGGGATAAGGCCCAGGTCCGCAGACCCGGAGTGAAGCTCTGCGGCGCAGATGGCTGGTGAGGTCGAATGAACCTCGTAGTGCTCTCGCAGCAGCGTGGCTGCGGGTTCGTGTTCAAAGTTGTAGAGCAGCGGAGCAGGGTTCAGAAAGGCGATGGTAGAGACGCGTAGCGGCACAATGAAATCTTAGATGGTTGCAGATCGCCCAAGGGCTCGGCGGCCGCAGACCGGTGGCGCTGCGATCTTTCCGTAGATGGTATACGATGCGATCACAACGCAGCGGAGAGGTATGCGGGATGACGCAAGGGATGAGTGAGGAGAGCAACGGGGTGGAGGAGAGTGCGGTGGGGCAGTCTGATTTCGAACAGGTGCGCTCCCAGGAGATGCGCTCGGAAGCGCCGCCTACAGACGAGGCCCGGCTGGCATGGCTGGCGCTGACGCTGGCCCCCGGCATGGGCCCCACCCGCTCGGCGCGCGCGGTGCGGCGGCTGGGAGCCGCTGAGCACCTGTTTGCCGCATCCCTGACGGAGTTGGAAGGTCTGGGTATGCCCGCCGAAGCCGCTCAGTTCTGCTTTGATGGTCGCGCGCGCGCAGCGGCGGTGGAAGAGGCCGAGCGAACCGCAAAGCAACAGGCCATGTGGTTGACCCTGGACGATCCGGACTACCCCGCAGGATTGCTGGAGATCTTCGATCCGCCCACGGTGCTTTGGGTGCGGGGCAACCTGAAGTTGTTGAACCAGCCCGGCATCGCCGTGGTGGGAACACGACAGCCCTCACCCTATGGAGCGGGTATGGCGGAAAAGCTCAGCCGTGACCTCGCCCTGCGCGGTCTGGTGGTGCTCAGCGGTATGGCGCGGGGCGTGGACACCTGCGCCCACAAGGGTGCGCTGGACGCAGCAGGAGCTACAGTCGCCGTTTGGGGAACGGGCATCGATGTGATCTATCCCAAAGAGAATAAGAGGCTGGCTGAGGAGATCGTGGCCAAGGGTGGAGCGATCGTTAGCGAGTTCCCGCTGGGAACCTTTCCCGCCCCGCAGAACTTCCCCATACGCAACCGCACCCTCAGCGGAATCAGCGTCGGCGTGCTGGTGGTGGAGGCAGGAGAGTACTCCGGCACCCGGATTACCGCGCGCTGCGCTCTGGACCAGGGACGCGACGTCTACGCAGTGCCCGGCAATGTGACCAGCAAGAATGCCTGGGGGCCCAATACGCTCATCAAGCAGGGCGCCAAGCTAACCGCTACATGGGAGGATGTTTGGGAAGATCTCCCCAGCCAGGTGAGGCTGCAACTGGAGGATCGCTTGCAAGCGCAGGCACTTCGAGGTGAATCCAAACCGAGCCCTGGCGCATCTCTCTTTACCGAGTCCCCCGGCGCTGCTCCCATAAACGAACACGAACGAACCGTCTTGGAGCAGTTGCGCCAGGATGAGCCGCTGCAACTGGATGAGCTGATGGAGCGGCTGGAGAAAAAGATGGTCTCCGCTGAGATTTTTATGGCCCTCTTTGAGCTGGAGCTCAGCGGCCGCGTCAAACAGTTGCCGGGCAAAAACTACGTGCGCTGCTTCTAGAACCGACGGCTTGGTGTAAGGTTGAGAGTCAGAGCTTCCATTGATAGATTTTTGAGGGTGACGGATGGCAGGGCGCGTGGTCCAAAGGGGATCTCGGACCGTCCAACGAGACGAGTTGTTTTTATCGCGGACCGATAGATTTCAACCAGTCGTTTGACTTGAACTCTGCAAAACGTGATAGGTTGCAAAAGAGTTGGAAGCGGAGGTGGGGCTGCAGCCCGGATCTCTGGATGGGTGTGTCGTATGGCAAAGAATCTCGTGATCGTTGAGTCGCCGGCCAAGGCCAAGACGATTGCAAAGTATCTGGGCGGTGACTACGTGGTGGAGGCCTCCATTGGCCACATCATGGATCTGCCCAAGAATGATATTGGCGTGGAGCTGAAGCATCGGACCTTCAAGCCGACGCTGATCGTGTCTCCGGGGAAAGAGAAGGTTGTGGACCGGCTCAAAAAGCTGGCTGCAAAGAGTGAGTCCGTCTTTCTGGCCGCTGACCCGGACCGGGAGGGCGAGGCGATCGCCGCACATCTCAAAATACAGTTGCTGCCCGCGATGAAGAACAAGAAGAAGCTGCGCCGGGTGACCTTCAATGAGATCACCAAGAAGGCGGTCAAGGCGGCCTTTGAGCACACCCGCGATGTCGATGAAAACCTGGTGGACGCGCAGCAGACCCGACGCGTGCTCGATCGGCTGGTGGGCTATCAGATCTCTCCTCTGCTCTGGGACAAGGTCAAGCGCGGTTTGAGCGCTGGCCGTGTACAGACGGTTGCGTTGCGGCTGATTGTGGAGCGCGAGCATGAGATCAACGCCTTTCAGACCGTGGAGTACTGGAATATCGATGCCGTGCTCACCCCCCACAAGGGTGGGCAGGAGTTTACCGCCCGCATGGTGGGCGTCCAGGGGCTGCCGATTCGGGTGCCCAACGGAACCGACGCGGATGGCAAAGAGATCTTCCTGTCCAATGCGCTGCCGGATAAAGGCGCTGTCGATGAGGTGATGGAGCAATTGGAACACGCTGTATGGAAGGTGCGATCCATCGAGAAGAAAGAGCGGCGGCAGAATCCCCGGGCACCGTTTACCACCAGCCAGTTGCAGCAGCAGGCTGCCGGACGGCTGGGGTTCAATGTGCGCCGCACCATGGGCGTCGCGCAGCGCCTCTACGAGGGCGTCGAACTCGGCAGTGAAGGCACCGTCGGCTTGATCACCTACATGCGAACCGACTCGACCAATATGAGCGCCGACGCGGTCAAGGAGATTCGCGAGTGGGTGGGCAAGAAGTTTGGTGACAAGTATCTGCCTGAAGAGCCCAATACCTATAAGAGCAAGAAGGATGCGCAGGAGGCGCATGAGGCGATTCGTCCCACCAACGTCGGCTTCGTGCCCGATGAGGTCCGGCGATACCTCTCCGACGAACAGTATCGGCTCTACAAGCTCATCTGGGAACGCGCAGTCACTAGCCAGATGACCCCTGCGGTCTTCGACCAGACCACGGTGGAGATAGAGGCCAAGGCCAAATCGCTGTTCAACTTTCGCACCACTGGAAGTGTGTTGAAGTTCGATGGCTGGCTGCGATTTGACGAAGAGGCGAAGCGCGCCAAGGCGGCGCGCGCCGCAGCAGAGGCAGAGACGCCTGCCGATCCCGAGACGGCAGAGAGCGCCAGGGATGCCACCGCCGAAGAAAGCTCCGTGGATCGGCGGCTGCCCGCGCTAAAGGACGGGCAGAGCCTGCAGAAGGTGCGCCTGGATCCGCAACAGAAGTTTACCCAGCCGCCGCCGCGATTCAATGAGGCCAGCCTGGTCAAGACCTTGGAGGAGAAGGGGATTGGTCGCCCTTCCACCTATGCCTCCATCATCAACACCATCCAGGAACGGGATTATGTCAAGAAGATTGCTCAGCGCCTGGTGCCTACAGAGATCGGTATCGTGGTCACCGAGCTGCTGGTCAAAAACTTCCCCTATATCTTTGAGACCGGCTATACCGCGCAGTTAGAGACGGAGCTGGATGCCGTTGAAGAGGGCACGGAGCGGTGGACAGATCTGCTCAAGGGCTTTTACGCGCACTTTGAAGAGGAGTTGAAGATAGCCGAAACCCAGATGGAAGATATCAAGGCCTGGGAGAAGCCCACCGAGGAGCGCTGCGAGAAGTGCGGGGCGCCGCTCATCCTCAAGTGGGGCAAGTTCGGCAGCTTCTACTCCTGCTCCAACTTTACCAAGGCCAAGCCGGTCACCGTGGCCCAGGGAACCCTCAGGAAGGATCCCAAGGCCGCCGTGAAGAAGGTGCTGGCCGCGTTCTCTTTTCCAATGCTGGTCAAGGCGATCAATGAGGATGTGGCGGAGTCAACCACCAGGGTGGAAGATCGCGCAGCACTGATCCAGGCGCTGCAGGCCGCCGCCGGCCAGGGCAAAAAACTGGTGGTGGAACCGGTAAGCTGTGACTTTACCAAAGAAAACTTCGCCTCCAAGCCGGATTTGAGCTCTCCCGGAGCGCAGGAGACGGAGAAGGAAGAGGAGTTTTGCGACAACTGCGGACGAACCATGGTGCTGCGTAATGGACCTTGGGGGCCGTTTATGGCTTGCCCCGGATACAACGAGGATCCGCCGTGCAAGACCATCCGCAAGCTGACCCAGAAGGTGCAGACAAAGCCTCCGGTGGTGTTGCAGCAGGCCTGCCCGAAGTGCGGAAAGCCGTTGCTCCAGCGCGATGGTCAGTATGGAGAGTTCATTGCCTGTTCCGGTTACCCGAAGTGCAAGTATGTCAAGCAGGAGCTGTTGGATGTGCCCTGTCCCAAGTGCGGGGCTGAGCTTGCGGTGCGCAAGAACCGCCGCGGTGACACCTTCTATGGGTGCACGCGATATCCAAAGTGCGACTTTACCAGCAATCAGAAGCTGGTGAATCAGCCCTGCCCCAAGTGCGGAGCGACCTATCTGGTGGAGTATGCCAACAGTGAAGGAACTTACCTCATCTGCCCCAACAATCGCGAAGCTCTGCCCAGGCGGCGGCTCCGCAAGGGCGAACAGGAGCAGCCCTCCGAGGGGAAGAAGTGCAGCTATCAGAAGAAGATCGGCCCCCCCAGGCCAAAGTCGGCCAAGGCTGCGGATGGAGAGGTCGAACGTCGGCGCCCAGACCCGGAGAAGACCCGAGCGGTGGTGGAGGCGGTGGCGTAGATCTGCCTTGGCTCCAGATCGCCACTACCGCTGAAGTATCAGCCGCTGAAAATCCGGAGGTAGGCAGTGGAATTCTATGATCTTTCGGAGGAATCGACTCCAGGACTTCCCATTTCCAGTAGGTTCATGATATAGATAGAAGAGGCGCATGGCTCCAACTGCGGCCTCGATGATTGTCCGGGTTCTTCACTTCCGGTACATCTGGCCGCTCCAACTGATTGAAACAATTGGGAAGGGCATATATCTATGGCAAAAGCGGTTTGGAACGGACAGACGCTGGCTGAAAGCGATAAAGTTGAGACCATTGAAGGTAACATCTACTTTCCTGAAGAGACAGTAAACAGAACATTTCTTCGCCCTAGCTCCACCAGCTCCAACTGCCCGTGGAAGGGAATGGCGCGGTACTATACCGTTTTGGTAGATGGTCAGGAAAACCCTGATGCTGCTTGGTATTATCCGAATCCCAAGAACGCAGCCAAGACGGTCAAGCACCATGTGGCTTTCTGGCGTGGCGTGGAGATTATCAACAGTTGACCCCGGTTTGTTGAGTTGGCTCCGGACTGGATGCAAGAAATCGCCCCTTGATGGGGCGATTTCTTTTGGAGATCAGCGCTATCCTGCAGGGTGCTCTTGCTACGATGCAAGCACACCCTGCCCTCCAGAGATTCGCCATGCTTCCTCGTTTGGCGCTCCGCTGCAAAGTCAGTCCCATACAGCACGCTCCTCCCGGAGGGCACATTCTTCTGTAGCATCTTCCTGTTGCTGCATATCCCGCTGAGAGCCTGCGACGGCGCGTTCCTTCTATCCCGGCAGGCAAGCGCCACAGACCCTGGCCCTCCACCCCAGCAGGCAAGCCTGCCGGGGACCCCGGGTTTCCCGCGGAAACCCATGATTTCTTTCCGCATAAGCCTCTCAGAATGAATCATCTAGCAAACCTTGCACCACTTCCTGTGCAAGCAGCGCTTGACGGTCCTCCCTCTCTGTAGGCGAAGATAAAGCGAAGATAATCATGTCCGCCAGCTCCACAATCCGGGCCCAGATCGAATCCGCTCTCGCGCAGAAGTTCCCATCCGCGCTCACTCCACCCGCACGCATGGTGCGCCCGGTCGTTTCCACGGGCATCGGCCCATTGGACGAACTCGTCCATGGCGGCCTGCCGGTAGGTGCAATGACGGAACTGGTTGGCGAAACTTGCTCAGGACGTATGTCGCTCGCTCTGTCGTTCCTTGCTCAAGTGACCGCGGCAGAAAAGGTCTGCGCGTGGATCGACGCTGCGAACACGTTCAATCCGGCGGCAGCTTCGGCAGCCGGAGTCGATCTTCGCCGTCTCCTCTGGGTGCGATGCGGCGTAACCGAAACCGTTACGGAACAGCAGACCCGCACGTTTGCATTGCCCTCAGAGTGCTTCAAGCCCAAACCCGTCATCAAAGGCCTTCATGGCGGTGGTCATGGCGCGCATCCCCGGAATGAGATCAAGGGCCTCTCCACAGCCGTCGATCGATTCCTGAGCGA
The DNA here is from genome assembly GCA_049977105.1 of Acidobacteriaceae bacterium. GTDB lineage: Bacteria > Acidobacteriota > Terriglobia > Terriglobales > Acidobacteriaceae > Granulicella. Next base: position 33,594 of record JBMFGX010000003.1, on the reverse strand, counting down.
TCCGGCCGTCAGGCCTCACTGCGCCGAGCCGATCTTGAATCCTCGTCCGGAGTCGCAGAAGCTTGAGCCGACTCTGGAGCCCGGCCTCAGGCCCAGCTCCACGCCCAACACCACGCCCGTCCGCACGCCCCGGCGTGCGCGGGTGTATGACGCCATCGAGCAGGCCTTGAAGGCTACGGACCTGCTGCTGCAAACAGGCGGCTTCAGCGCTATCGTTCTTGACTTCGGAGAGATCCCCGCCGAGCCCGTCCTGCGCATGGATCTATCCATCTGGCATCGCTATCGCGTGGCTGCGGAGCAGATGCAGGCGAGCATCGTTCTGCTCACGCCGTGCGCCTGTGCAAAGAGCGGCTCGGAGTTACAACTGCGCTTATCAGCACTACAGGATACGCGGGAAGAACGCACGGTTTTCACCGGACTGAGCGCTCACGCGGAAGTGTTGCGCCACCGCTTCACGCCAGCACCCAGCCATGTGGCGCCGATACGAAAGCCTCCGCAGCGTGCTCCACAGGCCCGTTGGACCTACCGCGCAACCTGGGTGGGGCCAAAATCAGCGCAGTCAAAATCAGCGGAGTCAAGATGAGTGCAGTCAGGATCGGCGGGGCCAAAATCAGCGGAGTCAGGACGGCAGGGGGCAACATCAGCCCCCGCTCCGAACTCTACGCCTGCATCTACCTCCGGGAGCTACCGGCGCAAGCACTGTTGCGTCTGCGACCAGAGCTGCACGACAAGCCCTGCGTAGTGCTGGCAGGCGAACCGCCCACGCAAACGGTCTGCGCCTTGAATACGTCGGCACGCCTGCTTGGTCTTCGCCGCAACATGACCAAGGTAGAAGTAGAAACGTTTGAGAACGTAGTGGTGCTGCAGCGTTCCCTGAAGATGGAATCGGTCGCTCGCGCCATCCTTTTGGAGTGCGCCGGCGCATTCTCTCCGCGGGTGGAAGACCGCAGCATCGACGCACTCTTTGTGTGCGTCGTGGACGTGGCAGGAACGGAAGGCCTGTTCGGTCCTCCTTGGATGCTCGCCAGACAAATACGCCACCGCATCCGCTCTGTCGGCATGGTGGCATCTGTGACCATCAGCGCCAACCTCCACACGGCGGTGTGTCTTGCCAGGGGGTTGAACAGCGGTGTTCCTCTTCGCGTAGTTCCGCCTGGTGATGAAGCAACAGCTCTGGCGCCACTGCCGGTCACTGTTCTGGAGATCACCGAAGGTCAGGCGGAGACATTTCTGCGTTGGGGCATTCACTCGGTTGCAGAGCTTGCGGCGTTGCCGCAGCCGGCCCTGATGGCGCGATTCGGGCAGGATGCAAAACGCCTGCTGCAACTGGCGCGTGGCCGACATCCTCACCTGCTGCAGCCTATCCAGGTTCCTTTTGTCCTTGAAGAGCAAGCAGAGCTTGATTCGCCACTCAGCGATCTGGAATCTCTGCTGTTCGGTCTCTCGACCATGCTGGAGCAACTGATCGTAAGAGCGCGTTCGCGCGTGCTTGTACTGGCGTCGCTCACAATCACGCTGCAGCTTGATGGCGGCGGTTCGCATCAGCGCACGGTGAATCCGCGCGTCCCGACAGATGAAAAAAGACTGTGGCTTAAGCTTCTTCAACTCGAGCTCCAGGCCCATCCGCCCAGCGCTGCCATCCTCGCAGTCCATCTGCATGCGGAGCCAGGCCTCAGCAGCAAGATGCAACTCGGTCTCTTCTCGCCACAGCTCCCAGAGCCGGGGAAGCTCGACGTAACACTTGCCCGGATCTCCGCCATCGTCGGCGAAGGCAACGTAGGCATGGCGGTGCTCAATGACACACGGGGCGCGACGGACTTCCATATCCGGCCCTTCTCCATCACAACAGCCGAACCGCCTTTGGCGAACTGTAGTTCGCCCTTATGCCTTCGTCTTCTTCATCCCGCAGAACCAGCAGCCGTCGAGCTGCAGCGTGGTCGGCCTTGCAGGATCAACTTCCGCTCCCGACGCTACAGCGTAGAGACGGTCTATGGACCGTGGCTCAAGGGCGGCGATTGGTGGAATGAATCCATCTGGGGCAATGAACAATGGGATGTTATCGGCAATACAGCAGACAGCGCACGGCTGGTCTGTCGGCTGTCCCATGACCTCATCCTGAAAGACTGGCGTGTCGTGGGGCTCTATGACTAATCGCTATATCGAACTGCATGCCAATAGCGCCTTCTCTTTTCTGGAAGGAGGATCCCAGCCGGAAAAGCTCGCGGAACGGGCGGTTGAGCTCGGCATGCCCGCACTCGCATTGCTGGACCGTAACGGTTTCTACGGCTCGGCGCGGCTTCACAAGGCCGCATCACAGAACGGCATCAAGGCTCACGTTGGCGCGGAGGTCTCCGTCACAGGCCTGGGCAATCGCCTCACGCCCCCGCTCTGGCTTCCTTATCAGCATCTTGCCGAACCGGTGCGCCTGCCGCTGCTTTGTGAAACGCGCCAAGGCTACCAGAACCTTTGCCAGTTGATCACGCGCTTCAAGATGCGCGAAACAACAAAGCAGGAAGGCTCCGCGAAACTTGCTGACCTGCAAGAGTACAGCCGTGGCCTTGTATGCCTTACCGGCGGCGATGAAGGCCCGCTGGCCGCCGCGTTGATGGCCGGCGGCCAGGCAGCGGGCCGTGCGGTTGTGGAGCAGTTGGTGCGCATCTTCGGCCGAAATAACGTCTATGTGGAGCTTCAGCGGCATCGGGAGAGATCGCAGGAGTGGCGTAACCAGGCGGCTTTGCGAGTGGCCGAGTCCTTGCGCCTGCCCGTTCTGGCAACCAATGGCGTGCGTTACGCAACACGCTATGACCGTGAGATTGCCGACCTCTTTACCGCCATACGCCATCACACTCGGCTGGATCACGCAGGGCGTCTGCTGGCGCTCAACAATCAAAGGCATCTGCGCCCTGCGGACAAGATGGTCAGGCTCTTCCAGGATCTTCCAGCCGCCGTGGAGAACACCGTCGTGCTCTCCTCCCGATTGAGCTTTCAGCTTTCTGATCTTGGTTATCAGTTCCCTCGCTATCCCGTCCCTAACGGCGAGACCATGGACTCATTTCTCGCCAGGCGTGTAGCCGAAGGCGTTATCCGGCGATATGGACCCAAGCGGGACGCCGCCCTGTTGAAACGCGCCAGAAAGCAGGTCGCCCACGAACTTGAGCTGATTGAAAGACTCGGCTTTGCCGGATACTTCCTCATCGTCTGGGATATTGTGCAGTTTTGCAGGAAGAACGGCATCTTGATTCAAGGCCGTGGCAGCGCGGCCAACTCCGCTGTTTGCTACGCACTGGAGATCACTGCCATTGATCCGGTCGGTATGGAGCTGCTCTTTGAGCGATTTCTGTCAGAGAGTCGAGGCGAGTGGCCGGATATTGATCTTGATCTGCCCTCGGAGGAGAGGCGAGAGCAGGCCATCCAATACGTGTATCAACGCTATGGTGAGCTGGGTGCGGCGATGACGGCCAATGTAATTACGTATCGCGGCAAGTCTGCCGCGCGCGAGGTCGGCAAAGCATTAGGCTTGGACGCCGAGTCGTTGCAGCGTCTCTCTGCCCTCGTCGCCAACTTTGAGTGGAAGGGGCCACAGGATACCCTGGCGCACTCCTTCCAGAGTGCTGGGTTTGACCTGAACCATCCGCGCATAGCAAAGTACCTGGAGCTCTGTATGCGGATTCAGGATCTGCCTCGCCATCTGGGGCAGCACTCCGGCGGCATGGTGATCTGCCAGGATCAGCTGAATAAGGTGACGCCGCTGGAACGCGCCTCCATGCCGGGCCGCACCGTGGTCCAATGGGATAAAGAAGACTGCGCCGATCTGCATATCATCAAAGTCGATCTGCTCGGTCTTGGCATGATGGCCGTACTGAAGGATTGCCTGGAACTGATCCCGAAGCATTATGGCGAGCCGGTCGATCTGGCGCAGCTTCCTGAAGACGATCAGGTATACCGAGTGCTGCAACGCGCTGACACAGTGGGCATGTTTCAGGTGGAGAGCCGAGCCCAGATGGCCTCGCTCCCACGCAATCATCCCGAGCGATTCTATGATCTGGTGGTGCAAGTGGCCATCATCCGTCCCGGCCCCATCGTGGGCAGGATGATGCATCCCTACATGCGGCGGCGACAGAAGAAAGAGCCGGTTTCATACCCTCATCCCTCCCTGGAGCCGACGCTCAAGCGAACGCTCGGTGTCCCTCTCTTCCAGGAGCAACTGCTACGCATGGCGATGGTCGTCGCCAACTTCACCGGCGCGGAGGCGGAGGAACTGCGTCGGGCCGTGGGCATGCGTCGTTCCTGGGAGCGCATGAAGAATCTTGAAGGCCGCTTGCGTTCCGGCATGGCCGCCAACCATATCGACGCAAAGACCCAAGATGCCATCATTGAAAACATCAGCTCCTTTGCACTCTATGGATTTCCAGAGAGCCATGCCGCCAGCTTCGCGTTGATCGTCTACGCGTCGGCATATTTCAAAGTCAAGTATCTGGCCGCATTCACCTGCGCAATGCTCAATAACCAGCCCATGGGCTTCTATATGCCTGCCGTGCTGGTCAAGGATGCACAACGGCACGGCCTTCGCGTTCGCCCTATCGACATTCAAACATCGCATTGGGAGTGCACGCTGGAACACGAGACTCATGCTGAGTTGTCTTTGCGATTGGGACTCGGATACGTCAAAGGGCTACGCCAACAGGCAGCAGAAGCCATCGTTCATGCAAGAGGAACTGCCGGCCTCTTTTCTTCCATAGAAGACCTTATGCTACGTGTTCCCTTGCTAAACCGCAGAGAACTCACCTTGCTGGCCAGTGCCGGTGCGCTGAATAGCCTTGACGGAGTCGAGCACCGCCGCGATGCGCTGTGGCAGGCAGAGCGTGCCGGGAAGCTGGAAGGCCCTCTCTTTTCCCAGTCCAGTGACCTCCTGCGGGAAGACTCTTGCTGCAGCCCCCTGCAGCAGATGACCACGCAGGAGCGTTTGGTGGCAGACTATGCCGCTACCGGCCTCACGGTCGGAAAGCACCCGATGGCACATCGCAGAGCCGAACTGCGCAGCCACGGGATTCTCTCCGCAGAGGAATTGAAAGATGCGCCCCATGGATGCTTCGTGCGTGCCGCCGGATGTGTGATTGCGCGGCAACGGCCCGGTACAGCCCACGGCTTTATCTTCATCTCGATGGAAGACGAGACAGGCATCGCCAATGTGATTGTCACACCCGATCTCTACGAACGGGACCGGCTCGTCGTCACGCGCAGCAGATTCCTTCTTGCCGAAGGTCTTCTACAGCATCAGGATGGCGTGATTCATCTCAAAGCAACCCGTCTCCGTTCCCTTTCTGATCAGGCACTGGAGGTTCGATCCCATGACTTCCACTGACAGGCGTGTTGGCGGCTTTCGTGAAGAGGTGGATTCTCAGAAGCTCGGGCCCTCCCTTCTCATCGCAGCCAGCCTCGTGCTGGCGATTCGAACCGCGCGATGGCCGGCAACCCACACAGATGGACTAGCGGAGGTGGACTGGCAGAAGGAGGCGGAACATAGCGTGCGTATTGCAAAAATCGTCCTGTCGCACCTCACCGGCCGGCATCCGGAGCTGTTTCCATCCAAAAAGGTTCCCTGGTATGCGCCCAATGACGATGATGTGCCACGCTGAAAGAACCATCTGCCTTGGCTGCCTGGTGGAACCTTTCGGCCTTTCTCTCGCTCCTATCTCCTCCTGTGGCTCATCACATCGCTCTGCTCCGCACAAAACTTCACCTTAGCGCAGTGAAAGCACGATCTTGCCGAAGTGAGAACCTGACTCCATGTAGGCCAGCGCCTCTTGGGCCTGGCTCAGCGGGAAGATCCGATCGATCACAGGATGCAGCTTGTTCGTCTCGATCGCGGCGATCATCTGCGCATACATCGCTCGGCTGCCCACAAAAACACCCTCGGCGTGGATGGACTTCACCAGGATCGGCATAGGATCGATGGTCTCGCCTTTGCCAGCTAGAACGCCGATAACGTAGACCCGACCACCCGGAGTGACAGCCCGGAAAGAGAGAGGGAGCGTACCGGCGCCGCCCACCTCAACCACATGGTCCACGCCGCGGTTGCCGGTCAAATGCATCACCTCGTGATCCCAGTCAGGATGGTTGCGGTAGTTAATGGTCTCGTCGGCCCCCAACTCACGCGCCCGCGCCAGCTTCTCCTCTGAAGAGCTGGTCAGGATCACCCGCGCTCCGTGGGCTTTGGCAATCAGCAGCGCAAAGATAGAAACCCCGCCAGTGCCCAGCAGCAGCACAGTCTGGCCCGCGCACAGATGTCCCTTCTCCACCAGCGCGTTCCAGGCAGTGAGCGCAGAGCAGGGAAGGGTTGCGGCCTCCGTGTGCGTATAACCTTTGGGAGCGTGGATCAGGCCGGTCTCCGGAAAAACACGCTCGGTGCAGAAAGTTCCGTCAATAGACCCGCCAAGCGCGGACTTCAGGGTGCTGGGTTGAATCGGTCCACCCAGCCAGTCCTGGAAGAAAAGGCTGGTCACGTGGTCGCCTATCTGGAAGTGGGTCACCTGCGAGCCCACCGCAGTCACGACGCCGGAGGCATCTGAGCCGGGGATGCGGGGCAGAGCCATCTTCGGGTTGTAGGTTCCTTGCACGGTCATCAGGTCGCGGTAGTTCAGGCTCGCGGCGTGCAGTTCCACTAACACATCCGTGGGGCCCATCTCCGCGAGCGAGACCGTCTCGCGCTTGAGGTTGTCGATCCCGAAGGCATGCATGCGAAGGGCAGTCGTGGTCATAGAGGCTCTTCCTCCTGAATACTTTGGATGCGCCATCCGGGTTGGAGTCGCCAAAAGGTGCGCAAGGCGAGGAACCATCGCGATATCGGTGCCGGGAACAACAATTCTCCCTTTCGCCCGGAACCCACGGCTCACCCGCAGGAACCGTTCCATATTAGCAGGGCCGGTTCCATCGAAACATCTTGAATAGACCATCGCCTGGGCTGGCTCAGATCAGATTGACAGGCTCAGATGCGTGTGGAACACTTCCCCCACCAGGCGGCAACCGTAAAAATTCCATTCGAGGAGCCCACAGTGAACAGTCGAATCCATCTCGCAGGCATACTCCTGCTCGCAAATTTGTTTCCTTCGGCAAAGGCCGCCAATCCGGCAACCCAGCCATCCGTGCAGGATCAGATCGCGCAGGCCGTGATGGCGTTACCACCGGAGCTGCGCGCGGACGCAACTGTTGTCACCTACAATCCGCAGACCGGCGCTCGCACCGTACTCCGTCAGGGAACCAATTCTCTGGAATGTGAGCCGGCCCATCCACCCGATGGCTTCATCAACTGCTACAGTGACCTGGTCGCGCCTCGCCGCGAGCTGGAGGCAAAACTCCGCGCCCAGAAGAAGACAGACAAGGAAATTGACCAGGAAATGGCGGCGGAAACCAAGGCGGGCAAACTCAAAGAACCTCCCTTCGGAATCATGTATTACCGTCTGGCCACCAAACCCGGCGTTATTAAGTGGCTATGGGTCTTCAGCGTACCAAACGCCACCACCCAATCGACCGGCATATCCACAAAAAGCCAGCGGGACGCCGCGCTTCAAGGCCACGGCCTGCCTTGGCTCATGCTTGCCGGCACCCCACATGCCCACATCATGATCCCTATCAACCAGTAGCGGTTGGAACCAGCATCGTTCAGTCGCCGGCAGGCTTCATGGCAGAGCTGGGACTTCATCCACACAAGAAAGCCCCAGCTCTGACCGAACCAGAGCTGGGGCGTGGACTGTCTTGCGGAAAGCGGCTGGATCAGGCCTTGACCACTGCGCCGTTGACCACCTTGACGGGATCCAGAAACGGCATCCCGGCGCGCAGTGTCGCACCCACCTTTTCGATGGGGTGGCGGCGTTCATTGGCCCGAAACGCCTCGAACTGTTCGCGGCCGTTGTTCTGATCCTCGATAAAACGCTTGGCGAACGCGCCCGATTGGATGTCGGCAAGCAGACCCTTCATGGCTTCCTTCACCGCCGGCGTCACAATGCGAGGACCGGCGATGTAGTCGCCCCACTCCGCCGTGTCTGAGATGGAGTAACGCATGTACTCCAGTCCGCCACGATACATCAGGTCCACAATCAGCTTCAGTTCGTGGAGCACCTCAAAGTAGGCCAGCTCGGGCTGGTAGCCGGCCTCGGTGAGCACCTCAAAGCCCGCCTTCACCAGCGCTGACGTTCCCCCGCACAGAACGGCCTGTTCGCCAAAAAGATCGGTCTCCGTCTCTTCCGTAAAGGTGGTCTGGAGTACGCCGGCCCGGGTACAGCCGATGGCCTTGGCATAGGAGAGCGCCAGCGGCAGCGCGGTTCCACTCGCATCCTGCTCCACGGCTACCAGCGCCGGCACGCCCCCACCCTCAGCGTAGATCTCCCGCACCCGGTGGCCGGGTGCCTTGGGAGCCACCAGCGATACGTCCGCTGTGGGCGGCGGGGTAATCGTACGGAACCGAATATTGAATCCGTGCGCAAACATCAGGGTCGCGTTCGGCTTCATGGTCGGCGCAATCTCGTTGTGGTAAACCTTGGCCGCAGTCTGGTCCGGAACCAGGTTCATGATGACGTCAGCCCATTTGGACACTTCCGTCACCGATTGCACCCTCAACCCTGCCAATTCCGCCTTCCGGACGTTGGGAGAATCAGAGCGAAGACCCACACGCACGTTCACGCCGGAGTCCTTCAGATTGAGGGCATGGGCGTGCCCCTGCGAGCCGTAGCCGATGATAGCGACTTTCTTTTCCTGGATAAGGGTGAGGTCTGCGTCTGCGTCGTGGTAAGTCTTTGCCATGTGGGATCTTCTTTCCTCCGAGTTCTGCTTAGTGTAGCGAATGGATGGGAACAATGTCGCACACCGGAGCGGGCGACCTCGCACAATAAAGGTTGGGAGTTACTCGTCAAAGGCGCTCGGGAGCGCATTATCGCTGGGCAGCGCGTCCGGGTCCTCGCTCAAGTCAGCCGGACTCAGCGTTGGCTGCGTGCCCAGTGCCTGCAGAACCCGGCTGGTGTGGTGGCCACGCCGCATCGCCATGCGTCCGGTCCGCGAGACCTCCAGAATGCTGTAGCCGGACTCACGAAGAACCTGTAAAAGTCCCTCAATCTTGCTGGCTGAGCCGGTCATCTCCAGCATGATGGACTCCGGAGCCAGATCCACAACCCGGGCACGGAATACCTGCGATAGCTCAAAGATCTGGGAGCGAGAGTGAAGACCGTGGGGTTGGTTCGGTCCCGCTGCCACCTTGATCAGGCACAGTTCGCGCACCACGGCCTCCGTGCGGTTCACCTCATCCACGCTGATGGTCGTCTCCAGCTTGTAGAGTGAGGCGCGGATGCGATGCGCCGCATTTTCATGCGCGTCGCAGACAATGGTCATGCGAGAAGTGTCGGCGCGCTCGCTCTCGCCCACGGTCAGCGAAACAATATTGATGTTCAGACGACGAAAGAGACTGGCCACGCGCGTCAGCACGCCGGGCCGATCTTGAACCAGAGCAACAAAGGTGTGGAGCATACAGAACCTCAGAGTACAGGGGTAAATGGAAGCAGACGGGGAAATCAGATGGCCACGGCAAAAGGGAAACACAACCTCTCGGCGTCGGCCTCTGGCGGGTCTATAGGTCCTCCGGAAGTTCAAGCAGCGGGTCGTGCTGCGGTCGGCGCAGCATTTCGTGGAGTCCGCTTCCCGGAGCAATCATCGGGTAGACCCCATCTTCCTTTTCCACCAGAAAGTTGATCAGAAACGGCTTGCCGCTGGTGCGGGCCAGGGTGGCCTTGGGAATCACCTCTGCCCGCTTGTTCACGGCGGCGCCGGCAATGCCGTGGGCTGCGGCCAGCAGCACAAAGTCCGGAGATAGAATCGGGCTGGCCGAGTAGTTCTTCTCGTAAATAGCCTCCTGCCACTGCCGGACCATGCCCAGAAATCCATTGTTGATCACGGCAATGTTGATCGCCAGTTTTTCCTGGACGATGGTGGAGAGCTCCGCCGCAGTCATCTGAAAGCCGCCATCGCCGGCGATCACCCACACGTCCTTCTCGGGGCAGGCAGTCTTGGCCCCGATAGCCGCCGGAAGGGCAAAGCCCATGGTGCCCAGGCCGCCTGACGTGATCAGGGATCGCGCAGCCTGGTGTTTGAAGTACTGCGCCTCCCACATCTGGTGCTGGCCCACATCGGTCACGATAATGGTCTGCTCCAGGCGCCCGGCGGCGGCGGCCTCATGCCAGATGTCGTGGATCACGTGCGCGGCGTAAAGATGCCCGTTGTCGGGAAGATTAATAATGTCTCGTACAGAGGCGTTGCCCTTGCTCGCGCGGATCTGTTTGAGCCACTCGGCATGGGCCACGTCGTCTGGTCTGTTTCCGGCAGAGAGCAGCGGCGTCAGCAGGCTCAGAACCTCTTTCAGATCGCCGATCAGTGCAACGTCCACCCACACGTTCTTATTGATCTCTGAAGGATCGATCTCTACATGAATCTTTTTGGAGTTGGGCGAATACTTGGTCAGGTTGCCCGTCACCCGGTCATCAAAGCGCATGCCCAGGGCCAGCAGCAGGTCGGCCTGCTGGATCGCGTTGTTCACCCAGGACTCGCCGTGCATGCCCATCAGGCCCAGCGAGAGAGGATGGCTGGCGGGGACCGCGTCCAGACCCAGCAGAGTGCTTGCGATAGGGATCTGGTGAGCCTCTGCCAGAGCCAGCACCTGCCCTTCCGCGCCGGACTCCACCACCCCATGGCCGGCCAGAATCACCGGCCGCTTGGCCTGCCGGATCAGCGTTACGGCCTCCTGGATAGAAGAAGATTCCGCCCGCAGCATGGGGTGCGGTCGATAGGGCCGGGGCTTGGCGGCGTCAAAGTCAAAGGCCGCTGTAGCCTGCTGCGCGTCTTTGGTAATATCCACCAGAACCGGGCCCGGCCTACCGGAGCGCGCAATCTGAAAGGCCTCCCGCACTACCGCGGCAATCTCTTCGGCGCGCGTTACCAGGAAGTTGTGCTTGGTGATGGGCAGCGTGATGCCGGTGATGTCGATCTCCTGAAAGGCATCTGTTCCCAGAACCTTGGACGATACCTGGCCGGTGATGGCCACCACGGGAACGCTATCGATCATCGCCGTAGCCAGCCCGGTCACAAGGTTGGTGGCCCCAGGACCGGAGGTGGCCATGCAGACGCCCACCCGGCCACTGGCTCGGGCATAGCCGTCCGCCATGTGCGCGGCAGACTGCTCATGCCGCACCAGCACATGATGAATCGTCGGAAACTTGCGCAGAGAGTCGTACACCGGCAGGATGGCTCCGCCTGGGTAGCCGAAGATAGTGGTAATTCCTTCCCCAGCCAGAGTGGCCAGAAGGATCTCGGAGCCGGTTAAGGTAGGGTATGCGTTGTTGCTGTCAGCCATGGCGGTCTCTCCTGTCTCTCTGCGGCGTACATGCTTTGCGCGCCACGCCGGGGATTAGCCGGTTGCAGATCGAGCTTGTGTCTTTCCTCTTGCTGGTGGATGATGCGGTTTTTGCTGGATGCTGGTTTGTCTTGCGGGCTTTGCACCCTCGTTTTCTTTCGTTGTCTGGCGTGTTTACCGGCTGCGGCCCTCCCACGCCGCGCCGGTCAATCTCAGGTGGTCACAGCGCCCCGGCTGGCGCTGCTTACCGAGTGAGCGTATTTGGCAAAGACGCCTCGCTGGTAGCGCGGGGCGGGCGCCTGGAAGGTCTTCAGCCGCGCCGCAATCTCCTCATCGGCTACGTTAAGCGTCAGCTTGCGGTTGGGAATGTCAAAGGTGATGGTGTCGCCCTCGCGAACCGCCGCGATCGGGCCGCCAAGCTGCGCCTCCGGGCTCACATGGCCGGCCATCAGACCGTGAGTGGCGCCAGAGAACCGACCATCCGTCAGCAAAGCCACTGTTTTAGAGAGCTCTGGCATGCCTTTGATGGCCGCCGTGACGGCCAGCATCTCCCGCATCCCCGGACCGCCGCGCGGCCCTTCATAGCGGATCACAAGGATGTCGTTGGGCTGGATCTTACCCGCCTCAACGGCGTCGAAGCAGGCGTCTTCGCTGTCAAACACTCGGGCCGGACCCGTGTGATGCATCCGTTCGTGGCCCGCTACCTTCACCACGCAACCCTCAGGCGCAAGGTTCCCTTTCAGGATCACCAATCCTCCCGTCTTCTTCAGCGGATTGGACCACTCACGAATCACCGCCTGCCCAGGAGTCTCCCGCGCCTCGGCCGCCTCCTGGCGAATGGTCTTGCCGCTGACAGTAGGGCTGTTGCCGTGGATCAGGCCCTTCGCCAGCAGCCGCTGGGCCAGCAACCGGCTGCCGCCCGCGTCCTGGTAGTCCTTGGCCACATACCTTCCGCCCGGGGTCATATCGCAGAGCAGCGGCGTGCGCTCCGAGATGCGATCAAAGTCATCCACGCCCAGTGGAATATCGCGCTCGCTGGCGATGGCGATCAGATGCAGCACCGCGTTCGTGCTGCCGCCAGAGGCGCAGACCGCCGCTATAGCGTCCTCCAGCGACTCGCGGGTGATAATCTGCGAGGGCTTTAGCCCGCTGCGCACCAGATCCATCACCATGCGGCCAGCCTGGCGTGAGGCGTCATCCTTCTCCGGGCTCATCGCCGGCACGCCGGTCAGCTGGATCGGTGAGATGCCAAGGAACTCTCCGGACATCGCCATGGTATTCGCCGTGAACTGGCCGCCGCAGGCACCGGGCCCAGGACAGGCCGAGGCCTCCACGGCCTCCAGTTGAGCGTCGTTGATCCTGCCCGCCGCGTGCGCGCCAATGGCCTCAAAGACCGTCTGAATGGTGATGTCAACCTGTTTGCCCGCGCCGACAGGGTTGCCGGGCAGCGGAGAGCCATCTTCGCCCACAGCCAGATGGCCGGGCAGGATCGAGCCGCCATACAGCATCATGCCGGGGATATCCAGGCGGGCCAGCGCCATGATCACTCCAGGCATGTTCTTGTCGCAGCCCGCAATGCAGACCAGGCCGTCAAACGAGTTCCCGCGGGCCACCAGTTCCACAGAGTCGGCGATTACCTCGCGCGAGATCAGGGAGGCCTTCATCCCCTCCGTTCCCATGGTGATCCCGTCAGAGATGGTGATCGTGTTGAACTCCATGGGCGTGCCGCCCGCCTCGCGTATCCCCTCCTTCACGGCCTCCGCAATCCGGCGAAGGTGGAAGTTGCACGGACCAATCTCCGTCCAGGTGTTGGCGATGCCGATAATGGGCTTGCGAAGATCCTCCGGCGTAAAGCCCACGCCGCGCAGCATCGCGCGTGCCGCGGCGCGGGACGGACCTTCGGTGAGAACGTTGGAATGAGTTTTTCCGCTGCTGTTCATGCTGCTCCTGCTGCCTCTGCTGTTGGGCGCCCTGGTTAGGGACGGGTTGCGTGGCTCACTGAATCCTGTCTGGCAATGGCTGCGATTGGCCCCGGTGGCCGAGGTCTCCGACAACACCGTTGCGCAGTTCTAGGCGATCTGGGGTTTCGGGTCCAGCCAGAACTGCTTCTGGCGCGCCGTCTCGTACGCTTCAAGCTTGTCCTTGTGCAGCAGGGTCAATCCGATGTCGTCCAGGCCGTTCAGCAGGCAGTGCTTGCGGAACGGGTCGATGGGGAATCTGGCCAGGAAGCCTTGCTCGTCGCTTACCGTCTGAGCCTCAAGGTCTATCGTGATGCGGCGTTTGGGATCCGCGATGGACCGCTGCATCAGGGTTTGCACCTCAGCCTCGCTCAGCGCCGCCAGAATAATGCCGTTCTTGCCCGCGTTGGAGAAGAAGATATCCGCAAAAGACGGAGCGATCACCGCGCGGAAGCCATACTGTGCAATCGCCCAGGCAGCGTGCTCGCGGGAGGAGCCACAGCCAAAGTTGCGCTCTGCCAGCAGTATCTGCGCGCCCTTGTACTCTGGCTTGTTGAGCACAAAGTTGGGGTCTGGCTTGCCCGCATCGGGCCCCTCCTGGATGCGCCGCCAGTCGTAAAACAAAAAGTCCTCGTAGCCCGTCCGCTCAATGCGCTTCAAAAACTGCTTGGGAATAATCTGATCGGTGTCAATGTTCGGCAGCGGCAGCGGCGCAGCCGTCGAGGTAAGGATTTTGATGGGTTCCATAGTTCGCTCTCGATTCTCTCTAGGTTCGGTTCGGCCTTTGTAAGGTGCGGGCCAAAGGTTCTTTGGGACTCAAATCTCTCTACGCTTTAAAGCTCCAGGTCCTCACGTCGGTAAAGTGGCCGGTGATAGCGGCAGCCGCAGCCATGGCGGGCGAAAGTAGATGCGTGCGCCCTCCCCGGCCCTGGCGCCCTTCAAAGTTGCGATTGGATGTAGAGGCGCAGCGCTCTCCCGGCGACAGAATGTCCGGATTCATGCCCAGGCACATCGAGCAGCCCGGCTCGCGCCACTCAAACCCGGCGGATTGGAAGATGCGGTCCAGTCCTTCCGCCTCCGCCTGACGCTTCACCGCCTGGGACCCCGGCACCACCATCGCGCGGACGCTGCTGGCTACGTGGTAGCCCTTCACCACCTTCGCCGCGGCGCGCAGATCTTCAAGGCGGCCATTCGTGCAGGAGCCCAGAAAGACCGCATCCACCTTGATCTGCTGCATCGGGGTTCCGGGCTGGATGCCCATGTACTCATAGGCCCGTGTAAAGGACTTCTGATCTGCTTCGCTGCGAGCCTGGTCGAGCGTGGGAACCGATCCGTCAATCGAGGTGACCATGCCCGGCGAGGTTCCCCACGTCACCGAGGGAGCCAGTTGCGTGGCGTCGATGTGCAGCTCGCGATCGTAGGCCGCGCCGGGGTCGCTGCCAAGGGCGCGCCAGTGGGCGACCGCCTCGTCCCATGCCGCGTCCTTAGGCACAAAGCGGCGGCCCTTGAGGTAAGCAAACGTGGTCTCATCCGGTGCGATCATGCCTGCCCGCGCACCAGCTTCAATGCTCATGTTGCAGATGGTCATCCGGCCCTCCATAGAGAGCGCGCGGATCGCCGAGCCCGCATACTCAATCACGCAGCCGGTTGCGCCATCCGTTCCGATCCGGCCGATGATGTCAAGGATGATGTCTTTGGCCGTCACCCCGAAAGGCAATGTGCCGTTCGGCCCTCCCTCAACCCGGATCAGAAAGGTCTTGGGCTTGGACTGGGGAAGCGTCTGGGTCGCCATCACGTGCTCCACCTCGCTGGTGCCAATGCCAAAGGCAAGCGCTCCAAAGGCTCCGTGCGTGCTGGTGTGGCTGTCGCCGCAGACGATCGTCATGCCCGGCTTGGTCAGGCCCAGCTCCGGCCCAATCATATGCACAATACCCTGATCCGCATCCTGCACGTCGAAGAGCTCAACGCCAAAGTCAGCGCAGTTCTTGCGCAGCGCGCTCACCTGCGCGTTCGCAATCTGGTCGGCGATCACCAGACGGTCTGCAATAGAAGTGGTAGGAACGTTGTGGTCCACCGTGGCCACGTGGCGCTCCGGATGACGCAGCGGACGGCCGCTCAGACGCAGCCCCTCAAAGGCCTGTGGGCTGGTCACCTCATGGACAAGTTGGAGGTCGATGTAAAGAATCGTCGGTTCGCCGACGGGCTCGGTGACAACATGCTGCTGCCAGACCTTCTCAAACAGGGTGCGGGGAGTGGATGTGCTCATAGTTAGTTGGTATCCGTCGGATCAGGGTTGGGGTTGCGTTGCGGAGTGGCTGTCTCAGGTTGGGGCGCAATCACGTTCGCGCCGATCAGCTCAGGATGAAGCGGAAATTGGTTGCCGCTGGGCTCAACCAGCAGAGCATGCTCAATGTGCGGGACAAGCCGATGCGCGGCAGCCAGACGAAAGTTCCAGTGCGCAATGGCCTCGGTAAGAGCGTAGGGCACCGCATCCGGCGAAAGCGTCCGGGAGCTGAACAGCCACAGGTTATAGTTCGCCTGGGGCTCATCCGTGCTGTGGGCGCTGGGATTCCAGTTAACAGCGGCAAACACCGCAAGGGGGTGGGCCTGCCCCAGATCGATCCATAGCAGGCCAGAGGCCGCGCAGAAGTTGGGAACGCAGCCGTCCACCGTAATGTAGCGATTCTCCTCACCCCGAACCTCGCCATACTGGGTCAGGAACAGCGGAATGATAGTCGCCAGAGGCTCCTGCGCGCCCGGCGGTCCCCACATCGTTTGCGGTTGGTGAAAAGCGCTCTGCAGAAAGGCCTGGAAACGCTCATCCACACGCAGGTTGGCGGCCTCTCCGATCGGCGCCGGTCGGGTGTACTGCCACAGCCACTGTAGCGCTCCGGATGACGGAGCCGTCGGCCGCATCCGCTGTGGCTCTGCCGGGTTCCGCGGCGGCGGCGCAATCAGCTTGTCCGGACTGGTGATCTGCGCACGGATCGGCATCAACGGAAGGACCAGCAGAGCGGCGGCGATAGAAAGGGTTGAGCGCATAGGGAAGCAGCCAGGATGGATCCGTGCAGGTGAATGTCCCGAAAAGAGGGACAAAAGAGAAAAAGGATCAGTGCGGCAGCGATGCGGCCCGGAGCAGATGCCTCAGCCAAGGCGGAGACGCCCGCTCCGGCATCACTCAGACTGCGTGCAGCGACTGGCTGCGATCAATCGATTCGGCCAGAGCAGCATGCACCAGCTTGCCCATCTGTTGCGTGCTCACGGTGGCGGCGCTGTTGCCCCGGGCGATGTCCGCCGTGCGGTGTCCGGCGGCAAGCACCTGCTGCACGGCGGCCTCCACTGCGCCGGCCTCCTGCTCCAGCCCGGCAGAGTGGCGAAGCACCATGGCCGCAGTCAGGATCGCACCCAGCGGGTTGGCCTTCCCCTGGCCGGCGATATCCGGCGCGCTGCCGTGAACCGGCTCATACAGGTTGATCCGTCCGCCGATCGTCGCCGAGGGCAGCATCCCCAGAGAGCCCGTAATGATCCCGCTCTCATCGGACAGAATGTCGCCGAACAGATTCTCCGTCAGCACCACGTCGAAGTTGCGCGGTATGTTCATCAGATGCATGGCCATCGAGTCCACCAACTGATGCTCCACCGTGATATCGGGATACTCAGGCTTCAGAGAGTCGACAGTGGCGCGCCACAACTGCGAGCACTCCAGAACGTTGGCTTTGTCCACGGAGGTGAGCTTCTTGCGCCGCCGCGACGCCAGATCGAAGGCGATGCGGGCCACGCGAACCACCTCGTCGCGCGTGTAACGCATCGTGTTCACCGCCTCGCCCGTCTCTTTATTCCAAAAGCGCGGCTGGCCAAAGTAAAGGCCCCCCAGAAGCTCGCGGACAAACAGAATATCGGCGCCTTGAGTCACCTCAGGGCGCAGCGGAGAGTTCTCCGCCAAAGCAGGGTAGGCGACCGCGGGGCGCAGATTGGCAAAACCACCCAGAATCTGGCGAATCTGCAACAGGCCGGCCTCCGGGCGCTTATCCGGGCTCAGATGATTGAACTTGTTGTCGCCTACCGCGCCCAGCAGCACCGCGTCACTGTCGAGCGCGATGTCAATAGTCTCCTGCGGCAGCGGCGTACCCTTGGCTGTGATAGCCACTCCACCCAGCAAAGCCTCGCTGAAGATGAACTCATGGCCGCCGGCTTCGGCTACAGCTTCCAGAATGTTGACGGCTTCGTGGGTAACTTCAGGGCCGATGCCGTCACCGGCCAAAATTGTGATTTTAAGCTTCATGCGTGATCCATCCATTCCGTAGTGTGTTCGTCCATCGAGCGTCATAGCCCGGAGATTCGTGGCCCAACCCAGCCCCTTCGGCGACCGGCGGCTGGTCCCGCTCCACCGCTGAAGAGTGCAAAATGCTTCCGCTGGGCTGTGTCATTCGATCCCTCTTTCAGCTTTATTTGCCCTGCTGCATCCATGTTCCAATGCTGCAGTCCGCAGCCCGGCTCAAAAGCAGCCGCGGGAAAGGGGCGGTTGCAGGTCAAGGGGCTTGGCTGGCCAGAGCTTCCCCGCCGGTGGGTTGCAGCAGACCGATCACGTCCTGGTCGTAGATGTTCTTCTTGCGGTCGGCGAGTTCAATAAAGCGCTCATAGACGGCGTCGATCTCCGCGTGAGAGAGCTTGTATCCCATCTCATTCAGGCGATACTCCAGAGCACGCCGCCCACTGTGCTTGCCCAGCACGATGTTCTGGCCCGTAAAGCCAACCGAAGCAGGCGTCATGATCTCGTAGGTCAAAGGATTGGAAAGAACGCCATGCTGATGAATCCCGGACTCATGTGCAAAGGCGTTTTTACCCACCACAGCCTTGTTGGGAGGCGCCCCAAAGCTGATGATCTCACCCAGCATGCGCGAGGTTGGGTAGAGCTGATTCATGACAATGTTGGTTTTGAAAGGATAGCGGTCATGGCGCGTGGCGATGGCGGCAACCACCTCTTCCAAAGCTGCATTGCCCGCACGCTCCCCAATCCCGTTGATGGTGCACTCCACCTGGCGCGCGCCGCCCTCCAGGCCGGCCAGCGAGTTCGCCACGGCCAGGCCCAGATCATTGTGGCAGTGCGTGGAGAACACAATCCCATCACTGCCCGGGATCCGCTGCCGCACGGTCTCGAACAGATGCCTGTACTCGGCTGGAGTCGTGTACCCCACCGTATCCGGAATGTTGATCGTGGTCGCCCCCGCCTGGATGGCCACCTGAATCATCTCAATCAGAAAATCAAGGCTGGAGCGCGTGCCATCCTCAGTGGAAAACTCAACATCCTCGGCAAAGCTGCGGGCCAGACGCACAGCCACGCCCACATTGTCCAGCGCCTGGCTGCGGCTGATCTTCAGCTTGGCCTCCAGATGCAGATCGGAACTGGCCAGAAAGACGTGGATACGGTTCTTCCGGGCTGGTTCTACAGCGCGCGCAGCCGCTTCAATATCCTCCCGCTTGCAGCGCGCCAAAGACGCGATCCGCGGAGCGGCCTCTGTGCAGCCCACCTCGCGAGCAATAGCCTGCACCGAGTCAAAGTCGCCGTGGGAGGCAATGGCGAAGCCCGCTTCAAGAATGTCCACCCCAAGGTAGGCTAACTGATGAGCAAAGCGCAGCTTCTCCGCATGGTGCATCGTGCACCCAGGCGACTGTTCCCCGTCGCGCAGGGTTGTGTCAAAAATAACAATCGGAGTGTCGGTAGCCATAAAAGAGGACCTTTCCTGCTGCAGAGAATCATAACGCGCTCTTATGCCAATAACCACATGTATTACAATTTCTAATAAGTCTATAGGAAATCGTCTACAGCCGATCCGTGGGGGCAGAGCTTGGATCTATTTCAACTGGAGACCTTCGTCGCGGTGGCTGAGGAGAGAAGCTTCTCCCGTGCGGCAGCGCGTCTCCACCGCACTCAGCCGGCCGTCAGTCAGGTGATCGCCAAACTGGAGGCAGAACTGGGAGAGGTGCTGCTGGAGCGCGCCGCAGGGCAACCCACCGATGCCGGCTACGTCCTGCTGGAGTATGCGCAAAAAATGCTGAGCCTGCGCAAGGATGCAGGGTCGGCGCTGGTGGATCTGCGTTCGCTGCATCGGGGAAGGCTGGATCTGGCGGCTAACGAATATACCTGTTTGTATCTGCTGCCCGTGCTGGATGCCTTTCGCCACAAGCACCCCCGCATCAAGGTCGCCGTGCAACGCACCTTGGCCAGCCGAATCGCAGATCAGGTTCAATCGCGCGAAGTCGAAATCGGAGTGGTCAGCTTCCGGCCGGCGGATCCGCAGGTGGTCTCAACCGTCGTCTACCGCGATGAGTTGATGTGCGTCGTCAGTCCGACGCACGCTTTGGCCAAGGCAGGCAAGGCCGCGCTCAGTCGCCTGGGAAGAGAGACCTTTGTGGCCCACAATGTGCCTTCCCCCCTGCGCCAGCGCGTTATTGAGACCTTTCAGCGCCGCAACATTCCTCTGCAAATGGAGGTGGAACTGCCGTCGTTGGAGGCGATCAAACGATTCGTGCAGCGCGGCAACGGTGTCGCCATGGTGCCCCGGCTCACCGTTGAGGGCGAACTGGAGGCTGGTATGCTGGTGGCCGTCGAGGTGCCCGAGTTGCAGATCGAGCGCAAGCTGCGCTTGGTCCATCGCCGCGGAACGGCCCTCTCCCACGCAGCTCGGGAGTTTCTGGCCGTGGTGCGGACGCATGCTCAGGAACACGGTGACCCATTCTGTTTTGTCTCGGAAGGCAGGACCTAGACCCGCTCAGAGCCTAGACCCGCTCAAAGCCTGGAGCCGCCCCTCTTGGGCATCCTGTGCCTGCCGGACGCTTGCGGCCGTTCCTTTCGTTCCGCACGTCGCTCCTCCGCGTCGCGCCTTCACCGCCTGCCTGGAAAACAGTGCCCCCTCTGTCGCAACCCCTCTGTAATCGGCGAACGGCGCAAGCCAACAGCTTCCCCGGAGGGCCTGAAGCAACCCAAACAGAAAAACTCAAGCTTTCGAGTCCATTTTCTGATACCCCCTGCGGGGTTTGAGCCGTCTATCAGAAAGTTCCAGCCGGTACGATAAGGCAGAATCAAACCTGACGCGCGGAATCGCGTCAGGTGCAGGTACAATTAGGATAAAAGCACGCCGCGTTTATCGGTTGGACTCCCTGGAAGTGTCTGGTCGGCGGTGAGCATGCGAAGGGATTTCGTCAAGCATGAAGAAAATGATGTTGCTAGGTGCACTGGTATTGCTGTGCACCGCCGCTGTTGGACACGCGCAGGAGAGCCGACAGGATGCCAGCATAAGTTTGTTCGGGGTGTACGCGCCGCCCGTCTATGGTCTGGATATTCATCCCATGATCACGACGACCACTGGCGGATTCCTCGCCAGCTACCGCTATATGATGACGCCTCGCAGCGCGGTGGAGGTCAACTACGGGTACTTCGGAAACTCCCTCAAGTACAACGCGATCGCCGAGCCAAACACCCGCTCCATCGTCCGTGTGCAGGAGGTGACAGCCGCATACGTCTATATGCGCACCTATAAGCGGTATAACCCGTTCGTGGAGGCCGGGCTTGGCGCCGAGGTCTATCTTCCAATCTTGGATTATCAGACGACCAATTTGGACTTCAAAACGGAGATGGTACCAGGTCTTCTCTTCGGAGGCGGCTTGGCCTATGAACTCAGCCCGAGCTGGGACCTCCGCGTCGAGTATCGTATCTTCGCCTCCCGCGCTCCGACGATGGGGAACCCCGCTGGACTCACCCAGACAAACCGCTATTATGCGCTGATGACTCCGTCACTCGGCGTGGCGTATCACTTCTAGTTCGCCGGGATCTCTCCGCCGACGGAACTTTCGCAGGTTCTCACAGTCATAGGCCGCACCTTGGTGCGGCCTATGACTGTTTATCCAAACACAAAGTTGCCCCAACGGTACGGTTGCAGGCTCCTGCCGCCACCAGATGTCCTGGGCGCAGACCACAGGGCTTCCCAGACCCTCGGAAAGATGCCTGCTCCGCAAACCAATCAATTGCGCCGAAGGGTAAATCACAATTCAGCTTCGGAAACGTACCCCATAAGCACGGAAGGCCCTCGCAAAATGGGCATGGACCAGGAGCAATCTCATCTGCGGAGAGCAAAAGCGAATCACAAAAAGCACCCGGCCAACCCTCGATCCCATCTCCCGTGTGACCCCCAGCTAAACTCTTCCCACTCCATGGCAAAACCCCAAGCCCTCAGCGGGCCAGGTGCCGAGGTAAAAATCCGGGGCCCCCAGCGGGCCAGGCTGCTGAGGTAAAAAGGAAGCCCCACCGCGCATCTCTCTCGCAATCCCTGGCCATACCACAAGGGACTCTGTGAGGCCCGCGCCAACGGATCCCTGCAAAGAACACGAACCGGAAAGAAGTTTGACCCGCCCGCAAGGGCCAGGCTCGGCAGGCGATCAACCCGCGTTGCTGAAGAAGGGAAGTTCGGAACCCGACTATTGAATCCTGCTGCCACCCGTGAAGTGGTAGGAAACACCAACCTCATAGAGGATCGGCGTCAGGCCATGTGGAAGATAGACGTCTGTTCCCGGTCCACCGCTACCCGGAGGCCCTGTCAACCCACCCGTAAACCAATGCTGGTATTCCATTCCCAACCGCAGGCTGAAACTTGGGGAGAGCACAGTATCCACGCCGGTGCCGAAACCCAGCCAGTTGTAACCGAGACTGGCGCCGTGCTGATAGAAATCAGGCGCCGAATCAAATGTCGCGCGACCCGCCAGACCATTGATGTAGGGATTGTACCGGCCGTACGTCCGATAATACCTCGCTCCATAGCCGATCGACCACTCCTTGGCCGGCGAGTGCTGCAGGATATCAATCGAGTGAAAGTCGACCGTCGCGCCCCAGTGAGGAGTGAAGTCAAAGGTGCCGAATAGCCCATACCCAATTGCGTCTTGCGGCGTGTAGTCAGGAAAGCCGAAGGTGAAAGTGCCACCCGCCTGAACGTTCAGAACGCGCGTCGCTCCCGGAATGGCCTGACCAAGAGCCATGGAAGAGCACACGATCCACATTGCTAGACCTAGGATTGTACGTTTCAATGGATGGCCTCCATTGGCCGGGATAGGGATCTTCTGTCGCTTCAGTTTAGTTGAAGGTTCGCTTGATACACCAGTACTTTATAAAGATATTCTCAGAATACAGTTTCTTTTCCGGTACGTCTCGCGAATAGGAGCGTCAGTGTCTGAGTTTTATTACAGGAAATGAGGAGAATGTAAGAAGAAGTAGCCCAGGATCACCCCCGCGGACAGGTGGAGAGCTGTTGATCCGGGCCGCGAGGACGCCTCAGAAACAAGGACGCCGCTCAGGCCCGGTGCAGGAACGCGGTCATTTCCCTATCAGGGATGGGGCTGGTTGGCAGCCGTGGTCGATGCGGCCGCGGCGCCGGCGGCAGCAGGTGCTGCATTCGGATCCACCGGCGGCTTCCAGTACGTCAGGTTGACTGAGACTGGAGTCAACTCAAAGGGCATCTTGTCGCTGGGGCTCAATAACGGCTCCTGCACCGCGTTCAGCCGGATCACCTGATCGGTCCACGGATCGTTGCGGAGGAACGCGTTGAGTGGCTCAGCCGCCAACTGCTTCAGGTCCGTGTTGTTCAGCTTGGGAGCTTTCGCAATCAGAGCCTGCAGCCAGAAGCTGCCATCCGGCTTCACCAGACTGTCGCCGAGCTGCGGCGTGGTCAGGGCGTGGAGACCCTTCTCGCGCGCCTGCAACTGCTGCAGGTAAAGACCAAAGTACTGTTGTCCATCCGCCAGATCTTTCACGTTCAGCAGCTCAAGGGCCTTTTTCGCTGCCGCAGTGTCATCCGCATCCGTATGGCCCAGAGGCAGACGCTGAAACGCAGACTCCGGAGGGAACAGCAGCCGGTCACTGAATGCGAATTTGGTGTCAATGTGATGCCCCAGAACGATCTGAGCCACCTGAAAAGCCAGAACCGCGTTCAGATTCCCCATCTGTTGAGCACCATCGGCCGTAACCACCGCGGTCGTATCAATCAGACCCTTGGAGATCAGTATCGTGTTTCCCACCGCCACGGATTCCAGCGGCTCCGTCAGCAGCGTTCGCACCCGGATCGGACGGTCGATAGGAATCTGGTTGTAGGCCAGAATGTTATTGGCCAACTCCGCCAGCACCTTGTCAAAGTCACTCGGAGCGTCGATCAGTCCAGCCGTGTACAGCCGATCAATCACGTTATCTTCGGCCTGCTCAATCCACTGCCGCTGCGCCCCCAGCGGGCTCAGATTGCCACCCTGCTGGCTCTCATCGGTAGCCCCTTCTACCTCAATATCCGCCTGATCCTGGTCGCTGGCGGGAACCTTCAACGAGTAACCCCAGATCTGATTCAGCGCCTTGAACTTCAGACTGTGTTCGGGGCTCTTCGGATCCGTCTCTTCAATGTAAGAGGCGGTCGGAAGCCAAAGATTATCCGCCACTTCCGTCCGCACAGAGTTGAAGTGGAAGTATTCGTTGATGTTGTCCTTCTCCCCCCCCGCCAGATCGCCGTCATAGCGAACAATATTGCCCCCATCCCGCTCTACCCAGATGCGCCCAAAAAAACGCCCCGGAGTCTTCCGGATCGGATTCACGTTGAAGACCTCCGTGGCGACCGATCCCAGAAATTCGTTGCGCAGAAAGCTGAAATGATAGTGCTTGCGGTCAAACCCCGTGCTGTCGATCACAATCATGCGCACAAAACCCGCTTCGTTATAGCGCAGATGGAGATCCCGCGAGACTCCCGTAATGTACGCAAAGGAGTGATGGAAGCGCCCCCCTTTGCCCTGCGGATGTTCTCCATCCGCAAAACCCTCTTCGCCGATCACCTTGCCGAAGTCCACCCGCGCCAGAAAGTGCTGGTCGCTCGCCACCGTCTGCCCCATCACCGGGTCCGGACGCATGTTCTGGATGTAGGTTTCCACAATCGGACTCCGCTGCCTCAGCGTCTTCACGATCACTGCCTCCCGGGCAATCGCCTTGTTCACCAGGGCGTCCTGCGCCGGCGTCAGCTTGCGGCCATTCAGAAAGTCCATCTCACTCTGCTTCTTCTTGTGCGAGAAGGCGGCGGCGGGTAACACCGAAACTGCCAGTAATGAGACGGCCATCGCGGTGGTGATCTTGGAAGGAAATTTCATCGTCTTCTAGGGCTCCTTGGCTGGTGCAGCC
Source organism: Acidobacteriaceae bacterium (assembly GCA_049977105.1). GTDB lineage: Bacteria > Acidobacteriota > Terriglobia > Terriglobales > Acidobacteriaceae > Granulicella. The sequence continues at coordinate 9,053 of JBMFGX010000003.1, read as the reverse complement.
ACCGCTGAGGTGGTCCATGCAATAACAATCTGCAACAATCTGCCGATCGGTCTTGTGTCTGTATCTGCTGCTCTAAAGAATCTATTTTGTTTGAGACGCTTTTAAGGTATCTGGCTCTCTAGGTTAGCCCGATGGTTACAAAAGTTTCCACGGAATTGTGCAGACTGCGTACTAGTTTAGTTATTAATGACGAAGTGAATCACCACGTTCGTTGGGAAGTCAATGGGATCCCCTGCGGCGTTCCGCGCCGGATAAAACCGGATTCCACGGGCTACCTCCTCCGCAGGTTGATCCAGTCCATATCCGAGGCCGTGAACCAGACCCAGCACCTCAATGGTGCCATTGGCCCGGAATACCACCTTCACCACCGCGTCTCCTTCAATGTGATGCTCTTTCGCATCCTCCGTATAGACCGGCTGCGGCTTGAAGGTGATCTTCGGAGGCGTCGCCGCAGAAAGTTGTGCATAGTTCGCGCTGCGCGCCTGCTGCTGCGGCGGCGTGCCCAGTCGCACCGGTTTCACTGCCGCAAAGTTCCGCGAGTTCATCGGGCCGGATCCGCTGCCCAGCGAAACTCCACGCACCGGTCCCACAGCATTGTCGTGCCCGTTCATGCTCCCGTTTGCCGAACCCGAACCCAGATTCACCGCAGTCGCCCGCGGACCGTTGCCCGTGTTGCCCCGGTTCATGCCCGGCATGCCGGCGTTGCCCAGATTCACGCTGGAGACCGCCGGACCGCTCAAGGGACGCAATGGATTGGTCGCCTCTCCCAGTCGCACCGCCGTCGGATGCGCATCATGGTTCGGAACCGACGCTGCCGTCGCTACCCCCAGGTTTACCTTCACCGGCGCCGGCGGAGGGGTCACTCGCTTCGGAGGAGCCGGTGGTAGATCCAGCGGCTTCGGTTGCGGTACCGGCAACGGCTTCACCGTCGGTGGCGGTGGAACCGGAGGTGTGGGCATTTTAATCTTTGGCGCTACCGTCGGCGTCGGCGGCAACGGCTTGATCCGCGGCGGCGGGGGAGGCTTCGGCGTCGGCGCCGGCTTGGGCGGCGGCGGAGGCAACATCAGTACCGCAACTTCCCTCGCCGCGGTCGGACTTGCCTTAATGATCAGTCCTAGCACCACAACCAGGGCCGCCAGCGTTACGTTGATCGTAATCGACGCGATCGCAGCGCCTTTGCTTCGCTTGCCATCATCAAGAACACCAAAGTCCCGGAACTGGACACTGGGCGGATTGGGATCGTCGCTACGTAGTGGCTTCGCCATTTCGAATTTCAGTCCTCAGGCTTGCACCTTCAAAAGAGCGGTGCAGCGGAGATGCTTCGTCAAGGAAACCTTTCGAAGTATCCAGAGCATAGCAGAGAAAATTCTCAAACAATCGCTCAGAATAAGGAACTTGCCATCTTTGAAGCCGTGGGCATCTCTCTTCTCATTGATGAGTTAGCTAACAGCCCGCCCAGAATTCATTCAAAAGTAATCAGCTCAGGAGGCGGGTTCTGTTCTCACTCCGCTGCGCCTGCATCAGGAATCCATTCCTTCGTTCTCTGGCCCAACGCTCTATCTTACTCAGATGGCTACAGCAAGGCGTTCTAAAGACAAAAGAACCAATCAGAACCTCAGCCCCGCCAGGAACCTCTCGCCTCAGATTACCATAGGCTACCCGCCCACAGAGGCTAGCCAATCAGCGCCGCCCACCGCCCACTCCTGACTCCCCAAAACCTCAATGCACGGATTGATAGATCTTTCTCATAATAAGAGTCTTGTAGGACAACATCTTCACTTCATGAGGAAGCGCCCGGCGTGGTTCCCTCCCAACTTCACAGGGAGCGCGCAGGAAGATATTTACCGGACGACATTATCTTAGGAGTTACTCATATTGGCGGTTCCGTTCTCTCTCTCATCGGCAGGTGGGCCTGCCGGCTGCATCCCCCCGCTCCCTCTAGCGTCCGCCTCCCCAGGTCGGGCAACAGCGCCCAGCCAGGGCGCCAATACCGACGCAGTCACGCCTCCGCTCGCCCGCGCGGGGCACAAAGGCGCGTCCGCCGCTCTCTCAAACTGCGGTGCTGCGTCAGACTCGCAATCCAACCCCGCGAGATCGGCTCACCAGAGTTTGCCACAAGGCTGCTTGGACGCCGAACCAATCTGAAGCATGATAGACAGAAGGATAGACAGAAGGATAGACAGAAGGATAGACAAAAGGCTGCACAAAAGGATAGACCGACGACAGACCGGCATGAGACAAATCAAAAGAACGGCGGTCTTTTCCACCAAAAAGACAACCAAGGAGACGGTGATGACGAATGGCGGATGCAGAAGCATGTTGGCGGTAACCTGGACTCTTGCCCTGCTGGCGCTGCTGCCCGGTACAGCGAACCCGCAGATGCTGGCCTCTGCCCGGGCGCATATCTATCCACCGGTGGCTGCGGCCCCACAACAGATTCACGCAGCCCTGCAGGAGGCCAGACGGACGCACAAGCGGATCATCCTGGACTTTGGCGGCGACTGGTGCGGGGATTGCCAGGTCTTGAATATCTACTTCCATCAGAGCCCCAATGCGGAGTTGCTGCAGAAGTACTTCGTCCTGGTCGACGTCAACATCGGGAACATGGACGCGAATCTGGCCATTGCACATCGTTACGGCGTTCCGGTCACGGGCGTTCCTGCCTTGGCCGTGCTCAGTCCCTACGGTAAGGTGCTCTACGCGCAGAGCAACGAGTTTGCCGACATGCGGAATATGGAGCCTTCGGCAGTCACGGCGTTTCTCAACAAGTGGAAGCCATGAAGACCCCGCGCTCCGGCCAGGCCCCCCGGCCGGAAGGCAAGGCGACAGGCGGGAACCTCAGACGCCGCTCCATGAAATGGGCTGCGCGCTGCGGCCTTTGGATGGACACGCGGCTGCCCGGGAGCCTCCGCCGCACCCTGCTCGCGGCGCTCGAGCATGATGTCCTTACTGTCGCCCAGGCGGCTGCGTATTCCGCCATGGTGGCCTTGTTCCCTGCACTAATCGTCGCTGCGGCCATCTTTTCTCTGGCGCCGGATACCATGCCCGTGCGGGAGCAGATGGCCCAGGTCTTCTCCCAGGTGCTTCCATCCAATGTGCTTCCCGTCCTGGAGCAGTACTTTGCGCCCACTCACAGAAACATGCATACCGCAAGGGTGCTGTTCGGCTCTGTCGTCGTCAGCGTTACAGGCGCCTCCAGCGTGATGGCTACCCTGATGGAAGGTTTTCGCCGGGCCTATGACCTTCCGCTCACCCGGCATAGCTTCTGGCCGCGAAGAATCCGATCCCTGGCGCTGGTCCCCATCTCGCTGCTTCCCTTGGCGGCCGTCAGCATTTTGGTCATCTTCGGTCACCTGATCAGCCGTTGGCTGGTGGGAGAGGTTACGCCCGCCCTGCGCTGGCCGGCGCTTATGGCCACCTTCGTCTTGCGCTGGACCATTGCCTTCGCAGGCAGTATGGGCATCATCGCAGTCATCTACCACCTCGGCACCGATGTGACACAGCAGATGCGCAAACACCTCGAGCCACTGCTGCGCGAGCCGTGGGTCATCTTGCGCAAGGACTGGAGCTGGCGAGCCAGCCTGCCGGGAGCTGCGCTGGCCACCGCCGCATGGCTGTTCACCACCCTGCTCTTTGGCGTCTATGTCACCCGCTTTGCAGACTATTCCCGGGTCTACGGGTCGCTGGGCGTCGCCATTGCGCTGCTCTTTTGGCTCTACATCATTGCTCTCAGCGTGCTCATGGGCGCGGAGTTCAACGCCCAGCTCTCTGCGCAGGCACCGGGCCGGCGAGACCCCAGGCTCTCGGCGCTGCTGCGAAGGTTGCCCGGCCTCCTCCGCCGCCACACAGGTAGAATGTTGAAGGAATGACGGAAACCGATTTCGCACCGCCATTCGCAACCGAAGGAGAGGAAGAAAGCAGGATATGAGCATGATGGCGGGAAGTAGGGAGCAAGGTAAGCGCTGCGCAAAGATTGTGGCCACGCTTGGACCATCGTCGAGTTCTGAGGAGACGTTTCGCGCACTGGTCCGCGCCGGACTCGATGTGGCCAGATTGAACTTCTCCCATGGCTCGCATGAGCAAAAGGCTCAGCTCATCGCCATGGTCCGCAAGGTCGCGCGAGAAGAAAACAAGCCCATCTGCATTCTTGCCGATCTGCAAGGGCCCAAGATCCGTACCGGGAAACTGGTCGACCATCAGCCCGTGCTTTTGCAGGCCGGCAAACAGCTCACGATTACTCCACAGAGCATAGAGGGAACCGCGGAGAAGGTCAGCACCGTCTTCCCAACCCTGGCGGAAAATCTCAAGCCGGGCGATCAGATCCTGCTCTCTGACGGTTTGATTGAGCTGCGCGTGCTTCAGATCGCCGGTCAGGATGTGATTACCGAGATCGTCAACGGCGGCCTGCTGGGAGAAAACAAGGGCATCAATCTTCCCGGCGTCGCCATCAAGGTTCCGTCACTGACCGAAAAAGACGAGATTGATCTCGAGTTTTGCGTCAAGGCTGGAGCCGATATGATCGCTGTTTCCTTCGTGCAGACAGCCGACGATGTGCGCTACGTCAAGCAGCGCCTCAAAGATCTGGGCTCCGATGCCTGGGTCATCGCCAAGCTCGAGAAGCCCCAGGCCCTGGATCATCTCGATAGCATCCTCGAGGTCGCAGAAGGCATCATGGTGGCGCGCGGAGACCTCGGCGTGGAGGTCCCGCCAGAGAAGGTGCCCGCCATTCAGAAGCATATGATTCGCCGTGCAACTGAATGCCGTAAGCCCGTCATTACCGCTACTCAGATGCTGGAGTCCATGATTGAGAACCCCAGACCCACCCGCGCTGAGGCCAGCGACGTGGCCAATGCAATCTACGACGGCAGCGATGCCGTCATGCTCTCCGCCGAAAGTGCCGCCGGAAAGTATCCCGTGGAGTCCGTCACCATGATGAGCAAGATCATCGTGGAGACCGAGCAGCAGATGAATCTGCTCGGACAAAGGCCGGTGCCCTGGCAGATGAATGCCGATAGAGTGCGCTCCCTCACCGTGGCAGAGACCATCTGCGAGTGCATGGCGCACTCGGCCACCGATCTGGATCTGGCCGCTATCGCCATCTTTACCGAGAGCGGACACACCGCCCTCCTGCTCTCCAAGTACCGTCCCCTGGCACCCATCTATGCGCTCAGTCCGTTTGAAACCGTGGTCAACCGCATGATGCTGCTGTGGGGTACCATGGCCATCCAATGCGATCGCTTTATCGGCACCGATACGCTCGTCAAGATGGCCGAGGAAACCTTGGAATCGCGCGGCTACCTGAAGCAGGATGAGATTGTCGGAATCGTGGCCGGTACACGCACCAAGTCGGGAGCTACCAACTTCATGCGCCTGCACCGGGCGGGAGATCAGTTGGGTCGATAAAAAACCTCCCCGCCCCTCGGCGGTCTTCCCCTCCGCGCCTACCCCCACCGTCCCGTATCGTATTGTCATGGGCAGGATACGCGTACTCTCCGATCAGGTCGCCAACCAGATCGCCGCCGGCGAGGTGGTGGAACGCCCAGCCTCCGTGGTCAAGGAGTTGCTGGAAAATGCCCTGGATGCAGGCGCAACCCGGATCCGGATTGAGGTAGAGGCCGGGGGCCGGAAGCTGATCCGCTTGGTCGATAACGGCCATGGCATGGGGCGCGACGATGCCCTGTTGGCCTTTGAACGCCATGCCACTTCCAAGTTGCGCAGCAGCGACGATCTGCTTCAGATTGCGACCCTCGGGTTTCGCGGTGAAGCCCTTCCTTCCATCGCCAGTGTGGCGCGCGTGCGCCTGGAGACCCGCGCAGCCGAAGAGGAGATGGGCTCCGCGCTGGAGATCGCCGCAGGCAATCTGCTGCGCGTGGAAGATGCCGGCTTGCCCATCGGAACCACAATTGCCGTTCGAGACCTGTTCTTCAATACCCCGGCGCGAAGAAAGTTTCTGCGCGCGGAGCAGACCGAATTAGGCCATATCGCCGCGCTGGTCACACACTATGCCCTGGCGTATCCGGAACGGCACTTTGAGTTGCACTCCGCCACCCAGGCGCTGCTGGTGGCGCCCGCAGTGGCCAACGCCGGCGAACGGCTCTTCCAGATCTTCGGCCGCGACACCTTTGACCGCTTGATGCCAGTCGCGGCGGAGGTCCCCTTTGCGCGCGCCGGCCTGCCCGAACCTCCACCTTGGAGGCAGACGGAAGATTACCAGCCGCAGCCACCGGGCGATCTGCGCCTCAGCGGATTTGTCAGCAAGCCGGAGCTGCAGAAGCTCAATCGAAACTCGATGTATGTCTTCGCCAATGGCCGACTGATTCGTGACAAGCTCATTCTGCACGCCCTCCATGAGGCCTATCGGAATATCCTTCCTCCCACCTCGTTTCCTGTGGTGCTGCTGTTTCTGGAGATGCCATCCCACGAGGTGGACGTCAATGTGCATCCGGCCAAGACCGAGGTGCGCTTCCGGCAGGGAAGTTTTGTCCACGACGTGGTGCGCGATTCGGTCCGAACGGCGCTGATGCAGGCCCGTCCGGCAGCTAGCTTCTTCCACGCCCTGCATGCCGCGCCCACCGCCAGTGAGTCGCTCATGCTGGATGTCAGTCCACTCCCCGGGCTGGACCAGCCCGCCTTCTCGCCCCGGCCGGGCTCCCCTGCAAATTCCTATCCACAGACCACAATCGTACCCGAGAGCGATGGGCCGGATGAAGCCGGCGATATGGCCAGGGATGTGGCGAAGTTCGAGCTTCATGAACCCATCATCCCGGCTTCCACCGGAAGGCTTGCATTTGGTGGTCCCGGAATGGCCGTCGGTTACGACGATCCGCTCTCCGGCTCGATTGCCTCCAGCCCCACGCCCCACCCCATGGCGCAGCCTCCCCGCGCCGACAACCCGCCAACCCTGAACGCGCTGGCCTCCTTGAAGCCCCTCGGACAGCTACGCGAGTCCTTCATTCTGGCTGTCAACGAGGAAGGCTTGTGGATCATCGATCAGCATGTAGCCCACGAGCGTGTTCTGTTTGAAAAGATCCTGCGCGAGCGTAAGGTGGAGGCCGTGCAGCGCCAGCGCCTGTTGATGCCGGTCCTGGTAGAGCTGCTGCCTGAGCAGATGGTAAGATTTGCAACGATCGCCGAGGAGCTGCAGCGCAACGGCTTTGAGGCGGAACCCTTTGGGCCGCGGACTCTGGCGGTCAAGGCGACCCCCGTCGGACTGGAGGGTAAGGAGCTGGAGCGCGTGCTGGATGAGCTGCTGGGTAGCTCTGAAAAGACCGCTCAGGTGGAAAATGAGGAACTCCGGCGCACCCGCATCGCGGCATCCATCGCCTGCCATGCGGCAATCAAGGTCAATATGCCGCTGGAGTCGGCCAGAATGGACTGGCTCTTGCGGGAACTGGGTAGAACCGAGCACCCCATGAGCTGTCCGCACGGCAGGCCGATCGCCTTGCGGTATTCTCTAAGAGACATCCAAAGGGCGTTTCAGCGGATTTAGCTGGGAAGGCAGCCGCGCCGGGGCAGTATCGCGAACCCGGCAGCACCAGCACCCACAAGACGGCAGGTTTCACGCGATCAGCTTTCCCCGGCAGAATCCGATGCCGCGGCGATCAACCTCCGGAACTGTACAGCCATGCTCTGCATCCCGGTCCGTCAAAACCTCGCGCGCTCGCAACAAGACGCTACAGCAAGCCAAGAATAGGGGAAACATTGAGTTCGACATTGGAGCTAAACCAGACACAGCTTGAGGCTGCACGCGCTCTCGCATGGAAGCAGATTGAGCCCGCGCAGCCCGGTTCTTTGCCGCCCGCCGTAGAGACAGGCCACGCCCTGCTCACGCTGGAGGCAACGCGAGCCTGGATCAACGACTTTGGCCTCGTTCTCTTTGCTCCACGAGCCCATCAGTTGCCCGCTCCTGCGCCATCACTGGTGGAGGCTACACTCGGAGCCGCCAACGCCGCCCCTACCCCGCAGCAGAGTGAGCCAGCGCGGGTATTGGTCGCACGCCTTGCAAGGGAAGGGTTGGCGCTGCCGCTCAATCTGCTCGGAGACGCCGGCGACACACCGGACTTTATCGTAAGCGCGCGCGTCTTCAGCTACGTCTTCACCCTCCGCGGAGACAAAGCCTGGAAGCTGCCGCCCTCCACCTCAGGGGCCGTCAGAGTCTCGCCGCTGGGGCTGCGGATCTTCGAGGTGCTCACCCAGCGTGGAGCAATGACGGCTGCGGAACTGGCCCAGGAGCTGGGACGCGAGCTGACCGAGAGCGCCGTGCTGCGCTCTCTCCAGGAGTTGTGGTCGCAGCTTCGGGTCATTCCGCTGCCGGCCCAGGGGCCTGAGACGGGCAGGGACGGCCAGACGCTATGGGAGCTCACCACCCGGCGGTTCACCAAGTCCATCAAGGCCGGAGCCAACAGCGGTCAGCCCAGCGCGCTCTCTGCGCTCATCTCCCTCTACCTCACCCAGGTCTTTGCGGCCTCAGAGGAGGAGATCACCACCTTTCTTTCACCACTTACCGCACGATCCCGCGTGCGAGAGGTGCTGCATGCCCTGATGGCCGCGCGGGAGTTGGACTCCGTGGTGATTGAAGGCAAAACCCTGCTGTACCTTCCCGGAGGCCTGCCGGATCTGGCCATCACCCCTGTGCCCGCTCCTGCAGAAGAGGCGCGGCAAGAGGCGCCCACCAAGGCGCCCAGCCAAGCCAACTGGCCGACGAGCACGGCGGCTGAGCGCAATCCCCAAGCCGCTCGCGTCGACCTGGGCAGAGATTGGAAGCAGCCTGGGAGCCGCGCGAACAAGGCGAGACCTGCGCCGGATCGGCAGGCGAAGCCGCCCAGACAGTATGGCTCGCGGTCCGATCACCGCAGGCCACAGGGCAGGAGCGAAATCACACGGCGGCCGTTTCAGAAGAACCCGCCGCTCAAGAGCGGTCAGGCTGGATTCCGAACCGAAGGCGGCGCAGAGCAGAGGAGCTTCACCCGGCCATGGGACGAGGAGAGGTCAAGGGTAAAGCGCGCGCAGCGCGACCAGCGCCCAACACCGGGCGCCGTCGCGCCAAGCCGAGA